>JBBITB010000012.1:0-82117 GCA_037440985.1 Microcoleaceae cyanobacterium bin_387
CAATCCGCAATCCCCAATCCCCAATCCGCAATCCCCAATCCGCAATCCCCAATCCCAATTACCTAATTACCTAATTAAAAAAGGAGAAAAAATTGTTAAAAGGAGTCAATCTTTATCTGATCGGTATGATGGGTTGTGGTAAAACCACCATCGGAAAATTATTAGCAAAAAAATTAGGTTATTATTTCTTTGATACCGATGATTTAATTGTCAAAGCATCAGGTCGATCTATTTCGGATATTTTTGAAAAAGAAGGAGAAGACGAGTTTCGTGAATTAGAAACCCAGGTTTTATCAGAAATATCCGCGTATAAAAATTTAGTCATCGCGACAGGAGGAGGCATCGTCATCCGACGGAAAAATTGGAGTTATTTACATCATGGAGTCATTCTGTGGTTAGATGTTCCTGTTGCAGAACTTTATTACCGTTTAAAGGAAGATAATACTCGACCTTTATTACAAGATCCAGATCCTTTAGAGAAATTAAAGACAATTTGGCAAAGCCGAGAATCTCTTTATAAACAAGCTGATGTCAGATTAACTATTAATCAAGGAGAAACTCCTGAGATGATCGCCCAAAGCGCGATCGTAGAAATAGAGAAAATACTCAAACCCAAAGAAAAAGTAAATGAGCATAATTAAAGCAAAAAAAATCCTCTCCTGATACCCCTTAATCACACCTGTATGTAGGAAATGATCAAAACAACACTAGACAATAGGATATCGAAAATGTTATCAATAAAGAAGGGATAACCCCCCGAAGAGTCAAGGATAGCAAATTGTTTACCATCACCAGGACATCTCAATTAGAACCCATGATGCCTTTACAACATAAATAATAAGGGAGGAAATCTCCAACAGTGCCACACAAACAAGTTCAGTCAAATTTACCAGCACTGGAGGAGTCGGGAATTGGGAAAACTCTCAACCCTGACTCTATCCTTGAGACAGGCAATCAACAAAATAGCACGAAATTTCGCTTATTTGTCGAATATATGCCCATTGCCGTAGCAATGGTTGACGATGAGATGCGTTATCTCGCGGCCTCTCGACGTTGGCAAAAAGAATGGGGGTTTGAGAATACGGATCTGAAGGGCCATTTTCTCTATCAAATTTTCCCCAATCTTTCGGAAATTTGGCAGAAAAATGCCCAAGAATGTTTAACCGGAAAATGTGAAAGCTGTGAATGGGTGGAGAGTGCATTTATAGTCTCTTCAAACAATAGTAAAACTATTATTAAATCGGTAAAATGGCGGCTACAACCTTGGTTTAATGATGATAGTAGTACAGAAATAGGTGGTTTAATTTGTACAACAGAATTAACACCCAATGAGTTAGAAAATGCTTTGCAACTTACTCAATTAGCTATTGATAAGGCCGCTGATTCTGTTTTCTGGATGAGAGCAGATGGCACTTTTTATTATCTTAATGATGCGGCTTGTCGTTCTTTGGATTATAGTCGCCAAGAGTTATTAAATCTTACAATTTTTGATATTAATCTTGATCTGACAAGAGCAGAATGGTTAGAACATTGGGAAAAAGTAAAAGAAAAGGGGTCCTTAACTTTTGAAGCCCGTCATCAAGGGAAAAATAGTGAGATATTTCCCGTAGAGTTTACTGTCAATTATTTAGAATTTAATGGTATTGAATATCATTGTGCTTTTGCCCATGATATTTCACAACGGAAAAAAGCCCAAGCCGCGTTAATTGATGCCAAAGAACAATTAGAAGCCGTTTTAAATGCTGTCCCTGGATTTGTTTCTTGGGTTAATTCTGATTTTCGCTATTTGGGAGTAAATCGTCATTTAGCTAATGCCTATAATTTAGCAGCAGAAGAGTTTATTGATCAAGAAATTGGCTTTTTAGAAACCAGTCCTTATTTTAATGAATTGGTTTATGATTTTTTATCATCCTCTGAATGGACAACATCCAGAGAAGTGACAACAACGGTACAAGGGAAACCTCGCACTTATTTAATTGCAGCCCAAAAGTATCATCAAGGAAGGGCCGCCGTGTTTGTCGGGTTAGATATTACAGAACGTGAACAAATGGAAAAAGCTTTACGTCTTTCTGAAGAAAAGTATCGGACTTTAACCCATAATTTTCCTAACGGTGCTGTGATTTTATTTGATCCCAATTTCTGTTATACTTTGGCGGAAGGGACTGAATTAGAAAAAATTGGATTATCCAAAGAATTCATGGAAGGTAAGACGCTTTTTGATGTCTTTCCTTTAGCAATTGCTCAGAAAATTTCTCCCTATTATCAAAAAGCATTGGCGGGTGATGCTAGAGTTTGGGAGTTGGAATATTTAGAACAAATTTATCTTTGTTATACATTACCGTTACAAAATGAATATGGTGATGTTTTTGCGGGTATGATGATGATACAAAATATTACGGAACGCAAAAACGCGATGATAGCTTTACAGGAATCTGAGGAAAAATTGCGACAAAAAGCTATGGAATTAGAGCATACTTTATTACAGTTAAAAAGCACTCAAACTCAATTGGTTCAGAGGGAAAAAATGTCTGCTCTCGGTCAATTAGTCGCGGGGGTTGCCCACGAAATTAATAATCCTGTGAATTTTATTTCTGGTAATCTGACTCACGCGACTAATTATATTAATGATTTGTTGGAATTAATTGATTTATATAAGCAATATTATCCTCATCCGATTGAGGCGATTAGTGAAAAATTAGAAGAAACGGGTTTGGAATTTTTGAGGAAGGATTTACCTAAGTTATTAGATTCAATGAAATTAGGTTCTGATCGGATTCGAGAAGTGGTGCGATCGCTGCGTTTATTTTCTCGCACAGATGAGTCTGAAATGAAAGTGGTAGATATTCACGCGGGGATAGAAAGTACCTTATTAATTTTACAAAATCGCTTGCAAGCGAAAGGTGGAAGACCCGGAATTAGTTTGATTAAAGAGTATGGTAATGTACCGCGTGTCCATTGTTACGCGTCCCAGTTAAATCAAGTATTTATGCACTTGTTAAATTATACCATTGATGAATTAGAAGAGTCCTTTGTCGGCAGTAAATGGATTTCTGATGATGAACAACCTATCCTGCGTATTCGTACTGATGTGGAAGGGGATACCCTTGCTATTTCTATTCAAAATAATGGTCAAGGTATGACGAAAGAAGTGCGTCAGACAATTTTTGAACCTCCGGTATTAACTACTGAATTAACAAGCGGAAAAGAAAGGGGATTAGGGTTATCAATTTCTTATCATTTGATCGTAGAAAAACAAGGTGGAGAGTTACAGTGTTTATCTGAATTAGGTCATGGTACGGAGTTTATTATTAAAATTCCTTTGGTGGTTGAGGAGCGGTGATGGGGGATTGGGGATTGGTGATTGGGAGATAGGACAAAAAATGACTTTTTATCCTTTAGATTAGTTAAAAATATATGGGAATTTCTTCTCTTACCGATTACCGATTACCGATTACTAATCCCCAATCCCCAATTCCCTATTTCCTATTATTGCCCTAAGGCCGGATAAGGCAAAGTGCGAGGAGGCATTGTCATCACGGAAGTATCAAAGGGATTCACCATATCGGGGGTGCGAATGATGCTATCGCTGGAGACTTGTCGTTGCATCATTTCTCGATAAAAACCGTGTAATCTACTGGCATCGCGAGCGATTTCTCTTTCGGGAAACGCGATAATTCCTGATGGAGAACCGATCCCTAATATATCAGCCCCAGGCCGAAATACCTCAGTCCCTTGGAAATAGTCTCCAGAACTTTTCAAGAACTGTTCATTAAATTGATCGGAAACGGGATTAAAAATATAGGGTTCAGCTTGGGCAATTTTAGCAGAACCGAACAGGGTAGATGCGACTAGCAAACATCCACTTAGGCTTTTCCAGTGTAAACGCATAATCTTAAGCCTCAAAATTCATTCCGTTTCTACTATACACTGGTGATTGGCTTTTTATCTGAAAATTATTTTGTGATTATGACTCAATTGCACCCCGATACGGGATTATCTGATTCTCTCACGATAGCTTCGCTGAACCCGACGGGCATCGCGCCCTTAACAACGGTACGTGAAAAACTGATCAGTTTAATTTGTGAATTTGCCTATCGAGAAGGTGATTTTGTCCTTTCTTCTGGCCAACGTAGTTCTTATTATATTAATTGTAAGTTGGTGACACTTCACCCCATTGGTGCTTTAGCAACAGGACGATTATTATTATCTCGTCTTCCTGAAAATACCCAAGCTGTCGCGGGTTTAACTTTAGGTGCTGATCCTATTGTATCCGCGGTGAGTGTGGTTTCTGCATTAGAAAATCGTCCTATTCCTGCTTTAATTGTCAGAAAAGAAACAAAGGGACATGGTACTATGGCTTATATTGAAGGGCCGCAATTACCAGAAGGTTCTAATGTGGTTGTTTTGGAAGATGTGGTGACAACGGGCTCTTCTGCATTAAAGGCCGTCGAACGTTTACGGGATGCTGGTTATACGGTTAATCGTGTCATTTCTTTGGTGGATAGACAGCAAGGGGGCGCAGAGTTATACGCGGCTTCTGGGTTAGATTTTGAGGCGTTATTTACGATCGCGGATCTGCAAGAATGGCTCGCGTCTCAAAAGTAATATCAGATATTGAGTTAATCCTGACTCCCATAGGGTGAAAAAAAACCGCGGATTCCCAAAGTCCTGAAAAAAACTGTCGTGGGAGTAAGAGGCTCCGTGTTAGATATCCCTAGAGCCTCTTATTCCTACTCGCAATTTAGGAAAATGCAATGCTTTCAGGACACGATCGCGGATCTTTTGTCAGATTACCTCTTGCCTATTATCCATTCCCATTATTCGATGAATTTTGCCCAACGTCGTTTTAACGCGAGAGTAAGTCCATCCCCAATCGGAACTAAACTTAAACGAATACGGGGATCATGACGTAATTTTTCATTAAAGGCTCTAATCGCTTCAGTATTGGGATCTTTTTCTTCTGGGTTCGCGACTTTTCCTGACCATAATACATTATCGATCGCGATTAATCCTCCTGTTCTTAATAATTGTAATGATCGTTCATAATAGACCTGATAATTCTCTTTATCGGCATCAATGAAGATAAAATCAAAGGTTTCCCCTTGTCCCGTTGCTAATAATTCATCTAAGGTTTGTAACGCGGGGGCTAATTTTAACGTGATTTTATCTGAGACTCCCGCACTTTCCCAATAACGATGCGCGATCGTGGTATATTCTTCACTCACATCACACGCGATTATCGTACCATCATGGGGAAGTGCTAACGCGATCGAAAGGGTACTATAACCCGTAAAAACACCGATTTCTAGGGTTTTTGATGCTCCCATTAATGTTACCAGTAAGGCCATAAACTGACCTTGTTCTGGGGAAATTTGCATGATAGCATGAGGGTGTTTTGCCGTCTCCTCTCGAAGTTTCTTGAGAATTTCTGGCTCCCGTAGGGACACCGATAAAAGATAATCATAAAGTTGGTTATCCAGGCCAAGGGTTTGATTTGACATTTTTGACACCTTTATGCAGCCTCAATGATAAAATTTATTATACCATAAATTTGTACCTATGGCTAGTGGTTGAGTTTTTTTTTCCTTTGAGCTACTATGTTTCTACCAATTCGGTTGACTTTTCTGTTTTTTTTGATATTTTTTATAACCGCGTGTAATCTTGTTTTCGTAACGGATAAAGCTTTAGTAGAAAAGGCGATCGCGCTTCAGATTAATTTATCCCAAGAACAAATAACACAGCAGTTTAGGCAAAAGTCACCACCCCCTCTCAAAATTAATCGAGTGGTTATTACTGATGTCGAGTCATTAAAATTACAAAATTTACCCACTTTCCGGGTGATGGGAACCTATGATTTCACCCTAGAATATCCCCAAAGACAAATCCTACACAAACAAAATCCCTATCAAGTTTATTTACAACAACAAAAAGAGGGTAAAACCTGGCGATTATTACGTCGGCAAAAAAAACCTGGGGATAATGAAACCCAATGGTTTACTTATTTAATTGAATAACCTTTCTCTTTTTGGGGTTTGCAAATGTCTAACCCTATCTCTAGCAAGTCTCAATCATTCATAAAGATTCCTAGGGGTAGTGCCAGAGTCATTGGTATTAACTTCAGCTCAAACACTGCCTGCCAGAGACTTAAGTCAGAGTCTCATAGCTGAAGTCCTCTTCAGAGGACTTAATAACTCATTTGATATCGCGGCTAAATTAGGGGAAACTCCCATTATGAAAGAGGCTTTTAATTACTTTTTCCAGATGTCTATTAGTCCTCTTCAGAGCCAGGGACTTAAGTCCCTGTCTGATAGCTTAAGTCCTCTAAAGAGGACTGGAGAACTGATTTTACATCATGGCGAAATTAGCTGAATTGATCAGAAGAAGACTAAGGCATAAAAATTTAATCAAGTAGTGTCGGCTTAAGACTTGCGTTCAATCCCTTCAGGGAAACTACCAGCAAATTACTTAAGTTATTTAATTTCTATTCCTAAAAAAAATTGTTAAATATTTAGTTCTCTTCAGAGGACTTTATCTTTAATGCTCTTACTTAAGTCCTCTAAAGAGGACTGGAGAACTGATTTCACATCATGGCGAAATTAGCTGAATTGATCAGAAGAAGACTAAGGCATAAAAATTTAATCAAGTAGTGTCGGCTTAAGACTTGCGTTCAATCCCTTCAGGGAAACTACCAGCAAATAACTTAAGTTATTCAATTTCTATTCCTAAAAAAAATTGTTAAATATTTAGTCCTCTTCAGAGGACTTTAGCTTTAAGGCAGGGACTTAAGTCCCTGACGGACTGAAATTTTTTCTCAAATCTGATAGAGATTGCCATATTCGCAGCCAGTTTATTAAGTGTCACACTACCTTTCTCTTTCTCCGATGACTATTGTCTAAGATAAAAAAGAACTGAACCAAAAACCGGGTGGATGTCTTGTTGCTCCTTTTCTTTAATCCTTTGGGTGGGTTGAGATACCCGTTTTTTTTTTATTTTTTGAGGTGATGAAAATGTATAATTTTGCCGCATTTAATATAGGCTTTGTCGTCTTATTAATTCTCGTTTTTGGGATTTTGCAATGGTTACATATTGCCGCGGGAAATTTTCTCGATTGGGTGATTGCGATTGCTATTTTTGAATGGCTTGTCTTAATTGTTACTGTTCCTTGGAATATTCATTTTGAGGCGAAACAAGTCTTAGCAGAAGCTGAAGAATCTCGGAAAAAATCCATTACTGTTGATCAAAAACAAATTCAATATGTAATGATGTTAGCAAATCGTTCTTTAGCGATCGCGATCGCGCTTCATCTCATTTCCGCGATCGGCTTTTACACCTTAGCCGTTACGGGAATTAGTAGTTTAGGATATATCACCTCCGCGGCGGCTTTACTCTTAACCTTCCTGCGTCCCGCGATTCGCTTGTATCAATATTTATCCCTGCGACTTTCCATGATTCGTCAAGAGTTTTTCTATCCCCGTCAAGATACAATGGAATTACGATCGCGCATGGAAACCTTAGAATTTCAAGTGCAAACTTTAAGAGACAAATTTAATAGTGATAATCCCAATTCTTGGGTATCAAATCAAGAACAACAATGGCAAGTAACCCGAACCACCTTAACCCGTTTAGCCGCGTCGATTGAAGATTTCAAGTCCACCAATGACGCGGAACATCAAAAATTAGCCAGAGACTCCGTAAACGCGATCGCGCAACTTACCACCGATAGTCAAGTGCTCAATAATGTCCGTGAAATCATTCGTTTCTTTAAAGAAGCTTGACACTCCCAGTGAACGCGATCGCACTAACCCGGTTTCTTTCGCACCAGTAACCGGGTGAAAAACCCCAAGTAAGACTACAGGTTTTTTCTTAGAAGTCTATACCCCGTTTGAGTTCGACTCCTTGATCACCATAATGTTTATGACAATAGACTTCAGAGTGAACACTCGCGAGATCAAAATACGCGTGGGGTTTATGGCAACGTCCCGTAATGATGATTTCCGTGTCACGGGGTTTTCGTAATAGGGCTTCCACAATAGGATCTACCGGAAGTAGTTCCAAGTCGACCGCGGGGTTGAGTTCATCTAATATAATCGTTTTATACAATCCAGACGCGATCGCGGCTCGAGCAATTTCCCACCCCCTTTCCGCTTCCACATAGTCTATTTCTTTTTGCTGTCCTCGCCAGACAATCGCATCAGAGCCACAACGTTGATGATCAACTAAATTGGGATAACTTTGTCTTAAAGCCGCGATCGCAGAGTCTTCCGTATAACCCGTACCACCTTTAAGCCATTGCATAATTAACACTCGGTGCGATAAATCCTGACTAATGCCTCGCCCGATAGCTTGAAGGGCTTTCCCTAGAGCACTCGTAGATTTCCCTTTCCCAGCCCCAGTATAAATTTCAATCCCTGTAATCCCATGTTCGACGGCCCTGGGATGATAATGGGGACGCATTTCCGAATGTAAATCGGCAATATCGAGCAGAGCTTGAGGAGTCGCCCTTCCAGTGGCAATAATTTCTAAATATTCCGGTTTATTTTTCAGGGTTTTCACGACTTCCTCAAGAGGTAATAATCCTAAATCTAAAACAGGGTTGATTTCGTCTAAAACAACAACCGAATACAGTCCAGACGCGATCGCTCCCTTCGCGATATCCCACCCCCGTTGAGCTTCTAAACGATCAAAACGAGTAATTTCATTAGGCCCAAAATATTCGGCTCTACCCGTCCTCACTTGATCAATCAGATGAGGAAACCCCCTTTGCAGAGCCTCAATCGCCCCATCTTCGTCATAGGAACGTCCGGGCCCCTTCAGAAAGCGCAAGAGTAATACTCGCGTAGGGAAGTCCGAATTAATACCTAAGCCAATCGAACGCAAGACAACCCCCAAGGCGGCTTGGGACTTGCCCTTACTGGCTCCATCATAAACGTGAATTTGTCCGACAATACGCTCGGAACGGGTTTGTGCTGTGCGAATGCCGATGCCGTTTCTTTCCATAGTTTTCTTGTGTTTCCCTCTACCTTGTCGGCGTTGCATCCTATCCTAAATTCTAGGATAGATCAGCACAATTTTCTCAGATACTGCACTAAGGCACTAAGCATCAATTAATAAACCACTAAGACACTAAGGCTCTCAGGCACTAAGTCTCAACTAATAAAACACTAAGACACCAAGGCTCTAAGGAAAATTCAATACAATCAAGGGTTAGTGTAATTAAGAACCTCCTAATGTGCCACTTGTAGTGCTATAACAGTGAAATTAATATTAATCACGGCCCTTTATCATGTTTTTTACGGTTTTGGCTTTGCCAGTGGTTTTAACACAAATCTTAGTTTTATTGATCGTTATTGCCATTGAATCCGTATTTTTTCATAAATTTCTCAAGTTCAGTCCTAAAAATAGTGTACAATATGTAGCTACGATCAATTTATTATCAGCCATAGTGGGATGGTTGATTTTCTTGGGATGGGAAGAAATTATTTCTCCTTCCGAACGTGAACGTTTAATGAGTTGTGTCTTTTTCAATCAGTGTCAATTTTTGGGATTCCTCAGTTTTATTTTCAATCTTTTGATCTTTTTCGGTTCTTTTCTCTGGAAATGGTTGGGTTTTAAACTATTTATGGTATTATGGCTGGGGGAAAGAAAACTGTTTATTAACTCTCCCTTGCCCCCAAAATTATATGTGCAATTGAAAAATAGAATTAGAATTTTATCCGATGCTATCCTGATTGTTTTCTTGGCACACTTTCTCAGCTATTATGCTATAGTAATGACCTTAATTATTCAAAAAAGTTCTTTATGAAAAATCCGATCATTAAAAAACTAGATAATTTTTGGAAAACTTTCCTTAAACCTCCTCGTTTTTTTCATTGGAAAACGCTACTTATTCTCACTTTTCTATTGGGAATAGCCGCAGTATTAACTATGAATTATATCGAGTGGCAAGAAACATTTATTACCTGGGGATATTTATCTTTCATTGCTACCCTGAGTGTTTTTTTTAAGGAAAAACCTCTAAAATTTCAGCGATTTTCCCTACACCCCTGGCTGCTTGGGGGTTTAATTTCTTTGTTTTTTTATTCTAATTTCTCTGGGGAAAATTTAACCGAATTTGCCCTGATCTCGTTTCCTTTATTTTCTGTTTGTATCGCGTCTATCTATGAAATAATTGAATCCGGGGTACAATGGGAAATATCAATCCCTTTAATTCGGGCTGATTTTATCATATTTTTCCTAGTACATTGTCTCCTTAGTTGTTGGATTAGATTTAATATATTGATAGAACACTGGTTAAAAGATTATCCTAGTGTCTTTGCTGAAAATTTTAATAAAAAAGCCTTAGTTATTAAAATAAAATCCTCATCTATTAATGATTCCAGAGGCATTGTTATTATCAAAACGATGGAAGATTATCTCACGTTAAAAAGTGATAAAAAACCTTGGAATGAGGTAGAAAAGTGGATTTTAAATATTGGTCAAAATCGGCTTAATTTGCGTGATGAGGGATGGAAAACTCTAGGTAAGTTACCGGAAGACTCCTTGTGGAAATTTACTTATAATCTGCAACAAAGTCAGTCTGATTATAAGTTACAATTATTCGCACAATGGTATGGACCTGGATCGCGTACCTATGGTTATTATGTCACAAAAACTTGTCATATTTTCAGAAACGGTGATCGCGCCTCTATAGAATGTAGTCCCGTTAAAGCGAAAGATGAAACGGAACCCCGTGAACAAAAATAGCAAAATTGAGTTAAAATTTCCCTAAGATTAGAGAATGACAAAAAAAACCGCGAGGAGACTTATGATAAATATCTTGAGAGTTTTCACAATTGCTACGAATGTTTTTTGGGAAGTGATCCGCGATCGCGTTCTTTATTTAATCGGTTTATTTGCTATTGTCATGCTCGCGTCAGTGCGTTTTATTCCTGAATTAGCCGCGAGTACCGAACAAAAAATAATTTTAGATATAGGGATTGCCGCGATCGGTTTTCTCGGTTTAATTATTACTATATTTATTGGCCCAGGATTAGTGAATAAAGAAATTGAAAAACGCACAGTTTATGTCTTAGTCGCGAAACCCATTAGTCCCTCGGAATTGATATTAGGGAAACACATTGGTTTATCCCTTGTTTTAGCCGTGCTGCTCACGTCAATGACAGTAATTTATATGCTGATCCTAACATTTAATAAGATTCCCTATCCACCTGTGAGTTTGGGTATTGCCTCCTTTTTTATCTGGATTCAGTTATCTCTATTAACAGCCGTAGGTATTTTATTTGGTGTCTTTACCAGTTCAATTTTAGCGACAATCCTAACTTTATCTATCTACTTAATGGGATTAGCATCCAGGGATTTAGTCACCTTGGGGAAATTAACCAAAAATCCAGTCATTGAACAATTAATGATCAATCTGTATTTAGTTTTACCGGACTTACAACGGCTCAATTTAATCAATGAAGCTGTCTATGGACAAATTCCCCCGTTACCGACTTTAATCACTAATGGAAGTTATGCTTTAATTTATATTATCCTGTTATTATCCCTTTCTACCTTAATTTTCTCTCGGCGGGAGTTTTAACTTTATGAAGTCAACTCTTATGACAGTTACACTCAAGGAAAAACTGAAACATTTGCAAAGTCTTTTTCGTGACATGGAAAAGGCTTTAATTGCCTATTCTGGGGGTATTGATAGCACTTTAGTCGCGAAGGTAGCTTATGACGTGTTACACGATCGCGCTTTAGCCGTCACCGCGATTTCCCCTTCTTTATTACCAGAAGATTTAGAAGATGCACGGGTTCAAGCTTCAGAAATTGGTATAAGCCATGAGGTAGTAGAAACCCAGGAAATGACAAATCCTAACTATACATCAAATCCCGTCAATCGTTGTTATTTTTGTAAGAGTGAATTGCATGATACTCTCAAACCCTTAGCAATTTTACGCGGTTATCCCTATGTAGTAGATGGTGTTAATGCCGATGATTTAAAGGATTATCGTCCGGGTATTCAAGCCGCGAAAGAAAGAGGCGCGCGATCGCCCTTAGCCGAAGTAGGAATTACCAAATTAGAAGTGCGTCAATTAGCCAAAGAATTAGCACTTCCTTGGTGGGATAAACCCGCCCAACCTTGTTTAAGTTCCCGTTTTCCCTATGGAGAAGAAATTACCATTGAAAAGTTACAAAGAGTCGGACGAGCCGAACGATATTTGCGTCAATTAGGGTTAAAAAATCTCCGGGTGCGCTCGGAGGGAGATACCGCGAAAATTGAGTTACCTCCAGAGGAAATTAAAGAATTTGTCTTAAGCACAGATTTATCTATGTTAGTTTCAGCATTTCAAGAGTTTGGTTTTATCTATGTCACCTTAGATTTAGAGGGTTTTCGCAGTGGCAAATTAAATCAGGTTTTATCCTTACAACCTGCTTTATAGCCATTTTTTCATTTACCTGTAAGGGCGGGTTCACCGAAATCATTAATACCCACTAAAAAATGATATAAACTCGCCCCATCCTTGCTCAGAGTTATGTTTCAGAGTATCGGGCTTTGGGAATCGGGAGTTCAATAATAAATTCCGAACCCTCTCCGGGTTGGGAGCGACATTGAATATTTCCCCCATGTTTCTCCACCACTATTTGATAACTAATTGATAAGCCTAATCCAGTTCCCTTTCCTACAGGTTTAGTAGTGAAAAAAGGATCAAATAAACGATTTCTGATTTCTTCTGTCATGCCTGGGCCGTTATCCTTCATCCGAATTTGTATCCCTTCCACCTGAGCAGAATTCGCAGGGATTGTCTCAGTATGAATAGTTATTATCCGATCTCCTGCTTTATTTTCTAAGGCATCGATCGCGTTAGCAATAATATTCATAAAAACCTGATTTAATTGTCCGGCATAACAGTCAATTTTGGGAAGTTTACTATATTCTTTGATAATCTCAATACCAGACTCTTTGCCCTTAGATTTTAAACGGTTATCTAAAATCAATAACGTATTATCGATCCCTTCATGGACATCCACAGGTTTCTTCTCCGCTTCATCTAATCGAGAAAAATTGCGTAGAGATAAGACAATTTGACGTATTCTTTCCGCTCCCATCTCCATTGAAGATAAAATTTTAGGTAAGTCTTCCACAATAAAATCCAGATCAATATCATCGGCTTTTTCCGCGACTTCCTCTGGGGGATCGGGGTAATGTTTCTGATATAATCTTAATAATTGTAGAATCTCCTGCACATAATCCCCACAATAGGTTAAATTCCCATAAATAAAGTTAACCGGATTATTAATTTCATGGGCGACTCCCGCCACCATTTGCCCCAATGATGACATTTTTTCACTTTGAATTAATTGGGCTTCTTTTTGTTGTAAATTCTGTAGGGCTTCTCTTAAATGAAAAGCTTGAGTTTGGGCTGCTAAAGCCGCGGCACGGGTTTGCGCGTATAATTCCGCTTGATCGATCGCGATCGCGAGTTGATCAACCACCGCTTTTAATAATTCAACTTCACTCTGACTCCAAGGGTGACAACCACTATAATAATTACAAACAATAGCCCCTCTTTGGCCCGAACGAGTTTGTAAAGGTAACATTAATTTAGAGGTAATTCCAGCATTGAGTAAGAAAGTACGGGTTTGATCATCTAAATCAATCGCGCTGTCGATATTATCAATTTGAACCGTTTGATGTTCCTCAATTTTCGCCGCGAGTGCGACGACTTCTTCTGGGGGATAATCATCTATACACAAATTGTTAATATCAGGATTTTTGGCTTCATGGGTAATGGCAAAACAACCAACCGGATCGGCAGGTAAATACCAAAGAAAAATACATTGATCTACCTGCAATAAACTATAGATTTCATTCACCGCGGTTCCTAATATTTTATCCAAGTCCAAGGAATCTCTGATTTGACTAGCTAATCGGAAAAGTAACCCTTCGCGACGACTTAAAAGTTCTTCTCTCGCTTTGACTCGATCAATGGCAACCGCGATCGCGTTAGCCACCCATCCCAAGGCTTCTTTCACCGCATCAGTCATCGTTTCATTACTACAAATCGCCATCAGTCCGACTTGACGACTGTCCACAATCAGAGGATAAGTAATAGGAGATTTAGAATCAAGAATAAACTCCTCTTTTCTCTCTTTCCACTTCTGATCAACTTCTCCCGATTGCGCTTGTAATTCTAATTCGTTTCTCTCCGTCTGAATTGTCCAAATAGCCGCACCAGAAGCATTGAGATGTTGTACGATTGCCTTGGTACAATGTTCCAGAATCACGACAATATTACTACCCCCACCTAAGGCCGCCCCAACTTCTGCTTCTAGGGTGGAAAGACGCGATCTTTCTAATAAAGAAGCTTCCACTTGTTTCCGCTCCGTTATATCCCGTGAAATGCAGACAATTTCTGTGATGATTCCAGTTTCAGGATGGTGAATTTTATGAGAGGTAGTTTCAAACCAAATATAAAAACCATCTTGGCGGCGTATTCTGTAACTAACTGTATAAATGTCCGCATTTTTCAAGATATTTTCGTGGGCTTCTCTGACAGCTAAACTATCATCAATATGTATAAATTCGTAGGCAGAATTACCGACTAATTTATCGGGATCATAACCTAATAATAAACGAGAAGCTGGGGACGCGTATAAATAAATTCCCTCTGGAGAATGTCGCGAAATTAAATCTGTAGAGGTTTCCGCTAACAGTCGATACCTTTCTTCACTGGTTTTCAGCGCTTCTTCAGCTTCTCGTCGTTGAGTGATATCGGTTTGCACTCCGATAAAATGAGTTAATCTACCATTACTATCTCGCACAGGCGCGATCGCGAGTTCATTCCAAAAGGGTGTTCCATCTTTACGATAATTTTTTAAGATAACCACACATTCTTTTTCCCTTTTCACCGATTCACGAATCATGCTAAGAGACTCTTGTTGTGTGTCAGAAGATTGTAAAAATCGACAGTTTTTTCCTAAGACTTCTTCACGGGAATATCCCGTAATTTTTTCAAAGGCTCCATTACAATAAATGATAGGGTTATCCGGCTGCATATTGTCCGTAATCACAATACCATTACTGGAAGCCGCGATCGCTCTTTCTAACAAATATAAATTTTCTTCAGCTTTTTTTCGATCAGTAATATCTTCCGAAATGCCTAAGAGATAATTAGGATTACCCAATTCATCAAATATAGGGATTTTCTTGGTATGTAAAATTCTTTCCCCCTTCTCTTGAGTCTGGATTTTTTCTTCAGGAATATCAAGAAGAGTTCGCGATGCTAATACTTCTCGATCTTTTTCGGTAAAGAAATCCGCCTCATTTTTCGGAAAAAAATCATAATCATTATGCCCAATAAAAGCATCTTTGGAATATCCCACCATTTCTTCCACAGCTTTATTAACACTGGCAAAGCGTAAATCTTCAGCATATTTCACGAAAACGGCATGGGGAATATTATCAACTATTGAGTCAAGAAATTGACGAGATTTGCGAATTTCTAACTCATTCTGACGGCTTTCTGTAATATCAATTCCCGTACAAATAATATATTTGATTTGACCATGTTCTTTTTCAATTGCCTTATTTGACCAAGCAATTAAGCGGCGAGTTCCATCTTTGGCAATACAAAAACTTTCATAATCATTAATGCCCGAAGATACTCGTTTATGACGATGTTGACAAATGTCTTCAATCAGGGCTTTAAACCCAGGGACTTCTGCGGGCAGTAAACATAAATCCCATAAATAACTATCCTCTACTTCTGAAGCAGAATAACCGGTTAATTCTTCACAAGTATTATTAAAGCGGACTATTTTGCCCTGGGGATCTAAGACAATCACTAAGGCATCCACTGTATCGAGCACTGTACAGAAAAAATCTCTTTCTTTGCGTACTAATTCCCAGATTTTTTTGCGTTCATTAATGATATCTTCTAAACGTAAAACTTTGCCACCTAAGTCAACTAATTGACGACGCAAATTCACTGTTGTCGCCATTTGACGACAGAGAGATTTGAGGGACTCAATCGTTTCTGGTGTTAATTGTCTTGGTATATAATCCATGAGGGAGAGGATACCAATGACTACCCCTTCCCCTGTGATAATAGGGATGCCCACATAAAATTTGATCTGAGGCTCAGTCTTGACTAAGGGATGATTAACAAATCTTTGATCGGTGTCAGCCTCCCTGATTAGATTAATTTGGGTGGGTTCAGGTGACAGGAGAATACCCTCTTTATTTCTGTTTTCTAGTTCCTTTGTCATCACCAGATTACAGAAATCTAAATAGGGTGGAATTTCTCCTTTAATCCCGATTTGTCCCTTTAACCATTGTCCTGAGCCGTCCAGAAAAGAGATAAACCCTATCGGGGCTTGGCTAATCTGGATTGCCAAACCCATGATATCCTCAAAGGAGGCTTCTGGTGCAGCCCCTAGAAGTTGATAGAGACGAATGTCATCAAGTCTAAACACTTTGTGATTACTATCTAATATTGTTTTCATTGATCATCTGACTCCTTGGACATTAGCCAGCACTTCTACAGCTTTAACATAGAAATGCCCTAATGACTATGCTACAGATGACTAGAGAAGGACTGGGGTCGATCGCGTTTTTGGTATTTGACAACTACAGAGCATTTTCCTCTTGGGATATCTGCACCCCTTCTGCTTCCTTTCCTAACTTTGGGATTCCGTAAAGCATGATAAAGCTTCTCTGTACCAAAACTAGGAGTAGGGATGTCCCTTCGTGATCTTTCCTTATTGGAGCCTGACTGACTAGGGGATAGATTTTAAGTATTCGAGCCTGGGTAATTTTGCCATCTTTAATATATAATAATCACTTTGAGTTTCTCCCATAAAGTGATGGGGTCTTTCTTCCCTGCCCCATTTCTATTATACCCTGGACTGGTAACAACTGATCCCTATTTATCAAAAAAGCGCGATCGGTCTCAACAAAGATTCAATTTTACCTTTAATTTTGTCAATAAAGTGGCAATACTGTGTTACAATTACATCAGAGGTTGTACCTTTTTTACCTGTACAATGTAATATTTGTATAAATTTTAGGTAACGTAAAAAGTATAATTAAGGAGAAAACTATGTCTGTTACTGAAAGTCAGTTTCCGACAATTCTCGCGGTGGATGATAGCACCGTGATGCATGAATTGATCAAGCAGGCTTTAGGAAAAGAGTATCGTGTATTGGTTGCCGATAATGCTGTTGATGCTTTATCAATGATTTACCATGAACCTGTTGTTCTCTTATTATTAGATGTCTCTATGCCCGGAATAGATGGTTTAGAACTTTGTCGCACAGTCCGTAGTTTACCTCAATATGAATGTTTACCTATTATTATGTTGACTGCGCGTGATGGTGCCTTTGATAAGGTGCAAGGTCGTCTCGCGGGTGCAACAGAATATTTAACTAAACCTTTTGACTCTAATAAATTACGGGAAGTGATTGCTCGCTTTATATGATCATCCCCATTTTTTTTTCTTTCTCTCTGGATGGCTGAATAAGATAATGCCATCGTTTTTTTAGATAAATTTATCAGAGCACATCAAGACTTTCGGGTAAAGAGTTATTCAGGCATCCATGACAAAACAAAGATATTGAAAGCAGAGGTTTCACGAATAATAGTCCCCAAGAATATTCCCAAAGAAAGAACTCAGATCACTGATATATTCAAAAAACCAGATTCCCAATGCACAAGTAGTAGCAACAAGAGAGATAAAAGTATCCCAAGCCTTACAACTTTCCTCAGTTTGAGAGAATTGAACTATAATTACTATAGAGCAAGTCTCTAACACGAACAAATAACCAATGAAAGAGACAACCCCCGCCCCTGAGTCCCCTTGCTTTGATCAGTGGTGTCGCCGATTTGACGATATCTTAAACCATCAAGCCCAAAAACAAGAATTGAGAAATTATCTAGGAGGATTCTGGGGAGAAATTCCACCCAAAAAACTCTCCTGTATAGTGGCTGATCCCCTCAGAATGACTTATGAAAGATTACACAATTTTTGACAGAATAGTTCAATAACTTGCTCCAACTTGATATTATGAAACAGACAAGCTCAGAACATGAATAATCCTAGAATCCCCCAGCTTTGTGGGGAGTCTCAAGAAAAATCCTCATTTTACCTATAAAATAATTAAAAAATTGGGAAGGAAAAATAATGGTTTGGACAACAGGACAACAATTATACGGCAACCGTTATACCATAGAACGGATCTTAGGAGAAGGAAGTCTCGAAATAACTTACCTCGCGAGAAATAAAGAGGGTCAACCCGTTGTCATAAAAACACTTGTACAAAATTTAGTCAATCATCCTCAGTTTTCTTTATATCGAAATACATTTCGTGAGGAAGCATTACAGTTTTCTTTATGTAAACATCCCAATTTAGTCAAAATAGAAGATTATTTTACGATGGGAGATTTTCCTTGTATTGTTATGGAGTATGTACAAGGTGAAGATTTATGGAGTGCTTCGATTCGTAAGGGAATTTTATCGGAGTCTCAAGCCTTATCTTTTATTCGTCAAATTGGGGAAGCATTAATTGTTATTCATCGTAACGGCTTATTACATCGAGATATTAAACCTCAAAATATGATGCTGAAAAAAAATTTGATTCCTCCGGGTTATTCACCCAGGAAAAATCTTAATAATACATTGTCTTCTCCACTAACAGAGATAGAGAATCAAGAGCAAGTTGTCTTAATTGATGTGGGATTAGGTCGTGGAAGTTTTTGGCATCAAAATCAGTCTCTTAGTTGGATAAATCTTCAAGGCTTTACCGCGCCAGAAATGTCTCACGATTTTGGTAATATAGGTGAATATACTGATGTTTACTCCCTCGCAGCAAGTCTTTATTATTTAGTGACAAAAACTTTACCAATATCTCCTAATTTTCGATTATTAAATCAACCTTTATCTTCCCCAAAAATAATTAACTATAATCTGAGCGATCAGACTAACATGGCCATTATGAAAGGGATGGAATTAGAGTTTAATAATCGTCCAAAATCCGTCAAAGAGTGGTTGGAAATGTTACCAATGGAAACCTCATCTCCCCCGATTAATAGTAACGAAAAAAAAGATATTCCGGGTATTTGGACAAGTCAAAAGACTATTACTAATACCGTCGCCAATACAGCCAAAACCACTTCATTTGTCACGTCGAGTAGAGACTATAAGATGCTGGAAAATCTTTTGGCGAATAGTAAATGGAAGGAGGCTGATCAAGAAACGGCAAAAAAAATGTTAGAGATCGCGGATAAAATTGATGAAGGTTGGTTAGAAGTGGAAGATATCGATCGCGTACCGGCACAAGACTTAAGAACCCTAGATCAATTATGGTCAAAATATAGTCAAGGAAATTTTGGGTTTTCCGTACAAAAACGGATTTATCAAAGTTTAGGAGAAACCCGTAATTATGATCGCAAAATTTGGGAAGCATTAGGGAATGAAGTAGGATGGCGTATCAATAATCGTTGGTTATCCTATAATGAATTAAACTTTGGGTTTAATGCTTATCGTGGACATCTTCCCGCGTGGGGATGGCACGGAGTCGCCTTTGGTTGGGTACGTCTTTGTTTACTTTCTCGTCGGGAATTTTAACACTCCGGTTGATTCTCTAGCATGAGAAATCTGGCACGCGTAGGACGAAACACAAACAAGAGGGAGATGTGGGTACTCCTATTATCAAAATTAAATTTCTGACGAATCGTGAGGGATTGCTATAGGATTTCTCATACTTGTGAGGTAACATTTTTCTCGTTTTAGGCAACTCTTAATAGGGAACTTTGAACAGGGAAGAAATTAGACCTCATCTTTAGTCAAAACGTGATATAGCATTTTTAAATGAGAGGTAAATGCAGGGCAGCGCTCCCGTCACAGGGAAGATGCCTGTGCCACAAGTTTTACTTCTGAAAGGTCAACACTATATAATTGGGGTATTGATGTTAAGTCGTAGTAGAATTGTATTAACCACAAAAAATAGTTAACTATTTAGACATCTCCCCAAAATCATCTCAAAGACAGGCTAATACCTACCCTAGAATAGTTTTTGGAGATATCTATTACTATTGCCCTTCCTCCTTCTTCCTTCTTCCCTCTTCTTCCTTCTTCCCTCTTCCCTCTTCCTTCTTCTCCGATAGTGTCAAAAAAAGGTTAAGATTCTAATCTGGCCCTCCTCAAATATCACAGTCAGATGGCAGAAACCTTACTATTTAACGCACTTCGCGCCGCCATAGATGAAGAAATGGCACGTGATCCCTCCGTCTTTGTCCTGGGTGAAGACGTGGGACATTATGGCGGTTCCTATAAAGTCACAAAGGACTTATGTAAAAAATACGGCGATTTGCGGGTATTGGATACCCCGATCGCGGAGAATAGTTTTACAGGTATGGCAGTGGGAGCCGCGATGACGGGACTTCGCCCCATCATTGAAGGGATGAATATGGGGTTTTTACTCCTAGCCTTCAACCAAATTTCCAATAACGCGGGAATGTTGCGCTATACCTCTGGGGGTAACTTTACCATGCCAATGGTAATTCGTGGGCCTGGAGGAGTCGGTCGTCAATTAGGCGCGGAACACTCCCAACGTCTGGAAGCTTATTTCCAAGCCGTACCGGGGTTAAAAATTGTTGCTTGTTCGACACCTTATAATGCCAAAGGTCTTCTTAAAGCAGCTATTCGTGATAATAACCCCGTGCTATTCTTTGAGCACGTTCTCCTCTATAACCTCAAAGAAGACCTCCCTGAAACTGAATATGTCCTCCCCTTAAATAAGGCAGAAATTGTCAGAAAGGGAAGTGATGTTACTATTCTTACCTATTCACGGATGCGTCATCACGTCTTACAAGCCGTTCCCACCTTAGTCAAAGAAGGTTATGATCCTGAAGTGATAGACTTAATTTCCCTCAAACCCCTCGATATGGCAACCATTGGCGAGTCTATTCGTAAGACTCATAAAGTGATTATTGTTGAGGAATGTATGAAAACGGGAGGAATAGCCGCGGAATTAATCGCGTCTATTAACGACAGCTTATTTGATGAATTAGATGCACCGGTTTTGCGTTTATCTTCTCAAGATATTCCCACTCCCTATAATGGATCATTAGAGCGACTCACCATTGTCCAACCCCCCCAAATTGTGGAAGCCGTGGCAAAAATGGTCTCCCGAAGTGTATAAATAGTCACGGAGTAATGGGAGTTATGAGGAAAAATTATGAGTTTTGATCTTATTATCACTCATAATTAATCACTCATAACTCATAACTTTAAATTTGCGATCCTACCAGCACAATTCTATGCAAAAACAGCGTCCAGTATTAATTTTTATTATGGTATTGCTCATCGCGGCCATAACAGTGATCGCGACAATTCCCCCTCGATTAGGACTAGATTTACAAGGGGGTTCTCAATTGACGATTCAAGTCAAGACAACTGCCGATGTTCCCAAAATTGATGAGCGAATCTTGGAAGCGGTTCAACAAATTGTGGAAAATCGTGTTAATGGTTTAGGAGTTTCTGAAGCTGTCGTCCAAACGGTAGGAAATAATCAAATTTTAGTCCAGTTACCTGGTGTTAGTGATCCTCAACAAGCGGAACGAGTTTTAGGGGGAACAGCCCAACTTGATTTTAAAGAACAATTACCCGGTACTGAAGCTCAAGCCGCGATCGAAAGACAAATTTATCAACAACTTAAACTGCAACGAAAAGCCTTAAAAAATAGTAAGGATCAAAAGGCAATTCAGGAAAATTTAGCCGCGATTAAACGTAGTAATGACGCGATCGCGAAACTCTATAAAAGCACTGGTTTAACCGGAAAAAATCTCAAAGATGCTTTCCCCCAACCGGAAAGCTCCGGTAATAATTGGAATGTCGCGATCAAATTTGATAATCAAGGTGCGGATCTCTTTGCCCAACTCACCAAAAGTTTAGCAGGAACCGGACGCAGTATTGGTATTTTTCTTGATGATGAACCGATTAGTACACCTACCGTGGGCGTAGAATTTGCCCAAACCGGAATTACGGGGGGAAATGCCATTATTACAGGATTTAATAATGCCGAAACCTCCAATGAATTAGCCATACAATTACGAGGTGGAGCCCTTCCGGTTCCCGTAGAAATTGTGGAAAACCGCACGGTAGGTGCAACCCTTGGTAAAGATAGCATTCAAAAGAGTATTTATGCCGGTATCGGCGGTCTGGTTTTAGTGTTAATCTTCATGGTGGCTTACTATCGTTTGCCCGGAGTCATTGCCGATGTCGCGTTGATTATTTACGCGTTGCTAACTTGGGCTTGTTTCCTATTATTAGGCGTGACTTTAAGCCTTCCGGGGATTGCTGGTTTTATCCTTAGTATTGGGATGGCAGTTGACGCGAATGTGTTAATTTTTGAACGTACTAGAGAAGAGTTAAAAGCGGGTAAAAGTTTATATCGTTCGGTGGAATCAGGTTTTTACCGTGCTTTTTCCAGTATCTTAGATGGTAACGTCACCACATTGATCGCGTGTGCCGCCCTCTTTTGGTTAGGGACTGGTTTAGTCAAAGGATTTGCTGTTACTTTATCATTAGGGGTTGTCTTGAGTATGTTTACGGCAATTACCTGTAGTCGAACTTTTCTGTTTCTCGTTTTAGGCGTACCCGAATTACGGAAACCTCAATTGTTTTGTCCCAATTTATCTAAAGTGGTTAATGGGTAATAGTAAGGTGACTGGGGACTGGGGACTGGGGACTGGGATAATGGGGGAAGGAAGTAAATTAGCGAGATATTTTTAACGGATGTAACGGATGATTTATTGGTTTTTCTCTTCATCCCTTGCTCTACTTCTCACTAATCCCCAATCCCCAATCCCTAATCCCCATTCACCATTCACCATTCACCATTCCCCATTCCCCATTCCCCATTCCCTAATCCCCATTCCCCATTCCCCATTCCCCATTCCCCAATCCCTATTCCCCATTCCCCAAAATGATGCAATTTAGTGTTATCAAACAAAGAAAAATTTGGTGGACGCTTTCCTGCATAATCATCTTAGCAGGATTGATCGCGATGATTATTTCTTGGGCTAACCCAGATATTCGTGCGCCATTACGTCCGAGTTTAGACTTTATCGGCGGTACAAGACTACAATTAGAATTAGATTGTACTAAACCAGGCAATTGTGATAAACCCATTAATTTGGCGGATGTACGTCAAGTTTTGGATACCCAAGGCTTGGGAAATAGTAGTCTTCAAATTGTGACGGATGCTCAGAAAAAACAACAGGGTATTTCGATCCGTACTAAAAGTTTAAATGTGGAGCAACGCACTAAATTACAAACGGCTTTAACTGAAAAAATAGGCACTTTTGATCCCCAAGCCACTCTCATTGATACAGTAGGGCCTACCCTAGGCCGTCAGATATTTTCGATGGGACTTCTCGCGGTGTTTGTCTCCTTTGCTGGGATTACTATTTATCTCTCTTTCCGCTTTCAATTGGATTATGCTTTCTTTGCCTTTGTTGCCCTTTTCCATGATATTGTGATTACGATTGGGATTTTCGCAATTTTAGGGCTCGTTGCCGGGATTGAAGTTGATAGTTTATTTGTGGTTGCGCTCTTGACAATTATCGGTTTTTCTGTTAATGATACCGTAGTTATTTACGATCGCGTGCGGGAAGTGTTAAAACTACATCCAGAGGAATCTATTGATCAAGTCGTGGATGACGCGGTTAATCAAACAATGGCGCGATCGATCAATACAACGATGACAACGTTATTAACATTATTCGCGATCTTTCTGTTTGGCGGTGAAACGATTAAATATTTTGCATTGGCATTAATTGTCGGTTTTACCGCGGGGGCGTATTCTAGTATTTTTATCGCGAGTACATTGTTAGCTTGGTGGCGTGAAAAAAGTGAGAAAAAGACTCCTTTACCGCCCCTGATGGATAGACCTAATTCTACCTCAGAAGCTTGATTGTTTGATGTGAATTAGCTAGAAACCCGGTTTCTTGAGGAAATTTCTACCTTTGAGCTCAGAAACCCGGTTTCTTGAGGAAATTTCTACCTTTGAGCTCAGAAACCCGGTTTCTTGAGGAAATTTCTACCTTTGAGCGCAAAGCTAAAACAGAAACCGGGTTTCTTGACTTAAAGTTTCATTTGATATCGGATTTGAGATAATAAATTTGCGTAATATTTATGGCAACCTCGACGATTAGGAGGTTGTTAATAGCTGAAATTATTGATTTTATGGCTTCTTCCTTCTTCTATAACCCGAAAAATATGATCAACTCAAATGGGAAAAAACCAGAATTAAATCAGCCTAAAGATGATATTCTTTTTCAAAGACAAGTCCAAAAACTACATGAATTAACCGTTTATACACGATGGTTAGTCGTAATCTTGTTATGGTTGACAGTAGGTATTCTCAGTCTATGGGGATTACGAGATGAAATTGCCTTATGGTTACAATTTTTTACCTGGGCTGCGGTGCGTTACGGGTTAGCTTATCATCGTTTATCGGCTATTGGTTTGGGGTTATGTATTGGGATGACATTGGGTGTGTTAATCTGGCAAAGTCGTAATATTTTATGGGGTATTCCTGTTAAGGATAAGGCACGTTTGGAACAACAAGCACGTTATATTTTACAACAAGGCTCTAGTCATCCTCTCTGGAATTGGATTTCGAGAAAGTAATGGGATTGGGGATTGGGGATTGGGGATTAGGGATTGGGGATTAGGGATTGGGGAGGGGAAGAAGGGGATTAGTCAGAAGTATATGAAGATTATGAGAAAAACTAATAAATTATCCGTTACATCCGTTAAAAATATTTGGCTAATTTATTTCCTTCCCAAATTCTCCCAATCCCCATTCCCCAGTCACCATTCCCTCATCAAAAAATTAAGTGCTTCTTCGGGAGTAGTGATTTTTCCTTCGATTCGGGCTAATTGAATTTCTAATAACATTTCTCCTATTTGGGGCCCCTTGGGTAGGTTTAATTTTTCCATTAAGTCGTTTCCACTAATTAATGGTGTGGGATGCGCGATCTGATCTTCTGGGTTTAAATATCTTTCTATATAAGGGCTGATTTCTTCTAGTGATACTCCTGACACGATCGCGCTTATGGCTAAGGCGGGAAAGACGTTTCGCACTTCTTGAAATAAAAAATATTGTTCTCTTACCGACATCTCTAACGCGGCTGTTTGTAATTTAGGTAAAGATTTAATAATCGCGATCGCGCCTTTTATCTCCAGATTACTATACTTTAATAACTGTAATTCCCTTTCCGCGACAAGGGGATCGGAACTGGCTAAAAGGGCTAATTTGGCCAAGGCAAACAAGGGCGTTTTGATGGTTTCTCGTACATAACGGGAAAATTCTTGCCCTAAATTTGACCAAGTTTCCCTTAAGACTTTGATCGCGTCCTCGATTTCTCTTAATTGAGAAAAACGCAAATTGGCACTGGGAAACAAAAAGTCAATTAACCCATCTTCCCAAGCCTTAATTAACCAATTAACGCCCTGGGGATTAATTAATAAATAACCTAATTCTGTCCTAATTCTTTCTACCGCGATTTGACGTAAGAAAGGAGCTAATTGTTGAATGGTGATTAAAGTATCAGACGCGATCGAGAATCCTAATTGAGCCCCTTGACGATAAGCGCGTAATAATCGTAAAGGATCACCGCGTAAATTTTGGGCAGATACCATATTAATCAGGCCTGTCTCTAAATCTTTTTGACCCCCTAAAGGATCTATAATTTCCTCAGTAAAAGGATTATACGCGATCGCGTTAAGGCGAAAATCCCGACGATATAAATCTATTAATAAATCACCGCCCTCGGCTTGGGCAATATCTACCGTCCCCCAAGAAAAAACCACCCGAGCAATTTGACGTTCCCGATCTAATAAAACAAACCCCCCGTGATAATGAGAAGCTAACTTGCGGGCAATTTTAACCGAGTCCTTCAAAACCACAAAATCTAAATCAAGATACTCAGACGAACGCCCTAATAACGCGTCCCTTACCGCGCCTCCCACTAAAAAAGCCGGTTGTGGCAATAATTCCAAGTCAAAAGGCCAAGACTGAGGCGATAAAGCCTTAAGAGAAACATCTGACATTGTAACAAAACTCAATATGAGATTTTCGGAAGTAACCGATTACTTAAGTTACATTAACAGAAAGTGCTCCCTTGTTGTGAGGATAAAGCCATGTGTGTTTGTATAAACTGTGATTATGTTGATCGCTGTATCACCTACCACGCGGTAGAAACCCAGCATCAACAACCCCATTTAACAGAAAATCCAGATTTTGATCCGATTGAGCCTAGCATTAATGTAAACATTCGTTCTTGTCAGGGTGAAATTGAGATGGAATGGGATGTCGTCGGGTGTGCTAGTTTTAAAGAAGATATGGGTAAATGGGTTCGTTTACGTCCAGGGGAACTCGTTCCCACTTGAGGGGAATAGGGCATAGGGATTTGTGACTGGGGATTTGTGATTGGTGATAGGGGAATAAGGATTGGTGATTTGTGACTGGAAAAGAGAAAGAGGAACTAATAGCTCATCCGTTACATCCCTGAAGAATCAATTACTAATTTCCTTTATTCCCTAATCACTAATTCCTTAATCATTAATCCCCTAATCCCGCTTCCCCAATCCCCTATCACTACTCCCCTATCACCAATCCCTACAATGAGTTATTGTGTCAATCCGAATTGTCAGATACCGCAAAATTTTGGGGAGACAGATGTTTGTGCTAATTGCGGAACTCCCTTGTTATTAATACCCCCCGATCGCGTACCGTCGGAATATCGTTATCGCGTGATTAAACCCATTGGCCAAGGAGGGTTTGGACGTACTTTTTTGGCTATTAATGAAACTCAAACTACTGGTAACACCTTCTGTGTGATTAAACAATTCTTTCCTCAAGGCGCGATCGTACCCCAAACCGCCCAAATCTTTGCCGAAGAAGCCCAACGATTAGAAGTCTTAGGAAAACATCCCCAAATCCCCACCCTATTAAATTACTTTTGTCAAGAAAATTATCAATACTTAGTACAAGAATTTATTGATGGAGAAAACCTAGATCAAGAATTGAAACAACTAGGGACATTTAACGAAAAGAAAATTCGTGAACTCCTCAAAGAATTATTAATAATCCTTCACTTTGTCCATAAAAATAAAGTGATTCACCGTGATATTAAACCCTCTAACATCATTCGGAGAAAATCTCCCAAATCCCCAATAACCACGACTCAAGATATCTCTTCACCTTTAGGAGAAAAAAGCATTTTTCTGGTTGACTTTGGTGCGGCAAAACTGGTAAAAAATACCATTCCCCAAACGGGAACAATTATCGGAAGTGCCGCGTACACCGCCCCGGAACAATTAATGGGTAAAGCGATTTTTGCCAGTGATATCTATAGTTTAGGAGTGACTTGTATTTACTTATTAACACAAATTCCCCCCTTTGATTTATTTGATCATCAAGAGGGAATATGGGTATGGCGAGATTATTTAAAATCCCCGGTTAGTGATGATTTAGGACGCATTATTGATCGCATGATTCAAAACGCGACAAATCGACGTTATCATAGTGTCGCAGCTATTCTCCGAGATTTAGAACCCAACCCCGTTTATATTCATTCAATAACTCCTGTATTTTCCCCAGACAAGACAGGAGAAAATATCACAAAAATTTCCGTTGAAAGTGAAGAATTACAGAAGGATTCATCAGGAGAAGTCGTCGAAAATACTCCAGAAATACCCCTCCAGAAAAAACTGGAAAAAGATTTGCAAAAAACTCTGAACTCTTATCAAATCCAAATTCAAGTGACTTTAGTGAAACAACAATTAACAATCGTGATTAACCGTTGGGAAAATCATCAAGTGAATTACCCGGAATTATCCGAAATTATTATAGCAAAACTCACCGAATTAAAACTGTCAAATCAAGTGACAAAAGTGAAACTTTTAGGAAGAATCAAAAATCAACATTTTCCCGAATGGAAACAAGAATTATTTACCCAAAATAAGGTTCAATCTGGTTCCATTATGGCTCAAGGAAATAAAGTAATGTTAGAAAAAATGCGTCCAGCCTTAACCCGTCAATTTTGGTTAACGCAAATTCATGAAAAAAAATTTTGGATGGATGCCCTAATGGGGGCAATGACTATCTATATTTTTAGTTCAACTTTAGTCGTATTCCATCCTTTTTTCTCTCTGATTATTGCTACGATGTTTATTTTAGTAAAACGTCTCATTGCTGAACCTCAAGAGTTAAATGTCAATAAATTATTCACCACTTTATTAATAATTTTTATCTTATCGGGGGTTCTCAATATTCATTTCTTTATAAATCCGACATTTCATTTTATTTTAGCCTGTTTATTTATCGCGTTACCCCTATTTCACATTCCGAATAAATAATTGGTGGTATTTTTTGATAAGATAGATTAAATTATCATTTCTTGGGGATTAGAGCACTTACATGAAATACGGTTTCGCACTCCATACAACTACACCAGAGTTAGGGTTATCTATTAGTAATTTTGCCGGAGATAGTCGTAGTCAAGTTTGGCATTTAGGGCGAGAGATGGCCACTCATTTACATCTGTATATAGGGGAGTTTCTCTCGCCTCAAACTTGGCAAGATTTAAGTTTTATTGCTGTGGCTAAGGGGCCGGGTGGGTTTACGGGTACTCGTTTAGGTGTCGTGACAGCGCGCACTTTAGCCCAACAATTAGAGATTCCCTTATTTGGGATTTCCTCAATGGCCGCGATCGCGTTTCTTAACCCCCCCTATCCCCCTCTGCTTAAGGGAAATATGATGAAATATCCCCTTGTTGAGGGGGGATCTATTAAAGATAATTCTCAACAAATCGCGGTACAAATGCCAGCACAACGGGGAGAATTATTTGTCGGAATTTATATCAAAGAATGGGATAAGGAAGGAAAAATCACTGGCTTATTTCCTTTATTACCCGATAGAGTAATGAAACCGGAAACTTGGCAAGAAACTTTAGAAAGTTGGCCGCATTCTTATCAATTAATAGAAGTACAAAATAGTGAAAAAGATGCGACAGAAGGAGGCTTAGGAGTAACAGTTTCCAGTGTATTAGGATTAGCTTATTTAGAATGGCAACAGGGAAGGTGTCCTCATTGGGAAGAAGTCTTACCTTATTATGGGCAACATCCCGTAGATAAATAAACGAAAACGACTATCAGTTGAGGTTAAATTGAGAAACCGGATTTCTCTCAGAAACCCGGTTTCTTTGGTGAACATATCCCTCTACATTATTGGTTTTCCTATGGGAGAATCTGGCTTTTTAGGGGGGAGAGAGTTCAATTTTCGTGAGGGTTGGCTTGTGCGACTTGTTGAAGCACCTCTAATGGTAAATCTAATAAGTTAGCAATATCCTCTAACTTTAAGCCAAAACCAATCATGGGAGGAATCGCGGCTAACTTAGCTTTTTGTTGCCCTATTTCTTCACCAATTTCTTCACCTTCAGCGAAAGCTTCTTGATAAACTTTGGTTTGTTTCAATTCATTTAAACCTAACATCGTTTCAATCTCCTTCCTGGTTTTTTGGGGTAGTTTATAGATAATGATTGTTTCAATCAAGTCAATTAATTCTTGGAGGGGATTGGTATTATCAAAAACTGCTGAAACCGTTACACACAGAGAGCAATTAGTAGGGATAAGTTTTGGTAAATATCCCCTACTTCATCCCTACTTTATGAGACTTCTGGAAAAAATCGGATGGTAGGGTTAGCTTACTCTACAGTATTAAGGCTTGGGTTGACTCGTTTTGGTAACTGATGTTTCCTTGACGATCTTTTTCGGATCTAGTTTTTCAGGAGTAGACTGCGCGATCGCGTCTTCTTTCACCTTAATTTTCTCCACATACTTCCAGAGACTATAATCACGACTTAACCAGCCATGAAAAAACGCCATTTGACTATTCTTTTCCCGCACCCGCTGATAACGATAAATAATGCGCTCATTAATAATCTGAAACGCGGTATTACGACTATTAGCCTCTTTCACAGCCTTGAGAGTTTCCGCATCGAAAACCCCCGTTTGGGGTAAACCTAAAGCCTGTTGTAAAAAAGTAATCGCATTATTAATGCCAAAATTTACCGCGGTATCAAACATCACAACTGCCAAAGCCGGGTGCATAGTAGCCCCTTGACTATTATCCCAATAATGCTTATAAATTTCTAATAGTTCCACCTCCGACATTTGCGCGACATCTAAAGGGGGAAGACTACGACGGAGACGATAGGAGTCATACTCACTTTGGGTAATTCCACGATAAGTACGCCCTCCACCATCCGCAGGATGATCGCTAAACCCACCCTCAAAATATAAAGTAAAATAGAGGGAAGCTTGAAAGATACGACTTTCTCGACTCACTGACTCTGTTTCACTGCCTTGGGCTTGTTGAGAGGCTAATGTCTTCCCAGCAATTAAGGTAACGGGTAACGCGAGACTACATAACAGTATCCCTAGCAGTAGTTTTGGATGTTGTTTACCTTTGGAAAGAGTTTCCATCAATTTCATAAATAATTCCTATAAATCCTGTCGCCTCGGTTTGAGGATGTCAAAAAACTGGTAACTTCTATAATGTCATAACACAAAAAGGCGGTGTCAATGAACTCCCATCGGACTAACTCCACGGAAATTCCTACTCCCCAATCTGCCGAAACCCTTACTCAACAGGCTGAAATCTATTTAGCCGAAGGGAAATTGGCCGACGCGACTACCGCGTGTCAAGCAGCCCTAGACTTAGACTCGACTTGGGCTGCGGGATATGTGACGATGGGTACGATTAAACACGCGCAAGGGGATATTGATGGCGCGATCGCGCTTTATGCACAAGCTATTCAATTAAATCCTGATTCCGCACCTGCCTACGCGAATTTGGGCAGTATGCTTTATAAACAAAGTCGCTTTCAAGAAGCTATTTTAAATTATCGCAAAGCACTTAATCTTAACCCTAATTTAGTCGCAGTTCACCTTAATTTAGCTAACGCCTTAAAACAACAAGGAAAACTAGAAGAATCCGCCCAACATGAAGAAAAAGCCCTAGCATTAAATCCTGAATATGCTCAGGTTGATCACCTAATTCAACAAGGAGATGAATTAGCCAAAAGGGGCAAATTAGACGACGCGATCGCGCTTTGGGAAAAAGCCCTTAGCATTAAACCAGACTTAGCTGAAGTCTATTGTCAAATCGGGATTATGCGACGTTTTCAAGGGAAATATAAAGAAGCCTTAAACGTATTACAAAAAGCCTTACAACTAAAACCGGATTATATCGCGGCTCATCAACATTTATGTGGGATATTGCGAGATACCACCAATTATGCAGAAGCCCGTAAAGCCGTAAATACCTATTATCAAACCTGTGGGGAAGTGGATCGAATTATGACAACTCTTTATGTAATGAGTACCTATCACCTCGCGGGATTAAATCAAGTCGCTAAAGATAGATTTTTAGAATTAGAAACTTTAGTGAAGCAAATGATGAGAAGTTGGAAAAAACCCTACGAAATCAAAGCACTTTATGCCAATCTCTTATTTAGTATGCCCTATTTCAGGGATGATGTCGAATCTAATTCTCAATTAAATCAATTAGTAGCCCAACAATATATCAATCAAGTTCTTCATCCTACTCAGTTAGAAGCTTCTTATCACCCGATACAACGACAACCCCAAAGTGAATTAAGGCTCGGATTTATCTCCAGTCATTTTAATCGTCATTCCGTTGGTTGGTGTAGTTTTGATATCATTGAAGCCTTAAAAAAAATTACTTCCCAAGTATATTTATACGCGACGGAACCGATGCAAACCGATGATTTTACCCAATGGTTTGCCAAAACAGCCCAACTATATATTCCCCAAAATTATCCGAATGGGAGCGTTAACCCAGGGGAAATAATCCAGAAAATTCGAGAAGATGGAATTGATATTTTAATCGACTTAGATTCCTTGACGATTCCCCTTCATGCCGAAATACTTTACCATCAACCAGCCCCTATTTGTATATCTTGGTTAGGGTTTGACGCACCCTATATTTCTCCTCATAATTACTTTTTAGTGGATTCCTATACTCACCCAGAAGGACGTGATAAATATTATACAGAAAAGTTGATTCGGATGCCCAATAGCTTTGTCTCCGTTTGCGGGTTTGCTCGTCAAGAAGGCGATCGCGTTTCTTTAAGACAAGGATTGAGAATAGGTTTAGATCAAGTAGTATATCTCTGTGTCGCGTCAGGAAGAAAATTTAATATAGAATTAGCCAAAGCTCATATCGCAATTTTGAAAGAAGTGCCCCATAGCATCTTAATTTATAAAGGAGTGGGAGATAGTGAAGTCTTTCAAAGTACCTATAAAAAAATCTGTGAAGAAGAAGGGGTTGGTTTTTATCGGATTAAATTTTTAGAACGAGTCGCGACGGAAGAAGAACATCGGAAAATTTATTCATTAGCCGATGTCTTATTAGATTCCTATCCTTATAATGCTGGAACTCATACCCTAGAAGCCTTATGGTTTGATCTGCCCGTTGTCACTCGCGTGGGAGTACAGTTTTTATCACGCATGGGGTATTCCTTCTTACAAGATTTAGGCATCAATGAAGGAATCGCGACATCTTGGAAAGAGTATATTCAATGGGGGGTGACATTAGGTAAAGATCAGGAGTTACGTCAGCAAGTGGTAGAAAAATTAAAAAATTCCAAGAAACCGGAAAATTTAGCCCCTTTGTGGAATCCCCAAAAGTTCGCTCAGGACTTTTATGAGATTTGTCAACAACTTTTAGAGAAACAAGAAGGTTAGCAAGAGTATTTACTAGGACAACCATTTTCACGATCACGCCATGACAACTTCTGTACCAACCATTAAATTTTTAAAGCAACCGACATCCCAAGCATGGGTGCAACACGCGATACGGCATTTGGACGTGATTCTGTTGGATCATTCCCATTGTGAACGAAAAGCCGCAGGAGTGGCTTTAAATTTGATGTTTCGTTATCCATCCCATACTAAATTAGTGCGGATGTTAACCGCGATCGCGCAAGAAGAGTTAGAACATTTTGAACTGGTAAATCAATGGTTAGAAAAACGGGGGATTCCCTTGGGAGTGCTTTCCACATCACCCTACGCGGCAGGTTTAAAGGCCAAAATTCGCCCCCAAGAACCGGATAAATTATTAGATTCTCTTTTAATTTGCGGTTTAATTGAAGCCAGAAGTCACGAACGATTAGGGTTATTAGCTATCCATTGTCCTGAGCCAGAATTGGCGAAATTTTATCAGGGTTTGATGGCTTCGGAAGCCCGTCATTATGGTGTTTATTGGTTATTAGCTACTACTTATTTTCCTCAAACTGTTGTTAATCAACGTCTTGAAGAGTTATCTCTTGTGGAAAGTGAGTTATTATCTACACCTTTTCCTGAACCTAGAATACATAGTTAATTTTCTCAATTACACAAACCCTTGATTTTACAGGCTCTTCCTTCTTCCTTCTTCCTTCCTTTTACCCATTACCAATTCCCCATTACCGATTACCTATGGAAATTTTCTATCAAGATTATCTGATCAGAAATTGGCAAGAACGCGATCGTGCCTTAGCCGCCAATGTCATATCGAAAGTCTTAGAAGAATATGGGTTAAAATGGGAACCCGAAGGCGCGGATATTGATGTGATCGACATAGAAAATTATTATCTTAAAAGAGGAGGAGAATTTTGGGTGATAGAAAAAGAGGATAATATCGTGGGAACCGCGGCTTATTATCCGATTAAACGGGGAGAGAAATCCGTAGAAATTCGGAAAATGTATTTATTACCTCAAGTAAGAGGCCAAGGGTTAGGCAAATTTTTATTAACCGAGTTAGAAAAAACCATCCTATCTGGGGGATACCACGAAATTTGGATTGAAACCGCGAGCGTGCTTAAAGAAGCCGTTATCTTATATGAAAAATACGGTTATCAACGGACTACCGGAGTCGAGACAAAAAGATGCGATCGCGTCTATGTCAAATATCTGCCAAAGCCAGAATGAATCTGCCCTATCTGAAAAGTAGGGACTCGGCACTGCCGAGTCCCTACTATTAAGATTCCCAAATTTAGCAGCACTAGGCTACAGTAGAAAAAAGCTTCAACAAGCTTCCGTGACAAGAACCCCCTTAAGCACAAGAGGTTTTAACATCCATGCGTGTATTACTAATATATCCCCTGTTTCCCAAAAGCTTCTGGTCCTATGAAAAGATTTTAGAGCTAGTTAACCGCAAAGTTCTCCTCCCGCCTTTAGGGTTAGTCACTGTTGCCGCAATTCTCCCCCAAGAATGGGAATTTAAACTCGTTGATCGCAATATTCGAGACGTGACTGAAGCCGAATGGGAATGGGCAGAGATAGTAATTCTCTCCGCGATGATCGTCCAAAAAGATGACTTACTCGATCAAATTCGGGAAGCCAAAAAACGCGGAAAACTCGTCGCGTGTGGTGGCCCATATCCAACAGCGCTGCCCGATGGTCCTCTGGGAGCAGGGGTTGATTTTATGATTTTAGATGAAGGGGAAATTACTCTTCCAATGTTTATTGACGCGATACAACGCGGAGAAACCAGTGGAATTTTGCGCTCCAATGGTGAAAAACCCGATGTCACCACCACACCAGTACCCCGTTTTGATTTATTAGACTTAGATTCCTATGATTCTATGTCAGTTCAATTTTCCCGTGGTTGTCCTTTCCAATGTGAATTTTGCGATATTATTGTCCTCTATGGACGGAAACCTCGCACCAAAGAACCCGCTCAATTATTAGCCGAATTAGAATATCTCTATCAATTGGGATGGCGGCGCAGTATATTCATGGTTGATGATAATTTTATTGGCAATAAACGTAACGTTAAGTTATTGCTGAAGGAATTAAAAAAATGGCAAGAAAAATACGAGTATCCCTTCCAGTTTAATACAGAAGCATCAGTAGATTTAGCCCAAGATCCCGAATTAATGCAATTGATGGTTGAATGTAATTTTAACGCGGTGTTTCTGGGGATTGAAACTCCCGATGAATCCAGTTTACAATTCACCAAAAAATTCCAAAACAATCGCAATCCTCTCACGGAAGCGGTGGAAACAATTACCAAAGCCGGATTACGAGTAATGGCTGGTTTTATTATTGGCTTTGATGGGGAAAAATCCGGTGCAGGCGATCGCATTATTAAGTTTGTGGAACAAACCTCTATTCCTACCGCGTTATTTTCCATGTTACAAGCCTTACCAGATACCGCGCTTTGGCATCGACTGGATAAGGAGGGACGTTTATTAAAGAATAACGCGAATATTAATCAAGCGACTTTAATGAATTTTATTCCGACTCGTCCCTTAGAAGAAATTGCCGAGGAATATATAGAAGCTTTTTGGCAATTATACGATCCTGAAAAATATTTAGACCGGACTTATCGACATTTTCTGATGTTAGGTGCTCCAGTTTGTAAAGTGCCTTTTAAGTTTCCCAGTTTGATTGATTTACGGGCTTTGTTCACTGTTTGCTGGCGTCAGGGAGTGTTGCGGAAAAGTCGTGGTAAATTCTGGCATCATTTGTTTGGTATTATTAAACATAATCCGGGGGTATGGAGTCATTATTTGACCGTTTGTGCCCATAATGAGCATTTCCTTGATTATCGTGCTATTGTGCGCTCTAATATTGAGGCTCAATTGGCTGAATATTTGGCTAATAATTCTCAACCAGTTTCTCTGGTTAAACCGGAAGAAAAAAGCGCGATCGCGAGTTGATTTTCAGCTAGAAGCAAAAGGGATAAATTCTGGAGTAATTAACCACAAAAGCATAAAGGGACGAGGGAAGGGAGAAAAAGGAATAAGGTTAATTATTCTCCCTTCCCTCAGCTATCACCCACTTCCCAATCCCTATTTCCCTCTCTGATCAATATTTACTTGATTATCGTGCTATTGTGCGCTCTAATATTGAGTCTGAATTGGCTGAATATTTGGCTAAAATTCTCAATTTGTTTCCCTGAGAATGAAACAGTCCTAGGTTTCTGCCCCCTCAGATTGAATAGTTTCAATCTTGGGTTTCGTGCCTCAACCCAACCTACACATAAAAATATTACCACAAAGGGACATAGGAAAAGAGACACGATCGCGCCTCTTTTCCTATCTGTGAATCTTAGCCGCCACCAATACGGGCAACATCACGAGCATTAGCTTCAAAAGCCGCGGTGAGCGCGTCGTCGCCACTCAAGCCTTCTTCTAAAGCATTCTTGATCGCCTGTAATACCCGCTTATAATCCTTCGGCATCACTTTGACAAATTTGGGGACATTCTCTTTCCAATTTGCCAACACTTTCGCGCCTTTCTCACTTCCGGTATACTCAATGTGCTTCTGAATCATCTCGTGAAGATCCTTGATTTCTTCGGGATCTTCCAAGGTTTCCAGTGCTACCATTGACATATTACAACGAGTCGCGAAGTCTCCTTTCTCATCAAGGATATATCCGATACCGCCACTCATTCCCGCGGCGAAATTGCGCCCGGTATTACCCAGCACAACGACTTTCCCCCCAGTCATATATTCACACGCGTGATCTCCTACTCCTTCGACAACCGCGTTGACACCAGAGTTACGCACTCCAAAACGCTCACCCACAATACCCCGGAGATAAACCTCTCCACTGGTAGCACCATAGAGTCCGACGTTACCCGCGATGATGTTTTCTTCCGCGACGAAGGTGGAAACTTTCGGCGGATACACAATGATTTTACCGCCGCTTAAACCTTTACCGAGATAGTCATTCGCGTCGCCTTCTAATTCTAAGGTGACTCCTTTGGGGACGAAGGCTCCAAAACTTTGACCCGCGCTCCCTTGGAAGTGCAAATGAATGGTATCATCTGTTAAACCTTCCCAGTGGCGTTTGCTGATTTCATTGCCTAATATGGTCCCAACGGCTCGGTTGACATTACGAATGGGTAATGTCGCGTTGACTTTTTCTCCTTTCTCGATCGCGTCTTTACAGAGATCCAATAAGACTGTCATATCGAGGGATTTTTCTAAACCGTGATCCTGTGGGATCTGACAATAACGGCCCACTTCTGCTCCGACTTCGGGTTGATAGAGGATATTAGAAAGATCGATACCCTTGGCTTTCCAATGTTCGATCGCGTGTTTGGCTTCGAGGATCTCAGTGTGCCCGATCATTTCGTTGAAGGTACGGAAACCCAATTGTGCCATGATTTCGCGGACTTCCTGGGCGATAAACTTCATAAAGTTTACGGTATGTTGAGGATCGCCTGTGAAATTTTTACGCAAAATTGGGTTTTGTGTCGCGACTCCCACGGGGCAGGTATTCTTATGACAAACTCGCATCATAATACAACCGAGTGTTACCAGGGGCGCGGTGGAAAATCCAAATTCCTCTGCACCGAGTAACGCGGCAATCACTACGTCTCGCCCTGTTTTTAATTGCCCGTCTGTTTCTACCACAATGCGCGATCGTAGGTTATTCAAAACTAGGGTTTGATGAGTTTCAGCCAGCCCTAATTCCCAAGGAATTCCCGCGTGTTTGATGGAAGTCTGAGGTGATGCACCCGTACCTCCATCAAAACCGGAAATTAATACTACATCCGCGTGGGCTTTTGATACACCTGCCGCGATCGTTCCTACTCCTACTTCTGATACCAGTTTGACACTGATACGAGCGTCACGATTGGCGTTTTTCAAGTCGTGGATTAATTCCGCGAGATCCTCAATGGAGTAAATATCGTGGTGAGGTGGGGGTGAAATCAGTCCCACACCCGGAGTGGAGTGACGCACTTTCGCGATCCAAGGATAGACTTTACCTCCGGGTAATTGTCCCCCTTCTCCGGGTTTGGCTCCCTGGGCCATTTTAATTTGTATTTCTTTGGCCTGAGAAAGGTATAAACTGGTGACACCAAAACGGCCTGATGCTACCTGTTTGATCGCGCTATTCTTGGAGTCGCCTTCTTCATTTGTCCAAGTGTAGCGATCGGGATCTTCTCCTCCTTCTCCGGTGTTGGATTTACCGCCGATGCGATTCATCGCGATCGCGAGGGATTCATGGGCTTCTTTGGAGATGGAGCCATAACTCATCGCGCCTGTTTTAAAGCGTTTCAGGATGGCTTCAATGGGTTCGACTTCTTCGAGGGGGATGGCTTCGCGTTGTTTAAATTCTAACAAACCGCGGAGGGTATAATGTTTCTGACTTTGTTCATTTACCAGAGACGCGTATTTTTTGAATGTGTCATAATTACCTGCTCGCACTGCTTGTTGTAGGGTATGAATGACTTCGGGGCTAAAGAGATGGGGTTCACCGTCTTTACGCCATTGATATTCCCCTCCTACGTCTAGGGTATGTCCATCGGAGACGCGATCGGGGAACGCGTGACTATGACGTAAGATGGCTTCTTCTGCAATCACTGATAAATCTACACCTTCAATGCGTGATGCAGTCCATGTAAAGTATTTATCAATGACGGATTTGTTGAGTCCGATCGCTTCAAAGATTTGGGCTCCCCGATAACTCTGAATCGTGGAAATGCCAATTTTTGACGCGACTTTGATTACGCCTTTGGTTGCCGCTTTGATGTAATTCTTAAAGGCGCTTTTGGCATCAATATCGGGGATTAAGCCTTGACTGATCATATCCTCTATTGTCTCGAAGGTGAGATAGGGATTGATCGCGCCACAGCCATAACCGATTAAGAGGGCGTAATGATGCACTTCACGGGGTTCTCCTGATTCTAAAACAAGACCGACTCGTGTGCGCGTTCCTTCTCGGATTAAGTGGTGATGTAAACCGGATACCGCGAGTAATGCGGGAATCGGTGCATTGTCTTTGTCAATACCACGATCGCTTAGGATGATGATATTGATACCTGACGCGATCGCGTCATTTACCTGGGCATAAATCCCTTCTAAGACGGTTTCCATCCCTTTTACCCCATCTTTGGGGTTAAATAAAATGGGGATGGTAATGGACTTAAAATCGCCCTCGTTGACATATTTGAGTTTAGCCAGTTCTTCGTTAGTGAGAATGGGGGTTTTTAACTCAATCAGATGACAACTTTCGGGTACGGGTTTGAGTAAATTGCGTTCGGCTCCGATGGTTGTTACCGCGGAAGTAATGATTTCTTCACGGATGGAGTCAATGGGGGGGTTAGTAACTTGCGCGAAAAGTTGTTGGAAGTAGTCATAAAGGATTTTGGGGCGATCGGAGAGCACCGCGAGGGGTGTATCCGTACCCATTGATCCCACTGCTTCGACTCCATCTTTTGCCATCGGAGTCACTAATAGGCGCAGTTGTTCAAATGTATAACCAAAGGCGGTTTGGCGTTGTACAAGGGTTTGGGGGTCTGTTTTGGGGACTTCTGGCGCGTCTTTCAGTTGCCCCAGTTCCACTTTATGTTGATTAAGCCATTCACGATAGGGATTTTCGGTGGCGATTTGGTGTTTAATTTCTTCATCGGAGATGATACGGCCTTGGGCGGTGTCGACTAGCAACATCCGGCCAGGTTGTACTCTTCCTTTAGATTCTATCCGCTCTGGTTCAATTGGCAATACTCCGGCTTCGGATGCCATGATCACTAAATCGTCTTTGGTGACATAATAACGCGAAGGGCGTAAACCGTTACGATCGAGCACCGCACCCATCACTGTGCCATCGGTAAACGCGATCGACGCGGGCCCATCCCAAGGCTCCATCAGACAGGAGTGATATTCGTAGAAGGCTTTTTTCTCATCACTCATTGACTCATGGGCAGTCCAAGGTTCGGGGATCATCATCATTACCGCGTGGGGTAGAGAGCGTCCCGCGAGTACCAGTAATTCTAGGGCGTTATCGAAAATCGTGGAGTCACTGCCATTAATGTTAATAATGGGTTTGATTTTTTTGATATCATCCCCAAATAACTCGGACTCGAAAAGTGACTGACGCGCGTGCATCCAGTTAATATTGCCACGGAGGGTGTTAATTTCACCATTATGGGCGATATAGCGATAGGGGTGCGATCGCTCCCAACTGGGGAAAGTATTGGTACTGAAGCGGGAATGGACCAACGCGAGTCCACTTTCCATATCAGGATCGTGGAGCTCGGGGTAATAGTTGCCCACCTGTACCGGCATTAACATCCCTTTATAGACAAGAGTACGACAGGAGAGACTGGAGATATACCAGAGGGTGTCAATCTTGGGGACGCGAATTTGTGTATGAGTTTCCTTGCGGATAATATAAAGTTTGCGTTCAAATTCTAAGTCATCAGTGATTTCCGGGGCGCGTTGGATGAACACCTGACGCATAAAGGGTTCACTGGATTTCGCGGTATCACCCAGGGAGGAGTTATCTGTTGGTACATCTCGCCAACCTAATACTTTTTGACCTTCTTGGGCGACAATGGCTTCTAATATTTCTTGGCTTTTTGCCCGCATGACGGGATCGGGGGAAGTGTAAATCATACCTACCCCATATTGACCTGGTTCTGGTAAGGTGATGTTAACTTCCGATGCCACTTTTTTCAGAAATTTATGGGGGATCTGCATTAAGATACCCGCGCCGTCTCCTGTGTTTACTTCACAACCGCACGCGCCTCGGTGATCCAGGTTGAGGAGGATGGTGAGGGCTTGTTCGACGATATCGTGGGACTTTTGCCCCTTTTTATGGACAATAAACCCTACACCGCAGGCATCGTGTTCAAACTGGGGATCGTAGAGTCCTTGTTTTTCGGGGAGTGACCGATGGTTCATGTTTGTCTTTAGCTTAAAGTGGTCAATTTGTCAATACTTAGGTCGAGGAATTTAAAAAAACCTGTTTCTCTGATTCGTAGGTTGGGTTGAGGCACGAAACCCGACATCTTCGTTGAATTAAGTATCGCTTAACCCAACCTACCAAAAATGGCACAGGTATTGTCTGTGTTACAAGTTAGCGGATATTCGGAATTTTTGTGAAGAAACCTGGTTTCTGTTTCTGTGAGGAATTTGATCGGCTTATGATCGCGATCGTTCTATCATTAGGATAAAACAGAATTCATCACAGATGTTTGTATCTAAATTGACATTATTTATCATGTAGGTTGGGTTGAGGGACGAAACCCAACTTATCAAAGCCCATCCTGTATGTTTTGAAGATAGGGGGTGAAAGCGCTGTATTGATCATGTAGGTTGGGTTGAGGGACGAAACCCAACTTATCAAAGTTTGGTGTTGGGTTTCTCTTGAATGTTTGGTGTTGGGTTTCTCTTGAATGTTTGGTGTTGGGTTTCACTGCGCTCAACCCAACCTACCCATCTGCACTTCTTCGTTTTTCCCTCGCCTCCTCGCCCCCAATGATCGGTGGGGTGGGGGCGGGTTTATGAGGGTTATCTGTGGGTGGGAAAATCGATCGCGAGAAGGCCCCTAGAGGTAAACCCGCCCGTGGTTGAGCGCGATCGCGTCACCATGATTGGAATCGGCTGTTTCACACATCGGTTAAAGAGGCAAAATCTAATGACTGATTCACTCTTAAATACTTATAAGCAACAAATAGCAGATTTTTACAGCCGTAGAAGTCATAATTATGATGAAACTGACTGGCATTATCAAATAGCTTGTCGTCTGGTTCAATATGCACAAATTAGTAGTGGACAATCCGTTTTAGATATTGCTACTGGTACGGGGATGGTTGCCCTAGAATCGGCTAAAATTGTTAATACACAAGGGCGAGTCATTGGTGTTGATATTTCCGAGGGGATGCTAGAGCAAGCACAACATAAGGCTAAAGCATTAAACCTCAACAATGTTGAATTTATCTTAGCAGATGCCGAAAAACTCACTTTTACATCTAATAGTTTTGATCGCGTCTTATGTGCATCGGCGCTGATCTGGATGACAGATATCGTCGCGGCATTACGTCTGTGGAGGCAATTTCTAAAACCCGATGGGATTATCGGGATTCATGTGTTTGCCGATACCGCGTTTGTGGGGAGTAATATTCTCCAAAATATCGTAGAAAAGTATGGAATTTCTCTAACATTTAGTAAACCGACGGGGACCATTGAAAAATGTCAAAAATTACTCACAGACGCAGGCTTTGAAGTCCTTGAAATTAAAACCGAACAAGATGGTAGTTATATTAGTTTAGAAGAAGCAAAAAAAATGTGGGCAATTAATGGTACTCCCGCCCCCGGACAATTTCCTCATCCCTTAAGTCAACTTTCCTGGGCGCAACAAGAACAAATACACCAAGAATTTGATGCGGCAATTGAAGCATTAGTGACAGATAAAGGTATTTGGAATGATATCACGACTTTTTTTATCTTAGGAAGACGCTCCCCTGTGGGCTTTTAGGCAAAAATATATGGAACTTCTCTCGCTGACGGAATAAATTCTGTAAGGCACGATCGCGGGGTGGCCGATAGTTGTCGGTGAAGCGCGATCGTGTAGGGAGCATTTCCTAAACGTAAATTGTTAGTGGGAGCGTCTCGCTCCCTATGAGATTTCTAGGGAGCGAGACGTCCGATGCTCCGCACAGGCTACGCTAACCCACTGCATTTTTTGGCAAATGTGAGATGCTCGCGATCATGTATCTGAAAAAATTATGGAGATGAAAGATACACAGGAGCATTCTCGCGTAAGATACGTTGGCTACAGCATAACCTCTCACAGCCCTTATAAAATTTACTCTATCATCCCAAATCGACCCTATCCAAAATTGACAGAGGAGACAAAGAATGGGAAAGCCCACAGGCTTTATAGAATATACGCGTGAGTTACCATCGGAACTCGCGCCCCTCGATCGCGTCCGTAACTGGGACGAATTTCACTTACCCATGCCCGATGAGAAACTGCGAACTCAGGGGGCCCGTTGTATGGATTGTGGCACACCCTTTTGTCACACAGGAACCCTGATCAGTGGAATGGCAAGCGGTTGTCCAATCAATAACCTCATCCCAGAGTGGAATGACTTAGTATATCGCGGCCTTTGGCACGAAGCCCTCGATCGCCTCCACAAAACCAACAATTTCCCCGAATTTACAGGCCGAGTTTGTCCCGCGCCCTGTGAAGGCTCCTGTGTCTTGGGTATCAATAACCCCCCAGTCACCATCAAAAACATCGAATATTCGATCATTGAGAAAGGCTGGGAAGAAGGCTGGATTACCCCCGAACCCCCCAGCAAACGCACAGGCAAAAAAGTCGCGGTGATTGGTTCCGGTCCCGCGGGACTTTCCGCGGCCGCGCAATTGAATAAAGCCGGCCATTGGGTGACAGTATTTGAACGCGCCGATCGCCCCGGTGGGTTACTCATGTATGGTATCCCCAACATGAAACTTGACAAAAACGAAGTCGTGTTACGTCGTTTGAAGATCCTTGAAGAAGAAGGAGTCAAGTTTATCTGTAATACCGAAGTCGGTAAAGACTTTCCCGCGGAGAATTTACTGAAAGAATTTGACGCGATCGTGCTCTCTACGGGCGCGACAAAACCCCGCGATTTACCCATTGAAGGCCGTCAATTAAAGGGTATCCACTTCGCGATGGAATTTCTCACAGCCAATACCAAAGCCGTACTTGATCAGAAAGAGAGTACCCCCATCAGTGCGACAGGAAAAGATGTGATCATCATCGGAGGTGGCGATACGGGTACTGACTGCGTAGGTACGTCTATACGTCACGGTTGTAATAGTGTTGTACAAGTAGAAATTTTGCCAAAACCCCCCTCGGAACGCGCCGCGGATAATCCTTGGCCAGAGTGGCCGAAGGTTTATAAAATGGACTATGGGCAGGAAGAAGCGGCCGCGAAATTTGGAGATGATCCGAGAGTTTATATCACCACTGCGACGAAATTTGAGGGTGATGAGAATGGCCATGTGAAAGCTGTTCACACCGTAGGAGTGCAGTGGGAGAAAAACGAAAAAGGGCAGTTTATTCCGAAACAGATTCCAGGTACGGAAAAGGTGTTACCCGCGCAACTTGTCCTCCTCGCGATGGGTTTTCTTGGCCCTGAGCAACCGCTCCTTGATGCCCTTGGCCTCGATCGCGATCCTCGTAGTAATGTGAAAGCAGACTATGGGAAATACGCGACGAGTATTCCGGGTGTTTTTGCCGCGGGAGATTGTCGCAGAGGGCAAAGTTTAGTCGTTTGGGCGATTAATGAAGGCCGTGGTGCAGCCCGTGAGTGCGATCGTTATTTGATGGGTAATACTGATTTACCTTAAAGACATCTCCCACAACTATTGTGGCGCAGGCATCTTGCCTGCGATTGAAGGGAAATCCAGTTTTTCTCAAGATTTCGGTTTCTGGGAAAATGCTCTTCAAAAACTCGGTTTAATCGCGATCGCATCCCGATTGTGTTTTCGCGTAGGGACACGGCAGTGCCGTGTCCCTACTTTTCTTGGCAAATCGGAATGCTCCCATCGTGAACAGTGTATAATATCAACAGACCTGCATGAATGTGGCTGCTATGACTATCACCACTGCTAAACACTTTACGATAGCTGAATATCACCGTTTAACAGAAATAGGATTCTTTTGTGAGGATGACAGAGTTGAATTAATTGATGGAGGAATTTTTGAAATGGCGGCTAAAGGTGTTGCTCACGAAACCTGTCTGAGAAGATTATTACGGGAAGTAAACAGAATACTAGGAGGACGGGCAACATTACAGTGTCAAGCTCCCATTCTTCTACCTAATGACAGCGAACCAGAACCGGATTTTACCCTGGTTTGTAATCGTGATGATGACTATTTATCAGGCCATCCAACTCCTGGGGATATATTGTTATTAATTGAGATTGCCGACTCTTCTTTGAGTTATGATAAAGAGGTGAAGTTACCCGTCTATGCTAACGCGGGAATTTCTCATTATTGGATATTTAATTTAGGGCGTGATTGTCTGGAATGTTACAGTGAACCCTATCAAACAATGAAGGGTGATTTTAGTTATCGTAAAACGGTCATTTTTCTGCCGAATGAGACAGTTAATTTGCCTGGTTTTCCCGATTTGTCCCTAGATTTGTCAAAGGTGTTTCCTCCTCAATAGCCAAAAGAGACGCGATCGTGCCAAAAATGTACAAAGCACAGCCCACCAGTACAGATCAAAAACGTAATTCTTTAATTTTAGTAGGAGTGGGATTACTGTTAGTGGTGGGGCTGATCGTTCTCGCGTCCCAAGTGAGTTAATCCCAAAATCCACTTTGATCAATTTCGTAAGTTTACCATATCTTTGTCCGATCAGACAGATGTTTTTTTTTCATCATCTCTTTCATTTATTCTAATTTTGTGTCATTTGAAGCACACAAAAGCCTTCCATCTTTATAGATAGGATCAGCAAGATTAGCCTGAGTCTTATTATATTCGGGAGGGTGTTTGCACAGAATTTCTAGCGTTTTGGAATTACCCTTCGTTTTATTTGGTACAACAAATACAGCTCCAATATAACTCGACGGGTATGTACCAAGTGCTTTCCCATAGGTAAATGTAGCAGTGGGAGTAGTACGAATCGAAAGAGTAAATTTTGTTACACCAGGGATATGAGAGGGAGATTCAGAGGGAACACCAATATCTAGTTGTTCCAGTGAATTAGCAAAAGTCTTTTTCTGTGAATAGTAAGCTTTCTGGGCTCGATTGATTGCTAACACTAAATTGTCGTCTAAGTTGACTTGTATGGTATTTGAGCTACAAATTGGAACATTGTATTTAGTAACTGGAGCTACAGGGCGAATTCCACCCGGCGATTTAGCGGCACAGATTATTTTTTTATAAATCATTTCTCCTTGATTTTTATTGTTATTATTCTCTGTTGTTGGAACTAAGAATACTCCCCCTATATAGCTGTGTAATTGTTCATTTTTAGAGATAACATAGTAGAATACTTTTTTATCCTCTATTCTGATTGAGAAGTTATATTCTTCAGTAAACAAGGGTCTAAAACCATGTTTTTTCAGAAGATTAATGTCCTGAGTAAAAGCAGATTGTTCTTCAGAGATGTTTTGCTGAATAGAGTTCATTTGTTCTATATGCCATCTCAGTTTTCTTTGCAGATCAAAATTATTTTTCTGGGAAGTATAATACCACGATATCGGAGAAGAAAAAACTAGAGAGATAAGCAAGATAAGGAGCATACTAAATATATTGGATGAAGTCATATTCGGCTGTTTTAATTGAGGAAAAATTGAAAAAATCACCTGAATTAACATACTGATTTCTCTCGATAGAGCTATGACACACCTCACCCATAGATAAAAAACAATTATCATCGTGAATAATACCCCCACAGTTCCATTGTCTGGTGGTAAAATAGCACCGGTTAACATTAAAAAATTAAGGGTTAATATCCAGAGCAGAAATATCATAATGACCAGAAAAAACAAGACTCTAAAAAAAATTGTTACTCCCATAAATTTCCTCTTTTTAGTGTGTTCTCTTTCCGGTGTAAAATATTTAGTAATGGGATCTTTGATCCTGCTGAATAATTAAAATGTAATATTTTACGAGATTTTTCTTAAAGACATCTCCTCACAATCGGATCAATGGCAGGGTTAGCCTACCCTACAGTAGTTTATCGAGATGTCTTATATAACACTATCACACGATCGTCGAACTCTTTGAAGGTGACAAGATGTGATACACAGAGAAGATTTTTGGGGCAATTCCTCTCTGGGAGTGAGGTTTGGGGGTTTGGGGGCTTGAGGGTTTCTACTATTTCTCCCTCAACCTGACACCTCAAACCTAACACCTAAGAGCTTGACAAAAGTGGTACGATTATCCTGACTCTGAAAAGGTTTCTTGAAAAAGGGAGTATGACATTGACTGACATGACACCTCCCCCTATTTCTGGTGAAAACCAACGGCTCTATCAACGGCTCAAAAACGCGTTGAGTATCACTTTGCGGCGACAAATTTTGCTTGCCGTCTGCGATGACTTGTCTTTACGCAACTCTTTAGCCGCCCATTTAGAGAGGGAATTATCAGATATATTTTCTCTCCACCGGATCGCGCCACAATTTATCTCTTTACATCTTAACTTAAGTCGGCCACAACCTTTTGTCCAGATCATAGAAGACTGGACAAAAACACCGGATCAAATTTTAGGGTTTCAAATTTTAGGAATAGAAAATCTCACCCGTCAACCGGGTTTTATTCAATGGTCATTTCTCACTCATTTGCGGGAGATAGAAAGTAGTCTTCCTTCCCTAAATTGTAATATTTTATTATGGGTTACTCATCCGTGGTTGTGTTCAATTCAACAGTCAGCTCCGGAATTTTGGCACTGGGGTACAGAAGTCTTTGAGTTTGAAGGAGAACCCACTCCCGTACCTCAGATATCAGATTTATCTCACCCAGAAAAAGAAAATTATTCCCTTAATAATGAAGAGGTAATAATCGCAGAAGAGATGGTGTTATCCAGATTAAACACCATCACGTCTTCTCCGGGGATTCTTCCCCCTCTTACTTTAACAGAGTTACGGGATTTAGTATTACTCACCGCACCAGATTCAGAAAATGATAAATTTTTACCCTTAGAAATTTTATCCCTAATTGAATTTTGGCAAGAACAACAAATATTACCTCAAATGGTGGGCAACGCGTATCAAAATTTAGGGAATTATTACCGCGATCGCGTTCTCAGTGGAGCCATCAGTCTCCCCCCTCTCCTTATTGCCATTCACTCCTATCAACAAATCTTAGTCTTTTTGCACGAAGAAGGAAGAGGAAAGAAGGAAGAAAGAAGGGGATTAGATGGACTTTTACCGAATATTGGTTGGGATGTCATTGATATTCTTAATGATTTAGGAACCCTTTATCGAATGCTTTTCCGTTATGGAAAGTCAGGCACTTTGGCTTATTTAGAACATAGTATTGAAATCTATCAAGAAGCCTTAAACAAAATAGATCCAGAAACTCAGCCCCAGAGCGCGGTCAAATTAAATCAAAATTTAGGGATTTCCTATAGCGAATTATCCCGTTATCAAAAACCGTTAGAAAATTGGCAACGGGCAATTTTAGCCTATCAAGAAACTCTGTTATATCTTAATGGCGAAAACGATCGCGCCCAATATGCCGTGACTGAGAATAATTTAGGCACAGCCTATTGGCATCTCGCTCAATATCAACAACCGATTCCCCATCTCAAAAGCGCAATTCAGGCTTATCGTACTGCATTGACTTATTATCCACCTGAGCAAGAGCCTTTAAACTATGCTGGAGTACAAACCAATTTAGGGACAGCCTATTGGAATTTAGCCCAACATCAATCGGACTCAAATTTACTCATTAAAGCCATTGAAGCCTATGAAGAAGCCTTAAAATATCATAGTCGTGAGCAACGTCCCGCCGCCGTAGCCGCGACTCAAAATAATTTAGGGACCGCCTATTGGCATCTCGCCCAATATACCACCCAACCCCAAGGGAAAAGAGAAGCACTCCAAAACGCGATCGTTGCCTATGAAAACACCCTCAAAATTATCGAGTCCCTTGCCCCTAGTCAACTTACCTTTGATCGACGGGCAACTCATAATAACTTAGGATTGGGGTATTATCAACTTGCCACGGAACCAGAGTTAAGAGATAATCTCAGTGATCCGATAACCTATCTCCATCGCGCCCTCAAACACCAAATCAAAGCTTGTGTGGAGTTTCTCTCACGGGCTAATTCAGGAGACACATCAGACACCCCCCTCGGAGAAAGCAACCAAACCCCCTATAAAAATACGATCAATGCTATTGTCAAAACTCTCCGTGCTTTTTACAGTGAAGGGGGTTTAGCCGCCCAAAACTTGGCCTTATCCCAAATTCCGGGTGATTTATTACCAGAGATTTGGCGAATTCTGTAACAATGTTTTAACATACAGAACTCAGGCAACCCCATAGAAATTGGCACAAAACTTGATAAAATAGTAACGCTCGCGAACTCCTCTCGGCATTAATAATGTCAAAATAGTAAATCTACTTCCCTTATTTTAAAAGTAACTTTTTAGTCATGGCATCTCCCAAAATCCTGGTAGTTGATGACGATCCAGCAATTCGCAATTTACTTCATCGCTATTTGAGCCAGCAAGGCTATAAAGTAGAGTCCGCCGCGGATGGTAAGACTGCTTTAGCATTATTTGACGACATTAACCCTGACTTAGTAATTCTGGATCTAAATTTACCAGATACCACGGGTTACAACTTGTGTCAAGAAATGCAAAGTCAGAGAGATGTCTTTGTTTTAATGTTAACCAGTCGCCGCGATGAAGCAGACAAAATTCGTGGTTTTGCCCAAGGAGCCGATGACTATATCACAAAACCTTTTAGTCTGATAGAAATTGGGGCAAGAGTAGGGGCTATTTTGAAGCGTCAACGCCCCGTTAACGCGACAGAGCTACAAAATATCATCTTGGGTAAATTAGTTATTGATCCGATACGTCGAGAAGTGACATTGGGGGGAGAGTTAATTAACTTCACAGCTTTAGAATTTGACTTATTGTATTATTTAGCAAGTCACCCAGGGCGTGTGTGGAGTCGAGCTCAACTGCTCACAGAAGTATGGGATTATGAATATACTGGAGATCAACGGGTTGTCGATGTCCATATTGGACAAATTCGTAAAAAAATTGAAGGGGATCAAACTCAACCTTATGTGATTAAAACCATCCGAAGTGTCGGATATAAATTTGAAGTCACTCCATCGGCCACTTAAAGGAAAATCATCACGGTGAGTCTTGGTTTTACCACTAAGGCACTAAGGTACTAAGATAAACAAAATAGAGAATCTCGGAAAAGCCGAGAAATCTCCCCCTTTTTGTCTTTATGTCTTTAATGTCTTTGTGGTTTATTTTCTTTCCCGATTCTATCACGTTGCTCAAAAGAATGAGTTCTAATTTATTCCCGGTTAAGAGTTCCCTATTAATATTTCTCTCAAACCAGAAAAATCTGTACCTTAACAGTAGGAGAATTGTTATATTATAAGTGTTACTAGAAACAGATACATTTGGTTTAGAAGAAACACCCCGACATCTCCTATAGCAGTTATGGGATTATGGACGTATAGATTTAAACTGAAAAAGCTTGACAACAGTTTTTTTTTGCATACTCCATCTTTATGAGAAACGCGATAGTAGTACGAACCGTTTAAATAGTTATTCTCAATCTTTCTTCAGCTTGACGAATTAACAATCGAAAAAAGAAAAAGGTGGGAAGCTTAAAAGCACAACTATAATTATTTGTAACACCCTAGGGGAGCGAAATATTTTTTATTAGTTTTATTAGTAGATATGTTGCCGTACCATACACCCAAACAAATTCTAACCCTTTTAGTTAGAACTGGTTAAAAATCGAATTTGCGGAGAGAAGTTTTAAGGTAAGCAGTTGATTTGGTTGTGCTTGTTGAACCTTGAGTTGTTGCGTTTTGACTATATCGACTTCTGAAAACAGTTGCAGGGTTAAGGTGAGCGTCGCGGCCAAAATTAATTTTTCTAACATGGTGGGTGTCCTCCTCTTCGCAGATAGAGTCAAATTTCTCTGAATATGCTTATTCTAGCCTTGCTCCTTATGCCTTCCTATGATATAAATCACACTTTGCTAGTGACACTGGAAACCCATAAAAAATAAAAATCGAAAAAAAATGCCTCGCACTCGACTTTTTACCCTGTGCTCAGGGTAGAATGAAGCCCTAAGAGAATAGTTGGTTGTTGGGTAAGTCTATGCTTGCATATATTTTGGCGATCGCGGTAGGTTTAGGGAGTTTCGGGCTATACATGATTGCATTCTTTTTGCCTGAAGTCCATCGTAAAAATGATTTTATCTGGAGTGGAGTAGGACTATTCTACGCGTTAATTTTATGGGTTTGTGCGGGGCGTGTGACAGGGGCCCTGTTATTGGGTGAAATCGCGGGTGTCTCTCTATTGGGTTGGTTAGCTTGGGAAACTTTGACGTTACGGCGCTCCCTAACTCCTGTCGCGTTACAAACTCCCCTGACAAATACGATCTTCTCTAAGTCTTCTCCAAAGTCTCAGGTAAAACCATCTCCTGACACCCAGGAGACTGTGGAGGTGCAAACTCCTTCTTCTGTGGAGTCAGAGTCGAAAGAGTCTTCCCCAGAGTCGCCCATTATTGAGGAAGTCACTCCTTCTTCTGTGGAGTCAGAGACGAAAGAGTCTCCCTCAGAGGCAGTCACGACTAAGGAAGTCACTCCTTCTGCTGTGGAGTCAGAGGTTAAACCTGTTTCTGAGAGAGAGACAACTATTAAAGATGTCACTAAGTCAGTCGCGAAAAAGTCTCCTTTACAAATGGTAACGGGTTTCTTTACCCAGAAGAAAGACGCGACTCCCAAGACGGTGAAAACCCCTGCGTCAACTAAAACTTCAATTAACCAATCTCAGGGTGAATCCGCGCCGACACCGGAAACTCCCTCCTCACCTTCTCCTCAGATACCTCTGGTAGTTACTCCAAAAGCTGATACGGTTTCGGAGGTGATGATACCTGGGGATCTTCCTTCTGAGGATGCGACAATAGACGCGATCGCGTCTTCCCCCCAAGAGACAGAAACTCCTATTTCCGAACCTTCCACCGGGGTAGATTTAACCAGTGCGGGGCTTTCTGAATCTACAATCGAGGCAGATTTAACAGATAGTCTATTTTCGGAAACTTCAACCGGGGCGAGTGATGCTCTATTGACTGAAACAGAGCCCAGTGAAAAAGCCCCTACACCTGTGGAGGCAAATTTACCCCCTACTCCTGTGGAAGCAGGGGAGGAAAGTTTGAGAGGCGAAGAGGTAAAGGAAACAGAGTTATCAAGTACCCCCGACACGGTAGAAATACCTTTGGAAGGGGAGACAACTTCGACATTAGAAGTGAAAGCTCCAACGGTAGAGACACCTTCACCAGAGGAAACTCCGAAAGTAAAGATTCCTCTTTCTCCCGCGGTGGCAAAACAGCCGGAAACGACTAATAAAGGGCAGAAAAAAGGCGGTTTTGCTGGTATTTTTGTCAGTCTTAAAGAGCGTTTGGAAAGTCTCACCGACAAAGTAAAATCCAAGGTAAAGTCAAAGGTAAACGCGACTCCTGAAATAACTCAAACTCCAGAAGTAACATCTAAGACATCTAATAGTGTGGATGACTCCTTTGATGAGTTGGAGTTTGAGGAAGAAACAGTTAAGCCAGAAGTAACGGAAACTCCAATTACAGAGAATATCGCGAATTTAGATACAGAAAAAGAAACCCCAGAAACTCCTATTCTCTCTGTATCAGAAACCCTTGTGGAAACTGTCTCTGTGATAGAAAATATTGAGACTACTGGGGAAACTCTCTCGAAAACACCTGTAGAAACTGTAGAAACCGTAGAAACTGTCTCAGAAACACTTGTAGAAACCGTAGAAACCATAGAAACTGTAGAAACTGTCTCAGAAACACCTGTAGAAACCGTAGAAACTGTAGAAACTGTAGAAACTGTCTCAGAAACACCTGTAGAAACCCTTGAGACTTCGGGAGAAACTGTTACAGAAAAAGTAGTTGTTACGGCTGTAGAAATTGTACAGGAAGAAACCCTCGAAGAGAAAGAAGGGGCAAACGCGATCGTCCCTGAAGTGGTAAATATTCCCACTCTGGAAATACCACCTCTGGAAGTTGGGGAGCTTGTCTCAGTGGATGTAGTATCAGCAGAGGTATCAGCAGAAAAAGAAGAGGTTTTACCCAATTTATCTGAAGAAGGAGAAGAGAAAAAGGTGACAGAGAAACCCTCAAAAAAGAAAGATAAAAAAGCTACATAAGCAAGGGAGAATTAATACAATTTAACTTCCTATCCTATCCTATCATATTTTTTGTGCAATGGCATAACAAAAACCCGGTTTCTTCAAAGAAACTGGGTTTTTCGTCAGTGGGGATCTTTCAGGGGGAGGAGCGCGATCGCGCCTATCTCTCACTGGTAACGTGAAAATTGATAAACCAGCCCCGAAAGAGTGATCGCAGGTGAAATATCCCCTTTAGACACTAAGGAAATTATCTACACTCAATAAAGACGCATTCACATTGAGAAGAGTCGCGATTTGTTGTCCATTCTTCAGCTGAATTAGAGTATTCGTGTTATCTTGCACGAAATCTAATTGACTGAAAGAAGCACCGGATACCGCGATTTTATCGGAACCATTGGTGAAATCAGTAATCATATTTAAACTATTAGGGAAACCGATAATAAAGAGATCATTACCGTCACCACCCGTTAGATTATTATTCCCCCCACAACCAAAGAGGGTATCATCCCCTAAATCGCTATTGAGAGAATTATCACCCATACCACCATCTAAGATATCATCATTTTCTCCGCCGAAAAGGGTATCATTTCCACTGCCTCCGAGTAAGGTATCATTCCCCACATCACCCCACAGAGAATCATCTCCTTGATCCCCAAAGAGAACATCATTACCGACTTGGCCATAAACGCGATCGTTCCCTTTACCACCACTGAGCCAATCATCGTTTTTCCCACCATAAAGGGTGTCGTTATCTTCACTACCATTGAGGGTATCATTACCCGAATCCCCCCATAGAGTATCTTCACCCAAACCACCAATGATAATATCATTATCCTTGCCACCATAAAGCCAATCATTACCCCCTTGCCCATCAATATAGTCATTGCCTTGACCACCAAAAAGAGTATCATTATTGACACCACCAATTAATTTATCATCACCCCCTAAACCACTAAATAAATTAGGGTTAGAAACACCATCAAACTTATCATTTTTCTCAGTCCATTTAATCTCACCTGGTTGAACTTTAATGACATTTAGATTGGTGTCATCAGGTTCGGTAAAATTAGGCGGAAGAATTTTCTTCTCAATACACTCAAGAATGGGTGATGAAAACAACACTTGTAACTGCTCTGAAGTTAGGACTTGTAACTGCTGCGGTGTCAATGCTTCAAGAAAAGCTGACGATTGTTCTGAGTTTAACCCTTTAATTACAGTTTGCAATGGTTGGGGAGGCAAAACTTCTCATTGTTTTATTAACTCTGGGCTAATCCCTTGCCACTCCCTAGGAATAGTTCCAAAGTCTTCTGTGTAATTAATTTTTCGCATCCAGATAACAATGACAGTCTGGCTTTTCTAGCAGAGATTCAAGAATAGCATTGAGACTCGTCGCGGCTAACAATCCCCCACCAAAAGCACCCTCAATTGTCATATATGGCACTTGGGAAAGAGCTAATCGCCTTTTGGCGACGGGGGCATGGCTAAATCCAATGGGCATTCCTATCACCAAAGCGGGTTGAATCTGATCTTTTTCAATAGCAGCACACGCTGATATTAGTACAGAAGGAGCATATCCTATGACTAACACAGAGCCGATTTGTAATTGATGCAGTCGTTTTTTCCAAGAATGTTGCTGCCAAAATGCTTCTTCCGCTTCCGCTGCACTTGTGATGTGAGGATCATTAATTAAAGTTGTAATCTCACATCCTAAATGTGCTAATCGAGTTTGATCTAAAGCTGCACCAACTACGGGTACATCTACAACAATCTCACACCCAGAGCTGAGAGCATTACGAAGTGCCGCGATCGCGCCCCGACTCACGCGCACAAAGGGTACTAGACTGACATCGCCACAAGCCAACACCAATTTTGAGAGCAAATCTACTTCGATCTCGGAACGATCAGATAAATCTGGTAACAGTTGCAGTAAAGATTCCTCAAATGCTTCTGGATGATCTTCGGCTGGGGCATCCAAATCATGCCAAAAATTTTCTAATTCCCCTATCCCTTCAGAAGTCTCAACTTGAAGTTGTTTTAATTGCGCTAAAGCCTCCGCTTGAATCATTTGACAAGAGCGATCGCGGCCTAATAAGCGTTCCAACGCGATCGCTGTTTGCCGCAGTCGTGTTAACTGTTGCATCACTGTGCAATATTGCTGTTGTAACTGATTGAGAAGTGTGCTATCTGGGGGTTGAGTCTCTAATATCTGACGGATATGAGACAACTGAAAACCTTGTTGCTTCAGTGCCATTATCCGGCGCAACCGTTTGAGATCAGCAGGGGTATACAGTCGATAGTTAGCATCATTCCGTTGAGCCTCCGGTAACAACCCCAAGCTGTGATAATGCCGCACCATGCGCGGAGTGATGCCACCACCAACCGCGTCTGTCAATTGTTTGATCGTCAGATATTGATTTGCCATTCTTGTAATTAATTCACTGTAAGGCCTTGACATTAACATTAATGTCAAGGTTTAGGATAAAAAACTTAAGACTTACCTAAAAGATATCCCCCAATCCCCTGAAAAAGCCGCGATTGAAGTTTCCGCCTTATCCTGGGTAAGTCCTAAAAGTAATTTATTAATATTAACTACCCCCATGTCTTCAGTTTATTTCTCAACAAATCGCGTCCAAAGACTGTTTAAAGAACATCCCGATGCACTTGCCGCGATTATCTGCGGTTTACTTGTCTTTCTGGGCTGGTTAGCTCTTCATATTGGTTGGGTGGGAGTGGGATTATTTCTTCTACCTACGGCTTATGTTATTGGCGGTTATGAAAGCACCAAGGATGGCTTAACAACTCTATTTCAAGATAAACAATTAGATGTCGATTTACTAATGATTGTTGCCGCGTTAGGGGCTGCTGGTTTGGGGTTATGGCATCGCGATTATTACCTAATTGTTGATGGTGCGATGTTAATTCTGATTTTTGCTATTAGTGGTGCTTTGGAAGGCTATGCTATGCAGCGCACTGAGCGCAGTATTCACAGTTTGATGAGTTTAACTTCTGATACCGCGCGAGTTTTACGCGATAATACTGAGGAGTTTTTACCGGTTGAGCAGCTACAAATTGACGCGATCGTTTTAGTGAAACCAGGGGAATTAATTCCTACAGATGGAGTGATTATCGAAGGCGAGAGTACCGTCAATCAAGCTCCTATTACTGGGGAATCTATCCCTGTGGAAAAAACTATAGGAGATGAAGTTTTTGCGGGTAGTATTAATGGTTTTGGGGCTCTGAGACTGAGGGTACATCAAACACCGGAAGGGAGTCTCCTTCAGCGGATCATTCGTCTTGTTGAACAGGCACAAACGGAAATTCCTCCCTCTCAACAATTTCTCGATCGCGTTGAGAAATTGTACGCGAATGTTATTATTTGGGGGGGGCTATTACTGGCAATTTTACCGCCTTTCCTTTTAGGATGGGACTGGGAAACCTCAATTTATCGAGCGCTAATTTTTTTAGTTGTGGCTTCCCCTTGTGCGTTGATGGCGGCAATTATGCCAACCCTTCTTTCCGGTATTGCTAATGGCGCACGTCACGGTATTTTATTCAAAAATGGTGCTCAATTAGAAACTATTGGGCGAGTGAAAGCTATTGCTTTTGACAAAACCGGAACTCTGACTACAGGTAAACTTAAAGTTGTCAAATTAATTCCATCTCAACCCCAATTACAAACTCAATTACTGCAAGTCGCAGCCGCGTTAGAAAGTGTATCAGAACATCCTATTGGTAACGCGATCGTCCAAGCCGCTCAAGAATCTCAATTAGAATGGAGTCACGCGTTTGAAGTTCAGGCTAAAACCGGATTAGGTATTACAGGAATTGTCGATAATCAAAAGGCAATTGTGGGTAAATCCGCCTTTGTTTTGCCACAAGTTGTTAACTTTCCCTCAAATCTTATTCAATTGAGTGAGCAGTTAGAAAAAGAAGGCAAAACCGTTGTCTGGGTGGCTCTGGCTACAGAGGTATTAGGGATTATTGCCGTAGCCGATACCGTGCGCCCTGAAGCAGCATCCGCGATCGTGAAACTGAAAAAAATGGGCATTAGCCCTATCGTTATGTTGACAGGAGATAACCAAAATACCGCGCAAAACATTGGCAAAGGAATCGGCATCGATGCCATTTACTCCGAGCTATTACCCGAAGAGAAAGTAAACGCGATTCGAGATATGCAAAAACAGTATGAAACGATCGCGATGGTAGGAGATGGAATTAACGATACACCAGCACTAGCTCTAGCATCCGTAGGAATTGCAATGGGAGTCGCGGGGAGTGACGCGGCTTTAGAAAGTGCCGATATCATATTGATGGCCGATCGCCTCGAACAACTGGAACGCGCTATTAACTTAGGTCGTCGTTCTCAGGTTATTATCAAGCAAAATATAATATTTGCACTCAGTTTCATTTTCCTGCTATTAGTTGCCAATTTTCTGGGCGATATCACCTTACCATTCGGAGTAATTGGCCACGAAGGCTCTACCGTCATCGTAACGTTAAATGGTTTGCGATTACTCAGAGATTAGTCACGGAAAACCCTAAACCCCGGTTTTCGCATCGAAATTAAGCCAATTGATCCGAGTTGGAGTATCCCCTCATAGGGTAAAATCAAGCCTATGTCTCACAAAATACATCAAATCGAACTATGGTTTCAGCAGCCGTCACATTTGACTTAGATACACTCAATCAAAAATATGACACAGCCCATCCCAAAGATATTTTGGCATGGTGTGTGGAAAATATTCCCCAAGGTCTAGTACAAACTAGCGCCTTTAATATAGATGATCTGGTAATTACGGATATTCTCTATCGGGATCTTAAACCCTCCACTCCCGTACCTGTTATCTTTTTAGATACCCTCTTCCATTTCCGTGAAACTCTGGAATTGGTGGAAAAAGCCAAAGAAATCTATCATCTAAATCTGCAAACTTATAAGATTTTAGGTGTTAATAGTCGTGAAGAATTTGCCGCGAAATTTGGAGAGGCTCTTTGGGATACAGATATTGTTAAATTCCATGATGTCACCAAAATTGAACCCTTACAACGCGGTTTAGATGAATTAAATACCGTCGCGTGGATCACCGGCCGTCGGCGCGATCAAGCAGTAACTCGCGCGAATATGCCTATCTTTGAATTAGATTCACAAAATCGCTTAAAAGTTAATCCCCTAGCCCCTTGGACTCGTAAAGACTCTTGGAATTACGCGTCTGAAAATAGCATGATTTATAATCCTCTCCATGATAAAGGTTATCCCAGTATTGGCGATGAACCGATTACCACACCCGTTGCAGAAGGCGAAGATGAACGGGCTGGCCGTTGGCGCGGTACAGGTAAAACTGAGTGCGGGATTCATATTTAATTTTGGCTAAATCTTGGCTAAAGTTTAATGACTAATGACTAATGAAAAAGAGGAAATATTGACATTTTTATGTATAAAACTTTCCCTCTTCATTAGAAATTAGTCATTCTGCCTTTGACTTGCTATAAGAGACATCTCTAAAAACTATTGTATGGCAGGCTAAGCCTTCCTTTGACCTGATTTTGGGGATATCTCTTATGAAAAAGAGGAAATATTGACGTTTTTATGTATGATATTTTCCCTCTTCATTAGAAAATAGTCATCTTTGTATAAAAAACAACTATTTTCTATCTTGGCCAATCACAAAAATTAAAATGAAAAATGAAAATTAATCCAGAGATTTCTCGGCGAATCAAAGTATTACGATTTCCGTTAATCGTATGTATAGTCTGTATTCATTCCTCCTTATTAAATCCTTACCAAAATCAGACCTATTTGGGTGCGGGTTTTGCTGAATTTTTTATTTCTTGGAATCTAAGCCGGGTGGCAGTTCCATTGTTATTTATCATCTCCGGTTATTTATTTTTCGTTAATTTTGATATGTCGGGGGAAACATACAGAAAAAAATTAAAATCTCGTGTAAGAAATCTTCTCATTCCTTACTTGTTTTGGAATCTTAGTTATTGGCTAATGCTGTTTTTATGGAGATTATTTAAAAATTTAAAATCTCCTATTAGAGCAGAAGAGAAAATACAATTTTTAATGAACCCAGATCACTTTTTTGATTTGCTCAATGCCGTGACAGGATTTTATAACTTCTTTCCTGCATTATATCAGTTTTGGTATGTCCGAGATTTGATCATATTAATTATTCTAGCTCCCCTGTTTTGGTTTTTGGCTAAGAAATTACCTTATATCGTTTTGTTATTATTAGCAGTTCCTTGGTTAATAGATGGAAAAATAGAAAGACTATCTTCACTGTTTTTTTATTGTGGATGTTTGCTCGCAATTAAAAACTGGGATGTAACAAAATTTGATCGTTACAAATTATTTATATTGCCAACATACTTGATTTTAGTTGGAATAATAGCAGGTTTCCAAAGTATTGAAATTGAACCCGCATTGATAATCCCTTGGGCAAACCTTACAATCTTATTGGGAATTATCATGATATGGTCGATGACAGATGCTTTAAATCCTCAAGTTGAAAATGCACTCTCATCTCTCTCAGGATTTTCTTTTTTTGTTTATGCTACTCACGAACCTCTGATCACCCAGATCAAAATAACAACACATAAATTGGGTATAACTGTGAACCCACTTATGCAGTTCTTTTTTTATTTTGCTCTGATAATTTTTACTGTTATTTTGACACTATTTATCGCTTTTATTATCCGTAAATATACTCCCAAATTTTACGAATTAATCACGGGTAGTCGGAATTATTAACTCCTGAATTACTCATTAAATCCAGGTATCAACTATGTTCATAATATTTTAGTCCCGATTGAGTTGCTAGTAATAAGTCATCAAGCCAGAAAAAGGTTGATTGTGTTTTTTTTCTAATTAGGAACTTAGGTTCATTTCTGGCTTTGATCTGCTATAATGCCAAAAGAAGGCAAGAGGTTGTTGCTTATGTTTATCAGCAAAAATAACTTTTATATTTCCCCAGAAGATTATTTAGAGGGAGAAAGAGTCAGTCCCATTAAACATGAGTATCGTCGGGGTCATGTTTACGCGATGACTGGCCCAAAGAAACCCCATCAAGTTCTCGCGAGTAATTTTATCAAATTGTTGGGAAATCATCTCGAAGATACTAAGTGTCTTGTTCTTACTTCTGATGCTAAGATCCGACTGGAAGATGCTAACTGTTATTATTATCCTGATGTGACTGTAACTTGTGATGAACGAGATACAACTTCGACTGATGATTTTATTCTTTATCCCGTTTTAATAATAGAGGTTTTATCACCTTCTACTGAAGCATTCGATCGCGGTGATAAGTTTGCCGATTATCAAACTTCCCCGAAGTTACAGGAATATGTGCTTGTCAGTCAAACGGAGATGAAAATAGAGTGTTATCGTCTTGCTCACGAGGGAAAGTGGATTTCTCAAGTTTATAATATTAGCGATGACATTTATTTTGCCTGTATTGATTTTCGCACTCCTATCGAAGCGATTTATTTAAAAGTTCCGGGTATTTAGTCACCCTTCCCTATTACCCATCACCTATTACCCATCACCTATTACCCATCACCAATGATTAAAATTTTACACCTCTCAGATATTCATATAGGCAGTGGTTTCACCCACGGACAGATTAACCCGGAAACTGGATTAAATACACGCTTAGAGGATTTTGTCAAGTGTCTTAGTCTCTGTATCGATCGCGCTATTTCCGAACCCGTTGACTTAGTATTATTTGGGGGAGATGCCTTTCCCGACGCGACACCTGCTCCCTATGTCAAACAAGCATTTGCCAGTCAATTTCGGCGCTTAGTCGATGCTCAAATTCCCACCGTTTTATTAGTAGGAAATCATGATCAACATTCCCAAGGGCAAGGAGGCGCGAGTTTAGGAATTTATCGCACTTTAGGAGTACCCGGTTTTATTGTGGGCGATCGATTGGAAACCCATCGGATAGAAACAGCCAACGGCGATATACAAATTATCACCCTGCCCTGGTTAACTCGTTCCACCTTAATGACAAAATCCGAAACCGAAAATCTCTCTTTACAAGAAGTTAATCAATTATTAATTAACCGATTAAAACTGGGATTAGAAGGAGAAATAAAAAAATTAGATCCCGAAATTCCGACAATTTTGTTAGGTCATTTAATGGTAGAGCAAGCCAGTTTAGGAGCCGAGCGTTTTTTAGCCGTCGGCAAAGGTTTTCATATTCCTTTATCATTATTAAATCGTCCCTGCTTTGATTATGTCGCATTAGGTCATGTTCACAAACATCAAAATCTTAATAAAGAGAATAATCCACCTATTATTTATCCGGGTAGTATCGAAAGGGTTGACTTTAGTGAAGAAAAAGAAGATAAAGGTTTTGTGTTACTGGAAATCGAAAAAAGTCAAGCTAATTGGCAATTCTGCCCTGTCCCTGCACGAATTTTTCACACCATTAAAGTTAATATTTCTCAGTCAGAGAATCCCCAGGAAGACTTACTTAAAGCTATTAATAAAAACGAGATAAAAAATGCTGTAATTCGATTAATTTATCAACTGAGATCGGAACAATTAGACTTGATCGAAAATCAACAATTACATCATGCTTTAAGTGGAGCTCATTCTTATACCATTCAACCCGAATTAGTCAGTCAATTAGCCCGGCCTCGTTTACCCGAATTAGATTCCCATAATAGTATAGATCCCTTGGACGCGTTAAAAACGTATCTGGGGAGTCGAGAGGATTTACAAGAAATAGTCGATGAAATGATGGAAGCCGCGCAAAAGTTAATGATCGGGGAGGAGGACTCTTGGTTTGAGACGGGAGACAAAGACGTGACATTAAGCGCGATCGCTCTTCAGGAAAATTAGCTGAGTATATAATAGAATTAACTAACTTTTGCCATCTCAGGAGTTACGCACAGCCATCTGTAATTAGAGGTCAAAATGAGAAAAATTACTCAAATAAATGTCACCAAACTTTTCGGAATATTTAATCACATTATTCCCCTGAATAATGAAGAACATATTACGATTATTCATGGTTTAAATGGGTTTGGAAAAACGACATTACTCAGAATGCTTAATGGGATTTTTCATCATCGTTATTCTGAACTTCGCTCGATTCCCTTTAGTGAGTTTAGTATTAATTTTGATGATGGTAGCACTCTAAAGGTGACTCAATCTATTAAAAAAAATGAAGAGCAACCCAGACTAGAATTTTCGTTGAGAGAATCGGGTTTAGAGGAAAAAAACATTATTTTGGAACCCAAAGATTTTCCAGAAGAAAATTTTTCTAGATCAATTATCGCAATTATCGAAAAATATATCCCCGAAATTACCAGAATTAGTTGGACAAAGTGGATATATTTACCTACGAATGAAGAACTGTCATTAGAGGATATTTTAGAGAGATTTTGCAACTTATTACCGATTAAATCAAATCCCTTGCTAAAAAAAGAACAATGGTTTGAAGACTTCAAGAAAACCATCAATGTTCGTTTCATAGAATCCCAACGTCTATTAAGCTTTTCAGATGATCCTAGGTTACAAGTGAATGGCAGACGACAACCTTTAATGGTTCCCTCGGTTTCTACATATTCTAGGGAACTTGCCGAAAGTATTCAATCTAAACTAGCTGAATACGGAGAATTATCTCGGACACTAGAAAGAACATTTCCCTCCAGAATTATTCAACAAAAATCCCCTGGTTTATCCGAGGCAAAAATACATCAGAAATTAGCTGAAATTGAGCAAGAAAATTCACGTTTAATCAAGGCAGGCTTAGTAGATACAGATAATCCCCTAGATTTTTCGGTGGAAGAAAATATGGATGAGACTATCAAAAACATTTTGTTTGTATATATTGAAGATGTCGAGAAAAAATTGCAAATTTTTTCCGAATTAGTCAATAAAATAGAACTATTCCAAAAAATTATTAATGAGCGATTTTCTTACAAAAAAATGCAAATTAGTAAAGAACATGGTTTTACATTTATCGGTGAAGATAATAAACCTTTATCTCCGGCAAAGTTATCCTCTGGCGAACAACATGAACTGGTATTACTTTATGAATTATTATTTAAGGTTCCCAGTAACTCTCTAATTCTTATTGATGAACCCGAACTTTCTTTTCATGTCGCATGGCAGGTTCAGTTTCTTAAAGACTTACAAGATATCATTAAACTTGCTAATTTTGATATTTTAATCGCAACCCACTCCCCTGATATTATTAACGATCGTTGGGATTTAACAGTAGAGTTGAAGGCTCCGACACCATGAGAGATTATATTACTCCTGATCGCATTGCGAATAATATTAGAATGTTGCGTAGTGACTCTAGGTTTAAAGGTTCTATTTTAATTGCTGAAGGAGATACAGATGCACGGTTATGGAACAATTTTATTGATGCCGCACAATGTCATGTACAAAATGCTTTTAATAAGGAAAACGCTGTCGAAATATTAAAGATTCTTGAGAGAGATAATTTTTCGGGTGTACTTGCAATTGTCGATGCTGATTTTTCAGTTTTAGAAGGTAATGAACCCAGAAACCCTAACTTATTTTTTACTGATACCCATGATGTAGAAACGATGATGCTCAAATCACCGGCCCTGGAAAAACTTTTGAGAGAGCATGGCTCTGAAGAAAAAATTAATAACTTTGGTAAGGATGTGCGGGCGACTTTATTAGAGAGTAGTAAGCCGATTGGTTACTTGCGATTTTATTCGTTGAAAGATGATCTCGCGTTTCGCTTTGAAAATTTATCTTTTCATAAATTTATTGATAAATACAACTTAGCAATAGATATGAACAAATTAATTAAAACCGTCCTAGAAAATTCTCAAAAGCATGATGATCCAGAAGAGATAAAAAAGAACTTAAATAATTTAATCAGTGAGAAGCACGATCCTTGGTATGTTTGCTGTGGTCACGATTTAATCGAAATTTTATCCCTGGGACTTCGTAAGCCCTTCGGCTCTTGTAATTCAAAAGATGTCGAGCCTACCACACTAGAAAAAGATTTACGTCTAGCTTATGAAAGCTCTTACTTTGTCCTGACTCAACTTTACCGAGATATTCGGGAGTGGGAAAGAGTTAATCCGTCCTTTAAGGTTTTTGCTACAATGTTAGTTATCACCTGATGGAATTTTTTACCGACGATCGCGAACTTTCCGGATCAGACATACGTCATAAAGGATAAGGACTTAAAAAAGATAAGCTAGAGTCAAATCGCCTCTCTCTGTCTCTGGCTGGATCGCACCGAGGGAGAGGAGGAACTAGGCTATAATTTATGATAAGGTGTGATCGTATAATATCTATTTTGGGTTGAGTACATTCTCCCCTTAAGGAAAAAAGCTTTGTTAACCCAAAATTCCCCATTTAAAACTGGTATAACTCAGGGATGAAAACTTAAAAAATCCTTGAGTTATACCTCCTAACCCTCTCCAGGGAAAAGAGACAATATCAGCAATACTAAAATATTATTCCACCAAAATCTATAGTATTTCTTCAGATTCATAGAGTAAATTCTAGGAGTGGGCAGGCTCCGTGAACCGAGAAAAAGGCGATGCCAGCAAAAAGGAACACTATAGTCTCCTCAAGGATTAGGACTTTGTTAATCGCCGAAACTATTAATTTTATTGCTTCTTCCTTTTTCTTTCTTCCTTGTGCTATAATGATTACAGGCAAAATGGATTCTACCAGTTATCCTTAAAGATTTGTGTTTTCCGGTTTTAGACAAACTTTCCTGGTATTGATTACCAGTTTTTCCTCAAAGGAGGAAACCATTATGAAACCCATTACTTTCTTGACTTTAATCCTTTGCTTATCCACTCCCCGCGTTGTCTTAGGCACTGAAATACCCTCTGTCGAAAAAGGGAATAAACCTACCGAAAATCTCCTTGTGGATTGTCGCAGTCAAAAACGGGGCAATGGTAACTTTAATCGTGGCTCGATTAGCTCAACTTGTTCTGGTAAAATTAATCGAAATCCTGTACCTTACCATCCGCGTAATGTTAATGGAAATCCGGGTAATATTTATCGGACAAATGTAAATAGAGAACCGATGCGTCGAAATGTGAATATCCATGAAAATATTCATCGGAATCAGATTCATCGCCCTATTAATGTTTATGGCCGTCCTAACCATATTTATCATCATAATGTGGTTGTTAATCCGATGAATCGTCGTGTCTGGGGATGGAATCGTGGTGTCGTCTGGACTCCTAACTATTCTTATTGGGGTGGGGGTTTTTGGGGCGGTTTTCTTTTAGGCGTAATAACTGGCTCGATCACGAATAATCAGTCTAATTATGTATCAATTGAACGGGGTAGTCCGGGTGGGATTCTCTTCAATGATTACTCTTTAGTCCAAACCAGTTGTAATGACAACGCGATCGTCATTAATGGCCCATCAAATAGTGTAATTTGTGCTCAACCTAATAGTGTTATTCCCCCAGGGACTTACATGGTTGATCCCAGTACCCTTACCCTCATCCCCCAATAACTAAAAAAAGATAAGTAGTTTTTGATTATGGAAAACCCCTCTGAATAGTGCTTCAGAGGGGTTTTCACTTCTTGACTCCACAAACTCATGTCAGTCTGAAAATTTTTTGTTCATTAACGAGAAAATTTGCGAAAATGTGCGTGATAATACAATACAAAGCGTCCTTTTGCATATCTGCAAGTTTCTGTGTCGTTTTTGGAGATTTGCCATACAACCTTGAGAAAATGCCTAATTTTGAACCCTTCTCTTTCCATCGAATTTTACCCTTAGCTACTTTTGAAGCTGTGGGTGAGGTTTTGCAGCAAATGGCGCAACTCCCCAATGCGATCTGGTTGAGTGAAGAATGGCTGACACCCCCTATTAACTCTGAGAATTATCCACAATTTTTTAGGATGGTTGTCTCCGAAAAATTTAGTGCTCTGTTGTCGGCAAAAAAGGTTCTTGATACCGAGGACTTTTCCCCAGATGCTTCAAATCTTCTCAAGGTTGGGTTAAGTTTTGAACAGGACGCGATCGCGAGTTTTCTTTGTGATCTCCAGAAATCCTTAAAAATTATTGACTCCCCCATTGAGCCAAAAAAAATCAAATTTTTGCAAAAAGCTCGAAAAAGACTAAAACCAAATGATGCTCAATGGCAAAGTGAATTCACCCTAAAATTATTAGAAACCTTAAGTATTCAACCCTCAATTAACAGCACTACACACCCTGAGCAAAGTTACAAAAAGGAAAATCAATATCCTTCCTGTTTAGTTACTCCTATTTACCCAGAAAGTAGTGAAGTTCCTTTTGTTTCAATTTGTCAGCCACTAGAAGATAGTTTAAAAAAACAATTAGCACAGGAAAAAGTATTAAATAAAGTCACAACCCAAATCGGTCAAACTTTGGAATTACCTGTGATTTTATCAACGGCTCTTGAAGAAGCTCGTCAATATTTTCAAGTGGATCGCTTATTGATTTATCAGTTTCAAAATTTAGATATTTTAGATATTTTAAACCTTCCCGAAAAACCTGATTTAGAAGATGATATTATTGCTCCGACTTTAAATATTCCTTGGGGGCGTGTTACTTATGAATCTAAGGCCAATAATTCTATTCTCTCTGTCCTGAATTTAACGGAAGGATCTGAGAGTTTTCCAGCGATTCCTAACTATCGAGAAAAATATCGCAAAGGGTATATTGAGGCTATTGCTGATGTTACTCAAAGTTATATCGATTCCCCTTGTTTATTAGCACTGATGGAGCGATGTCAAATTCGTTCTAAGTTAATTGTTCCTATTCTAGTTCGGGATGAACTTTGGGGATTATTAATTGCTAATAATTGTACTTATCGGGAGTGGGAAGAACACGAAAAAAAATTCCTTTCTCAAATGGCTGAACATATCGCGATCGCGATCTTTCAATGGTCACTTTATCAGGAATTAAAACAACAACAACAGACTTTAGAACAGCGAGTAATGGAACGGACACAGGCTCTTGGTGATGCCCTAGTCGCGGCGGAATCTGCTAATCGTGCTAAAACTCAATTTTTGGCGATAATGAGTCACGAATTGAGAACTCCTCTGACTTGTGTTATTGGAATTTCTTCCACTCTTTTACGATGGTCTTTTGGTCAGTCTGGGAGTAAACCGATTCCCTTAGAAAAACAACGTAATTATTTACAAAATATCCATGATTACGGTGAACAGTTGTTAGAATTAATTAATGATTTATTAGATTTATCTCAATTTGAATCCGGTAACGCGATCTTAAATATTAGTGAATTTTCTCTGATAAAATTGGCTGCTTCTACTTTGCGAAGTATGCAAGACAAGGCTCTTTTTAAAGGAGTCCATCTTGTACTAGATCAACAGTTAGAGCTGGGACGTGAGTATTTTCGAGCTGATCGCGATCGAGTGAAAAAAATTCTCTTGAATCTTTTGAGTAATGCCATAAAATTTACCCCTTCAGGAGGGACAGTAACTTTACGAGTTTGGCAGGAAAGAAATAGCGTGTTTTGGCAAATTGAAGACACAGGAATTGGCATTTCCGAAGAACAGCGATCGCTTCTCTTTCAAAAATTTCAACAATTAGATTCCCCCTATCGTCGTCAATATGGGGGAACGGGGTTAGGATTAGCTTTAACCAAACAATTAGTAGAATTACATGGAGGAACCATTGAAGTAGAATCAACCTTGGATCTGGGTTCAATTTTTACCGTAAAAATCCCCTGCAAACCCCAAATTAAAAAAAACTTGTCAAATCAAGGAAAGCCAACCACATCTCAAGATGGAAGCTTATCTCATCATAATTATGAAAACCCGCAATGTCGCCTCATTTTAATTGCAGAAAATGAAGAAATTGCCCAAATCATTTGTGATTTACTAACCGCCGCAGGATATCAAGTCGTATGGATTATAGAAGCTTCAACCGCGGTAGGACAAATTGAACTTTTACAACCCGTAGCTGTAATTATTGATATGCGTTTACCCGGTCGAAGTGGTAGTGACATTATTGAAGAATTACGACATAAAACTACAACTAAAAATCTGAAAATTCTGGCTTTAACAGGTAATTTAGAAGAAGAATATAATCGGAATAACAGCCAGCCAAATGATTATTTATTAAAACCAATTAAACCTGAAAATTTATTACATAAAATTGATTCTTTACTAAGAAATAATAAGGATATTTAAGCCAATTCAAGTTAAAATGGCTATAATAAGGTTTCCACGTTGAAAATAACTCATTCACCATTCATTAATTTTATGTCTGATATTCTTGCCCAAATTGCTCAGGGTTTAATCGTTTCTTGTCAAGCACCTACGGATTCCCCTTTACACGATCCTATTATTATTTCGGCGATAGCGGAAGCCGCGATGAATTATGGTGTCGCGGGTGTGAGAATTGATACACCTTCTCATATTAAAGCCGTTAAACAACGGATTCCCCATACTCCTATTATTGGTATTTGGAAACGAGTCTTTTCTGGCTATGATGTTTATATTACGCCTCGGTTTGAAGATGCAGACGCGATCGCGTCTTCCGGTGCGGATATTATTGCCATTGATGCCACATTAAGAAATCGTCCCAATGGGGAAACCGTAAAGACTTTAATTAAACGCATTCACGAAGACTTAGGTAAATTAGTCATGGCAGATATCGACACCTTAGAAGCAGCAATTCAAGCGGTGGAAGCAGGTGCCGATATTGTCGCGACGACTCTGTATGGATATACAAATGAAACAAAAGATTTATCTCCTCCTGGTTTTGAATTACTGAGAAAAATGGTAGAAATATTTGATATTCCCGTCATTTGTGAGGGCGGAATTGCTAGTCCTAATATGGCAAAAGAAGCCCTAGAATTAGGTGCTCATTCTGTTGTAGTAGGCTCTGATATTACGGGAATTGATTATAAGTTAAACGCTTATCAATCAGTGCTGACACTATAGAATTCATCCCCTCACGCGGCTTTTGGGGATGGCTTGACAACTACCCATTTACCAGTCTTAGGATCTCGATAAGTGGTAAATGGGTTGGTTTTTAAATTTTTCTTTGATGGCGTAATCATTTTACCTGACTCCTTTTTAGGGATGCACCCAAAATAGAAATACTATTTTGATCTTATTCAAGATTTTAGATTGTTCTCTGTGACGCTTCAGTGACAAAGATTTGTTTTTTGATGTGATCTTTCTCAAAGTTTATTGTGATTTGACTCACAGCAGGAGGGAAAAAGGAAGTTGACAGTTGACAGTTGACAGTTGACAGTTGACAAAGGTTATAAAAATCGAACTATACTATAATCAAACCTTTGCCAAATCAGGCTTTTGGCTGTTTCTAGTGTATACAAAGCAATTCTAGTTCGGTAGAGTTGATAATTTAGGACTATTGACAGTTGACAGTTGACAGTTGACAGTTGACAGTTGATAATTAGGTTCTACCGAACTTAGTATGTAAGAACTCGCCAAAAAGCTTATACAGCAAGAGTTTTCCTCAAAGGTTATAAAATAGGACTTAGGCACTAAGAAATTACGCCATCCTTGGAGTGCGTAAGTCCTACAATTGATAATTGTCAACTGTCAACTGTCAAACCCTTATGCTGCCCTTGCAGTGCGTAATTCCTATAATTGATCATTGTCAACTGTCAACTGTTAACTGTTAACTGTCAACTGTCAACTGTCAATTAGCCATTACCAATTACCAATTACCAATTAGCCATTACTAATTCCCTGTCGGTGCTGAAAATTTTCCGGATCTGAGATGTGAAGACGTGGGAATTGAAACAAAAGTGTAAATAGGTATCACTATGGCGCTAGAATTTTCTGTTAAACCTCAATCGGACAACTGGAATAAGACAAATTGGCAAAAATCAGCCCAACGTCGAGGTCGATTATATCAAGGCATTTTTTTAATGTGCCTAGTAACTGGATTATTAGGACTCAATGTATTTCGATTAGCTCAATTACAATTAGTACAAGGTCATTATCATCGTCTTCGAGCTGAAAATAATCGCCTTCGTTTGATGCCTGTATCCGCGAGTAGGGGTAATATATTAGATCGGGAGGGCAAAATTCTCGCGGGAAATCGGACTTCCCATTCTATTTATTTATGGCCGAAGGAACAAACCCCTGAAGCTTGGCAAAAAACAGCGAAGTTTCTCAGTCCAATTCTAAAAATTCCTAGCACGGATATCCTCAAAATACTAGAAAAAGTGGGCTATAATTCCGCGTTACCTGTAAAAATTAGTCCAGATATTACACCCGCAACTTTTATTCCTTTAGTAGAACAAGGGGAGAATTTACAGGGAGTAGAATTGCGCTCGGAATTAATCCGTCATTATCCTAATAATTCTTTAGCTTCTCATGTTTTGGGATATGTTGGTGAAGCCAGTTTAGAACAACTTAAGGCAAATCCTCAATATCCGATGGGGATGATTATTGGTCAAATGGCGATCGAACGATTTGCTAATTCTCAGTTAGAAGGTGTTTGGGGAAATCGTGTTATTGAAGTTAATGCTAAAGGGGAGGAACTTCAAGAATTAGGGGTTAATAATTCTACTGCGGGCAAGTCAGTTAAATTAACTTTGGATTTTGATTTACAGCAAACCGCGGAAAAGACTTTGGCAGATCGCGTTGGTGCTGTTGTTGCTTTAAATGTTAATACGGGTGAAATCTTAGCTATGACGAGTTTTCCCAAGTTTGATCCGAATATTTTTACACGCAGAATTACCTCTAAAGAATGGTCTCATTTACAAGGGCAAGATCAACCATTTTTAAATCGTGCTGTTCAAGGATATCCCGCGGGAAGTACCTTTAAAATTGTGACATCAGTCGCGGGAATGGAATCAGGTAATTTTTCCCCTAATTCTATTTTATCTACTTCTTCTGCCCTTAATATTGGTGGTGTTGTCTTTCACGAACATGGTGCAGGTTATGGCGTGATCGGTTTTCGTGATGCTTTGGCCTATAGTAGTAATACTTTTTTCTATCAAGTGGGTGTGAGAAGTGGGGCTGAAGCTATGGCAAAATGGGGTAAAGAATTGGGAATTGGTGGTAGTATTAATTTGAAATTATTGGGATTAGATGACGCGAATCATGGTCAAATTCCTACACCGGAAATGAAGAAAAAAGTTTATAAGGAAGATTGGTATATTGGGGACACGGTAACGATGTCGATCGGTCAAGGGTTAGTCTTAGTAACGCCTTTAGAATTAGCTGTAATGGTGTCAACGGTTGCCAATGGAGGATTACGAGTACAACCCCATTTATTAGCATCTCAAACCAATACACCCCAAACCAAACCGATTAAAACCGCGATTCATCCCGAAACTTTAGATATCATTCGAGAGGGGTTAATTGAGGTGGTAAAAAAGGGTACTGGCAAAAGTTTAAATGATGGTTCAATTCCTTTAAGTGGTGGTAAGACTGGGACTGTAGAAATTCCGGGCCATCCTGATAATTCAATGTATGTGGGATTTGCTCCCGCGGAGCGTCCTGAAATCGCGATCGCGGTGATTGTCGAAGGAGGAGGTTTTGGCGCGGTTTCGGCGGCTCCCATCGCCCATGAAGTCTTTAAAACTTATTTCCAAAAACAAGGTTTTTCGCCTAAAAAAAAGTAACATAAATCCCTATCTACATTCCCAAAATTAAGGTAAAAAACGGTCTAAAGCCGCCTTTAAATCTTTAATTTCTTCTTCAATATTACCCTCTTTGGCTGCTCGGGCAATACACTCAGTTAAATGTTCATCTAAAATAATACGAGCCACACGATCTAATGCAGCCCGAACCGCGGCAATTTGTAAAAGAACATCAGGACAAGGACTGCTTTCCTGTATCATTGATTTAATACCTCGGATATGTCCTTCAATCCGCGATAAACGATTCACAAGACGACGTAACGATTCCTCATTGTGAATATGATGATGTTCCCCTTTTTTATGGGGATGGGGATGGGAATGGGGATGAAGATCCGAGTGCAAGGGTTCATTAAAAGTTGAGTCTGAATCAATCATTGGTCTTATTTTACCTTCACAAGGATCACCGAGAGGGTGACATTAATAACCATTTGAGCATAACATACTTATGTCTATTTAGGCAATTTGTGTTATAATCTTTTTGTATTTTTAACTACAAACACTATTCTGACATGAGACGGATTTTCATGATTTTTCTCAGTCTTGTCATCAGCTTAACTCTATGGGTTTCTCCTGTGATGGCAAGCGTTTCTCCTAGCGCGATCGCGTTAACTCCTAGTAATAATAATTTTGTCAGTGCCGCGGTAAATCGAGTAGGTGTCGCGGTGGTTCGTATTGATACAGAACGCACGATCACGCGTAATGTTGACCCCTTATCGGAAGATCCTTTTTTCGGAGAACTCTTTGGTGAAACCCCCAAACAAGAGCGTTTACGAGGTCAAGGTTCGGGGTTTATTATTGATAAAGAAGGCTTTATTTTAACTAATTCTCATGTTATTAATAAAGCTGACAAAGTAATCGTCACTCTCAATGATGGGACTAAATTAGAAGGGGAAGTGCGGGGCACTGATGAAATTACTGATTTAGCGGTTGTCAAAGTTAATCCTCAAAATCATAATTTACCTATTGCACCCTTGGGTGATTCTAATCAAATTCAAGTCGGAGATTGGGCGATCGCGGTGGGAAACCCTCTGGGTTTTGATAACACGGTGACTTTAGGAATTATCAGCACCTTAAAACGTTCCAGTGCCGCGATCGGAATACCGGATAAACGGATAGACTTCATTCAAACGGACGCGGCAATTAACCCTGGAAATTCCGGGGGACCCTTATTAAATGATCGAGGTGAAGTAATCGGAATTAATACCGCGATTCGGGCGGACGCGATGGGAATAGGCTTTGCCATTCCCATTAATAAAGCCAAGACAATTTACGCACAATTAGCGAAAGGGGAAACAGTAGCCCATCCCTTCTTGGGGATTCAAATGATCAGCCTGACACCGGAAATCGCGAAGGAAAATAATGATGATCCGAATGCACCAATTTTACTTCCTGAAGTGACAGGAGTATTAGTAATGAGAGTATTAAATAATACTCCCGCCCAAAGAGGGGGAATACGTCGAGGGGATGTGATTGTGGAAATCGACAAACAAGCGATTACCAGTGCAGAACAATTGCAAAATCTGGTAGAAAATAGTAGTATAGATCAAGTGTTAAAAGTGAAAATTCGCCGTGATAGCCAGACTAAAGAATTGAGTATCAAAACAGCACAATTGCAGAAATAGAGACGGCTCCAAAAACCGGGTTTCTTAGCTAAACCTTGTCGAGGTGCAAAAACGCCCAAAGAAACCCGGTTTTTCAGGAGATTTCCTTATAACTTGTCTTCCCTGATTACTTGTTCACAGCTTGATGTCTTTTGGATGGCAAAACTTCCTGAGACACTGATCCCAAATCGGTATAACACACGGCACACTGCCGATAAACTTTTGGCAAACTTTCCCATAATTTTTCCGCGGTTTTTTCGCTGGGAGTCCCCAAAACTAAACCGACAATTTCTCTGGTTTCTACATCTAAAGCTATCCAAATCCATATTTTTTGACCCTTGATTTGGACCTAAGATCACATTTCATCTAGGTACAAGTCAATCGACCTCTTTTTTTTTCGGAGATGTTTGCCTTTTTTGACCCTTGATAATATTTTTGATTGACATAATATTGAAGTGACCGCTTTGAGACTCCAGAGGCTCTACAAATACCGACCCGCGGGATTTTTTCTAAAAATAGTTTATAAATTAATTGTTTTTGAGCATCTGAAATCGGTGGATGTCGTGGATTTTCGAGAAACTGCCGCTGACAGTTTTGACATTTATATCCTTTTCCAAAACGGGCAAAACCCCCTCCCATCGAGGGTCCGTAATGGGATCTGATTCAATCGTAATGCGGTCAAAAAAGGCAATGCCACGCTTAGGATCGACAAAGCAGGATTCCCATTTTAACGGTTCTGATTGGGTGCTTGGCATACAACTGGCTCACTCAGCAACGAAAATCACCATTTTTTATGGTATCATTCCTGTTTGTGACAAAAGTAAAAATTTTGTCACGCCAAAATAATTATCTTTGATAGGATGCCCGATAACACTCAATATGCTCTTTTTTTCGGGTAAAATGTGTTAAAAGAGCGTAAAAAATCTGACTTCAATCACTACTTTAGATTGAACTTAACCAACCCAAAAAATCCTTGGTACTAGCCACATATTTTTGTATGCCAGCTTCCTTTAAAACTTGTTTAATTTCTTTTGTCCCGAAATCATGAGAATTTCCACTGAGAAGAACCTTATTATCATCGGGAGATGCTTTGGCATGGTTGAGAATGCAATGGAGAATGAGGTTATCGGTTTCATCACTAATTAGTATTTCATTCAAACTTTCTTTAAGGATTGACGAAGTTAATTCTATCAACTCTACATAACTGGCAACCCAATCAAGAACTTGGAAAAGTCGATTCTCAATCTCACTAGCCATCTTAGCATTATTGAAATTGGCATTTTGAAGAGATTTACGGATCTCCCTAGAATATTCTGACTCAATATTTCCTTTAAGTTCCTGAATCTCTCTACTTAAATTACTTTCAAAATTATTTCGCCTTCTTCGTTCATCTTCAAGCACTGAGAAAGATTCCATACAACATATTGAAGGGATCACAACTTTAATAGAATCGGTTTTCGGAAAACCAGAATCTTGAATCATTTTTACTAATTTTGTTGATTCTTGATTTTGATTTTTGGCAAATCCGATCAAAAAATTAGTCTCAAGATAAAGTGTTATCATTCGCGTTATTTTCCGTTACTGTACTCTTTCAGAAAGCTTTTGGACTAAACCAATCTGTGTTAATTCTTCTAATTTTGGTGGATTTTCTGTTTTCCAATTGTAGGCTAAATCTCTCAACCAAGCCTCAACTAAGGCTTCGAGATAAGATTCTGAAATTCTCTTATCACTAAACTCATGATCATATATAGACATCACTTCTGAACTGGAAAAATTATAGTAATTTTGCAAGTTTTCTCCATTCCATGTAAAGATTTGAATGAGTTTTGGGGTCGCGATCATGGCATAAGGTACTATGACTTTATTTTGCTCATGCTCAAAGGTGACTATATCTTTTATTTTTGATAGAAGGTCTTCTTGTATATCTCTTGCTCTCACTTTGGAAACTAGGAGTTTCTGATCGTTTTTATCCCAAGCTGTAATATCAGAAATTTCTCTGGTTTGATCGATGATATTTATGCTTTGCATTTTCCTAACCCTTTTATGAAATGACTTACAGGAGATTGCAGGTTTATGAAGTACAGCCCAGAAACCCGAAATTAGGACGGGCACGGGGACACCGCCCCTAGAGAAATCGCTTTTTTGTACTTCACTTGCCACAAAAATACTGTAATTTTAAGGTGAGTCAGGGCTTTCCGGGTGATCGCGCTCTTGTCAGGTCTCTTAACCAAGTTTAACAGGCAATTGCACATCACCTATTTATGATAAATTATTTTTTTGATTTATGATTTAGAGCGTAATTCTTGTTGTAACAGTCAACATGGGCAAAGCGCGCACCAAATCCAACTTACCGAGCAAAATGTGTCCCGTTTGCGATCGTGCCTTTACATGGCGCAAAAAATGGGCAGATTGCTGGGATGATGTAAAATACTGCTCTGATCGTTGTCGGCGACGTCGCTCAAGTGCCAAAGATTGAGAGATAAACCACAAAGGCCCAGAGGATATCAACAGAGAAAGAAAAATAGAGGTTTTTCAGGTATGACAGCAACAATACAACCGAAATTAGTAATACATGGAGGTGCGGGAAGTTCCCTCAAAGGTAAAGGAGGTGTCGAAACCGTAAGGCGATCGCTCTTTCATGTTCTCGAAACAGTTTATCCCCTCTTACAACAGGGTGCAAGTGCCACAGAAGCAGTCGTTTGTGGATGTCAATTATTAGAAAATGATCCTCTTTTTAACGCGGGCACGGGTTCGGTGTTACAATCTGATGGTCAAATTCGCATGAGTGCATCCTTAATGGATGGTTTCGCGCAAAAATTCAGTGGTGTCATTAATGTTTCCCGTGTGAAAAACCCCATTGACTTAGCGCAATTTTTACAGGATTGTGACGATCGCGTGCTTTCGGACTATGGTGCTGCCGAATTATTACGAGAATTACAATTACCGATTCATAATCCCTTGACAGACTCTCGTTTATCGGAATGGTTAGAGGAGCGTAAAGGTAATTTTTCTAAAGATATGGCGACAGTGGTATCAGAGAAACCCGGTCATGGTACGATCGGTGTTGTCGCGTTAGATAGTCATGGACGTTTAGCCGCGGGGACTTCCACTGGCGGTAAAGGATTTGAACGCATTGGTAGAGTCAGTGATTCCGCGATGCCCGCGGGGAATTATGCCACAGGCAGTGCAGGGGTTAGTTGTACTGGCATTGGCGAAGATATTATTAATGAATGTTTCGCGGCACGGATCGTGATTCGAGTAACCGATGGCGCTACTTTAAAATCGGCTTTTGAGCGATCTTTTGCCGAAGCTCATGATCATCAACGGGATTTAGGCGCGATCGGTATTGATGCTAGTGGCGCGATCGCCTGTGGGAAAACCTCAGAAGTTCTTTTAGGAGCCTTCCACAATGGTACACAAATGGGCGATACCCTCGAATGGAATCAAGAAAACTTAGTGTTTATCGCGTAACACTGAGATTAATACAGGCGGGAGCATCCCCTTTTTGTTAAAGATTTTTTGGCTACTTTGGGATGCTCCCATAAGGCGGTTCGCAAAGCGGATCGTAATATAAACTAATATCATCTTCTCCCCAACTAAAGGAGTAAAAAAAGATACCGATTCCATCTCCTAAACAAGCTTTGGTTTCGCCAAACCCTTCATGGCCATAAATATGAGGAATGATTTTCCACGTCGGGGGTTGATAACCGAATATATAGTTAAATAATTGGGCTGCCTCTAGGGATGAAAAACGAAAAGGTTGCTCTCCGTTAGCCTTAGTGACTAATGAAATGCGAATCCCTTGATTATGGACAAATATTACTTGAAATTCGGCATTTTTGGGTAAAGTGGGAAAAAGGCGACGCAGGTTTTTCGTTTCATAATAATAGATAATTTCTGGTGTTCCTTTTTCCGTTTCTTTTGGTATTTTTGACAAGGGATTTCCCCAATATTTTTCGATTTGCTCTGGGGTTTGATTTAATACATACAGCGGAAACCACGCTTATGAGGTACACCAACTTATCGTTCAATCCCCGTAGGGACACGGCATTGCCGTGTCCCTACCGTGTTTCATAACAGCGGGAAATGCTGTATCTACCCGCGATCGTCTTTTCTGGGAAACTTCCACTCACTAACAAAAATCCTAAACTTAAACCAATAGTTTTTCTCAGTATGTTCATATTTTAAATAAAAAAGTTAATAAAAATCAGACAGGGGTTTAAACCCTGTATCAAAGCTCAATTCCTCTGAAGAGGAATATTAATAGACATCTCTAATAATTAGGAAAAACCGTGCAGCAAGCCTAATTTTCTCCTTCAAAAATCAGAATTTTTGGAGATGTCTAATCACTCTTTGAGTCGTCTTCAGACGACTTCAGCTATGAGACAGGGGTTTCAACCCCTGGTGTGATTTGCTCTAAGAGCCAATGATACCAATTTTCTAACCCTTCACCAGTGAAAGAGGAGACTTGAAAAATACGAATCTTAGGATTAACTTGTTTGGCATAAGCGATACAGCGATCCACCTCAAATTGTAGATAAGGCAATAAGTCAATCTTCGTCAATATCATTATATCACTTTCCCGAAAAATATGGGGATATTTAATCGGTTTATCTTCGCCTTCCGTCACAGAAAGAATAACAACTTTAGCCCTTTCTCCTAAATCAAATAACGCGGGACAAACCAAATTTCCCACATTTTCAATAAACACGAGAGAATTGAGGGAAGGGTTAAGATTCTCTAACCCTTTTTCGATCATAGAAGCTTCTAAATGACATCCGGTTCCCGTATTAATTTGTACGACTTTACAACCCGTTTCGCGTATCTTTTCCGCATCATTCGCGGTTTCTTGATCCCCTTCTATGACAGAAATCGGTAATTTATCCTTTAAATCGTTAATGGTGCGAGTTAAGAGAGTTGTTTTCCCTGCACCAGGGGAACTCATTAAATTTAACGCGAGAATATTTCGCCCTTTTAACCATCCTCGATTTTGGGCAGCTAACAGGTTATTTTTCGCCAGAATATTTTGCTCTAAAGTGATAGTTGTCCCATGTATTTTGGCATGAATTTGGGGTACTTCATCCTGATGATGTTCATGGTGATGATGGGTGTGAGTAATGACAGTACCATCGGGTAAAGTATGGGTATGAGAATGATGATTTTCGCTGGTAGGGGCGAATGGCAATTCGCCCTCAGTTGGCAATTCGCCCTCAGTTGGCAATTCGCTCTCAGTATAAAGAGTAACGACTGCACCCGTTTCTGGATTAGTGAGTTGGGTTTGCGCGTTTTCCGAACATCCGCAAATTACACACATTATTCTATCTCCATTTCTTTTATTTTCAATTCTTGGCCTGCGATTAAATCTAGTTCAACACTACCACATTCGCAGATACCAAAGGGCTCCTCTAATGCTATTTTGTTTCCACATTGGCGACATTGGCCGAGCCCAGGAATTTCGATTATTTCTAGTATAGCATCTTCGAGTAGTGTTTCTCGACTGCATACGTCAAAACAAAATTCGATCGCGTCTGGCATTATTGCTGATAGTTTCCCTATTTCTAGGGTGATTCTTTTGATTTTATGCCCTTGGGCGTGTTGAGTCGCGATCGTGACTATATTTTCAGTAATTCCTAATTCGTGCATATTTTTCAGAAGGAAGGAAGAGGGAAGAGGGAAGAAGGAAGAAGGAAGAAGGAAGAAGGCGTAGTGTGAGCGTCTCGCTCACTGGGAAAATTTTTCCTCAGAGCGAAGAGCTAAGAAACCGGGTTTCTTGTGAGAATATGAGTTTTTTAACTTGGCTATAAAAGAAACCCGGTTTCTCATTTTCCTCGACGGGTAAAATTAACAAATTCTGGGTAATTGATCCCCCACTAACATATCGACAATTCTTTGAGAGCCAAACCCTGTTTCTAATAAGACAATACCCGGAGGTGATTTTATTACTTCTCCAATAATACAAGCATCTTTTCCCGCGGGATGCGATTTCATTACCGAAAGTACCTCTTCACCACGTGATCGGGGTACTACCACCACCAATTTACCCTCATTAGCCAAATATAAGGGATCTAATCCCAAAATTTCACAAACTCCTGTCACTTCATCCCTCACCGGAAGCGTCTTTTCATGTAAATAAATTCCCACCTGAGAAGTTTGGGCAAATTCATTTAAAACCGTCGCTAAACCCCCGCGTGTCGCATCTCGCATCGCGTGAACTTCTGGGCATACATTAAGAATAGTATCAACTAACCCATTTAACGCCTGACAATCACTTTTAATTTCCGTTTCTAATGCTAATTCTCCCCTAGCAATTAAAATCGCGGTGCCGTGATCTCCCAGATATCCATTAACAATTATAACATCATCGGGTTGTAAATTTTTAGCAGAAATCGACACCCCTTCTCTAATTATACCAATTCCCGCGGTATTAATAAATAATTTATCGGCTGCACCGCGATGGACTACTTTCGTGTCACCTGTCACAATTTGCACTCCCGCGAGCTCCGCGGTTTCTTTCATACTATTAATAACTTCCCGTAAAGTCTCAATAGAAAAACCTTCTTCTAAAATGACACTACAGCTAAGATAAAGGGGTTTTGCTCCGCTTACCGCTAAATCATTTACAGTCCCATTAACGGCTAATTCCCCTATATTACTACCCGGAAAAAATAAGGGTGTCACCACATAAGAATCTGTAGTAAACGCGAGTTTATTGCCGAATTGACTTAAGTGGGATAAGGGAAAAATTGCCTGATCTTCGAGTTGTGATAAAATGGGATTATCAAAACTATTGACAAAAATATCATCAATTAAATCTCTCATGGCTTTTCCACCACTTCCATGAGCGAGATTGATCGCGGTGTCGCGTATTTTTCCTCGGCGAAGTCGTGCTTGTTCGACTTTTTTAAATAGGGGATGTTGTGCGGCTGATTCGTTCAAGTTATCGCTCATAATTGTTATTTTACTGAGAGAAATATACAGTGTGGATCGTTGATAAGGGTTATTGGTTGGGTAGGGCGGGTTTATCAAGGTTATCTGTGGGTGACAAAATTGATTCGTGCAAGCTCCCCTAGGAATTTATGGAATATTTTACCATGAATTAATTTTCTCCCACATTTTACGATTCCTATAGGGTTTATCAAGATTATTGCTGGGTGACAAAATTGATCACGATCGCGCCCCTAGCAATTTGAGTCCCTAATTGATCGCTCATAAAAATAGGAAACACGATCGCGCTTTTTTTAACCTCATATTAACAGGGATAGGAGAAACGCGATCGTGTGTATTATTGTCGTAACCTTTATCGATCTCTAAACAAAATTATAAAACCCTCTTGTGTAAAATGCTTGTCATGGGTGAGAACTTCTGTAATACCTAATTGCTTCATTACTTGCATAGAAACACAATCAGTTAGGCTATATTCTTTATCAACCCGATTTTCATAAAGATTCAGGCCTTGTAAAAATGATTCTCTAGTTTGCTCGATTACTTGGATGTTCGGATTAGCCATAATATCTTTAATTAGTCTAACTGTGCGTCGTCGCATTTGCGTTCCATAAGTTGATAAAAAGTTTAGCACTTCAGCTAATATTTCATCGGTTGTTACTATTTTCACATTCTTAAGACTGCTAGTAATAATAACGGCTTCTTGATGCCAATCATCTCTTGGATTGACGAGCGCGAGCCAATAAAAAGTATCTGCAAAAATTAGTTTCATCGTCATTAATATTTAGGGATTTCTGTAAATATAAAAATCGTGGTTCTCTGCGGCATCAGTGGGAATTTGCTCTATTTCTGATGTCGTCAAATCCGCGGTAAAATTGGCAATCATTTCTAGGATAGATTCACCAGTGCTTTTCTGGTTGAGGGATAAAGTAATGATTTCCGTGAGAATATCGGCGATATTCCTATCGCTTTGTTGAGCAAGAGTTTGAACTTGCTGATAAATGGGTTCTGACAAAGTAAGAGTTACTTGGGTATTCATAAAAAGGAAATTTTTTAAATAGTATCAGGTGGAATTTTAACCGATTTTTTCCTAATTGTCAATGAACCGGTACACGATCGCGGTTATTGGTGGCGTGGGGCGGGTTTATTAAGATTATTCGTGGGTGAAACAATTGATCGCGCCCCTAGCAATTTGAGTCCATAATTGATAGCTCATAAAAATAGGAAACATGATCGCGTTTTTTTTTACCGCAGATGAACGTGGATAGGAGAAACGCGATCGCTTCCAACCTATGTTCAAGCAAACAGAAGGTTTTCTGCTATATTTTTAGGTTGGGGGAGAGATTTACCATCGATCTGATATTCTTCAACTAAAAGCTCTAACACCTCTACAGCATTCTTCAAAGCTTCTTCGTAGGTATCTCCGTGAGTGTGGAACTGCTGGGATGGAAAATCAGGTAAATGCACTAGGTAGCAGTTATCTTCATCAGACCATTGAATAACAATTATATAAGGTAATTTCATAATTCCGAGTCCTCTTCTTCAATGGCTTTCAATATTCCGAGTTTTCGGTTCACTTCTCTCTCTAAATACAGTTTCGCATCATCGCCATCATTTCCAGCAATGGTAATTGGTTCATTCGGTAACAAAGGATGAACCCATCTGGTATGACTGCCTTTTGCCGAACGATAAATGAACCCAGCTTTTAGCAGTAGGCTTTTGAGTTCTCGAATCTTTTTGGGCATAAGCAGACATTAAAATTGTGGCAAGGTGACAGCAACACTTTCATCCTACCCGATAAAGCCGCGTTTGTCAAAACTTCGCAACCGAGAGAGATTGTGCCTTATTCTACAGTAATCCTTCCCCACCCCAAAATTAACAATTAATTGAATTTAACGGTGATTCGGGGATGGTTTTTCGCAGTTATTTGTTGCGTGGGGGCGGGTTTATTAAGATTATTGGTGGGTGACAAAATTGATCGCGCCCCTAGCAATTTTCTTCAACATTTTACCCGGAATTTTCTCCCACATTTTACCATTGATGTAGGGGATCTTTCACCCATATCTTTAATACCCACAGACAACTGATAAAAACCCGCCTCCACCCCATCGACAAATTATGTAAACCCGCCCCATCCAGATATTAATTATTAATGGAATTTAACGGTTTGCCCGGGATGGTTTTTCGGGGTTATTGGTTGGGTAGATACTGTCTTGACTTGTCAAGAGGTCGCGATGGAATAATTGGGGTCAA
>JBBITB010000013.1:0-80659 GCA_037440985.1 Microcoleaceae cyanobacterium bin_387
AATCAAAAGATTTTGTCCCCAGACAGTTGAGGTTAGCGGACTCTCATTTTTCATCACAATTGGAGATCGCGTATTTCTGTTATGGGCGATCGCGGGAGAGTTTTTTTGTCAAATTGTGCTGGCCCTTATTTCTTTAAGGGGTGAGCGCGATCGAACCACCAATAATTTAGTCAAAAAATCAACAATTTCATTATTAAGCAAGGAGTCAAATTATGCCGACTGAAAATAATGGGCTAACACCCGTAGAAATAGATTTAAGTAGCCTGGGTTATCAACTTCTGGCACAACCCCAAGAAGTCGCACCCGGATTAACTTTAATTGCCACAGGTCCAGATCCATCAGTTGTTAAGAGCAACGTTCCCTCTAACGCGGATGCCGCGATCACAACCAGAGCCAACCAACTTTTGCCAGGAGGCGGGTTAAACCTAAATGCAACTGGTCAAGGCGTTAATGTAGGAGTTTGGGATCAAGGGCAGGTTCTCAGTACCCACCAAGAACTTGCTGGTCGTGTCACAAATCTTGATACAGGAGCGCCCTCTAATCATTCCACTCATGTCGCGGGAACAATTGGCGCAAAAGGTGTGCAAAGTGCAGCGAAAGGCATGGCTCCTGATGCACAAATCCGCTCCCGCGATTGGAATAATGATCTCGCCGAGTTGGCGGCTGATGCCAAAAATATCACCCTTTCTAACCACTCCTATGGTCAAGCAACGGGATGGAATGGTCTAGTTTCTGTTAATGGAGTACCCACCGATCTTTGGACAGAAGATCGCTCGAAATTTTCTGAAGACCCCGATTTTGGACGCTATAGCGCCGATTCTCAGAAACTCGATCAGACTCTTTATAACAACAAAAATCTCTTGAGTGTTTGGGCTGCGGGAAATGAGCGAGATGATAAATTCACAGGTGCGAATGGCAACAAATATGTCGCTTATTTATCTGCTCCTCCCGGTGGTGGAACCCCTGGTTACTACTTAATAGACCCAGTTGCTACTGGTTTAACCGCACCAGGAACCGATGGCAATGCAGGCGGTTACGATGCCTTAGCCACACAGCAAACCGCGAAAAACTCTTTAGTTGTTGGCGCTATTGGTGATGCCACTTGGAGTGGTACGGGTGCGCTTAGAGGCGGAGCAATGTTGCCTTTCTCCAGTTGGGGAATGACCGACGATGGGCGAGTTAAAGTGGATCTGGTCGGAAATGGGGAAGATGTTTATTCACCTATCGCGACTGGTAACGATAAATATGGTTCTGACAGTGGCACATCAATGGCAGCCCCAAATATAACAGGGACAATGGCTCTGGTGTATCAGAATCACAGGGAGATTGCGGCTGGAAATTTCCCCGCTTATCATTCCCAAAATATTAACGGCACATTCCAGCAGCGCTTCCAAGATGTCACCAAGCCCCTTAGTTCCACAATGAAAGCGTTGGGTATCCATACCGCGAAAGATTTAGGCAATACTGGTCCTGATTATCAATATGGTTGGGGTCTTCTTGATGGTCAAAAAGCAGCCACATTCTTAGGTGATCTCAAGGATATAAACAAACGCGATTTATTGAAGGAAGGTACTTATACAGGTACTGCTTGGAACGCTAAGATCAACTCTAATGGAGCCAATAAAGATGGGATCAAAGTCACACTAGCTTGGACAGATCCCGCCCCCACCAATTTACCTGCAAGAACCCTAGATAATCCGGCTTCGGTTTTAGTCAATGACTTAAACCTGTCCTTAAAAGGACCTGATGGGACTATTTATCGTCCGTGGGTACTCGATCCTAATAATCCTTCTGCACCTGCTTCAACAGGGATTAATAATCGCGATAATGTGGAGCAGATTTTTGTTCCACCCAATAGCCCAGCAGGTGACTATACCGTAATTGTAGAGGGTCCAGCTAATATTAAGCAAGATTTTTCCATCTTTGCTACCTCGGTTCCTCAAATTCAGCAAGGTCATGGATGGGGTGATGTGCATTTTAAGACTTTTGATGGAAAATATTATGACTTTCAAGGAGCAGGGGAGTTTATTTATGCCCGTTCTACTGTAGATGATTGGCAAGTTCAAACCCGTCAAGAACTTTGGTCTCCTAATGCTCGTGTGTCTGTTAACAAGGCATTTGCTACTACAATGGATCGCGCCACGGTTGTCTTAGACCAAAAGTTTGCTCCTAACCAACGAATCAAAATTGATGGTCAGAGCATAACCTTAAACAGTGGTCAAAGCATAAAGGTTGCCGGTGGCCAAAGCCAAATCGCTCGTAACGGAAATACATACACCTTCACCTATGCAGGACCAGATGGGCAAATTTCTACTTCTGATGATGATCGAGTAGTTGCTTATGATAATCCGAGTTATATCGATATATACGTCAAGCCTGCCGATTACCGAGCCGGTATGCTTGAGGGATTATTAGGCAATGCTGATGGTGTGATTAACAACGACTTCACCCTGCGTGGTGGCAAGAGTTTAGGTGCTAATCCGTCTTGGGCTGATATACATGGACAATTTAGTGATAGCTGGCGCATTACTCAAGATGAATCTCTGTTTGGCACACCTACAACGCCAAAACCAGCCACCCCTCCCACTGAAGTCTCCCTGGAGACTTTAGATCCCGCTGTCCGTGATGCTGCTATCAAAAAAGCTACAGAAGCAGGTATTCCCGAAGGTCCATTCCGTGATGGTGCTGCCTTAGACTTTGCCCTAACGGGAGATCAATCATTCATCGATGCAGCTAAAAAATTTGTTGACGGTTTACCTGAGTCAGCAAAAACCGTAACTCAATTTCCCCCTGCTAGTCCCATTGATCCTGCGGCTCTAGTTGATCCCGTTAATCCGGTTAATACCGTTGAAGCAACCCCATTAGCGGCTATTTCTTTAGCAGTATCTCCCAGTGAAGTAGCAGAAGATGGAACGGCTAACCTAGTTTACACCTTCACGCGCACGGGAGACGTTACCACTCCATTAACGGTTAACTATCGCGTTGGTGGTAGTGCCACATTTGATGCGGACTACACTCAAAGTGGTACAAAAGTTTTCACCAAATCTACCGGAACTATCACTTTTGCCGAGGGCGCAAGTACAGCGACTCTCACCATCGATCCCACCAAAGATACTGTTGTCGAAGGTAATGAAACTATTGACATCTCCTTAGTAGCCGGCAATGATTACACTATTAAGACAAAAGATCCCATAACTGGAACCATTACTGATGGGGTTAAGCCAGATACAACAGCACCAACTTCTAACACTTTTAGTCCAACGGATAACGCGACTGATGTTGCTGTTACTGCTAACTTAGTAGTTAAGTTTAGCGAGGCTATTGAGAAAGGCACAGGTAATCTTGTGATCAAGAAAGTGTCTGATGATTCGGTGGTAGAAACAATAGATGTTACCTCAAGTAATGTCACCGTTAATGGTAGTGAAATTACGATCGACCCAACGGCAGATTTAACTCAAGGAACAGAATACTATGTCGAAATTGCAGATGGCGCAATTAAGGATGTAGCAGGCAATAACTATACCGGAATTAGTGATAATACCACTTGGAATTTCACCACCAAGTCTAATAAACCCGGTGAAACAGATCCCCCTGTACCTGTCAAATCCCCCGGAGTTTTCACCGTCGGTCCCGAAGGTCAAGTCAACCTTGATTTTATCAACGATAGCGGCTTATATCAAGGTGAAATGGGCTTATTCAGCCTAGAAGGGATGGAAAACCTCACCCCCGGTAGCACAGAGTACATCAAAGAAGCCGCCCGTCGCGCTAACAGTAAATCAGAATTAGGCTATGTTGCCATACGCGATCGCGTGGAAGGCGCTAAATTTAACCCTAGTGTGGGCGAAACCCCTAACCGCAACTTTGGCGACTATCTCGGTTTCAAAAATTTCACCCTGAAACCTAATAGCCAATTTGCTATCATGTTAGTTCCCAATGGTACAGTGCAAGAATTAGAGAATAACCCCACCTTAACAGGCGATCGGCTTCCCCTATTTTCCACTGGTCCAAACCCAGGTCAACTTGTCGATCTGACCGGAAAAGGTAATACTTTTATCTGGGAAGATTTAGATGTCAAAAATAGTCCTTGGCGTGACTTTGACTATAACGATATCATCTTCCAACTTAACGGTGCAACTGTTAGCAATCTCCCCGGTGTTGATGGATATATCAACTCCAAATTAGATTGGCGCAATTCCCAAGACGGAAAAGCCTTAATTGATTATGCTCAGAGCAACCCTCTCGGCAAACCATCAGAAGAAAATATACCTTTTAGCGGAGAAACACCGAAGACTGAGCGAACCCTCCAAGGCTCTGTTAATGATGGTAAAGTTACCGATGCTACTGTATTTTTTGACTCGAATAAAAACGGTAAGCTTGACAGTAACGAACCCGCGGCCAAGACTGATGAAACCGGAATTTTTGCCCTGGAAGTTAACCTAAAGCAATTCGATACTAATAATAGTGGTGATATCGAAGCCTCAGAAGGGAACTTAGTGGCCCTTGGTGGGACCGACAAAACGACCGGAAAACCAGTAGAAACTCCTTTGAGTGCCCCCGTTGACTCCGTAGGAATTAACCCCTTAACTACGTTGGTAACAGAAATACTCGATCGCGCTCCTGCTGCCAATCCTAAAGATGAAACTAAGGCAAAACAAGACGCAGAAGAGCAGGTAAAACAAAAATTAGGTTTACCCACGACGAGTGAGTTAACTACACCCGATCCTACCTTAGCTGATAAGGGGATAGTTCCCGCCGCCACCGTGGAAACTCTGAAAAAATCTACCCAGGTAGAAAACCTGATCGCACAAACCGCAAATTTGATTGATGAGGCTACTACCACGCCTAAATCAACCATTGTTGAGGAAGCTGTAAAAGCGATCGGTGATCAAATAGAGAGTAACACCAACGTTAACTTTAGTGATCAACAACAAATCAAAGAGTTAATCGTCGCAACGGCTACCGCAACCAAAGTGATCGATCCGAGTCTCGATCTCAACACCATTACCCAGAAAGCAACTGAGACAGCCAACGCGATCGCTAAAACTAACCTAGATGTAGCCGCAAACACCGCGAATTTACCTCAAACACAGGCAAAAGAAAACGCGAGCATCACTCCCACACCGACCGTTGCTGAAACACCCAAACCTTCGTCCGTGGTGAAAACACCGACCGTTGCTGAAACACCCAAACCTGCGTCCGTGGTGAAAACACCGACCGTTGCTGAAACACCCAAACCTGCGTCCGTGGCGGAAACACCGACAACAGATCCGACCCCGAACCCTGTCAGCATACCGAGTATGGAGATCATGATCCCATCTCCTAACACTACCAACACTTCCGTTGATGTGATTAATCGCATCACTAAAGGTCTCGATGACAGTGAAGCTTTTGAAGGGAGTAATAACGATGATATCGTCTATGGTAAAGGTGGCAACGATAACATCTTTGGCAAAATGGGTAAAGATGAACTATTCGGCAACCAAGGCGACGACTACATCGATGGTGGTAACGATGATGACATACTACATGGTGGTAAAGGGAATGATAACATCATCGGTGGCGAAGGTAACGACCAAATTTGGGGTAATAACAATAATGACATACTGATTGGTGGCGAAGGTAACGACATCATCTATGGTGGCAAAGGAAATGACCAAATTTGGGGCGGCCTTGGGAACGATGAACTCTCAGGCGATCTCGGTGACGACAGCATCAATGGTGAAGCGGGTAAAGATACCTTACTGGGCTATGAAGGCGACGATCTCCTCTTAGGCGGTGATGACGATGACATCTTGATAGGCGGCGTGGGTAATAATACCCTTGTTGGTGGCAATGGTAATGATATCTTTGTTTTAAGTAATAATGGTATCGCGACTATTCTTGACTTTACCAAGGGAGATTTATTCAAATTACCAGAGGGAATAAGTGCTAATAATATTAGCTTTATTCAAGGTAATACTTCCTTAGAACTTAAGCAAGGAACTCAGACTTTAGCTGTCTTAAACGGAATCACAAAACCCCTCGATCTTACCAGTTTTATTTAGGGTAAGTAGTTGAAATTTCAAGAATGATTGAACTCCGGTTTTTACTGTTTTCATCTCTTCCGAATAATTAGAAGCTGCTCGAACTTTCCTCAAAAAAAGTTCGAGCAACTTAATTTCTTATGTCAATGGACTGAAAAAGGTTTCTGAGCTTAACATGACTTACGCGCGAAAACCAAAGTAAATTTTCCTAAACCCACCCAAGGCGCGATCGCGTTTTTTTGTGGAAGGGCGATCGCAATTGCAATAATATATAATTATAAATTGATTATACTAATATGACAAAATCAAGTAAATGAAACTACCTAATGATACCATTATTGCTGAGGCAAAACTAACTCAGTATTTGCTCAAGTTCTTAGTAGAAGATGATAAATCTTTGTTTTTTGCACAAGCCAACTATACCCAAGACAACTGGCAACAACTCGAAAAAGACTTAAGAGAACAAATTTTGCCTCTAGATGCAACACCAACCGAACAAACGCGCTATGGTAATAAGTATGAAATTCGTGGCACATTAACTGGCCCTAACGGAAAAAGTCTGCCAGTAGTAACTATTTGGATGACTGAGTTTCCATCCCAAAAAACCAAGTTTATTACCCTGTATCCCAATAAGGAGGTATGAAAATGAAATTTCCCTTGTTTAAAAGAGTAGCATTACGAACAGATGTACCCAAGTACAAACTCTGTCGGGGAGATATTGCTACTATTGTTGAGCATCATCCCCACCCCGATGAAGATGGCTACAGTCTGGAAGTTTTTAATGCTTTAGGTGAAACTATAGCTGTAATTACCTTAGCTGAGTCGCAAATTGAACCTTTGATGTCTAATGAAGTTTTGCGTGTCAGGACTTTGAGTGAGGCTGCATAAATCAATATCTAATACTCATTGCTAGAAGTACGGTTTTTTTGTAGAGGCGCGATCGCGTTTTTGTGTGGAAGGGCGATCGCGCTTATAATTGACTTGAAGGTTCTGGACTTGTTTCGGCAATAGAACTTAGATATAATCTATACAATCGGTAATTCTCAAAACCTATGATTCAAGCTTTACCCAAACTCGTAAACTTCGAGGAATTTGTAGAATGGCTGCCAGAAAATTTGGCGGTACGCTACGAACTACATAATGGAGATATTGTTGAGATGGCACAACCAATAGGCGAACACGAGGAAGTTATCAGTTTTCTTGGCATCAAAATTTCTGTTCAAATAGATCGTCTGGGATTACCCTACGGTATCCCCCGCCAAGTGATAGTTAGACCTCCTGAAAAAGACTCTGGTTATTTCCCTGATATCTTAGTGCTCGATCGCGCAAATCTGGCGAACGAAACTTTATGGCAAAAACAATCTACCCTCAGTTTGGGTGCATCAATCCCTTTAGTAATTGAGGTTGTCTCAAGCAATTGGCGCGATGATTACTATTTGAAATACTCCGATTATGAGGAGATGGGAATCGCAGAATATTGGATTGTAGATTATGCTGCATTGGGCGGACGCAATTTTATTGGCAATCCCAAACAACCGACAATTTCTGTATGTAACTTGGTTGAGGGTGAATATCAAATCGTTAAGTTTCGAGAGAACGATCGCATTATGTCGCAAACTTTTCCCGATTTGAACCTCACAGCAAACCAGATTTTTCAAGCGGGTGCAGTTTAGTTTTATCGATCGCGGTGACAATTGTAATTGTAGAGGAAAACTCCCCGTAGTTGCCGCATTTTGTGGGAGTAAGGGAAGCGCGATCGTGTCCCTTGAGGAAATAGGAATAAAAATTTGTCGGGGCGGGTTAACCAATCAATTCTGTCACCCACAGATAATCTTGATAAACCCGCTCCCACCCCACCGTTAAACTACAATAATACACCGTATCGGGTTTTTCCATCCATGTTTATCTGGGGTAAAAGAAGCGCGATCGGTTTGAATCAAGGATTTTTTCAGAACCAGTGCCTAGAGGATGGAAAATTTTTGCATCAAACACTGCTTTATTCGTAGGTTGGGTTCAGGGACGAAACCCAACATTATTCTTGGCTTTGGTTGGGTTTCCTTCGTCAACCCAACCTACATTTTCAGGCTAAAAGTGCTTTATTCGTAGGTTGGGTTCAGGGACGAAACCCAACATTATTCTTGGCTTTGGTTGGGTTTCCTTCGTCAACCCAACCTACATTTTTAAGGCTTTTTCTGTTTTCTCTGTACCTTAGTGAATAAGATTGTAGAAATCAAGTTCCTCTGGCTCGATCCCTAAACTTCTCAGTTTTGCTGCTAATTTAGCTGCCTTTTGTTCGGCGGTTAAAATTCGCTCCTCTGGAGTTAAATATCTTTCACCTTTCTCATCATACCAGTACAACCATTCTCGGTTAATACCTTGATAGGTTCCCTCCCCTCTACCAATCCCTAAATTTATTTCTGATAACCACACCGGTTCACCAGCTAATAATTGATATTCTCCTTCGACAAGGCGATACACCTCTAACCGGGGTTTTCTTTTCCGCAACGGGTTATAAATCGCATAATATAAGATGCCCAGTTGAGCATATTCTCTTTTCTTGTCCGTATATTCTCCCCGACGAGTTTGGGAAACTACTTCTAATACCATTAACGGCAGTTTTTGTTCTTCCCATAACACATAGGATAACCGTAAATCTGAGTCAATGATTCGGGGTACTCCGATACTAAGAAATCCATCGGGGACGATCGCGGGTTGATGAGGATCGTAATAAATCCCCATATCCACCCCAAAAAACCAATCCATTTTTTCTGACCAAATTAATGCCAGAATTGCTTCCAGGAGTCCTGGAATCAGATGTTGTAATTGATTATCCACGGGTGTATCATCAGAATCGGGTAAATCTTCAGCGCAAGGCAAGCAATGTCTAGGATTATATTCTAGTAGCATAACCTTTAAAACCCTTTAACGTTCTCTTTATTTTAGCATAATCAGCAACCGGGTTTCTTTCAAGAATTTATGATTTCAGCATAGATGCTGATAGAAAGGGGAGAAACCGGGTTTCTCTCAAGAATTTATGATTTCAGCATAGATGCTTATAGAAACCCGGTTTCGGGAAGATTCCCAGGAAATCAGCCAATTAATTCCTGTTCGGATCGATTCCCGCTTCGAGAAGTAATTGTTCTAAACGTTTAGCCCGTTCCCGTTCCTGTTGTAGTTGTTGTTCAGCAAGAAGGGCGCGGTTTTGTGTGGCTAAAATTCGCTCCTCTGGAGTTAAATATCTTTCACCTTTCTCATCATACCAGTACAACCATTCTCGGTTAATACCTTGATAGGTTCCCTCCCCTCTACCAATCCCTAAATTTATTTCTGATAACCACACCGGTTCACCAGCTAATAATTGATATTCTCCTTCGACAAGGCGATACACCTCTAACCGGGGTTTTCTTTTCCGCAACGGGTTATAAATCGCATAATATAAGATGCCCAGTTGAGCATATTCTCTTTTCTTGTCCGTATATTCTCCCCGACGAGTTTGGGAAACTACTTCTAATACCATTAACGGCAGTTTTTGTTCTTCCCATAACACATAGGATAACCGTAAATCTGAGTCAATGATTCGGGGTACTCCGATACTAAGAAATCCATCGGGGACGATCGCGGGTTGATGAGGATCGTAATAAATCCCCATATCCACCCCAAAAAACCAATCCATTTTTTCTGACCAAATTAATGCCAGAATTGCTTCCAGGAGTCCTGGAATCAGATGTTGTAATTGATTATCCACGGGTGTATCATCAGAATCGGGTAAATCTTCAGCGCAAGGCAAGCAATGTCTAGGATTATATTCTAGTAGCATAACCTTTAAAACCCTTTAACGTTCTCTTTATTTTAGCATAATCAGCAACCGGGTTTCTTAATCCCAGAAACCCGGTTTCTCTTCAGAGGTGATCGCGATGCCAGAAACCGGGTTTCTGTGACATTTTTGGCATTTCACCCGAAATATTTGTAAGGAAACCCGGTTTCTTTTCCCCACGCGATCGCGCCTTTTCCTTAAGTCTTCCCAGCACCTCAGCCGATTAATTGCTGTTCGGATCGATTCCCGCTTCGAGAAGTAATTGTTCTAAACGTTTAGCCCGTTCCAGAGCAATTTCCTTTGCCTGCCGTTCTTGTTGCAGTTGTTCTTCAGCAAAAATGGCGCGGTTTTCTGTCCCTTGCAACTGTTGTTCTGCTGCTAAAATCCGCTCCTCTGGAGTTAAATATCTGTCCCCTTTCTCATCATACCAATATAACCATTCTCGGTTAATACCTTGATAGGTTCCCTCCCCTCTACCAATCCCTAAATTTATTTCTGATAACCACACCGGTTCACCAGCTAATAATTGATATTCTCCTTCGACAAGGCGATACACCTCTAACCGGGGTTTTCTTTTCCGCAACGGGTTATAAATCGCATAATATAAGATGCCCAGTTGAGCATATTCTCTTTTCTTGTCCGTATATTCTCCCCGACGAGTTTGGGAAACTACTTCTAATACCATTAACGGCAGTTTTTGTTCTTCCCATAACACATAGGATAACCGTAAATCTGAGTCAATGATTCGGGGTACTCCGATACTAAGAAATCCATCGGGGACGATCGCGGGTTGATGAGGATCGTAATAAATCCCCATATCCACCCCAAAAAACCAATCCATTTTTTCTGACCAAATTAATGCCAGAATTGCTTCCAGGAGTCCTGGAATCAGATGTTGTAATTGATTATCCACGGGTGTATCATCAGAATCGGGTAAATCTTCAGCGCAAGGCAAGCAATGTCTAGGATTATATTCTAGTAGCATAACCTTTAAAACCCTTTAACGTTCTCTTTATTTTAGCATAATCAGCAACCGGGTTTCTTACTCCCATATTTTTCCCCAAAAGCACTCGTAGAAACCCGGTTTCTCTTCAGAGGTGATCGCCACCAGGGAGATTCAGAAACCGGGTTTCTTAATCCCATCTCTGTCCCCAGAGCAAAGTGAGCAGAGAAACCTGGTTTCTTTTCACCTGAACTCGCGCTTTTTTTCCTCCACGTTTATCTGGGGTAAAAGAAGTGCGATTCCTTTGATATCAATATCAATGTAGGCGCGATCGCGTGAGTGACGAAAATATCGCGAGCAGTATTTGGGGGAAGGACGATCGCGCCTTGGGGAGGGGGAACGCGTATCGTGGGGGGTGGGGCAACCACGGGGGATAGGCCAGAGAAAATCATCCCCTAATTGTGCAAGGCCTAAAGCCTTGTGAGGTAATGGATTCAGTGTTCATACCCTAGCCAATCACCAATGGATCTATCACCAATCACCAATCACCTCAAGATATGGTATGATAAACAATCGTCAAAATCTTAAGACTAGAAAGAAAAAAGTAGATTCATGGCACTGACACAAGAACGCAAACAGGAAATCATGGGACAATACCAAACCCATGAAACAGACACCGGATCGGCAGATGTGCAAATCGCGGTATTAACAGAACAGATCAATAAACTCAGTGAACATCTCAAAGTCAACCAAAATGACTTTGCTTCCCGCAGAGGCTTACTGAAAAAGATCGGCACGCGGAAACGCCTGTTAAACTATCTGAAAAAGACAAATGAAGAGCGATATAAATCCCTCATTAGCCGTCTCGGTATCCGGGGCTAAAAGCTATGTCTTCCGAATCAAGCAGAGAGCGCTTACCCTTTGAACCCGCGAAAACTCGCAAAAAAACACCGAAAAAACCTTCCGAACCCCTAGTGCAAGAGGTTCAGAATGACGGAGCATCCAAACCTGATAAAGAATCTCTGACAATTCCTGAGACTGTCAGTCAACGTATGATCGCGCGTATCGGTATTTTTAGTGGAGTTCCAACGGGAATGGGGATATTGACCTTCATTCTCAGTTATTTTGTTGTCAAAAATCACCTGTTCCCCCTCGCGAATACAGCCGTAGTGCTAGTCAGTATGGCGTTTTTTGGCTTCGGTGTTTTGGGACTGACTTATGGCGCGCTCTCCTCGTCTTGGGATGAAGATATTCCGGGTAGTGTCTTAGGCTGGCAAGAGTTTAACACCAACTGGACAAGGATGCGTAGCGCGTGGCGTTCTACAAAGCCGAAAAATTAACTATCATAAGTTAATGGCTAATGATTAATGGTGAATGGCTAATAGCTAAGGACTAATTGCTAACAATTACAAAATTTTGCACCATTAGCGGTTTGCGTTAGCTATTAGCAATTTCCAATTCTCAATCAACAACGGAAAAAAACGATGATTATCGTAATGAAAGTCGGCTCCCCCGAAGCCGAAATTGAGAGCCTTTGTGAAGATCTCCATAGTAATTGGGGTCTGTCCGCGGAAAAAATTGTCGGACGTTATAAAACAGTTATTGGTTTAGTCGGTGATACGGCAGACTTAGATACTCTGCAATTAAAGGAACTGAACCCCTACATCGAGGATGTCTTGCGGGTAGAACGTCCTTATAAACGGGCTAGTATTGAATACCGTCATGGCGAACCGGGTGAGGTCATTGTCCCAACGCCCAATGGCGATGTCCCTATTGGTTTTCATCATCCTGTCTCCATTGTTGCAGGTCCTTGCTCGGTGGAAAATGAGGAAATGATTGTCGAGACGGCTAAACGAGTTAAGGCCGCGGGGGCGCAATTTCTCCGGGGTGGTGCTTTTAAACCACGGACTTCTCCCTACGCGTTTCAAGGACATGGCGAAAGTGCTTTAGATCTTTTGGCGAGGGCGCGAGAAGTTACGGGTTTAGGAATTATTACAGAAGTGATGGATGCTTCCGACTTACCTGCAATTATCGAAGTCGCCGATGTCATCCAAATTGGCGCTCGTAATATGCAGAATTTCTCTTTATTGAAGAAGGTGGGCGCTCAAGATAAACCTGTTTTATTAAAACGGGGCATGGCCGCGACGATTGAAGATTGGTTAATGGCCGCGGAATATGTGTTGGCTTCGGGTAATCAGAATGTGATTCTCTGTGAGCGTGGTATTCGCACTTTTGATAGTAAATATACTCGCAATACTTTGGATTTGTCGGTGATTCCTGTATTGCGAACTTTAACTCATCTCCCGATTATGATTGATCCTAGTCATGGTACGGGTTGGGCGGAATTTGTACCTTCGATGGCAAAAAGCGCGATCGCGGCGGGTACTGATTCCTTAATGATCGAAGTTCACCCGAATCCGAAAAAAGCATTATCGGATGGACCTCAGTCTTTAACACCTGATCAGTTTGATAAATTGGTGAAAGAATTAGAAGTGATTGGCAACGCGGTAGGACGTTGGCCTAAGCCAGTTCCGGCATTAGTTTAATTTCGCGAAGGTGGGTAAGTCTCAGTCTCTAGGATTCTGGTATTCTTACCCACTTTCTCTCAATTTTAGATGGGGATTAAGGATTTTAAATCTCTCTAGTTGTCAGAGTTTCGGAAATAGGAATATTATTAAAACTATACAATTTTCTCCAAAAGTGGCATGGGTTATCGCTATCTCAGTCTGTGAGTTAATCAGTCGCGATCGTGACTTATTCTATATATATAGCAACCTTGACAGTTCGGAAATTCTTAATACCTGAAACCCTTGATTTTACAGCTTCTTCCTTCTTCCTTCTTCTTCCTTTTATCATAATATAGTCATTCTCAGTGAAGTGCAGCAAGATCATCAATAGGGATAATAATTTATGAAAAAGAACAATGAACACTGAAAAAAGTTTTGTCGATAAACTCCTTTGCGCCATTGAGGAGAATCAAAGTTTACTCTATGTTGCCCTTGATCCCGATCCCGAAACATTTCCTGATGTGATCATATCATCCCCGGAAGATTGGCATACATGGCTTTATTCCATAATCAAAGAAACCTCAAAATTTGTTTGTGCCTATAAACTTAATTTAGGCTTTTATCAAGCACTAGGGATTTCAGGCTTAGAATTATTACAAAAAACTTTACCCAAAATCCCACCTCATATTCCCATCATTTTAGATGCCAAACATAGTGATTTAAACACCAGCACCGTCTTTGCCAAACTCGTATTTGAAGCATGGAATGTCGATGCTGTCACCCTCAGTCCCTATGCCGGATTAGATCAGGTAGCTCCCTTTTTAGTTTATCTTGATAAAGCGGTTTTTATCCTCTGTGCAACCGCAAATCCTTCCGCGTCTATTTTACAAGAATATCCTAGTCAAGAAGAAGCACTTTATTTACAATTTGTGGAAGCGTGTCAAACTTGGGGAACCCCTGAAAAAGTGGGATTAGAAGTAGGATTTATGGCGGATATGTTAGCCCGTATTCGGAAAAAAGCCCCAGAAAGATTAATTTTAATAGAAGGGGATATTCCTGAAGAAAACGATTTAATTAATGAGGAAGAATTAACCCAAATTCTCGCCGCGAGTTTAGATAAAAATGGCGCGGGTGTCCTCTTACCTGTACCTCCTAAGCTATTATTTAGTGAAAATCCTAGCCAAGATATTCAAGCATTACGCGATAAAATTAATGCACAACGTCTTGACATTTTAGAAGGAAGTCCGACTTGTGAATTATGGCTGCCTGATGTTTGTTTTTTGAAATCAGAACCCCATCAAGATTTAATCCTACAACTCTTTGATATTGGTTGTATTACTTTCGGCGATCATGTACAAGCTTCTGGGGAAGTTTTTCCTTATTATATTGACTTACGACGCATTATTTCCATGCCTCAAATTTTCCATCAAGTCGTTAGTGCCTATGCTGATATTCTCAAAGATTTAACATTCGATCGCGTCGCGGGGATTCCCTACGGCTCCTTACCGACAGCAACGGGGTTATCATTACGAATGCAACATCCGATGGTATTTCCCCGCAAGGAAGTGAAAGCCTATGGCGCGGGACGTTTAATTGAAGGCCATTTTGTTCCGGGTGAAACCATTGTCGTCATTGACGATATTTTAATTACAGGAAAAAGTGCAATGGAAGGGGCCGAAAAATTAAAATCCGTGGGATTAAATGTGAAAGATATTGTCGTATTTATTGATCATGAGCGAGGGGTAAAAGAGCGATTATTAGAACAGGGATATCGAGGCCATGCGGTTTTAACTGTCTCCGAAATTGCCCAAGTTTTATATCAATGCGATCGCATTAATAGTGAACAATTAGAGCTATTTAACCATTCTTATTAATAGATGATTTGGGTGGAATTTAATATCTCTAATTGTGTAAGAGAATCAAGTCAAAGAAGCGTTTTTTCCCCTTCTCCCCTCATGGGAAAAAAGGAGAAGGGGATGAGCAATTTACCTATAGCAACCTCGACGGTTAGGACATTGTTGTTAATACCCCCAACCACTTCCTTCTTCCTTCTTCCTTCTTCAAATTACTTTTGTTGTTTAAAAAGCGTGACAACTTCTTGGAGTAAATTAATCGCTTGTTCGAGTTTTTCGGCAATTTGATCCCGGTTTTCAACAGTTAACTTGTCTGAGGTTGGAGTAGCATCAGAAGTCACGACAGGTGCATTAGGTTTCCCCGGATTATTCTTCGGAGAAGCTTCGGAGGTGGCTAACTGAGTGATATAGTTTAATAAGTCGCGATCGCGTCTCAACCAGCCTTGCAAAAAAACATCCTGATTGGGATTCTTTTCCACTCGCTCTTGACGATAATTCATGCGACATTGACAATAATTCTTCGCGGTTTGCAAATTATTATTTTTGGCAAGAGCCGCAGCCGTTTTCGGGCCTAAAATACCATCAGGATCGGATAAACCCAGAGCTTCCTGTAAAAAACTAATACTCCCAGTAACACTAAAATTCACCGCGGTATCGAAATGTGCAACTGCTAATGGTAAACACATGGTATCCGCCTGAGAAGCCTTCCAATACATTTCTCGGTAAAGATCCTCAACTTCCGCGTCTGTAATTTCACTAACAGAGCGCGTCTCTAAGCCTTTTTGATCACAATAAGTGTCATAAGTATCTTGACTAATTCCACGATTAACAGTACCCGCGAGATCAGCCGGATGCCCCATTCCACCTTCCCATTTTAGGGTAAATTGAAGTGCCATTTTAAACGGATCGATAAGTTGACTCATAATGAAAAAATTGGTAATGAAATTGAGGAGAAAACTTAAACAAGACTTAGGCAAAGAAACTCGGTTTCTGCGTCAGCTATTTTTAACCTTCACCCCTAGGGCAACTGTAGGCAAAAAAAACCTATTTGACAAGGGGTACGGCGAGAATAAGAGCCAATGCCATACTACAGATCGCGTAAATTAAGAAAATTTGCGTCACTCCTGAGATTATTCTCCAAATGATTAATTTTTGTAAAGCTACCCGGTTTCTGGGTAACTCTTCAAGAAGTGGCACAATCTCCTGAAATAGAGTAGCTCATCTTGAATACTATTTCTATAGATTCTCCATACAGCCACTCTATCAGAAAACCAGGGAAAAATTTTATGCCTACTACTTTTGATTCTGTCGTGCCCATTGATACAAATCAACTTATTAATGGCTTAGATACTTTTTTAACGTCTTTAGAAACCACCTTGAAAAGTGATGTTTTTAATCTTAGTTTACCTCTGATTGGTGACAATCTGAAAAATTCGACTGACTCCGCGTTGAAATTCTTAGAAAATATCAGAACTCCTCTGAAAAGGGGACTACAATTAAGTAACCCTACACCGGATAATCTTAAACTCGCGTTGACGAATGTCTTGGGTAATTTCTTGGCTAATGATATCGGAGTCGATGTTAGTAATCCGAGTGATATTAAATTTAATTTAAAACTGAGACAATTAGGAAACGAAAATACCTTTAATCCTAGTTTATCTAATAATTTAGGTTTACCCGGATTAGGGGTTAATATTGACGGTTTAGCCAAGGTAGAATTAGGTTATGATTGGAATTTAGACTTCGGTTTTAATCAAACTAATGGTTTTTATATTGATACCGCAAAACCCGATGATCTTAAACTCAACATAAAAGTCTCTACACCCTTTGAGACAACAACACAATTAGGGTTAATTAAGGTGAAAATGCTGGATCAGGGGACAGTATTTAATGGCACATTTAATATTGATGTAAATAACCCGGAAAATCGTGTTACTGCTTCCCAAGTATCTAGTCTAAATTTACCGAATTTTTCTACTACTAAATTCACTGGAAATACGGATATTAAATGGAAAGCGGAAGCGAGTGTTAATGGTTGGTCTTTTTTACCTTCTGCCAGTACGGATATTAATATTAGTTGGGGGGCAAGGAAAGCGCAGGATACTTCGCAAACTTCTTCACTGTTTGACTATCTTCCCACTATTAGTGTTAATAATGTGGATGTGCAAGCGGGTTCATTTATTAATAGTTTAATCAATCCGATTTTTAGTCGTCTTCAAAGTGCAATTATCCCGAATAAGGTTGAAGATAAAAATTTGATCGGTAGTGGTGCTGATGATACTCTTTTCGGCGATAATGGTAATGATAAAATTGACGGTTTGGAGGGTAATGATTCTTTATATGGGAAACAGGGTAATGATACTTTAATTGGTGGTGCGGGTGATGATTTTCTCTTTGGTGGAAAGGATAATGATTCTCTTTTAGGGGGAATGGGTAATGATTTTCTCAGTGGTAATAATTCTAATGATATTGTCTGGGGTGAGCAGGGGAATGATACTCTCTATGGTGGCAAAGATAATGATTCTTTAATGGGTGGTATCGGTAATGATTTTCTCAGTGGTGATCAAGGGGATGATACTTTAATTGGTGTTGATCCTACCGCGATTAATCCGGGTTGGGGTGAGGTGGATACTCTTATCGGGGGACAGGGGCGCGATCGTGTGATTTTAGGAGCTCAGAATAAAGTCTATTATGATAATCCCGATGGTACTTCTGGGGCAAATGACTACGCGTTAATTTTAGGATTTAATCCTAATGAAGATAGTATTCAACTGTCAGGAAAAGCCAGTGATTATCAACTGATTAGTCTCCCCAGTCAATTACCAAACAGTATGGGAATTTTCCATAAAACCAATGGACAAAATGAATTAATTGCCCTCGTTGGTAGCGTGTCTCCTCTCAGTTTAGATAGTAAATTTTTTATCTTTGTGTAGTTTTGTCTTAAAGGGAAGAAACCCGGTTTCTTTCCCACTATTCAAAGACAGGTGGCCATAAATCAGATATGGGTAATTCCCAACCTGGAAATAATTCGGGAATTGTCAAAATATCCCCATCTCTTAAAACTTGTGGTGTACTTTCTGGGCGATAAATTGTCAGAGTTAAACGATCGGGATCGATTAAAATTCCGACTATTGTTCCTAATTCTAAAAAGTATTCAATTTTCTCTTTGAGGGGTTTAATTCGATCTGTTTTTGATTTAATTTCCACGATTAAATCGGGTAATAACTCCACAAAATCTCGCCGACTCTGCTTCAATCTTTCTGCCTTCACAAAGGAGACATCCGGGGCTCGTAAATCATGATTTGGTAAGAGAAATCCGGCACTGGAACCCGTAACTCTCCCTAGTCTGCGAGGTAATACCCAAAGTCCTAAGAGAATAATTAACCTCGCACCAATTTCCTCGGAAATGTAATCGGATGGTCCCATTGCCAAAATACTCCCATTAACTAACTCTAATTGCCATTCTGGATGCTCTTTTTGTACTTCTTCTAAGTCTTGGAGCGTTAAGGACATAATTTACCCCCAATGGTTTGTTATATTTCTCTAAGAAATCGGGAAAAATTTTAACCTTTTTATTGTAACATATTGAGCAGGACTTATGCCATCGCCAGAAAGAAACCGGATTAGAGGGGTTGATCGCGGAGCAAATCCCAGAATTTTAGGTGAATAAAGCCGGTTTCTGATCAAGAAACTGGGTTTCTTTTATCCCATAATTTTTCTCGGTATAGTTAAAGAGAAGAAACCCGGTTTCTGTCGGTATGGTTAAAGGGAAGAAACCCGGTTTCTATTCAAAGACAGGTGGCCATAAATCAGATATGGGTAATTCCCAACCCGGAAATAATTCGGGAATTGTCAAAACATCCCCATCTCGGAAAACTTGTGGTGTACTTTCTGGGCGGTAAACTGTTAGAGTTAAATGATCGGGATCGATTAAAATTCCGACTATTGTTCCTAATTCTAAAAAGTATTCAATTTTCTCTCTGAGGGGTTTAATTCGATCTGTTTTTGATTTGATTTCCACGATTAAATCGGGTAATAACTCCACAAAATCTCGCCGACTCTGCTTTAATCTTTCTGCCTTCACAAAGGAGACATCCGGTGCTCGTAAATCGTGATTTGGTAAGATAAATCCGGCACTAGAACCCGTTACACGCCCTAAGCGCCGAGGACGAACCCAGTTCCCTAGTAATCTGATTAACTCTGCGCCAATTTCCTCGGAAATGTAATCGGATGGTCCCATTGCCAAAATACTCCCATTAACTAACTCTAATTGCCATTCTGGATGCTCTTTTTGTACTTCTTCTAAGTCTTGGAGCGTTAAGGACATAATTCACCCCCAATGGTTTGTTATAATTCTATAAGAAATAGGGAAACCCTTTCACCCTTTTATTGTAACATATTGATCAGGACTTACGCATTCCCCATCAATAAATCCTGTTTCTGGGGTGACTCTATCCGAATATTTGGGGTGAAGAAATCCGGTTTATGTGTAAGTCTTATTTCTCCATAAAGATGAGGACATCAAAATTATGTTAAATCTCGATGCCTATTGGATGCCTTTTACGGCAAATCGTCAATTTAAGGCAAATCCACGGATACTGGTATCGGCGAAAAATATGCACTATACCAGTGATGATAATCGTTTAATTCTTGATGGTACGGCCGGACTTTGGTGTGTTAATGCAGGGCATAGTCGGGAAAAAATTATTAACGCGGTTTCTCAACAAGTTGCCCGTTTAGATTATTCTCCTGCTTTTCAAATGGGGCATCCGGGGGCGTTTGAATTAGCCGATCGCGTGGTTAAAATGACAAATGGCAAGTTCGATCGCGTATTTTATACTAATTCTGGCTCGGAGTCTGTAGAAACGGCATTAAAAATCGCGATCGCGTATCATCGAGTACGAGGAGAAGGAACTCGTCAACGGTTAATCGGACGAGAAAGAGGGTATCATGGAGTAGGTTTTGGGGGAATTTCTGTCGGGGGAATTGCACCGAATCGTAAATTTTTTGGCAGTTTATTAACAGGAGTTGATCATCTCCCTCATACCCATAATTTAGAACACAATGCCTTTAGTCATGGACAACCAGAATGGGGAGCCCATTTAGCCGATGAATTAGAACGAATTGTCACCTTACATGATGCTTCGACAATTGCCGCGGTAATTGTGGAACCAATGGCAGGTTCGACGGGGGTTTTAATTCCACCAAAAGGCTATTTAGAACGTCTCCGAGCCATCTGTGATAAGTATGGAATTTTACTGATTTTTGATGAAGTGATTACTGGTTTTGGGCGACTGGGGACGAGTTTTGCTACGGATTATTTTGGCGTTACTCCTGATATTATGACTGTCGCGAAAGGGCTGACAAATGGTACAATTCCTATGGGTGCTGTTTTTGTCCGTCCGGGTATTTATGATACATTTATGACAGGTCCAGATAACGCGATCGAGTTATTTCATGGTTATACTTATTCAGGACATCCTGTCGCCTGTGCCGCGGCTTTAGCTACCCTAGAAATCTATGAAGAAGAGGGGATATTTGCCCATGCTGCGAGTTTAGCAAATTACTGGGAAAACGCGGTACATTCTCTCAAAGGTTTACCCTATGTGATTGATGTGCGAAATTTAGGATTAGTCGCGGGAATTGAATTAGCCTCTATTCCGGGTAGCCCCGGAAAACGTGCTTATGATTGTTTTGTGCGTTGTTTTGAAAAGGGGTTATTAATTCGCACAACCGCTGATATTATTGCTTTATCGCCACCTTTGATTATTGAGAAAGAGCAGATTGATCAATTGGTAGAAATTTTAGGGGGAGTCTTAGCAGAAATCGCGTAACAAAAGAGAATTTATTTCAGGGTTCCCAGGTTTAATCTGGGAACTAAACCTATTTTTTATCTGGAATTATGTGATAATAAAATAATCGCCCTATTCCCACTACCCATTATCCATTCCCTATTTCCGATTACCTATTACCCATTCCCCATTACCCATTCCCCATGACTCAATACTTTGCGACAGTAGCCCGTGGTTTAGAAACGATCGCGTCTCAAGAATTAGAAAACTTAGGAGCCGCCAATGTACGTCCCGCCTTTGCCGGAGTACATTTTGAAGGCGATAAAACTTTATTATATCGAGTGAATCTTTGGGCGAGAACTATTTTTCGAGTCCTCGTGCCCATCGCGGAATTTCCCTGTTATAATGCTGACAAACTTTATCGAGAAGTGCAAAAAATTATGTGGGATGATTACATCGAACCCCATAATACTTTTGCCGTTGATTGTACCGGAGGTAATGAAAAATTAAATCATACTCATTATACCGCGCTACAAGTGAAAAACGCGATCGCGGATCAACAACGTCACCAATTTGGCACGCGATCGAATATAGACACCCAAAAACCCGATTTATTAATTAATATTCACATCGAAAAAGAGAATGGGATCTTAAGTTTAGATAGTTCCGGTTCCAGTTTACATCGACGGGGATATCGTCCCGCGATGGGAGTCGCTCCCCTCAAAGAAACTTTAGCCTCTGCATTATTAGAAATGGCAGAATATACCCCCGATTTACCCTTTGTCGATCCCCTATGTGGTTCCGGTACATTACCCATAGAAGCCGCGTTTAAAGCCTTAAATATCGCCCCCGGTTTCTATCGAGAATGGTTTGGTTTTATGAGTTGGCGAGATTTTGATCAAACTCTCTGGAATCAATTATGTCAAGACGCGGAAAAATCTCAACGAGCCGAGTTACCCTCTTTGATTATCGGGAGCGATCGCGATCCCGAAATGATCAAACAAGCCCAAATCAATGCCGAACAATGTGATATCATCGATCAAATACAATTAATGCAAAAAGACTTTGCCGAAATCGAAGCCCCCGCGGACAAAGGAATAATTATTTGTAATCCCCCCTACGGAGAAAGACTAGGAGATGCTCAAGAATTGGGAGAATTTTATAAATTAATGGGAGATATCTTTAAACAAAGATTTAAAGGATGGAATGCTTATATTTTAACAGGAAACAAAGAATTAAGCAAACGAGTAGGATTAAGAACCTCTCGACGCATACCCGTTTATAATGGAGGATTGGCTTGCACGTTGCTCAAATATGAATTATATTAAAAAAAAGAAGTAAAAACAGATTAAACTTTTGCATTTCCAGTCCGTTTTAACGGACTTTAGCTATGAGCCAGGGACTTGAGTCCCTGGTGGGTGTTCAAATATAAATTATATTAAAAAAAAGAAGTAAAAACAGATTAAACTTTTGCATTTTCAGTCCGTTTTAACGGACTTTAGCTATGAGCCAGGGACTTGAGTCCCTGGTGGGTACTAGAAAAGAAGAAACGAAAAGGATTAATCGTATTTAATCTTCACAGAAAGAATCTTATCTCCCTGACGAATAGCATTAACAACATCCATATCTTCCGTTTTGCCAAAAGTAGTATGGACACCATCTAAATGGGGTTGAGGAGAATGACAAATAAAGAATTGACTACCACCGGTATCCTTACCCGCGTGTGCCATTGATAAGGTTCCAGCTAAGTGTTTATTGGAGTTAATTTCACACTTAATTTTATAACCTGGTCCCCCCGTACCAGTTCCGTTGGGACATCCCCCTTGAATCATAAAATTAGAGATTACTCGGTGAAAATTTAATCCATCATAAAAGCCTTTTTCCGCGAGATCAACAAAGTTTTTAACAGTGTTGGGCGCATCCTTATCAAATAATTCTAAATGGATGGTTCCCTTCGCGGTTTCCATGATAGCACGAGTCATGTTTTTTCCTTTTACTTAGAGTTGACGTTCCCATGAAAAAAATGTCCGAAAATACCTTGGGAATCCCAGAAAGTTTTCGGTTTTTTCAGCTTGATTTGTGAACCCAGTTGAGGTATTATCATACCAGAGAAGAGGGTTCATCTCTCAGTTTAACATATTGGGGAAACTTAAAATTAAATTTTCTCTCTCTCTGTTCTGGAAGGGGCTTGTCTGCACAGCTAACTTGTTCAGATTTATTACTGGATCTTGACAGAGTTCTCCTCACAGGCTATATTAGCTACTTTACTCCCTAAAAGTCCGTAACAAAATTTATCGGGTAAAGACGGAATAATTACAGACTGATATCATTGCTATAATTGCTTTTAGCAAGTTGATATTGCTCATTAAATATCCTCCAGAACATTTATATCAGGCAAACTGTATGAAAATAACTCTCAAAAGAACTCTCGCGACTGTTGCTTCCTCTGCACTTTTGACAATCACTACCATGAGTTCAGCCCTCGCGTTTGTCTTTGATCAAGTTGATATTGATCAAAGTGGCGTAATCGCGATCGCGCAACCCCGAAAAGATGGCAATTACCAATTATTAGTGATAGAACAAATTCCCGGAAAACGACAATGTTGGGCGGAAAGTGGTAGTAACCCGATACAAGTTAATCCCCTTTTGCTCAATTTTGATTTTACCAATGATTGTAAACGTGCCACAGATAGTAATGGTTTTTCGATCCGCATCGCGGGAGAAGATTTAGGATTAAAATATCTCCTGTCTTTACAAAAGATTAATGGTAATATTCTTTTAGTAGGAAGTCCTAGAGATACGACGCTTCAACCTATTCTCATTGGCAAAACAAACGGAATTAGTAACGATTTTTTAAGAATTCAATTAGAACCGGGTTGGCGTTTCACAAAAAGAGCTTATCAAGGCCAGACATTAGGACACTTTTATTTCACTCATGATCAACCACTCACCGGAGGTGGAATTGCCACTCAACCGAGTCCCTCGCCTTCCACTTCCCCCTCTCCTTCTCCTTCGACATCTTCCGGTTTTCGAGATATTACTAATAATATTTATGCCTCCGAAATTAAGGACGCGGTGTCTTTAGGATTTGTGGCTGGTTTTTCCGAAGATAATACTTTCCGTCCTCAAGATCCTTTAACGCGAGAACAATTAGTTTCTATTGTGATAGAAGCTTTGAAAAAAATACCCGGTACTCAGATAAATTTACCTACTGTCGTTTCTACATATCCTTATCAAGATGTAGATTCTAAACGATGGAGTGCTGCGAAAATTCAATTTGCGCGGGATAAGAAAATTGTGAGCGGTTATGCTGATGGACGATTTCAACCGAATAAACCTGTGACTCGCGCTGAATTAGTCACGGTGCTGCGTCGTGCTGCGGAATACGCGTTAGCGGCTCAAGGAAAGTCCTCTACTTTGACGGCTAAAAATGCTGTATTTCCTTTTGTTGATACTCAGGGGCATTGGGCGGATCAAACCATTAATATTATGTCTGCTTATTGTAAGGTGGCTTCCCCTTATAATGAGACGGGAAATCGTTTCTTACCTGATGATCCGGCACGGCGAGATTATGCGACTGCTGCGACTTTACGGATGTTTAAATGTGTGAAGAATTAATAGGTAATAGGTAATAGGTGATTGGTGATTGGTGATTGGTAATAGGTAATAGGTGATTGGTGATTGGTGATTGGTAATGGGTGATTGGTGATTGGTGATATCGCGTTTCTCAATTATAAGTCCGACAAAAACGATCCCCCCTAACCCCCCTTAAGAAGGGGGGAACCAGAAAAGTCCCCCTTTTTAAGGGGGATTTAGGGGGATCACCCATGTACTTCACCAGACAGAGAAACGTGATTGGTGATGGGTAATGGGTGATGGGTGATTGGTGATGGGAAAAAACATAAAACCCAACATCTAAAGCCTGAAACCGAAAACCTGTTGCTTAAGTTTGTAGGTTGGGTTGAGCGATACTTAATCCAAGGAAGATGTTGGGTTTCATGCCTCAACCCAACCTACGAATCTCAAACTTAATCCCTTGAAGATGTTGGGTTTCGTGCCTCAACCCAACCTAGGAATCTGTTACTTTAGCAAGGGTGGGTTAGGTGGATATTTATCTTTTCCAAAAATGCTAAATTTATCACCAACCCACCCTGATCAAAGGGGGTAACTTTTACGAATTTAACGCCCGCCGACTACGACATTTTTGATGCGTAAATGGGGGCCGCCCACACTGACAGGAAGGCCGCCTTGTCCGCCTTTTCCACAGCCTCCATTGATATAAATGGAATCATTGCCGATCGCGTCGATATCCTTCAAAGTTTGAAAGACATTACCGCTTAAAGTAACATCACTAACGGGTTCAGCAATACGGCCATTACGAATCATAAAACCTTCTGCCGCAGCAAAAGTAAACATTTCACCATTCGTTTGTCCCCCCAACATTCTCACCGCGTAAACCCCCTCCTCAATATCCCCTAACATATCAGTGAAAGAATGTTCCCCCGACTCGATACCAGTATTTGTCATACGGACAATAGGGGGATAACCAGCACTAATAGCACGGGCATTTCCCGTGGGTTTTTCTCCCATAATCCCCGCGGTTTCTCGGTTGTGCATTCGTCCCGTTAATACCCCATTTTTAATCAGATATTTACATTGAGTTGGCACTCCCTCATCATCATATTTTAACGTACCTGGTAAATTAGGAATCGTCGCGTCATCAACCACATTTAATTGTGGAATCGCGACAGGTTTTCCTAATTGTAATAAATCCTGCATACGCGGGTTTTCATAAATACCATCCGCTTCGGAAAGATGGCCAAAAGCTTCGTGAATAAATACCCCGGCTAAATAGGGATCTAAAATCACCGTATATTGTCCCCCTTTCACGGGTTTCGCGTCCAATTGTTTAACAGCCCGGACGGCGGCACTTTTTACTCGATCTTCAACATTACTTAAAATGTTATAATCACACCGGGAATGAATCGACTCAAACCCCTGACGCACAATACCACCCTCTCCGCGGGCAATGGCTCCAAAACGTCCTGATAAATCTAAACGTTCTTGGACCAAAGAAGTGCCTTCGGAGGTGACAAAATAGGTGACTTCAAAGCTATCACTATAACCTGTTATGGTGGTTTGAATCCGAGGATCATAATCTAACAATAATTGATTATAATCCTGTATTAAACGCCGTTTTTCATCTAAGGAAACAGTACGGGGATCGCGACCAAATGTCACTTTAACATAATCTTGAACTGGGGTAACTTCCGCTAATTGAGTTTTGCCAGTACCGACTAAATGGGCTTGCGAAACTGCTTCCTCAACCCGATCTTTTAACTCCGTTAAGGCATTAAAAGTGACAAAACTCCAACCCCCTTTATGACAGGCACGAATGCCACCCACTAACCCAAAACTACGGTTAACGCCATCTAATTGAGGGCCCCGAAAACTAATAGAAGTTGATTCGCTTTTTTCCAAGCGAATTTCCAGATAGTCCACACGATTACGATAAAGCGCGATCGCGTCTAATAATTGTTCCTGCATCCCAGTCTCCTACAATGATGTATATCTACCGACTAAGTACAAACTTAGAGCCTATAGTCTAGTTTTAGATCAAAATGAGAAAAGAACCTCCCCAAAATAAAGTCAAAAGCAGGCCAAAACTGCCCTACAAGATTTTTTGAGATGTCTAATGTCTAAAACCCTTGAGTTATAACAGAGCCATGAGGGTTCTTGCTTTATCTCACAGCGTCATCTATCTATTTTAACATTATGAAAATACGATCGCGTTCCTATTTGATTTCGATTGGCCTTCTCGCCCTTGTTTACTATACCTGTGCGAACTTATTTAGCTGGATCTCAGGTATTGCACAAAATATTATGTCTCCCCTGTGGCCGGAAGTTGGTATCAGTCAGGCAGTGCTTTTCTTAGGGGGAGTTAACCTTTGGCCAGGTATCGCCCTGGGAGAATTTTTTGATGCCCTCAAAGATGGAATGCCCCCAATTGTTGCCATTTTCCGAGGCGCGATCGCGGCATCCCAGGCCCTAGTGGGTGTCTTTTTATTCAATCATGTTCACTTGCGTCCGAATTTAGCTCGTCTGCGTGATGTCTTAGCCTTAATCGGCTTAGGCGCGATCGTCGCGACTACCATTTTACCCACATTACAAACCCTTCTTTTGTGTTTCATCCAAGACATACCTTGGACTTCCTTTCGCGTAACCTGGTGGTACGCGTGGATAGGAAATGCCGCCGCGATCGTGGTTATTGTTCCCGTTATTTTCACCGTCACTTCCCATTGGCAAGAATTACAGCTTTGGTTTAAAGTCAATAAAAAACCCGGTCCGATCTGGGAAGCAATTATTTTAATCTTTCTTTTAACCAACGTTTGTTATTTCATATTTGCTTCCCATCTTTCCCCGGCAATGAGCGGTTATCCCTTAGATTTAATACCCTTTATTTTTAGTATCTGGGCAGCTCTTCGTTTTGGTCAAACGGGCACTGTTTGTGTGAATTTGTGGGTGAGTACAATTGCTATTTGGGGGACTGCGATCCGACAAAACAGTTTTTATGTTCACACTAACACCGCAGAACAAGTTTTATTATATTTAGAAGCCTTTATCGCGGTAGAAGCCATCGTAAGTCTGATTTTAGCAAGTGTAGTGGAAGAACGTCAAAAAGCCGCAGATTTATTACGAGAAAAGGAAGCCAGTCTTGCCTATGCTCAACGTATTACTCATTTAGGAAATTGGGATGTTGACCTCACCACTCAAACCCTATATTGGTCCGATGAAATTTATCGCATTTTCGGTTATACCCCCAGGGAAGTTCCCCCCAGTCAGGAGTTATTTCATCAAGCCCTTCATCCCCATGATCGAGACGCGGTAAAAGAATCAATTGAAAAAGCGATGAAAAATCAAGGCCTTTATAGTATGGATTATCGCGTGATGTTACCTAATGGTAATGAGCGCATAGTTCATAGTGAATTTGAGGTGATATCGGATGCTGATCAAAAGCCCCTTCGTCTCATCGGGACTCTTCAGGATATCACAGAGCAGTATCAAATAAAAATGGCATTAGTACAAAGAGAAAGTCAACTGCGAGAACTCAATTCTACTCTTGAAGAAAAAGTCAAAAAAAGAACCGCAGAACTCGAAATTAAAAATGCCGAATTAGCGCGATCTCTTCAAACAATTAAAGACACCCAACAAAAATTAATCCAATCAGAAAAAATGTCAAGTTTAGGTCAATTAGTGGCAGGAGTCGCTCACGAAATAAATAACCCCGTTACCTTTATTTATGGTAATATTGAACCGATCAACACCTATGCTAAAGACTTACTTTATTTACTAAAATTATATGCCGAAGAATTACCGGAACCTAGTCCCCAACTCCAAGAAGAAATCGAAAATGTTGATTTAGACTTTATCCAAGAAGATTTACCGAAACTTTTAGGATCTATGCAATCGGGAGTTGATCGTATTCGTAAAATAGTTCTCACCTTACGAAATTTCTCCCGTTTGGATGAAGCAGATATGAAACCCGTCGATATCCATGAAGGTATTGAGAGTAGTTTATTAATTTTACAAAGTCGCCTAAACCCCTCGGAACAAAATCAGGGAATTATTGTTACTACCGACTATGGAGAATTACCCCAAATTGAATGTTATGCCGGCCAACTTAATCAAGTTTTTATGAACATTCTCACTAATGCTATTGACGCGATCGAAGAAAAATACATGAAATTAGAAGAAACTCTCTCCTATAGGGGTGAAATCACAATTAATACTCAGTTAGTTAACCCTAATACGATCAAAATAGAAATTAGGGATAATGGGATTGGTATTCCCGATGAACTTAAACACCGGATTTTTGACCCATTTTTTACGACAAAAGAAGTAGGAAAAGGGACGGGATTAGCCATGTCTATTAGTTATCAAATTATTGTAGAAAAACATCAGGGAAAAATCGAAGTTTTCTCCGTTTTTGGCAAAGAGACAACATTCAAAATCGAACTCCCCGTTACACAAAAATAGGTGTCTTCAATCACCCAAATATCTATCCGTGCTTATCCCCATCTGCGTTTATCTGCGTTTATCTGCGGTTTCAAAAAAACGAGAATGGTAGGGGCGGGGGAACCCACACCTTATCATCAGAGAAACGGTATTAAATTATTTAGTTTGTCGGAGCGGAATCTCACAAATAAACTCACTCCCCTCGTTAACTTCTGAAACATAACGCAAAGTGCCACCATGTTTTTCGGTAATCACTTGATAACAGATCGATAAACCTAAACCCGTACCTTTACCGATGGGTTTTGTGGTAAAAAACGGGTTAAATAATAGTTTTTTATTTTCCGGGTTAATGCCAATACCATTATCAGCAATCCGAATTTCAATGCGCTCATTTTCTAAGGTTTTTGTAGTAATTTTAATGACACCGTTTTTCGGAGGAATCTTTGATAAAGTCCGAAAATTATAATCTTCTATAATAGCATCGATCGCGTTATTGAAAAGATTGAGAAAAACCTGATTCATATCTCCAGAATAACACTCAACAAGGGGAAACTCACCGTAAGACTTAATAATCGTAATATCGGGAAAATCCGCGGTATTTTTGAAGCGATGTTGCAAAAATATTAAACTACTATCAATTCCCTGATGAATATTAACCTCCTTAAGCGCGGATTCCTGCATATGAGAAAACATACGCAAAGATTGGACAATATCAATCAAACGAGTCGTTCCCGATTTCATCGAATTAAGGAGATGGGGTAAATCTTTAATTAAAAATGTTAAATCTATTTCCTCAGCTTTTTCTTGAATTTCTGGGTTAGTTGAGTAATTTTCTTCATAAAGGTGTAATAATTCTAATAAATCTTCCATGTATTGATGAACATAGAAAATATTACCATGAATGAAATTAACAGGATTATTAATCTCGTGAGCAATTCCAGCAACTAATTGACCTAAACTCGACATTTTTTCACTTTGAATTAATTGAGATTGTGTCTTTTTTAGTTCTTTGAGAGCATCTTCTAATTGACGTGCTTTTTCAGATTCTTGCATACGACTTTCTTGGAGAAAAGACTCGATTTCTTTTCGTTCCTCAATTTCTTTAGATAAATTTTGATTGATTTCTTGAACTTCTTGATGAGTATAACTATAATCAAAAACTAAACCCGCAAGGGGTACTAAATAGGCAATTATTTTGAGAAAATGGGCAATATTAAAATGATTATCAAAGAGACTCGTCGAACCAAAAACCATGTGCATTTGTGTAAAAGCATTGGGAATGGTACTAATAATTAACGCGTGGGAAAAAAGACTAGGACTTTTTTGATAAAATTGGGGATAAATCAAAATACCAGAAATGAGAAATAACAATAAAGGCAAAATATCCCAAGGACGAGTAATAAATGAATCAGGAAAAAGAGTTTTTGGTAAACTTGCCTGGGTTATACAAAAGTTAATCACGCCATAGGATAGGATACCAAAGATAACACTCACTAAGATAATAAAACTGACATTACCATGCCATTTTTTGGGGCGAGTGATGAGGAAAAGACTAACACCAAATAGAGTAAGTAAAGCATTACCGATACGACAAATTGCCCAAGTAAAAGGGATGAGATTTTCATTATTTGCCACAGCATCTATTAAGCGATCCGCCGCGAAGGTATGAAACGCGTCCATAATACCCGCGCATAACAAAGTGACTCCGATAATGGGAGTGGTGACATCATTTTTAATACTAAAGTAAGAAAAGGCAAGAATAACGGTGAAAATAGCCGCACAGACAGCACTCCATTCTAATATGGTATGTAGAAAACTTCCGGCTAAAGTCTGGTGCATTTGATCAACGATCTCTTCTTTACTATTTTCGGTAATTTGTAATAAGGAATGAGCCGATTTCGGTGAGCTAAAATCATATCCTACAAGATTTAATAAAAATGGCAATATGCAGATAATAACTACTATCCAAACAAAGAGAGTGGGAAGGGTTGTTCCTCCGGCACGATAACGCCACCAACTCTCATGCTTTAAGGAAAATAAATGAGTCATTTTTATTAATAATACCAGATTGGTGATTGAATATTATACCACTTTTTGTTATTTTTGTCAATAGTTAAAAAATATTTGACTTGGGGCGCGATCGCGCTCTATTGTTGATATTGAAGAGGTAAGCGCACGGTAAAAATAGAACCTTTTTCTAACTCACTATCAACCAAAATTTCCCCACCCATCATTTGACAAAAATGACGACTAATTGTTAATCCTAATCCACTGCCACCATACTTACGAGTCGCAGAAGTATCCCCTTGAATAAAAGCCTCAAATAAGCGGTGTTGTTCATTTTCTGACATTCCAATTCCCGTATCTCTGACTTCAAAACAAATCCAATCTTCACCTTTTTGAGTATGGGGAAGGGGACAAGCTAATGCTAAAGGTAAAAAATGATGTTCCTCCCACTGATTCTCCTCTTCTTTACCTGGTATCACCCAAGCTTTTAAGGTAATTTTTCCTTGATGAGTAAACTTAGCTGCATTACTTAAAAGATTTAATAAAATCTGTCGCACTTTTGTCATATCAGAGTACATGATATTGATATTACTATCACATTCTATTTGGAAGACATTATTATTTTTCTTCATTAGGGGTTTAACCGTAGCTACGATCTCATCAATGAGAGAGGGAATATGAAAGCTTTCCCAATAAATCCGCATTTTACCCGCTTCTATTTTCGATAAATCAAGGATATCATTAATTAGAGAAAGTAAATGTTTGCCCGCGGTTTGAATTTTCTCTAAATCGGGCAAAAAATCTTCTAGTCCCAAAATCTCAGATTCTTCTGTTAAAATTTCACTATATCCCAAAATCGCATTTAAAGGTGTGCGTAATTCATGGCTCATATTAGCTAAAAATTGACTTTTGGCGATATTGGCACTTTCCGCATTTTTCTTCGCGTTTTCTAACTCTTTTGTGTGGTTTGATACCCGTTCAATTAGATTATTTAATGACTGTGCTAAAGAGGCAATTTCATCTTGACTAGAGACGGGGGCTCGTAAATCAAAATTTGACTCTTGTGCGACTTTTTCTGCCACGGCTGTCACCGTAATCACCGGTTCCGCGATCGCCCGACTGGTACGATATGCGATTAATCCTGCTAAGGTGACGGAGATAAACATACTAACGAGAATAATTACTTTCTGTAAACGATATATTTCTCTCAGTTTTTGACTACTTTGGATTTCTTGTGTTTGGGCAATTTCTAAAAGGTTACTAATTTCGCGAAAATCACGATCAAGAATCTGGGCATTTTTTCCCTTTTCAATGACGGAAATAGATTCCAGAATTTGGGGTGATGAAGAATTATTTTTCAGGATTTTTAGCTGGACTTCTATTTCTTTCTGATAGTCCTTTAAATCATTAACATAAGACTGCAATACTTTTTTTAAGAGAATCGGCTCCCTCACTAACCAACGGGGTTTATTATTGAGATAATCTTCGATTTTTTCTTGGGCAAGAGTGACATCTTTTATGGCTTTAATTAAATCATTTTTTTGGTGGACGAAGGCCTCTGAATCATTGACAAATCCTACGAGACGTGCGCCCTGTGATTGAGCGTGAAGAGCCGCGTCATGAAAATTGCCTATAAGTTGAGCCTGGATATGAGCATCATATTGTTGCTTAATCCCTTTTTCCTGATAATAATCCGCGATCGCCAATCCCATGAGAGAACCAGAAAAACCAATGCCAATAGCTAAAAAATAACCATAGCCAATTTTTTGATGAATCCGCAAAGAACTATCTTGGAGATTGAATCGTTGCCCAAAATTCGCGATCGCGTTCAGCATCACTTTCACCAATAACATTAAATGAATTTAATTAAAATGTTGCCCTAAAAAGAAACTTAACTCCCCCAATAAAGGTTAGCTTTTTTGATAGTTTCTATGAGTTTGCCATCACGCTCCAAAGCAATATCAGCCAATTCCACAATCCAACGATTAGGCCTGGCTTGAGGACGAGATGCCAACACCGCGCCTAAAGCTTCCTCTTCTTTCCCAGCACCCAAAATTATAGCACAGACAGTCAACGCGATCGCGCTAGAACGACTAATCCCCGCGTGACAGTGAATCAGAATACGCCCATCGGAACGCGGCATTTTCGCGACAAAGTTAATTACTTTAATGATATCATCAAAACAGGGTAAACAGTAATCAGGATCGCTTATTGGTGTTTCAATATCATCAAACTCTAGGCGCAGTCGGTTCGGTATTTTGATAAAACCCTGGGGAGGCATCACCCCTGGACTACCGATAGAAATCAAGGATTGAATAAAGAAACCTGTAATAGGATCTAGGAGATATTCACTGGCTTCTGCTTCGGAAGTAATTAAAAGTTTCGGTAAATGATAAGATTGACCAGAATTCGGAAAGATACTATCAAAATCAACGACATCCTTTCTCTTTTTTTGTAATTCTTGAGCCGCGTGGCGACGCACATCTTCTAAGGGATGATTTAATGCTTCTTGTAACCCTTTCAACGCGGTTCCTGAACCGATTTCTTCTAAGGATTTAATAGCCCTTTGACGCACCGGTTCGATTTCATCATTGAAACATTCTATTAATTGGGGAACTACTTGATCATTGCCAATATTTCCTAATCCGGCAACGGCTCGCCATCGCACATAATATTCGGGATCATTGAGTGCTTGTAGTAGTCCCGATATCGCGGTTTCTCCATTCAATTGCCCCAGGCTTTCGCAGATTCTTGCGCGCACAATAGGATCACGATCTTGGAGGGCTGCCACCAAAGCCCCTATCGCGTCTTTTGTACCAATATTCCCCAAGGCAGAAACCACACTCCCTCTCACATCTGAGTCTGGGTGATTCAAAGCATTAATCAAACCGGTGGTTGCTTTTGTGCCACCAATTTTGCCCAAAGCTTCGGAGGCTCGTAATTCCACTAAATAAGTATCAGGAGTGTGTAATTCTAAAATCTTCAAAAGCGCAGGAATCGCCGCGGGATCACCAATCAGTCCCAACGCGGAAACCCCACGACCTCGAACTATGTTATCGTCATCTTGTAATGCTTTTAATAGGTAAGGTACAATCATTTGATTGCCTTTTTTGCCCAAGGCTTGAGCGGCACGCCAACGTACTTGGGAATCTTGATGGTTTAAAGCTTTCAGGAGAATGGCAATAGCCTTGGAGGTTTTCATTTCTCCTAAAGCCCAGACACTCCAAATGCGAACCTCTGATAAAGAATGATTCAGCGCGATCGTCAGTGCTGTTAATACGCTCTTATTATTAATTTGGGATAACCCCCAAGCCGCCCAGGCTCTTACTTTTTCTGACTCTGGATAGGCAAGCGATCGCGTTAATTCCACTACTACCAACTTACTACCAATCTTCACTAAAGCCTGTATCGCACTCCGCATTACCCAATCATCACCATGATACAGGGACTCTAATAACAAAGGGATGGCAAAATCAGAACCCGTGAGCCCTAATAACTGATGTTTAAATCGTAGAGATACGTTTAATTGACACACTAACCCGACGGTTTGGCGTTGTAACTTTGGTGTCACAGCTCCAGCCAATTGAGCACCCCACTTCATATCCCTCTCAAGAGATAATTCCACAATCCTTAATACTTGAGAAACCTCTTTCACTTCCGACAAAACCTGTACCAAGACATCCATATCCGCGGCGAGTAAATAATCTTTAAGTTGATCATTACTCAGAGAAGGAAGCAGTGCGAGGAATTTATGGGCTGCGATCATTCTTTTATCAATGGAGAGAGCCTTAATTATTTTAACCCTTGAGATGCACCTTGTTTCACTACCAGACAGACAAAAATTAAGATATTGCGGTTTTCTATTGAATCAGGTACAAGATTAGCCTCTATCGGGGCGGGTTTATCTATAGTCTTTGCCTAAACAGGAATATCACGTTTCTCAATGATTAGGTACAAAAAAGATCCTCCTAAATCCCCTTTTTTCAGGGGGACTTTGAGGGTTTCCCCCTGAAAGAGGGTTTCCCCCTGAAAGAGGGTTTCCCCCTCAAAGAGGGTTAGGGGGGATCTAACTCCTGTACCTCATTAAAGTGAAAACGACGATATCTGTGCCTTATCCAAGGGAAAACCACGATCAATGTTGGCATGATTTTCTGTGCGCGATCACCCTCTTCGTGTTAAAAGAGAATAAAGCGAATTTACCACTAATCTGCTATGGCAAATACTCTTCTTTTTTCTGATCTGGAAAATCATTGGGCTGGCTCTTGTATTAATCAGTTAGCCCAACGTAATCTTATTCGTGGTTATCCTGATGGCACATTTCGTCCGAATGCTCCTATCAATCGGGCAGAATTTGCCGCACTTCTACTGAATCTTTTTCCCGATCTTCTTCCCGTCCGCAAAACCCTTGATTTTAGTGATGTCCCTACTAATTATTGGGGTTATAAAGTTATTCAAAAGGTAACGGAATCTGGTTTTTTATCCGGTTATCCCGATCGCACTTTTAAACCCACAGCGCCCCTTTCTCGTCTCCAGATTTTTTTGGCCTTAGCCAATGGTTTAAAATGTCCTATTCCTCCCAATCCGGCTCAAATTGTTAAACAATATTTTGAGGATTTTAATCAAATTCCTGATTACGCGGTGAGCGCGATCGCGGGAGCAGCCGAAGCTAAATTAATTGTTAATTATCCGAATGTGCGTCAACTCAATCCCAATCAAAATGCCACTAGGGGAGAAGTTGTCGCAGCCCTTTATCAAACTTTAAGTAAAGCTTGGCAAATTTCACCAATTTCTCCTTATATTGTCGGAAATCCTCTTTCTTTTCCGTCTCAAGATTCTTTTCAAGATGCTGTGGGCAGTATTGGGGCTGAAGTTAAAGATTTTGCTTTAACTATTACACGCCAAACCCAAGTTGTTTATAATCAAACCTTACCGATTTTGGTCAATAAAAATAAATATTATAACTCCTTCGGTGTGCGTATTATAGATTTGGATAAAGGTGGGGAACCGGAAATTATTGTCACCGGATGTAATCTGAACCAAAACAACTTTATTTCATGGATTTATCAATATCAAACATCCAGTAAAAAATATATAAAAAAGGAGTATAAATGGGGTGATATTGGTTATCAATTACAAGATATAAATCAAGATAAAACATGGCAATTTATCACTTATCAGAGAGATTTTGATATCTTTAGTGAAAATCCCTTAGATTCAGCCTTACCAATTTTAATTTGGCAATGGCAAAAGGGAGATTTAATCAATGTCACAGAAAATTATCCTGATACCATACGCGCTCAGGCTAATCAATTATGGACTGAACAAATTAATCGTCAACGTCGCAACCAAGATGTAAAAGCACTATTAGCCGCGTATTTAGCTGATAAATATTTAATTGGTCAAAAACGGGATGGATGGCTACAAATTCGTCAACTGTATCAGGGGAGCAATGCCCCTTTATATTTTGATAAAATTTTGGATACTTTAGCCACGAATAATTATTTATCAATAGAATTTTTAGGAAAAGCAGAATTTGAACAAATTGAACCATTTGTTGAAGGATTAGCCCCGGTTAAACAAAAGGGAAAATGGGGATATTTAAACGAGCAAGGGAAAACAATAATTTTGCCTAAATTTATGGGAGTAGAAGTATTTTCGGAGGGTAAAGCTTGTGTCAGAACAAATAATCAATATGGTTTAATTAATCGTCAAGGTGATTTTCAAATATCGGCAAAATTTGATACTATCGTCCATTTTGAAGATGACTTATTACCCGTAGAAGTTGCGGGAAAATGGGGATATATTGATGCTCTAGGTAAAACGATTATCCCACCTCAATTTGATGGAGCTGATCAATTTTGTGAAGGATTAGCTTTAGTTTGGAATGGCGATAAATATGGTTATATTGATCTCACCGGAAAAACAATTATTCCTTTAAAATTTGAGGGAGGCGATCGCGTTTCCCAAGGATTCGCGAGAGTGTGGGTACAGAATAAAATAGGATTTATAGATAAAACGGGAAATTTTGTCATTCCACCTCAATTTGATTATGCTGATCCTTTTAAAGATGGTATCACCAGAGTTTGTCAAGGGAAGAAATGGGGTTATTTATCACGGCCGGCTTCTCCTCTGCCTATTGGTGCTGGATTTAAGTTAGAATATGATTATGTGGATACCATCTCTTTGGGATGGGGAAGAGTAAGACAAGGGAATTTATGGGGATATGTAGATATCAACGGCAAAATCGCGATCGCGCCTCAATTCGACGCAGTAGATAATTTTGAAGGAAACTTCGCGAGAGTCAAAAAAGGTACACTTTATGGTATCATTAACAAAACGGGAAAATTAGTAGTTCCTGCCACTTTTAATAACGTGGGAAATTTAGTCGATAATATTGCCTGGGTAAAAATTCAGGAAAAATATGGCTATGTTGATGGTACGGGCACGATGATAATTCTTCCCCAATTTGATGAAGCTTATCCTTTTCAACAAAACTTAGCCCGTGTCAAAATTAATAATAAATATGGATATATTGATCGCAACGGAAAGAGCGCGATCGCGCCCCAATTCGACAACGCGAAAGACTTTACCGAAGGACTAGCCCCAGTTAAAATCAATAATCAATGGGGATATATTCACCAAACCGGAAAAATGATTATCACCCCTCAATTTGACTGGGCAGACAACTTTATCAAAAATAATGCCCGAGTCCTGAAAAATGGCAAATGGGGTTATTTGGTACATCCACTTCAATAAGCACTTACCCAGAGATATAACCTGTAGGGGCAATCCCCCCGTGGTTGCCCCCTCCCCGTGGTTGTCGCCACCGCCCGTGGTTGCCCCCAAATCACCCTATATATAGATCAAGATAAGACAGGAACCCGGTTTCTTTCTTCTCGGTACAGCATATAGAGTCCAATTTGGTAATTGTCCATTTCCTCACAGAGCTTAATGGCAGAAATGGGTTGGTAAATCCAACCAGATCCTCACCTTTTACCGAAAGTATCACAGAGGAATATCTATTCCCAGTAACTCCCCCTTACCGTTGAAGTATCAACAAAAAAAGGAAACACGGAGCAACAAAATGAACGGTAAAAATAAAGGATTTCTTCTCGCTTTAGCCTTCGTCGGTTTAACCACAGTTAGTTTAAATGTTGGTTTAAAGCCCGCTCATGCTCAAAATGCTCCCACTCAAGGACAACAACAACACCAGCAAGAAGGGACTCATAATAAAAAGTCTTATTCCCATCAAGCAGCCCAGGGACAACCATCGGGAGAGACTTTGGAGTCAGGAAAGCACTACAACAAACACTCAAAAAATGTTAAGCCAAATGTCCCCACCCTTGATGGTGAAAAGGAACGGAGATGGAATCAGATTAAATTGACAGATGCACAAAAGGCACAAATCAAGCAAATTCAAGATTCATCTCGCCAGCAAATTGATAGGATTTACACCCCACAACAGAAGGAACAACTCCGCACAGCACAGCAGCAACACCAAAAGCCTAACCTGAACCTGAGTGCAGAGCAAACAGCCCAACTGAAAGCGATTCACCAAAACGTAGAAAAGCAAATCCAAGCTGTCTTCACACCTGAACAACTGCAACAACTTCAGGCAAATTCCTCAAAAGAGGTGAAAAACCACCAAGAAAAGGACTCTAAGTAGAGTCAAAGTAGGATGTTTATGGGAAGTTGACTCCATTATGGGATGTAGAACTCGATCACAACTTCCTTAACATTGCACTTACCAAAATTTATTTGAACCTTATTGTCATAAGTCCTGTCTAAAGGTCAGATTCAAAAGTTGAATGGCGAAAGGCTCCTTAAACCTTAGCTTTAGCTTGTTTCATCAGTCCTACTCAACTAAGGGACGAGTTACCAAAAATTATTTGAACCTTATTGTCACAAGTCCTGTCTAAAGGTCAGATTCAAAAAAATTAACCCTTATCTTTTCGAGGTCAAATTCATGTTTTTACGTCGTGTTTCTGTGTTAAGTTTGCTTATGTTATCTTTGGGAACTACCGCGGCTTTTGCTGCACCTAATCCGAAACAATTTCATCATCAATATTCTGACGCGATCGCGCAACAACAAGGGGGCAAACTTCAAAAAGAGCGGGATAACTTATTTCAACAACTAAATCTGACCCCAGAGCAAAAAGCAAAAATTGAGTCGATTCGTGCTCAATCTAAAAACCAATCGACCTCTCAGCGTGAAGCCTTTAAGCAAGCACAACAGGAATTACGGACATTGATGGCCTCTAATGCCGACTCAAATCAAATCCGTGATAAACATAATCAAGTAATGGCAATTAAGCAACAGTTAGAAAATTCAGGATTTGAAAGTCGTTTGGCGATCCGTGATGTCTTAACTCCAGAACAACGCGCTCAGTTAGATCAATTAATGAAACAACGTTACCAAAATCATAAAAATCAAGGACAACACAAAAATAACCCTACTAGCAATAACCGCTAATTTCTCTTTAAACTAGAATGTTAAACCGAGAATTGTTGTATACGATTCTCGGTTTTTTTATGAGAAAAAATTATTGTTTTATGATTTTGCATATCCCAAATATTAATTTCTATTCATGCTTCTTTGTTACTCATAATAGTTATTTTCCCTAATTTAGGAGTATATTTTGATATTATAATAAATGAACAATTTAGGGTATTTTGGGGTAGTTAATTATCGAGTTTTATTGATCAGGAAGTACCAGAGGAGAATTTGTTTTAGTTTAATGTTATGATAATAACCTTGTACGTTACCCGATGAAACGATTCTTACCATGCCCATACCAGATTATCGAGTTGAATTAGAAAACCTGATGCAACACGCGGGTATTGCTAACACAAAAGAACTTAGTCAAAAAGCAAATATCCCCGAATTACAAATAATTCGGATCAGACGGGGATTAATCAGGCAAACCCCTGTCGATATTTTACTCAAACTTAGTCAAACGTTGCAAATTTCTCTATCAGAATTAATCAATACATTTGCACCGGGTAGCATAACCGAATCACAGAAAAAACCTTCCGAGAACGTGATCGTGTCAGAATATCAACGTTTACAGAAAGAAATTGAACAGCAACGAGAAAACCTAGAACAAGAATTTCAACAACAAGTCTTAGAAACCATCGAATCTTGGCTGATTTCCTGGCCAACAGTGGTTTACAGAGTAGGAGAAAACCCCCAACTAGAAGCAAAAAAAATATTACCCTTAGTCAAACCCATCGAAAAACTGATAGAAAAATGGAATATAGAGCCGATCGCGCCCGTAGGAACCATCGTCGCGTATAATCCCCAATACCATCAACTGATGGAAGGAAACGTGATACCCGGAGAACCGGTACAAGTCCGTTATAGCGGTTATCAACAAAAAGACAAACTACTATATCGCGCCAAAGTCAGTCCCCTAAGTTAAATGCTGTGATTAGTGATAGAATGGGGAAGAATTTTGCAGGTCACGAGAACTTAACATTTGTCTAGTGAAAATTTCGTTACCAGAGGTTGTGACATGATCTCCCACGGAGAAATATGCAACAACCTAGGGAAAATCAACGGAATAAATTCAGGGGCAAATAAAAAAAGTTAGTTTATTCGTGGATTTCAGCAATAAACAAAAAACACTACTACTGCCGGATGCGAACCAATCGTTATCAGCAGTGTCAATCGGAACATTACACCTAGAAAAATGAGTCCTGTTGTAAAAATTATTCAACCCTCTGGCATTTTAGACGGTACCAAAGCGGGTCAATTCCGTCAAGAAATTAGCGACCTGGTGGAAGCTGGGGCAGATATCGTATTAATCGATTTTCAAGATGTGACGTTTATGGATAGTTCGGGTTTAGGTGCTTTAGTCTTAGCACTGAAAACGGTTCGGGCTGCGGGAAGCCAACTGGTAGTCTGCACCATAAACGAACAAATTAGAATCTTGTTTGAGTTAACCAGCATGGATCGTGTATTCGAGATTTTTCCCACGCGTGAAGCCTTTAATACCAAGATTCACCCCGCGACTTCGGAGAAGGGGAAAAGCCATTGAACAGCTTGTCAGATAAGGGGGTCTCTCACAATCATTGATTTTTTCCAGGTTGAGCGGGTTGAAGGCTTTTTCGATCAAGCTTTCCCAGTGGTTGTCACTGTGTCAACCACAACTTAAACGAGGGTGGGCTGGGCTCCCAGGAAAGAAAGCCCCCTAATGGGCAAGCTCATTTGGGTCAACCCAAGTCCACTTTGATTAAAGACCAATCATCATCAAACGCGGTTTTATTGTTTTTCGCGTTCAAAATCATTACATAGTCCAAAACACCTTCTAAGACATCGGTCTGATTATCGTTATAAGTGCTAAGGAGATTGATGAAGGGATCTAAGCCCCAAATTTGACCATCGGGTTCTTGAATTTCATAAACCCCATCACTAAAAATATAAAGATTGCTCAGGGACTCTACTTCACTGGTTTTATCTATATATTCGGCTTCTGGAAACATACCGATAGGCATTCCGGGTGTTTTCAGTCTTTGGGTTTTTACCTGATCCCCCTTTCCCGAAACCAGGATCGCGGGAGGATGTCCCGCACTGGCATAAACCAGTTCACGGCGAGAGGGGTGATAGACTCCATACCAAATCGTAAAGTATTTATCATTTTGATAGGTCATCTGGAAGGTGGTATTGAGGGCGCGTAGGACATCACTGGGCTGATGATATTTAATATTGGGGATGGTTTTTCCGCGCAGTAAATTGAGAACTGCGACGGAGGGGAGGGCGGCGCGTAACCCATGTCCCGCGACATCTAATAAATAAATAGCTAAAGTATCTTCGTCCAACCAAAAATAGTCAAAGCAATCTCCTCCTAACTGACGAGAAGGAATAAACTTGGTCTCAATAGGAACGGGTGTCGTTACGGGATCAGGCAGAAGCGATCTGACATATTCGGCGGCTTCCGCCAATTCTGCCTCTAGGAGTTGTTTTTGTTGTTGTAAATCTCGACTCAGTTGATGCTGTCGCAGTCCCGCCCGTACTCGCGCTTGTAACTCTGTCAATTCAATGGGTTTGGAGATAAAATCATCCGCACCCGCGTCTAATCCCTTCACGCGATCGGCGACCGAGTCCAGAGAAGTCAACAAAATGAAAAAAGTGGTGGACAATGCCGGATTGGTTTTCACTTGACGACACACCTCAATCCCCGTCAGGCGTGGCATAATCCAATCACAGATAATCAACGCGGGTCGTATTTTTTCGGCGTAAGCAACACCTTCCTCTCCATCACTGGCCAATGTCACTTCATAACCCTGTTTTTTTAGGGTTCTTTTTAGTAGCTGTTGAACAGTCGTATCATCATCAATAACCAGAATTTGAAACATGGGTACTTAGGTACTATAAGTCTTAATTGGGGTCTGGGGGGTATGAAACTTGCCCGTCAACTTTTGGCCTCCATTGACTATAGTGTAACAATATCAGGGTCTAAGTACATATTTGATCACTATTTTGATCTTTAACGGAACGTGCTAAACTGGTAAAGCATAGGCAAAAGCCAAGCCCTTAAATTTTTTCGACTATAACTTTAGTGGCTCAATGTGATTAAATTACCAAGTTCTGATAAGTCGCCTATACCCAAGAAAGCCCAGCTTCGAGTTACGGCCGGTCTGAGTGGATTAGACCAGGTTTTGTTATGGTTTTCTCAATTGCATGAGTCCTTTATTCCCAGTAGTCTCTGGCTAAGATGTTCCTTAGCTTTGGCGGAAGGGTTCACCAATGTTGTGCGTCATGCCCATAAAGATAAAACACCGGATTTTCCGGTTGATCTGGAAGTCACAATGTTTCCTGAACATTTGGAGATCCGCGTTTGGGATGAGGGTCCCCCCTTTGATTTAGAAAAAAAAATACGAGACATCCAAGAAGCTACCGATCCCTTCTCTGGGGGAGGACGGGGACTAAAATTAATGAGGGATATCGCGGATGAACTTAGTTATACCCGCTTACCTGATCAGCGCAATTGTCTGTTAATTGTTAAATATTATGGGGTACACACAACCCCTTAAAGCCGATCGCGTTTTAAGGAGTTTCACTTGAGTTATTCTGCACTCACAATTTTTGACAAATTGTGTGAAAGTTTTCCACTCCATTATCATAAATTTCCCCCCTTTATTTGTTAATATCAAAAAGAGGAAATGAGTCTAGTTTTGCCTTATATTTTACACCACTATGCGCCTAGAGCAGCTTCAAGCTTTTATCGCGGTCGCGGAAACCGGAAGTTTTCAGAAGGCTTCACGCAAATGTGATGTGACTCAATCTACGATTAGTCGTCAGGTGCAGGGACTAGAAATAGAATTGGGTTTGCCTTTATTTCACCGGGAGCATAAGGCTAAATTAACCATTGGTGGTGAGCGTTTGTTACCCCATGCTCGCAAGATTTGTCAGACTTGGCAAACTGTTAGTTTGGAATTTGCGGATCTCTTGGCGGGTAAGCAACCGGAGTTATGTGTCGCGGCGATTCATTCTGTGTGCGCGGCTTATCTTCCTCCGGTTTTACAATCTTTTTGTCGTGACTATCCTGATGTGCAATTACGGGTAACGGCTTTGGGTAGCGATCGCGCCCTGAAAGTGCTTAAAGATGGGTTGGTAGATATCGCGATCGTCATGAATAATCGCTTTTTTACCCAATCGCCGGAAATGTTAGTAGAAGTGCTCTACCATGAAGCGATCGAAGTATTAATGGCTCATAATCATCCCCTCACTCAATATACGAAAATACCTATTGCAGAATTACCCCATTATCCTCAAGTAGTATTTAAGGATGGTTATGGGATGCAGCGCTTAGTCCAAGAAAAATTTGCTCGTTTGGGAGCAACGCTCCATTCTGTTTTAGAATTAAATACTTTGGACGCGTTTCGCGGGGTAGTGCGTCAGGGGGAATTTATCGCTCTTCTACCTCACGCGGCTTTAATTGATGCTCGTACTGATTCTACTCTCGCGGTACGTTCAATTGATCATGGATTACAAGATACCTCTTCTGATCCTACTTGGACTCGTCAAGTTGTTCTTGTTACCACTAGAGAGCGAATGTTGATTCCTCCTATTAAACATTTTTGGGAGTTAGTTCGTCAATTGATTCCTCCTCAATTGTCTTAGTATCAACGGTTTTCAATTTATCATCTCTAATCTAAAATCTATAAGCTTTATGAGTTTAGAATTTCGTGAATTACTAAAAAAAATTGGTAGTGGTACTCATACGGGTGAAAGTTTAACTCGCGACGAAAGCGCGATCTCCTCTCGTATGATGCTTTTAGGGGAAGCTACTCCAGCCCAAATTGGCGCGTTTTTAATATCCCATCGTATTAAACGCCCCACAGGTGAAGAACTCGCGGGTATGTTGGATACTTACGATCAATTAGGGCCGAAATTAACCCCCCCTAACCCCCCCTTCAGGGGGGAAATAAATGAAGAATTAACTCCTTCTAAACGCCCTTTTCGTGGGAGGACTATTGTTTTAGGAGTGCCCTATGATGGCCGCTCGCGCACGGCTCCGATTTCTCCTCTCACCGCGTTATTATTAACAACTGTAGGCGTTTCTGTGATTATGCACGGTGGCGGTAGAATGCCCACAAAAGAAGGTTTACCCCTGATTGAAGTTTGGCAAGGTTTAGGGGTTGACTGGACTAAACTTTCTCTTTCTCAAGTGCAAAAAGTCTTTAATACTACTTATTTAGGCTTTGTTAACCTGGCTTCACATTTTCCCCAAGCTGAAGATTTTGTCACCTATCGACGCGAGATTGGTAAACGAGTTCCCTTTGCCACAATGGAGTTAATTTGGGCCCCTTATACCGGAGATGCTCATATTATCTCCGGTTATGTCCATCCCCCTACGGAAATTATGTTTCGTGAAGCTTTGGCAATACGCGATTTTAAGGCTTTTACCAGTATTAAAGGATTAGAAGGGAGTTGCGATATCCCACGCGATCGTACTGCCATTATCGGTTACACTCACCCCGATGATCAATATCCCGATAATTTTGAACGGTTATTATTACATCCTCGTGACTATGGTTTTGCGGGTAAAGAAGTTCCCCTAGAGTCAACGTCTCAATTAATAGAAGAAATGACGGGAGTGTTACAAGGGAAAAAGTCTGAATTAATGTTATCCGCGATCTGGAATGGTGGTTTTTATCTATGGCATTGTGGTATTTGTACTGATCTCAATCAAGGATTAAGTAAAGCTGAAACTTTATTCACTAACGGTGAAGTTTTCCAAACATTAGAGCTACTTCGTCAAGCGGTTTAAAATAATCAACCAGAATAAACTTGATTTCTTTTGTGATTTTTTATGAACCACAAAGGCACAGAGTAGACAGAGTAAATACAAGATCAGAAACAGGAGTGTAATAGAAAAATTTGTTATTCAAAAACCCGGTTTCTCTTACCAATTAGGAGACATAACCACGTTTATTAATAAACCCGATTTCTCTTGTTTTTTATGAACCACAAAGGCACAGAGTACACAGAGGAAAGACAAGATCAGAAACAGGAGTGGAATAGAAAAATTTGTTATTCAAAAACCCGGTTTCTCTTACCAATTAGGAGACATAACCACGTTTATTAATAAACCCGATTTCTCTTGTTTTTTATGAACCACAAAGGCACAGAGTACACAGAGGAAAGACAAGATCAGAAACAGGATTTTAATGGAGAAAATCGCTCTTAAGAAACAGGGTTTCTGAGTCATTATTATCAAGTTAATACAAAATGTCTGATCAAAAAATTGTTGCTTTAGTCTTAGCGGGTGGCAAAAGTTCCAGAATGGGTGAAGATAAAGCCCTTTTACACTTTGCGGGAAAACCTTTATTAACTCGTGTTTGTGAAGTAGCTGAAACTGTAAAATTACCCGTTTATATTTTAACATCTTGGCCGGAAAAATATCAAGAAATTTTACCAGAAGGTTCTCAATTTTTATTAGAGAAAAATCCGGGGAATGGTCCCTTAGTCGCGTTGGCTGAAGGTTTACAGATGATTTCGGCTGATTGGGTTTTGCTTTTAGGTTGTGATTTACCTTTATTAAATTCTGAGATTATTCACCATTGGATGATGCAATTAAGGGAAGTTCCTAATCATATTTTAGCAATGGTTCCCTATTATCAATGTAGTTGGGAACCTCTCTGCGGTTTTTATCGTACACAAGCTTTAATTAGTTTACAAGGGTTTATTGGGCAGGGAGCGCGATCGTTTCAATTGTGGTTAAGTCAAATTGATGTCATTAAACTATCCCTAGGAGAAGAAGAAGCCGCGATGTTATTTAATTGTAATACTCCCGAAGATTTTAAGCAAATTAAAGAGAAAAATTTATGGGAAAATGAATCACAGAGGTATAGAGAGGGGAGCATCTCCTAAAGGTAAATTGGTAGTGCAGTAGAGAATCTGGTTATTATTTAGAACCCCAGGGCTCTCTCGTCTCTGATGCTCTGCACAGGCTAGGCCAACCCACGGCTTTTTTTGTCCATGTTGAGATGCTCCCAAATCCACCATTACCCTGGTTTTTAGGAATCATTAATTATTGCTGATTCTTACCTAAAATTGTTTTCATTATCTGTGTTACTATTGAACGAGGTAAAAAACGATTAAGATTAACAATAAACTGATTAGTGATGCCCCCTGTTACCACAATATGTTCATTATTGTCTAAAGCTTTTAAAGCATCTTTGACGACTTCCGCGGCCGGAGTTAAAGAGGCTTTTGTCGTATTTTCTGCCATTGATCGCGGAACTTCTGCCACTTCAAAAAAGTTAGATTCTGTCGGCCCTGGACAAAGTGCTAAAACTTTAATCCCATAGTCTTTATTTTCCGCCCAAAGTGACTCACTAAAACTTAATAAAAATGCTTTGGTTGCACCATAGATTGAGATGTATGGCATCGGTTGAAATGCGGCAATTGATGTGACGTTAATAATTGCACCAGAACCGCGATCGCGCATTTCCTGTAAAAATAAATGGGCAAGTTGCACCGAGGGCAGAATATTTAATTGAATAATTTTGACTTGTTTATCCAGGGGACGTTCGGCAAAAGTACCATAGTCGCCCATTCCGGCATTATTAATTAATAAATCAATCGTTAAGTTTTTTTCTTTAACCCTTTCAAAAACTCTTTGGCTTCCTTTCTCTTCAGTTAAATCTTGAACAATCACCTCCACCTTAATATTAAATTTGTTTTGCAATTTATCGGCTAATTCTTGTAATTTATCAGCGGAGCGCGCCACTAAGACTAAATTGGTTTGACGTTGGGCTAACTCTTGGGCGAACGCGGCTCCAATTCCAGAGGATGCTCCTGTAATTAAGGCTGTTGACATAGATTGAGATAAATTTTTGGTGTTTTTACATATTTTGATATGCTACCATTAAATTTGGGTTAAAGTAAATAACAAGTAGCCCAAAAATCGTTTTCTCAACAAAACTGAGAAAATTCGTTTTTTTGAGAAGAGAGGGGCGAAGCATAAGCAAAGATTATACCACTAAATGAAAAGTTATATACGCGAATGCTTCCCTCGTACATAACAATAAAAAATTCACAAAGGAAAAGGGAGAGTTTTTATGGGATGTCTTAACGATCGCGCTTATAATATTATGCGAGATGAAGTTAATAAATGTGCAGAAGCGCAAGGTTTAGCGGGACCTGTCCAAAAAGAAATTATCATGAGACGTTTGGAGAAAATGCGCTCTCAGAAAACTGATCATTTTGCCCAGGAAGAAGAATTAAGACAAACGGTAAAAGATATCTTTCCTGAATTTCGTGATAAAGTCATTAAAGACGCGGCAAAAGTTAATCATGCCCCCAATGTTTGGGAGCAAAGTTGGGGATATATTAAATTAATTAGTGGATTAACTGTGGGAGGGTTAGGGTTTATTTGGTTTGTGAATTTACCCTATCCTATGATTCGTTGGCCTGTCTCGAAGATAGCTCCAATTTTATTATTTCCCAGTTATCTGAGTATGGATTATAATTATCGGCAAGCGATCGTAATGAGCGAGCAAGCGGATCAATTAATCAATAAAGCAACAGCGGAAGCCGATTTTGATTTAGGGGCAGAAAAAGCCAAAAAAGCGCAAAAACATTTGGATGAATTGCCCGTCTGGTTTTTAGGTTATTATCCTCAAATTTATTGTAGTTTGTTTAGTTGTACTTGGCGATTTACCTTGGATGAATTTCAGCAGGTTCGCAAAGATATTGGGCGCATGGATGCCCAAATTTTTCAACAAAAAAATGCCTTTCGTCAATTAAATCAAGCGGAAACTTCTCTCAATACCTCTAAACAACAGTATCAACAGGCTAAAAATGCCTTAGAGCGACAACAAGCTAGTGCTAATTGGCAAAGCGCGATCGATACTTTGAGTCAAATTCCAGAGGAAACGTTAGCCGGAAGAATCTCACACAAAAAACTAGATATTGCCCGACGTGACTTTCAACAAGTGGGGGGAATTGCCACAGGAAATCAACTCACTGATAATTTAATTGAAGCGGCGAAAGAATTTGCCATGTCTGCCTCTGTGATGTCACAAAATCCCCCTCATCCTGTGGAAAAATGGGAAGAAATTATGAATTTATGGCAAGAAGCTATTAATCGTTTACAGGAAGTTAAAATCGGTAGTCCGGGTTATCTTGAATCGCAAACAAAACTGGCTCAATATAAGACAAATTTAGCTACTGTCAAGGTAAGGCTAGAAGCTGAAAAAGAGTCGATTCAGTCATTTAAAACGGCGAAAAATTCGTTAACACAGTTGCAAAGATATGTCAATTCTTCTCCGGGTAATTCCGGTGATGCTTTGAGTCAATTACAACAGATTATTAATGAATTAGAACAGGTAAAACACGGGACTACTGTTTATCCAGAGTCTCAAAAATGGTTAGCTTCGGCTCGTCAAAAGTTACAACAATGGCAAAAATAAAGTAAGAAGGAAGAGGGAAGAAGGAAAAAGGAAGAAGGAAGAAGGAAGAAGGAAGCCCATCTCTCCAGGGAGCATCCCATTTTTGTAAATAGGTAGTGGGAGCGTCTCGCTCCCTATTAGATTCCTAGGGAGCGAGACGCTCCCACTACAGGTTTTTTTGCAAAGATGAGATGCTCTCTCTCCCCAATCCCAAATCCCCGATCCCCATTCCCCTCAGAGGACAAGATTTAGTTGCTTGTAAAAACGCGCCATATAATGAAGGCAAGAAAAGCTAGATAACCAAAAACCGCGATCCAGTCTAACCAATTACTAGGAATCGTCAAAAATTCATTAAACATAAATTATCTCTACTTAAGAATACGACAAATTAACTCTCCTACACCATCAGACTCAAAAGGGACAATTTTGCCATCATTTTGCGTCTTAGTTTGATTTCGACAATTATATATCTCCAGAGGTTTTTCCATACTATCCACACTAATAACCGTCCGATACTCCCAATGATTCTTAGCACTCCGTTTGATACTCACGATACAAATTAAATGCCCATTTAATTGACGACAAAAAGACGCGATCGCGGGAGGCACAACCGTGAAAAACAAGGTAAAAATTAGTGAAAATATTATAATAAGTCTCATTTCTATACCTTTAATCATTTTATCTAATAGGCTTTTGTATCCCTTGTTGTAGTAATTCAAAACGTCGAACTATAGTATCAAATTTCTCATCCCATTCATCCTCTGGTTTAATAAGTTTCGGAATAACTCGATCGCGCTGTTTCAAAATTTGGGACAAAATTTCATCTAATCGAGTGATAGTCTCCTCGCGGAATATCTGCCTAATATCTCTTGTGAGCAGGACAATACTCGCGTCTTCAAATTTCACTTTGCCCATCGTATATCAATAAGTAATAATCTTGCTCCCCCACCATAATCATCGGGATTTTCAAAGAATCTATTACTTTTTTAAGATCCATAAGAACTTGTTTTTCTTGCTGTTCAAGCATAGTTTTGTCTTTCTGCAATGTAGTTAATATAAAGACGATCGCGGGTTTCACGTAATCTATCATCATGACTGAGGAGTAGTTCCGCTCCCAGTAGTAACGGATCAGCCAGAGGTTTAGGGTAGTCACTCCAAGCATTTTGTGTCCCAAATTGCAAGAGAAAAGTAATTTCTCCAGTGGGAATCGGTTTAAGTTTACATTTCATGGCAATGCTAATCGCTCTTTGTTTATTAACCGCGCTCGTCTCATCTTTTCCTAGTAGATGTAAGGTAACACTTGGAGGTCTAAGATAGGAGGTTGCCAGTGACGCGCCCAGTTCTCCACCAATCAAAAAATTATCTTCTTTCGCTCTTTCAATAAGAGTTTCTATCACATCATAAAAACTACGTCCTGCCGCAGGAGTGAAGTTTTCAAGTAACAATTGAGGGCGGAGATTTTCGGCATAGCCCATTTCCCATCTTTCCAGAAGTTTAATATAGTTAGTAATCCAGTAATTACCATCTCTTTGTCGTTGTAGATAGCCTAATTCATATAAATTTTGAAGCGTGCGATTCACGGTTCTCAGTGAAATACCAGAACCCTCGGCAATTTCCTGATAGGATGCTTGGAGAATGTTGGGATTTTTTAAGAGGATATAGATTAGTTTAAGTGTTGTTGTTGTAATTTTAGAACGGGGGTTAAAAATTACTTTTGAGCGTTTTTGACCACGAATTAGAATATACACGGCTTGACTATTGAGGTAAATATTCCCCACGGTGTCGATAAATTCAATGTTGTTCTGAAGAAAGCGATCGATGATTGGGTTCGATAGGTAACGACTAAGTAATATCAGTTTTTGTCCCAGATTGTTTTCAATCGTTTGACAATAAGTAATTGCGAGTTCTGCCGTTGTCTCCGTAAGAGTTGGTATGATTTTATACGGGTATTTTACCGATTTCTGGGGAGTATCAATGGTAATAAATCCATCAATCCTCGCACTCTCATTAATATAATCATGATCAATTTTTGCCTGCTGAATCTGAGGTAATTTTTCCAGATTTTCTCGGCACTTCTCTAATAAAGTGTTTTGTGCATTCATGGTTGCCACTTTTTCTAATGGTATTTTTTGATTGACCTCATCTTTAGCTTCTATTTTATCACAATCCCCGGCATTTTCACCCTGGGATAAAATCACCACCTTCCCTAGAGATCAAACCCCTTGCAGATACACGATCGCGTATCTGCCGTAGAGACATAACACCGGGTGCATCTCAAAGAAGCAAAAAAAACTGTAGTGGGAGCGTCTCGCTCCCTATTAGATCCCTAGGGAGCGAGACGCTCCCACTACCTATTTACAAAAATGGTATGCTCCCGACATAACACCGATGCGCGATCGGGTTTGAAGGCATCCCAAAACCCGGAAAAGCACCTCAAAAGATTCTGCTAAATTATCAATAAATCACGATTAAGTAACAGGGGCTTGGAGCCGATGACAAGCTGGATGCTTATCCTACTTTATGTGTTTTAAATGTGTCGATCACGGCTCCGATTAGTGAGACAAATTAGAGCCAAGATTGAAGCCCTGACTCTAAATATTACCTCTGGATTATCCCTTTGATACTTAGTATAGACTAAATTGCGAAAACCTATAGTAAATGAGATAACGCGTCCGCTAAATATTCATACTGAGATAAATCATTATAAACTTGTGCGGAAATCCTCAATAAGCGCTTGGAGGAATCCGGCCAAGGCATGATTGGCACTTCTATTTGATACTTCTCCCATAACTCATTTTGGATTTCACAAAGTCCCCCTTTCTTCACACTTTCTGATTCTTTATCCGGTAACTGCAAAACCGCGATCGCGCCTACCATTTCCTCTGGGCAAGGGACAGATAACCCCAATTTTTCTGATAAAAGCTTTCTGGCTTCTAACGCCAAAGCACGATTTTTTTCCATCAATTTTAACCATCCCCCATCTACTAAAGAACCCATAAACGCGATCGCGACAGGAACCGAAAAATACGCGGAAAAATCATCCGTTCCCATCCAATCAAACTCTAACTGAAATCTTGACTTATCCGTGCGAGGAGAATTAGCTCCATGACTAATAACCGTAGGATGAATTAAACATTGTTTATCCCTCCTCACATACAAAAAACCAGCCCCTTTGGGTGCCGATAACCACTTATGACAATTTCCGGCATAATACGTCGCCCCAATCGCCTTTAAATCCAAAGGTAAAATCCCAGGTGCATGAGCTCCATCAACTAAAGTATCAACTCCCTGATCAGCTAATTTCTGCACTAATTCTTGAATCGGAAAAACCAATCCAGTTTGACTAACAATATGATCTAACAACGCCAATTTAGTCCGAGGAGTAACCCTTTCCATAACCGCGTCTATCACCTGTTGCGGAGACTCAATCGGAAAGGGAATATTCGCGACAACAACCTTCGCTCCCGTTTGATTTGCCACAAAATTAAGTGCATTCCGACAAGCATTATATTCTTGATTAGTGGTTAATAATTCATCATTAGCAGAAAAAGAAAGGGAACGTAAAACCGCATTAACACCCGTCGTCACATTCGGAACAAAAACTAAATCATCCGACTCAATACCCAGAAATTTAGCTAACTCATTTCTAGCCTGATCAAGCAAAGGTTCCCATTCGCGCATAAAAAAGCGTAAAGGTTCGCGTTCCATTTGTTCTTGAAAACGTCTTTGTGCTTCTAAAACTGGAAGAGGACAAGCACCATGAGCACCGTGATTAAGAAATGTAACCTCTCGATCAAGTAACCAATACTTAATAAAATTTGCCGCGTAATGACTGTCATTTTTCATTGGAATTGCTCCTTTGTTTATCGTTATTTTCAGTGAGATACTATGCCAATTAGTCCTCAAGATATGCTCCTATGATTAAACGTCAACTCAAAGGTTACTCGTTAGTCAGAGGGAGTATCTAAAATCAGTAGTCAGACAGAACTAATTACATAAGTGTCTCCCAATTTCTCAAGATTTTGTCAGGGTATGTACTGCTGTTTTTTTCTGCTTGTGGCGGATCAAATGGAAATTGATGTAAATTAATAGACTACATCCCTATTTTAACATATTATGTTATTTGTTTGTGTCATTAATTCTGTACGATATGATTCAGTGAGAGACACGATCGCGTCTCTGCTCCACTTTGGGAACTCGCGTTTTTCGCCCTGTTAGCATCAGTAGATAACGTTTTCAAAGCTTGCATCACTTCCGAAACCCTATCACCGAGAGCGGATAAAGTGATCTCAATATTCGTGGGAGAAAATTACAATTTAAGGTGAGAAATATCAATAGTAATTTGGGAAGGTGATTAAATGTTATTTAAGGGAGTTTGGCTATTCAACAGAGAAAAAATTAGTGCTCTTGAATAAACAACAGGTTTTCGATGAGTTAAAACGGTTTTTAACTGATTTAATGGAACTTGTTTTAATCAGAGTTATATTAGTTTAGAGGATGCAAATCGGTTTATTCAAACTGCTTTTAGTGTCTTAAGGGTGTTCGTTTAGCGCGATCGCGGCTGAAACCGCCCTACAGAAAAAGCGCCTGAAACTTCCCTACAGAAAAAGCGCCTGAAACTTCCCTACAGAAAAAGCGCGATCGCCTTGAAAAACTATCTTATCAGGGGGTAGATTAACCTGATTTTGTATTACTCATATTTGCACAAACCTTCTATATTGGTGGAAAAGGAGGAGAGGGTTTGTTGGGTTGAGATAAAGGAGATGCTGGTGATGGAAGCGATGGTTTGTTGGGTTGAGATAAAGGAGATGCTGGTGATGCTGGTGATGGAAGAGATGATTTTTGGGGTTGAGATGGTGGTGAGGGGAGTTTTATTTTGTTTAATTGTTCTACAATAGAGTTTAATTCAGGTAAATTTTGCTGATTACTTAAGTTAGTTATTTCTGTTAATATTTTCTCTTGTAATGCCGCAGATAATTTATCAGGTAAATTTTTTCCTGTAACTTGCTCTAAAGTTATTTGATTAATTTCAAATTCTTTAGTAATAGGATTTTTTTGACCTCCACCAGGAAGTAGTAAATTAATCGTAAACTTGATCTTCTTAAATTGCATTTGATTAATGTTCAAATCCTCTGGTTTTTCTGAATCTTGACTAGGGGCATTTTTTCCCTTTTCAGATAATTGTTGTAGGTTAATTGCCATCATAGCTTCAGGTGTAGTGGCGTTATTCTTAAACTGTACATCAACATTAACAGCTACGTCCTCAATAACAATTTTTTCAATTTCTAAAGGCTGTTTTAGCAATGATTTAGCCTGAACGTCTATACTGTTAATCCGAAAAAGATAAGGACTAGAAAAATCCTCCATATTATTAACTTTAATATCCATAAAATGGACATTATTCTGTAATAAATTTACCTTGGCTTTTGTACAATATGTAGCTAAACCTGTACCTAAACTAAGTTTTTGTTCAATTTCTTGTTCAGCTTTTTGGTTCACGAATTTTTCTAATCCAAATGCTGCACCACCCAATGAAACTATTAATAAACCAGCAATAATGAAATATTTTTTAGCCATTGAATTATGCTCCTTAAAACATTATTAGAAGGATAAAATGAAAAGTCAATCAAGACGAACCCTAATCATTATACTATATACTATACCAAAATATACTCGAAATTATTTGAGCCACAAGAATCATGAGGCAGAAATCCTAAAAACCCTCAATCTCATCAAAATTGAGATCGCGGTATCAATCCGCTTTAAATCTCATAATCTGTTAAATTTTCCAACTCATCAGAAATCAAATTTTGCCAATCTTCATCACAATGGGAATGTAAATGAATGGAACCTACTAATAATTCTGATAAAATTTGATATTGTTCGCGATCGCGTAATTCCGAAAGTTGTAATTGATTAATCAAAGAAAGAACATTTTGACATTCTTCCTGTAATTCTATAATCAATTGATTTAAAGTAGAATTGTGAGTGCTAATTTTTCTATTTGTTAGTGGCATCAGTTTTTTCCTAATCTTTTCAAAGCTTGTTGAATACCCTTTTCAAACGCGTTAATTTCCTTTTACCAATGATTAATGAATCCTTGATAGGGTACGCGCATCTTGATAACCCGGTTGCATCGCGATCGTGGAAATCCCTTTTCCGTTACCAGTTACTAGTTATCAGTTACCAGTTTATGATCATGTTGATTGGTAATTTTAGGTTATGATAATGTTATCTTGATTCGTGAGGAGGTTAAATGGATTGTCGTTTGATGAATTAGAATCTATCGAAATTGTTGAAGCTGATATTATTGACTAAACGGTTGAGGTAGGGAGTGGTTGTGAGTGGGGATGTACTGGAAAAGAGCCTCAATGGAATAATCCGAAATCAACTAAGGCTTATGATCATATTATTCGTCATCATGGGGCAAAATTAAAACCTATTAATTGACAAGGCAGAGCGTCTAGTAAAAATAAGGATTAAGGACAATGGTTAAATGATGATGATTGGTTACAAGCAGAAAAGTTAATTCCAAAGTATTATGGAAATTACCTTATTAAGTTTAATCGTCCCATTGGTAGAGTTTATCATGCTGATGGCAGGATTACGGAAAATGTATTTTATGCTGAAATAGGGAGAAATGCCGACGGTACAGTTAAATATGCTTATCCAATTGTTACACCTAAATCTAATCATAAATAAGAGGTAAAAATGAGTAAAATAGAACAATTTAAAATTAGATTAGCCGAGAGAAATTTAGAAGTTTTTGTTGATCCTCCTGATGATCCTTTAGGGGAATTATCGGATTTTGAATTAGGGTTAAGAAAGTTTTGTTATGAATATGATCATAAGGTAATTTAGAAATAGGAGAAACTAAGTTTAATGTCTTTTTAGAACCTGATATTTGTATGTTATTAGAGGATAGATTTCCTGAACAAGTAGGAGAGTTAGAACCAGATAAAATAATTCGTTTAGAGTTCGCGGAAAGTTGTTGGTTAATTATTAAGTTTGTGCCTGTTGGTAAGGAGATTAAATGTTATTTAAGGGAGTTTGGCTATTCAACAGAGGAAAGATTAGTTATGTTAAATAAACAACAGGTTTTAGATGAGTTAAAACGGTTTTTAACTGATTTAATGGAACTTGCTGTTAATCACGGTTATATTAGTTTAGAGGATAAAAATAAGTTTATTAAACCTGCTTTTAGTGGGTTAAGGGTCTTAGTGTAGCGCGATCGCGCCTGAAACAGCCCTACAGAAAAAGTGCCTGAAACAGCCCTACAGAAAAAGCGCGATCGCTTCCCTACACACCCAAGCGTGATCGCACCTTATTAGTAGGTAGCTGCAACCAGTTGTAGTGTGGTGGCCAGAGATGGACGTGAACGATCAAAAGTAAAATATACATCATCCCCAATGCTATTACATGCACCACCATCACAACTAGGTGCATCTGCACAACCACCACACTGCCCAGCATCACAGGAGGGACTACAAGAACCACTGCCACAATCTGCTGCTTGTGTGACTGGACTACTCGGATCAATTCCAAAATGTTCCATGAACAAGGCACGACTTGTCTGGTACGTTGATTGCAAATTTTGAGCGTCCTCTTCACCGCGTAAACCAAAATATGGAAAGTGATCTACGAATCGACCGAAAGCCTTTTCACAATCCTCACGATATTTTGCCGTGTCAAGAATATGTGCGTGCCAGACTTTATCAATTTCTTTAGTTGGAACTATAGAAATGTTGGGATAAATTTCATTGAGAACTAGAAAGTAACGATAAAGCTCAATGAGTTTGTAAGTTTTTTCTGCACTCCAACCTTGCCCATCTTCAGGATAAACCAATTTGTAGGCGATAGGTTCAAGATCTATTGCTTGAACCTTTTCTATAAGTTGCGGCACTTCTTGCGTGTCCTTTACTTGCAATGTCTTCATAGTCATAGTATTTTTCCCAAAACATTAAATAGGTATTTTCTACTAAACTCTTAGTAAAGAAAAGCCCATAAAAGACTGTTTAAGACTATTTTTTGTGACACAAAATTAAGCCAATGTATTAAAATAGCTTAAAATGATACTTAAAAATATGCTACAATTGCCAAAATACTTACGGTGATTGAATCTTATGGACGTTACAGAAATTTTACAATTCGCTGATCAATTGGTTTTCAATAAAAAGGGGAAACACCTAGATGATTTGCAAAAAACCGTAATTACTGGAGTTTATGAGGGAAAAATATACGAGACAATTGCCGAGGAGTGTCATCGTAGTGAAAGTCGTGTCAGAAGTGTTGGTCGTAAATTATGGAAAATTTTATCAGAATCTTTGGGGGAAGATATTAATAAGTATAATTTCTGTTGGACAATTGAAAGAGTTATAAACAATTATCAAGTTGTTAATTTTGGAGATAGTAATATTAATTATTGTCAGAATAATAGTAAAGAATTTTCTGAAAAACAAGAGGAAAATATTGCCGATACATTCGATCATAATTTGACTTTAGCTCCCCACATAATAAAATTATATAACAGAGAAACTGAACTTGAAAAACTTAATAACTGGATATTAAATCAAAATATACGTTTAATCTCTGTTTTAGGATTATCGGGTATTGGTAAAACAACTTTAGTTAAAAAGTTTGTGGATTTAAACTTAGAACAATTTGAAGTAATTATTTGGAGAAGTTTAAATTTTCCGAAATCCTTAGATTTACTTATTAATAATTTATTAAATGTTGGTGTTGGTAAACAAGAAGAAAAAGCAACTTTAGACGATAAATTAGAACAATTATTTGGTATTCTTAATAACAAAAAATATTTAATTATTCTGGATGATGTGCAAAATATATTTATTCGTGGTCAATTGGCTGGACAATATCAACCTGAATATCAAGATTATCAGAACTTTTTTACAAGGATAATTGAAACAGATCATCAAATTCATGTCATTTTAATCAGTCAGGAAAAATGTAAAGAAATGGAATGTTTAGATGAAGAATTATATCCTGTTAAATGCTTAGAATTATTAGGTTTAGATAATGTAGAAATTCTAAGCAATATGGGTTTAAAAGATGAAGATAGTTGGTTGAATTTAATCAATTTATATGAAGGTAATCCTTTTTATATTCAAACTATTGCTAACTCAATTAAAAATATTTTTGATGGTTATGTAAGTGAGTTTTTAGCTGAAACGGAATTAATTATTACTAAAGATATGCAAACTCATTTACAACTATTATTTAATAGATTATCACCCCTAGAACAACAAATAGTTTTAAAATTTAGTAATTCTGAACAACCTTTATCCAGAGAGGAGCTAAAAACAAGTTTAGAATTGTCTTCAACAGATTTGATTAATAGTTTACAATCTTTACAACAACGATATTTAGTAACGAAAATAAAAGAAGACAAAATTTTGTTTAAATTGTCTCCAGTTTTTAGAGAATATGTGAAAAATTGCTGTAAAGATTGCTCGTAATTCAAGCTATAGCAAACTCAGTTAATTTACGAGTTTCAGGATCATGAAAAGCTAAAACAATATCCTCTTTCGGTACACCTTCCCTTGATAATTCAGTCGCAATACCTTCCTCTGTCCAATCTTCCTCAATATAAATCTTCTCATTTTTAATGCGAATATGGACAGAATTGCCTTTAATTCTTTCTTCAGATGTCCAACCAACTTGAAACCATAAATATTGATCTCTTTGTTCATCAAAAGCTAATAGCATTTCCACATTATCAGGAGATGCTGACGAAAAAAGTTGATGATATTCTGTTAAAATCTTTTTAATTAGTAAGCGATAATGCTCTAATTTATCCATTTGGTAATAGCCTCCTTATTTGTATCTACAATAATTAATTGTAGTTGGTTTTCATCAACAACTATTTGGATAGTTTCATCAAAATTAGCTTTATACACAAGCTGACTAATGGCTAAATAAATCTGATGATCAGGTGCAGTTTTTTCGAGAAAATTACGATAGATAATATACTGACCAACCGCCCTTTCTAAATCGTAAATAAATGACGGATTGATAAAACTTTTAACTTCTATCACTATTTTCTCATCGCCTCTTTGTGCTGATAATGGACGTTCAGCACCTAGATCAGCGACAAGTCTTAATTTTCTGTAAATGATATAATAAGGATCGGCTGTAATTGTCCACCCATCCTTAATTAAAGCATTTTTCACTGCATCATGGTAAGTATCCTTTGCTGGCATTGTCCTCCTTGTAATTGAATCGGTGGGCAATGCCCACCCTAATCATTATACTACACTAAAGCATCCTCGAACTTAGGTATTTTCTCCACAAGAATCACCCGCCCGAAATCCTCAAAACCCTCAATCTCACTCATCAAAATTTAGATCGCGGTATCAATCCGCTTTAAATCTCATAATCGGTTAAAGTTTCCAACTCATCAGAAATTAATTTTTGCCAATCTTCATCACAGTGGGAATGTAAATGAATTGAAGCTACTAATAATTCTGATAAAATTTGACATTGTTCACGATCGCGTAATTCAGACAGTTGTAATTGATTAATCAAAGAAAGAACATTTTGACATTCTTCCTGTAATTCTATCATCAATTGATTTAAAGTAGAATTGTGAGGGCTGTTTTTTCTATTTGTTAGTGGCATTGGTTGTTCCCTAATCTTTTCAAAGCTTGTTGAATACCCTTTTCAAACGCGTTAATTTTCTTTTGCCTGGGGAAATTCCTTCTTCCTTCTTCCTTCTTCCTTCTTCCCTCTTCCCGCTTCCTTTTTCCTTCTTCCCTCTTCCTTCTTTTATGATTCAGTGAGATACGCGATCGCGTCTCTAATCCACTCTTCGGAGCTTGCGGTTTTCGCCCTGTTAGCATCACTAGATAACGCTTTCAAAGCTTGCATCACTTCCGAAGCCGTATAACCCAAAGCTAATAAAGTCATCTCAATATCCGCGTGCAAATCCGGCGTTAATCCCACTCCAAGAGATGTGCTTAAACCCACAACTTCGCGCCATTGGGATAATGTACTTCTCAATTCTAGGGAAAGTCGTTCCGCGGTTTTGGGCCCGACTCCTGGGGTTTTCGCTAAAACTTTAGTGCTTCCGGCTACGATCGCGTGTACCAAATGTTCCAATCCCAAAGTATCAAGAAGCGCGATCGCGATTTGAGAGCCGATCCCTGATACACCAATTAATAAACGAAATAAATCCCTTTCCGCACTACTAGCAAACCCATACAATACCATCTGATCTTCGCGTGTTTGCAGATGAGTGAAAACCTGCACAGAATGACCAAATGGAGGCAAATGCTCCATCATCCGGGGCGGAATTTGGATCTCATAGCCGATAAGATTTACTTCCAAGATCAGGATCACCCGGTTATTATTCCCTTTGGTGATATCTATAACCGTTCCTTTTAAATAAGTAATCATTTTATATTTTTTCTCACAGGAGGAGATAACGCGATCGATCTATTTAATTTTCCTATATATTGGTCATCTTATCGACACTCTCTTTCCTCTGGGCCTAATTTTAATTCCTAGGTTGGGTTGAGGTACGTTTGCGCTGCGCGCAAGCTGCGCTAACGCGTCGCGTGCGCGTAGCGCAAAACCCAACATATATAGCACTTCTTGGATAGATGAGGTATTTATTTAAACTTGAAACGCTTGACAACACTGGGTTTTTGCCTACTCCACCTTTAGTCGAAAGACTATAGTGTTGACTTTTTAGAGGGGAAACTTCTGGTGTTGGCATCTTGCCTGTGACAGGCTCCGATCCCCTTCCAGATTTACATCTCATTTAAAAATGGTATATACTAAACTCAACATATTCATTAAGTTTAGCGACGCTCAACCGAACCTACAAAAAAATGGCGAAGGTATTGTTTAGCAAAAATTGTTATTTCCTCCAATTTACTCAAGGCAGAAACCGGGTTTCTCTTGTTCTTTTCGATAAGTCCTGCCCTCTCAGAATGATACCTCTGTGTCCTTTGTGTCCTTTGTGGTTGATTCTCTCCCAATCTCTCTAATATTAAAGATAAATTTCCTTACCCCTTTCGGTAAATTTCACCTGTTTAATATTCCATAAACGATTGCTCTTTAACGTCTGACGTAAACTCCCAAATAATGCCATTTGTTCACAACTTGATAATGATTTAATCTGCCGTTTCGCATCCGATGGCACTCGAAAATCTATCGTGACGATCGCGTTTTTTTGATCAACTATCACCCGATACCCCAAGGCAAAATCACGATTTTCTTCTTGGGAAAAGGTGAGCGCGATCGCGTCCTCTAAAGACTTCTGCTCAGAAACATTCACACGCTGAGGAATAAACCCCTCACATTGACTATCTAAGCGATACACCCTCACCGTCACAAGTTTCTCCCCTGTCACAGAGGGACTCCCAGAAGGCTTGAAAGTAGTAGGGGAAGGGAGAGAGGGACTCGGAATCAGACGCGGCTCAACCTGACGAGGACTTGAGCCACAACTATTTAACAAAATTGTCAGAAAACTAATTGTCAAAAATGTCAAAACTTGTCGGATACTATTCATTGGTGTTTACACCTCTCACTGACGCAGAAACCGGGTTTATTAACCAAAAATCGTGATTTTAGGAAACCAACAAACGCTCCAAACCCGGCTTCTTTGGTTTAAGTAGGTAAATTCTGGCTTTTAAACACTTCGGTGATTGCGCCCATTAATCCGTATTTTCTATTAGTATCTTATGGCTTGGACTCGCCGCCACATTCTTTCTCTGGCTGACTTTACTCCCTCGGAATACGATATTGTCCTGCAAACTGCCGCGAGTTTTCGCGAAGTCTTAGGGCGTCGTATGAAAAAGGTTCCGGCACTACAGGGCCAAGTAGTGGCCAATTTATTTTTTGAACCCTCTACCCGCACTCGTAATAGTTTTGAGTTAGCCGCGAAACGTCTCTCCGCGGATACTCTTAATTTTACTCCGGGTACTTCTTCCCTCACTAAAGGGGAAACGATCCTCGATACCGCGAAAACTTATCTCGCGATGGGTACTGATATGATGGTGATTCGTCACGGTGCCGCGGGGGTTCCTCACGCGATCGCGTTGGAAATGGATCGTTTAGGGGTGAAAGTGATGGTGCTTAACGCGGGAGATGGCCAACATGAGCACCCCTCCCAAGGTTTATTGGATTTATTTACGATCTGTTATATTTTAGACCCTAGTCGTCCCCGTTTGGATTTATTAGAAGGGAAAAAAATCGCGATTGTCGGGGATATTTTACATTCCCGTGTCGCCGGCTCTAATATCTGGAGTTTAACCGCGACGGGAGCGGAATTACATCTGGCTGGCCCCCCCACTTTATTACCTCAATTTTTTAATGATTATGGTAAAGGACGAGTCGGCAAATTACACTTACATTGGGATGTGGAATCGGCTTTAGAAAATGCTGATTTTGTTATGACTTTACGATTACAAAAAGAACGCATGGGCCAGCATTTGTTACCCAGTTTGCGTGAATATCATCAGTTATATGGGATTACACGCGATCGATTAAAACTCTGTAAACCTCATGTTAAAGTCTTACATCCGGGACCCGTTAATCGAGGAGTGGAAATTAGTTCAGATTTAATGGATGATCCCGAATTTAGCTTGATTTCTGAACAAGTTACCAGTGGAGTTGCTGTCAGAATGGCCCTTTTATACTTAATGGGAGGTGGTAAATCTAACCCATAAATATAAATTCAGGGTAATGACAAAAAACTCTAACTTTTCAATAGCTCATAATTTATTATGTGTTAATTTAACCTTAAATTCTTAGTTCTCAGGGGGTTAAAACTGAGGACTAAGAGCTTAATTTCTCCCTCATAGGACTAAATATTTAACAATTCTTTTCGGCTCTACCGAAAAAGTATGGTTGCCCATCAAAACAGCCAAAAGCCAGATGGGGCAAAGGTTTTATGTTCTCATAGTTATATTTTGATAAACTTTTCGCCAAATTCTTACTGCATAATCTTTTTTGCCATTTATGACATACTCATTTCGGTAGAAACAACCTTTTTTCTTAGTCCTCTTCAGAGGACTTGAGCTATTAGACTCTTACTTAAGTCCCTGGCGGCTTTTGAGCTTAAGTTAACACTTTATTGGTTTTTTGTTAATTAATTTTAAACATCTCACCACTATCGGTATTTACTCTATACTAATCGCGTAAATATAGTATCATATAAAATTAATAGTTCATCCTTCAGATAGAGGCCTTAACTGGACTACTGGAGCCATCCTATTTCAAGACAATTGTTGAGGTATTTATGAATGCCAAATTAATCGGGAAAGCCAAATATCTACTATTAAGCGGATTAATCATGAGCATAGGGTTAGGTGTACCCCCAGTATCCGCACAACAGGCTACTGATGCCCAAGTTAAAGCCCTTGTGGAAGCACTACGCCAAGCCGCACCGCCCCAACGCCCCAATGATGGGATGTATAGTCCTTGGCAAGTGTTACCAGGTAATATTCGCCGCTGGTCAAAATTCTGTACCAAAAAGGAATTAACACCACAACAATTTGATGCGGATGAAGCCAAATCTCGCTCTATTGTAACTTGTATTGTACGCGATTTGTTAAACGATGAATACAAACACTCTACTAATAATGAATTAACCGCCGTCCGTCGCTCCGCCTGTTGGTGGATGACGGGTGAATCAACGGCTTGCCAAAGTGGCGAAACCGCGACTTATGTGGAGAAAGTTGTCGGCTTTTACCAGAAATATCGTTCTAAAAATTAATACAAATCTCAATAAGATTTGGACGAAACCGTGAGTGATTCTAACCTTTTTTGCCTGGTTTAGAGGCCAGCCTAAGATTACTTTATTTCAAAACTTACGCACAGATAAAACCTGTAGGGGCAATCCCCCCGTGGTTGCCCCTATATAACCGTATATTAAGTAAGTTTTTCCTGAATATTAGGTAACTTAAAATGGCTAATAACTGATGGGTAATAATTCACAGAAAGTTATTAGCCATTACCCAAAAATTACAGCATCATTAAGGACAGTAACAACTGCTGTCGCAAGAAGACGAATGACGAACAGGGCGATAGGCAGATGCTAACCATGCAGAGGACACCCAGCCACCACTAGAGAGTTTGTACCACCCGTGTGAATAAGCAACGGTGCGGACTTTTTGACCGGGAGAAAGTGTATCTACTACGCAATGAACCATCCCCGGACCACAGCGGACATTTAAGTTACTACCATTGGTAGCTACTCGCATTAACGCGGCTTCCGCGCTTCCTGAAATCGCAAGTGTTGATAGGGTTAATGTTGCCGCGGCCAGTCCGATCCAGGCAGAACTTGGTAGGTGAAAATTAACTTGTACTTCCAGCGCGGGCTCTTCATAGGCCAGAAAAGAATGAGCTAATGCTAATGATTCCATAATTTTCTTGTGAAGTTGGTGTTATTCAATGTTAACTTTGCCCAAAAAAGTAACCAAGAAGCAAAAGAATTACTGATATATTCCGATCGCGTCAAAAATCGCGCAGAAAGCCAATTCAATAGGGTTGATTCTTAATCGGGGTGATCAGTAAGATTTATGATTATCGGTTATCGTTAACGATAACATTGATATTCCTGATCGCCAAGAGATCAAATAAAACTTTACATAACTTTTCAAATTGTTGTGATCAACTTCAGTCAAAAGGTTTAAGTAAAAATTACTACGGTCGAACCTAGACAAAATGCAGTTATTTGTTATAATTGATTTAATGCGGACGCTCGCGATATTGAAGATGGGGTAATTTTTGATAAAATCCTCAACGGGGATACAGACGCTCGCGAACTTATCTATATTTGCCGATGAACTCTAGTATCACGCCCAATCTTTATACTCCACCCTATGGTTACGAAAAAGATAGTTTCTCCATTACCCTTGCACCTCTGTCCCTAGAGGAAATATATTCTTTAACAGATGATCCCGCCAATGGTGCAGTGGTGGTGATGAGTGGGACGGTTCGCGAGCAAACAGAGGGTAAAGCGGTGATAGCCTTGGAATATCAAGCCTATCAACCGATGGCGATCCGGGTGTTCCAACAAGTCGCGACTAATATTCGTAATCAGTGGTGCGATGTGAATCGAGTAGTGATTCATCATCGGATAGGGCGGCTCGAAATTGGGGAAATTAGCGTTTTAGTCGCGGTGGGATCTCCCCATCGTGCAGAAGCTTTTGAAGCTTGTCGATACGGCATCGATACCTTAAAACATAATGCCCCGATCTGGAAAAAAGAACATTGGGTCGATGGTTCTAGTAGTTGGGTTAATATAGGGGCTTGTGAAGAAAATAAGGAAAAATTTCCCCAAAAAATTTAAGTATTTTTTAAATTTTCAGGAAAGGATTTTCTGGGAACCTTATTAATAAAGGGTGCGTCAATAAAGGTGGAAGGTTTTATGAGCCAGTTCCACCGATGAATAACTTTCTCACATTATCTTGGTCTACAGTTGAGGCAATTATCCCTCAAGTGCCATTACCCGTCGAAAAACTCTCTAACTCGGATTTAGTATTGCGGTGTCAAACGGGTTCGCAACCTGATCGCGCTGCATTTACTGAATTATTACGTCGCTATCAGTCTCATGTTGAGCGGGTTTTATACCACTTAGCTCCTGATTGGCAAGATCGTGCGGACTTAGCCCAGGAAGTTTGGATTCGGGTTTATAAGCATATTCGTAATTTGCAAGAGCCCGCAAAATTTCAAAGTTGGTTAGGTCGAATTACAACGAATTTATTTTATGATGAATTACGCAAGCGGAAACGGGTCAAAAATGTAATTTCCCTTGATGTACCCCGTGCTTTTGAAGATGGGGAAATGGATTGGGAAATAGCCGCGGATAGTCCGGGGCCCGAAGAAGTTTTGACAACACAAGAGTTTTACGATCAGTTACAAGCCGCGATCGCGGATTTACCTGAAATTTTTCGGACAACGATTGTGTTAAGAGAAATTGATGGTTTAGCCTATGAGGATATCGCGAAAATCACTGGAGTTTCCCTAGGAACGGTAAAATCTCGGATCGCGAGAGCTCGTCAACGGCTACAATCTCAACTGCAAAACTATATGGAATAGAGAAAATAAATCCATGAAAAATGAGGAGGAATAGGAAGTCTAAAACTATGAAATCTTAAAGCGAACGCGGGGGGTGTGTGCCATGCTTTTTTCTAATGAACTACCAACCCAAAAACGAGAGAAGTATCCGAAAAGTTCAGCGAGTAAAAATTTAGTCCCTTATCAGCAAAGTCAGGGTGTGGTGATGCCAACTATGATGCGCGATCAGTTTGAATTATTAAGTGCTTATTTAGATGGTGAAGTAACGGCAACGGAAGGGCGGCAAGTCGAAGAATGGTTAGCCTCCGATCCCGATGCTCGTAATTTATATCATCGTCTTTTAAATGTACGATCGGCTTTTCAGTCTATGCCGATCCCAACTCCTCAAAAATCGGCGCAACAACTTGCCAACGCGGTTTTCCAAACGATTGATGCCGAAAAACAACGTCAACGTCGTTGGGCGTGGCAAGGGGGCGCGATCGCGGCTTTGTTTTTAGCCACCTTATCCGGTGTGATGGTTAACCGACAAACGACAACTCAAGTCGCGGAAACCCCAGCACCCGTTCAATCCTCCGATGATGTCATGATTGCACTGAATGAACCAGTTGTGGAAATCCTAAATCCTAATACCGCGATTTTGAGTGTCAATCAGCCCGTTGTGGAAATTCCCAAAGTATCGAATACTCCGAAGCAACGGTAAAATTTTAATTTTTATTCGTTAACTTTTGTTATTCTCCTGGCCAAACCCCCTTGGGTAAGGGGATACCTCGGAGCAATTGAACGCGATCGGGCAACATCAAATAAGCCCACGCGTAACCCAGGGATTGAAAATCTAAATCGAAGATTTCTATCTTTTGACGTTGATATTCGTTGTCTTCCGGTGCGCGATCGGGTAAATAATCCTCCAGCTCGTCTAAATCGGAGAGGGGTTTTGTCTCTTTAAATGTCAGGAGAACTCCATAAACTGTACCCTCTCCAGTCATCATCGCGGGATAGCCTCGCGCTTGTAAATAATAAAGTTGACCATACGCGATCGCGTCTTGATAAGTCAAGACATTCCCTTCACAGTATCGCGGATAATTAAACTCTCCGGGTTTGAGAGTACCATAGACAAAGACATTCATGGGTGATAATGATTCGTTTTTGCTAAGATAGAGGGCAATCATCCCAGATAGTACGTCTTACCCTCGACGACATCTGTAAGCATTAAACATTTCAGTCGTTTACCCTCTAGTGAGTTCATGGTACTAGCAGTCAGTCTTGTCAAGTGGGCTTTTGGATCATTATACTTAAGTTCTTTTTTGCCCTCTATCGCTCTCGATAGTCTCTTTTCCACTCAAGGCGTAATGGTGATGTTACTGGCTGCCTATGCGGTAGCCATGTGGATGTTCCTTACCAGTGCTCCTAAAGTTTATACCGTGATGGTCTCCGATATCGCGATCGCGCGCGAATTTTACGAAGGTTTGCTACAATTACCAGTCGCGGAAGTGCCGCTACATTATTACTATAATTATGAACAAACCATTGGCACAGCGAGTCTCGATCCAATGTATATGACACCGACGATGACTCGCCCTAGTCCGACGAAAGGTTTTACCTCCGATGGATTATGGTATCAATTAATGAAAAATACCCAATTGCACGTTATTGGGGGTGCAAGTTTAGGAACAAATGAACGTCAGCGTCATGTTTGCTTTGATCATGACTGTTTAGAAAAGTTATTGATGCGAGTAGAAACGCGAGGACTTAAACTTAAAATTCGTCGGGAAAAACCTTTAAATTTTTTAGTGAAAGATTATGATGGCCGCGTAATTGAAATGACAGAGGTTTCTAATTAATCAGACTGTTTTTGCGTCCTTTTTTTGGTGAAAAATGAACCACAAAGGCACAGAGAACACAAAGGGAAGACAGAGAGAGAAAATAGGGAGCATCTCCTAAACGTAAATTGGTAGTGGGAGCGTCTCGCTCCCTATTAGATCCCTAGGGAGCGAGACGCTCCCACTACAGTTTTTTTTGCCAATTTGAAATGCACCCGATAAAATAGAGTTAGCTCTGGCTTTTTTCTCTGAGATATTTTGGGCTTAATCTCAAAAGAATCAAAGTTTATCTCTCTGTGTCCTTTGTCCCTTTGTGGTTCATCAATTTTTCTGTTATACTAAAGAAAAATTTTCTTCAGGATTAACTAATGATTTCTACCACGATCGCGCCTTTCTCCCATCAACTACGATCTCCTTTAAGCAAAAAAACAATTACGGTTTTACAAATTAATTTAGGGAAAAAGTGTAACTTAACTTGTAATCATTGTCATGTGGAAGCCAGTCCCAAACGCACAGAGGAAATGTCCCCGGAAATTTGCCAGCAATTGATTACTATTATTAATCAGTTTCCTCAGATTCAAACGATCGATCTGACAGGTGGTGCGCCGGAAATGTTATATGGGTTTAAACCTTTAGTAGAAGCGGGAAGATCCCAAGGAAAAGAGGTGATTGTTCGTTCTAATTTGACGATATACTGGGAAAAGGGTTTTGATGATATTCCTGAATATTGTGCTAAAAATCAATTGAGAATAGTGGCTTCTTTACCTTGTTATTTATCCTCTAATGTGGATAAAATACGCGGTAATGGGGTATTTGATGCTTCGATTAGAGCTTTACAATGGTTAAATAGTTTAGGTTATGGTAAAGAGCCGAACTTGATTTTAGATTTAGTTTATAATCCCCAGGTTCCGACAACAGATAAGTTTTCTCTTACCCCAGAGCAACAAAAGTTACAGCAAGATTATAAAAACTATCTTAATGAAAATTTTGGTATTGTCTTTAATCATTTCTTTACTATTACTAATTTACCGATAGGTAGAACGAAATTTCAGTTAGAAAAACACAAGATTTATCAAAGTTATATAAGATTTTTAGCCGATAATTTTAATGGGAATACTGTGGAAAATTTAATGTGTCGCAATGAGTTATCTATTGACTATTTGGGAAATGTTTATGATTGTGATTTTAACCAGATGGAACATTTACCCGCGAGAAGTAAAACCAGAGAAAAAATTACCGTGAAAACATTATTAGAAGCCGGAAATTTAGATATTATTTCCGAAGTCCAAACGGCTAATTATTGTTATGGTTGCACCGCGGGCGCGGGTTCTAGTTGTGGAGGGGCTTTAATTTAATCAGTTTAATCAGTTTTGGCTTTAACCTGGTTTCTTCAGGAAACGGCAGTGCCGTTTCCCTACTTTTTTTGCCCAATTGGGATGCTTCCGTTTCTGGAGTCTGGGGTGACAGTGAATGATGTTTTCTTGGCATTATTCTTCAGGAATAATAAGAGAAATTGTCTCGTTACGATTTTTGCGATAAATGAGAAAATCACTATCAAGTGTTAATAGTCCACTTTCGGGAGATAATTCTGTTATTCGGACTAAACAAGCATCCGCGAGTGACATGGGAACAGATTGATAACGCGTCATTAATTGACTCACAGCTTGAAACTCATCATTGAGACGAAAAGGAATTTCGAGATTTCCACTACTCAACAAAGAAATGAGAGCAGATTCACCCCCATAAATATGATGTAATAGAAAACAAGCTTCTGTAATAACGGCTTCACAAGTAAGTAAAGGATAGGCAATATTTCCTAACTGTGCTATTACCCAATTGTGGGACTGTTCCCGACGATTAATTAAGGCTACTAATGGCCCAGTATCTACTAATACGTTGCGTTTCATTATGTACCAACTCCTTGTAGATATTTCTTATTAGTTGCTAAGTCGCCTGGGCCTCCATCGACACAACCAATAAATTCCTGAGCCGCGTCTAAAAATGAAATTTCTTTTTCTGGAGTTTGAGTTTCTTCTTTTTTGACTTTCATCTGTAGAAACTCGATGAAATCTAAGACTTGTTGCTGTTTTTCGGGTGATAAGGTTTTCACTTTCTCTAGTATCGTTTCCTCTAGGGTTAGTGTCGGTTTTTCTAAGATTATGACGGGTTCCATTGTTTTTACCTTGGCAACAACTATTTTCAGTTTAACATAAGTTTTTCTGTGAGAAACCGGGTTTTTCGGCGACAACTGCCCGCCAATGCTAAGACAGCTCAAAAACTCGGTTTCTTTGGTATCTCGTGGGGTGAGAAACCGGGTTTTTCTGCCACAACTGCCGCCTGATGCTCTGAGGGTTCAAAAACCCGGTTTCTTTGCCGATCATATTACCTATTACCTATTAGCCATTACCCATTCTCCATTCCCCATTAGCTATAATAACCCCGCGGTTTCATAAAGTAGTCTCATTAAAGATAAAATTCTTTTTCCATACTGTAAATCCGCGGACCAACGACCACTTAATTGATCTACTAATGGTGCAATTCCTCGCGTGACAAAACGAAATCGAGGATCTACTAATTCCTGTACTAAGGGTTCCGTACTCGCGTAAGATTTTAAATGTTGAATATGCGCTCTTACTCCAATTCTGGCACTAGGAAAAGACGCGGTTTCTGAAGTACCACCAATTGATCCTAACGCGGCAAAATTATTTTGTGTCGATTTTATTTCTCCCCCAAATTGGAGAAAGTTTGTTTCGATACACATTTGACAAAAGGCCATGTCATAACTGACTCCCTCAATGGTTGCCTCTTCTCGATATAATTGCGCGATATCAGGAAAAGTTGTTAAGGCTTTCTCATTATTCGCTCGAATAAACATGATTAATTGCACTTCTGTGGTATGCCCTGGGGACATGATTTTGTCAATTTGACTTTGACATATTTTATTATTAGAACGTAAGACTACGGTTCGATTGGGATTATCCCAACTTACGGCTATATTAAAATCGCGTAATTCAATGGCTTTGACATGAACGATATTTTTGTAATTCACCAGTCTCACTCTGGGAATTTTCGTGACATCTAATCCTAAGCGATCTACTAAGTCAATGGGTATATAAGAATTGCCATTAATTAAAACCCCTTTTTCTCCATAAATTTGACCATTTATGTTAATATTAATGGGGAAATAGTTGGTGGAAATTGGTGGCACTGATACTCCTTTATTCCACGCGACTAAACCATCGACAATTCCTAGGGCGATGTCTCGTCGTTTTGTTTGTATTAAAGCGCGATCGTCGGGGTTGGTGAGAAAGCCTGTTTCTATTACGACAGAGGGAATTGATATCCACCGACAAAATACTAATTTTCCTAACCCTGTGGTGGTGTCGGGTTTGGCTCCTCGATTGGGTAATTGGGGTACTCGTTGCACTAATCCTTTTAGTAGTAATTCTACATTGCCTTTGCGTTGATCATTGGTGGCGATATAATATCCTGTTGCACCTCTTGTTTGGGGATTTGATGAGCCATTCATTTGAATTTCTAACGCGATATCTCCTCCCACAGCGCGATCGTTGATCCAATCTATACTTTGGACTTGACTGAGATCGTCAGGTACACTATATACTACTACATTACGCGATCGCGCTTCGGCGACGATTTGATCGCGCAATAGGATCATTTCTTTGGCTTCAGTGGTCCCCCCCGCGATGACACCGGGATCGCGAGTACCGTTTTCTAAACCACCATGAGCAGCAGAGATAAAAATTTTTCCCATATTTTGTTTTGTACTATGTACTGCTATCAACTATTTTAATCCTATGGCCATTTTGTCCACTTCTGCCTTAGTAACTTTAGCTGACTTGGAAAATGAAACCCTTGTGGAGTTTTATACTCATATACTGGGTAAACCCCCTCATCCTTATTTTCCCAAAGTTTATGCCGAATTTCAATTACCTGGTTTAACAATTGGTATTTTTAAACCGAAAGAGTCTCACGTCGCGGAGTTTTTCTCCCAGGGGAAAACCGGGATCAGTTTGTGTTTTGAGGTGCAGGATTTGGAAAGCGCGATCGCGTATTTAACAGAATTAGGATATCCTCCGGGGGGAGAAATTATTACCACCTCTCACGGGCGAGAAATTTACGCATATGATCCCGCGGGAAATCGTTTGATTTTACATCAATCTCCCGGAGCCAATCCGAAAAACAACGTGGTTTCTGATGGGATTATCTCCCATGACTATTTTACCTAAAAAAAACCTAATTTTTCCTTAATTAACTAATGACAACGGTTGTACTATAAACCAATAGGCCCACACTTAAAAGTAATACTCCAGTCGCGATCATAAAACGGACTTGAGAAGAAGGTAATATTAATTCGCGTATCCAGATAGAAGTCGCGGAGCCGACGGCATAACTAACACTAAGGACTAAATAAGGCCAATGATAGTTAGTTAACCAACAGATTCCTAATATTATCGCGAGGCTTAACATCACCAATTCGATTAACCGAGGGGGTTCGGATTGGATGAATAAAATAATATTTTGCCAGGGAAAACGTCCGCGTGTCATGGTAAATAGAGAATAAGATGAGAACAATTTTTAGTCAAGAGATAAGTTACCCATAAAGATAATACACAGCCACCCAATTTATCGGATATATAGCATTTTCAAATGAGATGTAAATGTGGAAGGGGCTCTGAGCCCGTCACAGGCAGGATGCCTGTGCCACAAGTTTTACCTCTGAAATCGAAACACTATAGAGTTATTAAAATCCCAATATCAGGAAAAGGAAGCATCATGTCAAGACAAGAGCATTTTCATACTTATCCACAGCGGAGGAATATGATAATAGACGTGAATTAATAACCCAAAATGCTCTCGTCTGTCTGTATCCTAAATATTTCTGGGATTATTAGGATCTCCAAATACTCCCGATCGCGTTTCTTTGAGAAATCCACTATAAGCTTCCATACCATGTTCACCAATATCTAACCCGGCTAATTCTTCTTGTGGACTAACTCGAATGCCTAATGTAAATTTCAAGATACTCCAAAATAGACTTGTCAAAAATACCGTCATTCCGGCAACCGAAATAATACCGAGTAATTGTATTCCTAATTGACTCAAATTTCCCCCGACAAGGATGCCTTCCAAGGGGCCTATTTTATATAAACCAGTATTGTCCCCTTCGGCAAATAAACCTACCGCGAGAGTCCCCCAAATTCCACCCACTAAATGAACAGATATTGCTCCTACCGGATCATCAATTTTCAGGCGATCGAAGAAGGTAACGGCAAACACGACTAAACATCCAGCAATACTACCAATAATCGCGGCATTGGGAAGATTAACCCAGGCACAACTGCCAGTGATTCCCACTAAGGCGGCTAAAATACCATTAATAATAACGGTTAAATCGGGTTTTCCTAAATACAACCAGGAGACGATTGTCGCGATGATTCCCCCAAAAGCCGCGGATATATTTGTGGTTAAGGCAATATGCGCGATCGCGTTAGGTTGTAAAGCCATTGTCGAACCCGGATTAAAACCAAACCATCCTAACCATAAAATCAAACATCCTAAAGTCGCGATACTCATATTATGACCTGGGAGAGCATAGGTTTCTCCCTCTTGATATTTGCCTAAACGAGGGCCGAGAAAAATTGCTCCCATTAATGCCGCCCATCCTCCCACAGAATGAACAACTGTAGCTCCGGCAAAATCGCGAAAACCGATTTTAGCTAACCATCCACCACCCCAAATCCAATGGCCCGTAATAGGGTAGGCTATTCCTATTAATAAAAGACTAAAAATGAGGAAGTTAATAAATTTAATTCTCTCCGCGACGGCCCCGGAAACAATAGTTGCCGCGGTTCCCGCAAATACTAACTGGAAAAAGAATTTAGCTTTCAAGGGTATTCCAGTCCAACTTAAGGCTTGAAAAATACCTTGATAAGCCTCTCCCGTCGCAGGACTATTATCAACTATATTTCGCAGAAAAAAACCGCCACTGGTTCCGATAAAGTCATTGCCATTACTAAACATTAAGGCAAAACCACAGGCAAAAAAGGCGACGGTGGAGAGGGCAAAAACTATGAGATTTTTGGCTAAGACATTAACCGCATTTTTCTGACGACAGAATCCCGTTTCTAACATACAAAAACCAGCATTCATAAAGAATACTAGCATCGCGGTGATTATTACCCAAAGGGTATCTAATCCTACTTTTAATTCTTCCAGATTGAGGGGAGTATTTTCTGGGAGGGGACTTTCCGACGCGATCGTGCTGACTCCCCATCCCAAGACGATAAAAACCGAGAATAAGATAGAGAATTTCCGCCTATAGCCTAGCCGACTCAGAGACTTTAGGACTTTAGGGAAAACGCGGGCAAGAGTAGATAATAAACTGTTATGTTTGAGAGTTTTTGGTCTTTTTTTCGGACTGACTCTCGTCAAGGGAAATACAATTTTAGACATTTTAAGTGATTTATCACATATTGAGTCTCTTATTTGACAGAAGTATGGTGACATAGTTCTGTATTCATTAATACAAATTTCTCAAAACTGGGGTGTAAAGGTTTTCATACCACGTTTTAAAGTTTATGCGATATGCGCGATCGTGTCTCTATCCTCTCATCGGACATTACCATTGTCCCAGTTTTTTTTATTGTATAACCACAAAGGCACAGAGGAAAGAAAATCGAAAAAATGTCCACTATTCTTATCAACCTCAAAATGAGCGAAAATTCACCCTTTGTGTCCTCTGTGCCTTTGTAGTTTGATCGGGATCGGACTTTTTTCAAAGAATATAAATAAAGGGATATTGCGGAACAAAAATAATAACGATCTATTAGAGATGCCAGGATAAATGTCAAGACTCAATCACCTTTAATTTACTGGTAAGATTGAGACTTTCTAACTCTTTTTTAATAATTTCTTTGTCATCACTATTACCCCTGAGATTAATTGTAATTTTACTTTCATTTGACGAAAGAGTTATGTAATCATTTTCATTAGGTAATAAATAGTCGATATTAATTCCTATCCTATCATTAGGATGACACTCCCGTGAAGAAGAGTCATTCGTTATTCGTTTAGGGAGTGATCTTGTCGTTAAAATCTTTTCAACTAACAAAGATTCGGATTCACATATTTTTTGATGCTCATATTTTTCAGTGATCTTATTTTCTTTGGAAACATAAGGATACAATTCTGCTTTAGCACTATATTGAAGGGGTAAAATAATAAAGCCATTTTTCGCTTCTTTCGCGATTTTTAGCTGAGGAATACTGACATTGTAGGGAGTCAATAAAATTCCTTGAAACTTAACTTTAAATTTGTCTTGAAATTTTTTAGGTAAATGCTGAAATATTTCTTGTTTTAAACGATCTCTAAAGGATAAAATTTGTTCAATTCCATGCTCTAAAGAGTTTTTATTTGTACCTTTCATCTCAATAATAGTAAAGATGCAAGAATTAGGATTAATATAAAGAGACATATAATCTGGTCGTTTTACCGTATTAGGTTTTATCAGAGGATCTTTTCTGCGGTCGATTTCAAATAAAATACATATAGAATCTTGACGGGAATCTAAACTTATACGAAAATGTACTCCACTTTCCTTGGGAGCCTCTCTTTTTTGTCGCGCACAAAACACTAAGAGGTTTTCTAGGAAATTAAAATTGTTCCAGTCTAGTTTATCTGGTTTTTTCTGTAAGATTTTTGAAAGATTATTCATCCGTTTCATCGTAATTTTTTTCTCCCGCTTCATAAATTTCAAAAAACTTTTGCTGAAGATCACGGGAAACATCACTTAAGGTATCCCATCTGATCCCATAATCAGGATCTTTCAAGGAGAGTAGTTTATTTTTTTTCATTTCATAAGCACTTACCTGATCCATTGATAAAAAGGCTCTATCATCCTGTAAATAGAGAGATGAAGACTGACGTTTCAATATCTGAGAATTTTGATTATTACCATTAACTAAATTGTTGAGGTGAGCCATAATATATGGGCTATGTGTTGTGAGTAAAACTCTGACACCAAGATTAACAAGAATACATAAAGCTTCCAGAAGCTTTGCTTGGGATTCTGGGTGTAAGTTCATCTCTGGTTCATCTATCACTAGAAAGTCACCTTGACTCGCCCGAAACCTTAAATATAAAAGTAATGGGGCAAGTTGTTTGATAGAAGATGAAGCATTATATAGATCGATTTCCAGACCTTTTTTTACGGCTACCTTAATCTCTTTTCCTCCAAATTTAGTAGGTTTTAAGTTAGTCTTGTTGTTGTTTTGTAATTCTTTTTCAATGAGAGCAGCTAAGGCATGAAATTCATTTTTTATGTGGGAATTATTGGTCGTTGTTTCTTGAAGTTCTATGTCAGTTAAAAAATCCAAAAAATCTTCTACTGGTTCTGGATAACGGATATCTCCTTGTTCTCTCAGTAGGTCAAGTTGTCTTTGTGAGCTACTAAGAGTTAATAACCCTCTTTGGTTTTCTTTAAGTAGTTTGTATCGCCTATTTGCCAGCATTTTATAGGTATTAATAAAGGCATTTCGTTCAGCAGGTAATGAAAATGGGTTGGCAAAAAGATTTCTTTTTACAAGAAGTATAAAGACAACTTCTGGACTAATAAAAAAGGTGCGGTTTGAATTGACTAATTTTTCTTCATTTGTATTTATACTTCTTTCTTCATCTCTCGGTTGAATTTTCAAAAGTAAATCATTTTTTTCTCGACTAATCTTAAGCCGAGTTTGATCGGTCAAATAAAAAACTTCTTCCCCAATTATTTTATTGATGACATCTTCTACTTCGCTCCGAGAAATTATCAGTTCAAATGATGTTTTTGAGAAAATTTTACGGCTGGAATCTTGAAAAAACGATTCTAAAGTATTTCCTTGAAAATTTTGGGCTGTCTCTTCAGCATCTCTCACAAAAAAATCAAGCAAGTTATCATCTATTTTCAGTGAGCAGCTACCATCATCTTCCTCTTGAATTTCTGATCTATGAAAAGTCTTAGATATACCTCCAGCACGCTGCCACAAGCCATAGATGGAGTATGCGAGATAGGTTTTGCTTGAGTTATTCGGACCAATAATTACTGTCAGAGGACGCAATTCTAGCTCTGTTTCCTTAATACCGCCTAAGTTGTAAAACTTGATTTTCATTTTGCGAGTAAAATATGCCTAGTAAAAATATTATAAAGCCGTTTTGCTATATTATAACCCCAGTTGCGATTTATCAATAACCCACAAGAAACAGAGTTTCTCCCTCGATCGCGCTATTATGGGTATTACGAGAAATCCTGTACCCGGTTTCTGGAGTTAATAGGGGACACAGTGAAAACCAACATTCCACAAGCCTTAACATTAATGTCGGCTTTTTTCCTAAAAAATAGCTGTACCAACCCTGTTTTTTCTCAACAAGTGTTATGATCATGTATAGAGATATTACGCGTGGTCAACTATTGTCTCTTTTTTCTCAATAATTGAGAATAGGTTTGAGCTTAAATCTCCCTTAATCACTTTTTCTCATCAACATACTTTTGACTATGTAAAAAAAAGCGGAATGTGGGTGAAAGAATCTCAAAATATTTACCAATAACTCTCGGAGAATTTGATTAATGCTAATCTCAAAAATTATACAAGAATTACAAGACATTCCCGAAGAAAAACTCGCCGCACTCTATGATATTATCTATCATTTTCGCCTGGGTTTAGACAAAGAAAATCAACAACCGAGAACCCCTGGTTTGTTGAGTGGACAATTAGGAGACGCGTTTTTTGAAGCCTTACCAGAAGAGGAGTTACAACAATGGGAATGAGCTACATTATTGACACCCATATCTTACTTTGGTGGCTTTTTGATGACCCCAAATTAGATTCACTGGACTGCCGAAATATCATCCGTGAGCCTAATCATAAAATTTTCGTCAGTAGTGCTTCCACGGCTGGGATGAATCGCAGCTATTTTTTAGCAAAAACTCCCCGATTAATCTTAATATCTGCGGAATGGGATTAAAACCCGTACCAAAACAAAAGAATACCGAAAAATAGTTGATTAAAAATAATCCCTAGTCAAAGACTCATGAAGTCCTTTTTCACGAGTCACTATTAAGCGATTCATATATTGTAAAACAATGTCTCTCTGCTCCAAATTAAGATTATAATTTTCTTCAACATTTTTATCAAAAAGCGGACGTTTTCTCAGCAACTCATAATCCCTATTATTAACCGACTCTTGAGCTAATAAAATTGAGTCCTCTTCCGATGGTAATAAACCTAGGGGCAATTCTCCCTCTAATAACCTCAAAATCCTTTCAGAAGACGCGTTAGTATTAATTCCCCGTTTTTCTAAACGTTGATGAATCTCTCTCAAACTGAGACTTTTTTCGCCAAAAATCGTGAACAATTCTCCCAGGAAAAAATAATCATTATTGTATTGTTGATTCGCTAAACTCAGAATTTTCGGATAAAGAGGCAAACTCGCCAACCCTAACGCGACTTGTGCTGGAGAATTTTGCATTAAAATTGCATTCGGTAATTTTTGACGTAACCAACGCCCGATCGCGCCTAAAGCAGAAGTCCCCCCAGTCAAAATCCCTTGATTAATCGCAACCGTCGATATTCCCACCTGACTTAATAAATCATTTAATTCCCGATTTAACTGTTGAATAAAAGGCACTAAAACCTTAATTTCAATATCCCGTCGTTTCACATCCCAACGATGTTTCCCAATTTTTAACGTAAAATTTTCCTGTTGCGATAATCTCAATTTTAAATATTTAGCAGCCTCTACTAAAGCTAACCCAAAAGGAGAACTTTGTAACCATTTTTGCAATTGATAACGAGCCCCTAAATCAGGATAACCCGGACGGGGTATATTCTCCCAATAACCAAATAATTCATCCTTCATTAACACTTGACAAATAATATCCTGTTCGATCGCGTTTCCCCCATAGGCAAAACTAGCACAATGAAAATGGGAATAGGATAAATTTTCCTGGGGATTTTCCGGTAAATCAACTAAAGCTAACTCGATCGTGGTTGCCCCCGCGTTTATTACCAGAGTACCCCCTTGTAAAGGGTTTTTCCTATTTTTATTCTGACTAAGTTCCGAAAGTAAAGACGCGATCGCGTCTTCAATCAGAAAAATTTGTCCAACCTCTTGTACCAATCCCGCAGCTAAAACCGCCTCCCTCAAATTAACTTGATAAGCATGACTCCACCCCAGGGGAAATCCCATAATCACACCCTCCAAATTTTCGAGAGCATAAACAAGAGTTTCCCCATCTAACTGATCATCAATGGATAAGATAGAAAAACTCAAACTCCGAGGATTTAAAGTATTTAATAACACCTTAATAGCTTCCACAAAAGCAATTAAAGGTAAAGAATATCCCTGAGTCCATTGTAACAAAGGTTCATATTTTTCCGGCCGATCATCTAATCCATCTAAGTAGGAAGTAGCCGCGGTTGTATTATAAGGGATCGCAATTTTTAAAGGCTCTTTAAAATTTTGGAAACAAAAAGCTTTAATATCTCCCGTTTTGACAGGATAACCCACCCCTAAAACCGGAGGCAATTTATCAAACTTCTCCCCAATTTTTAACTGTAGTAGCGAAGGTAAACGATCCTTAATAAGGGGAGGCGAAACCGCAAAATTATCCCGATCTTTAGCAGAAACTTGCCACCCGAGGGGATAAACTTCCCCATTACTTGAATTTAACAGTGTCGCAGAAATTCCTGTAGCACCGAAATCAACCCCTAAATACCAATTTGCCAAGGAAGGCACAGTCGTACTAGAGACAGAGAGGGTGTCAGGGCTAACTAGAGAATTATCCATAGATGTCTCCCATCCCATCAATTTATTTGAGAGTAATCGGTTTCGCTTCTGCTTCCGTTAAATTATCTAAAATATCTTCCAAAGTCATACTATATTTATCAAAATCTAATTCGGAACTGTCTAAGTTAGAAATAACATTAGTAAAGTCAGAATTAACTTGTGTGGGAATTTCGATCTCCCCCGGTTCCTCGGACGCGAATTGCAGGGCTACTCCCAAGGGAGGTGTATTGGAAATATCAGCAAATAAATCCTCTAAAGTAGTAACTTCGATTACACTGCTGCCCGTCGTAGTTTCTTCTTCCTGATTTGGGGTAAACCCGTCGTCAATTCCCGGCGTAAAACCTTCAAAACTATCAATAATTCCCGTAGCATCTAATCCCTCTAAACTATACAAATCGTCTTGTAATAATTGCAGGGTGCTGGTATCTAAAACCAGAGCTTGTTCTCCTCCTAAATCAGTAACTTCTATCGGTAATAAATTTTCGTCTTTAGACGCGGGTTCAAAGAAGTCATCCGTCAGGGACTCTAAAGAGCCAGAAATATCTGAGTCAGCATTCTCCAGAGAAATTTTTTCTTCCTCTTTAATGGTATGAGTAGGAAGAGAAACGCGGAAACTTGAGCTTTCTGGAGGTGTTGTCTCCCCAAAAAGATTATCCAAATTCACCTTTTTCGATTCTTCGGAAGTAGAGATTCTTGGTGAAGGTGCTTCCCAAGAAGCCTTTTCTATAATATCGAAATCATTACCCGTTTTGGCAAAGAAATCCTCTGTCTCTAAAGGGATATCAGCCGACGGTTTATTGGTGAGAAATTCTGAATCTTCCGCGAGCATAAAATCGTCCAAAGACTGAGAAGTTTTATCCCACTCCGAGGGAGACTCGATCAGGGGAGTCGATCGCGCCTCAAAGGGTTCGAGGGAGGGACTATATTCTTCTGTCGGAGTCTGAGTCGGACTAAAAAGACGTTGATAGAGATCATCCATCTCTTCTTGCTTCTCTTGCTGAGACTCTTGTGCCTCAACAGGAGCCGGGCGAGAGGGTAATGGGATCACAGCCGGAGCAGAAACCGAACGAGAAACGGGGGGGGGGGGGGC
>JBBITB010000014.1:0-37115 GCA_037440985.1 Microcoleaceae cyanobacterium bin_387
CTTAGGTCTTGATGAGCAAGAAGAAGCGACCTCCGACTTAGGTGGTTTAGGTCTCGATGAGGAAGAAGACGCGGACTTAGGTGGTTTAGGTCTTGATGAGGAAGAAGAAGGCGACTTAGGTGGCTTAGGCCTTGATGAGGAGGAAGAATCCGATTTGGGTGGCTTAGGTGGCTTACATCTTGATGACGCGGAAGAAACTGTGTCTGATTTAAGAGCCTTCGGCTCCGAAGAGGAAGAAGAGTCTGATTTGGGTGGCTTAGGTTTTGATGATGATAAGGATGAGTCTTCTGATGATCTTTTTGGTTCCGCGGAGGATGATTTTGTCGCCGAGGATATTCCTGATCCTTTTGGAGAAGATTCAGATGATGACGATGATGGTTTGGGCGGTCTCGACTTAGGGGACGATGATGATTTTAATTTATCTTCGTCTGATGAGTTGGATGAGATGGATCTAGAGGGACTGGGCGACTCTGAAGATTCCGATGATGATCTTGATGGACTCGGTGACTTAGACCTGGAAGATTCCGATGAGGATGCAGAAATTTCTGGCTTCTTGGCAGATTTTAAATAAATTTTTAATGCCTCATCTTCCTGGGGTCAGTCCCTTAAATGGTTTTTCTTTCTTTACCTTTTGGTACTGAGAAAAAACAGGTCTTTGGCTTGTGGATTTTAAGAAGTTATCTGTGGGGTGAATACATCGCTCCCAGACTAATTTCTTAATGATAATTTGACTGGGGTGAGGGTTGACCCTCCTCCCGTCAAGTCAACTAAATAATCCTTTGTTCCAAACAAAAAAACTAACCTATTAGGGAGAATACTGAGGCTATGACGGCAACTTTAACTGAACCACAATCTCTTAATTTTGAGTGCGAAACAGGAAATTACCATACTTTTTGTCCCATTAGTTGTGTCGCGTGGCTTTATCAAAAGATTGAGGATAGTTTTTTCTTAGTTATTGGCACTAAGACTTGTGGCTATTTCCTCCAAAACGCGATGGGGGTGATGATTTTTGCTGAACCTCGTTACGCGATGGCTGAGTTAGAAGAAGGTGATATTTCGGCTCAGTTGAATGATTATGATGAACTGAAGCGTTTATGTTTGCAAATTAAGCGCGATCGTAACCCTAGTGTTATTGTCTGGATCGGCACTTGCACGACGGAAATCATTAAAATGGATTTGGAAGGGTTAGCTCCGAAATTAGAAGCGGATCTTGGTATTCCCATTGTGGTTGCTCGTGCCAATGGTTTAGATTATGCTTTTACCCAAGGGGAAGATACTGTTTTAGCGGCAATGGCTATTCGTTGTCCTGATAAAGCTCCTGTGACAGAAGGTGAAAAGGCCGAACGCAATGCTATTCAAAAACTCCTCAATTTTGGTAAGAAAAAAGAGGATGTCATAGAGGAAGAGTCGGAATATGTCAAGCACCCGCCTTTAGTATTATTTGGTTCCCTCCCTGATCCGGTGGTGACTCAATTAACTTTAGAATTGAAGAAACAAGGGATTAAAGTTTCTGGTTGGTTGCCTTCTAAACGTTACACTGAATTACCTGTGATTGAAGAAGGTTATTATGTGGCTGGGGTAAATCCTTTCTTATCTCGTACTGCTACTACTTTAATGCGTCGTCGGAAGTGTAAGTTAATTGGTGCGCCGTTCCCCATTGGTCCCGATGGCTCTCGCGCTTGGATTGAAAAGATTTGTTCGGTATTAGGAATTGAACCGAAGGGCTTAGATGAGCGGGAAAAACAAATTTGGGAGTCTTTAGAAGATTATCTTCAGTTAATTCGCGGCAAGTCTGTGTTTTTCATGGGAGATAATTTGTTAGAAATTTCTTTGGCACGTTTCTTGATTCGTTGCGGGATGACTTGCCCTGAAATTGGTATTCCTTATATGGATAAGCGCTATCAAGCTGCTGAGTTGGAGCTGTTGGAGAAAACTTGTCAAGAAATGGGTGTTCCGACTCCGACAATTGTGGAGAAGCCTGATAATTATAATCAGTTACAACGGATTTATGATTTGGGTGTGGATTTGGTGATTACGGGAATGGCTCACGCGAATCCTTTGGAAGCTCGAGGGATTAATACAAAATGGTCTGTGGAGTTTACTTTTGCTCAGATTCATGGGTTTACGAATGCTCGTGATATTTTGGAGTTGGTAACTCGTCCTTTGCGTCGGAATAACGCGTTGAAGGATTTGGGTTGGGATAAGTTGGTTAAGGAAGAGGCGAAGGTTTAATTTGTTTTACCTTCGCGGGTTCACCTGAAGAGCCCAGAAACCGGGTTTCTTCAGACAACCCCTGCCACAAAGCCACAAATCTCAGAGAAACCGGGTTTCTTGTCCCCACCAGCCAGTTAGAAACCTGGTTTCTTCAATCCCTTTAATTTCCCAAAATTGGCTGCTAGAAAGGAGTGTTGATTGACGATGATCGAAATCCCAAAAATCATCGAATTAAGTCGGGCTATTGCTGAGGAATTTCAGCCAGAGAAAATCATTTTATTTGGCTCCTATGCCTATGGAAACCCTCAAGATGACTCCGATGTAGATTTGTTAGTAATTTTGCCTTATGAGGGAAGCCGTTTTCGCCAAACTTGGGAAATTTTAAAGAAAATACAGCCAAATTTTGCTATAGATTTGTTAGTCAGGACTGCTGTAGAAGTGGAACAACGCCTTGCGTGGAATGATTTTTTTATGCGAGAAATCATAGAAAAAGGAAAGGTAATTTATGAATCCCCTCACAGTAGAATGGGTTGATAAAGCTGAGGGGGATTTTACTACAGCATTAAGGGAATTACGCGCGAGAAAATCTCCCAACTATGATGCCGCGTGTTTTCACGCGCAACAATGTGTCGAGAAATATCTGAAAGCGCATTTACAAGAAGCGGGAATTGCATTCAGTAAAACTCATAATTTGACTGTTTTATTAGATTTGCTTTTACCTATTGAACCTAATTATGATATTTTTCGCCCAAAACTTTTAGCTTTAACCGCTTTTGCCGTTGCTTATCGTTACCCAGGCACTTCTGCGGATAAAGATACAGCACGCGAAGCATTAAAGTTTTGTCAAGAAGTCCGGCAAGCTATTAGATTAAGTTTGGGTTTTACTCTATAAAAGCGCGATACGGTTCCTTCTCACCAACCGCGCACTCTCAGAAACGGGAGGCTCTCAGAAACCGGGTTTCTTCAGACAACCTTTGCTACAAAGCAACAACTCTCAGAGAAACCCGGTTTCTTTTCTGCCCTTGCCGTTAATGAGAGGGGAAAAACAATCGATCGCGCTTCGGTTTCCCTGATTTTATTCTGTATCCTTTTGTAATTGATAATTCACTTGTTCTAAAAATCGCCAAGTGATTAATAATTGGGCAAACCTTGTGGCTGAGACTCGCTCATTTTCATCCCTCGGTAAGGCTTGATCAATGGGGATTCCTGTATAATTGACTATGTTTTGTTGTAATTCCGCGATCGCGTCTTCGGATAATACTCCATCAATGTGAATAATATTAACCGCTTTTCCCCAATAAATACAAGGTACTGTGGCTAATAGAAAAGACGGTTGACTTGAACCTAATAATCCCGCTAAATTAAAAGGTAAGGCTAAGGTGGGTAAAGGTAAAAGTGCTGGTTGCACAATTAATTCTACTTTATAATAATTATTCGGTAATTCTCCTGTAAATTGCTGACGGGAAAAGTCTTTCAAGCTACTTGGAAAAATTTTAATGACGACATTTGCCGCGGTTTTTTGAAAGTCGATCCACCGTTTTGACGCGGCTTCCCTTTTTAACATTTCTTCTAATAAGGCTTCTGCACAGTGTCCCCTTTTTTTCACATCCCTTTCATATTTCCATTCCCATTTAACTTCGTGATCGGGGTCAACATATATGCTAAAATCTAATAAGGGTAAAAATTGTGGGTATAATGTGTGTAATCCTTCAATGATAATGATCGGTGTCGGTGATAAGGAACGAGGAGGATCGAAATCTCCCGTAGCATGATTATATATGGGAATTTCGACGGTTTTTCCCTGTTTTAATTCCCGTAAATGTTGTTCCAGTAAGTCTAAATGATTCGCGTCGGGATCAAGGGGAAGTCTCCCACTTATTTTTCTTTGTTCTCGATTTTCTTGATGATAACCATCCATCTCAATTGTGCTGACAATATCCCCTCCAATTAGTTCTCTAATTCCATTACTATAAGTCGTTTTGCCACTCCCACTGTCTCCGCATACTCCTATTATCATTGGTTGACGTAAATCTTGCAGTCGCGATCGTAAGGGGACACTCTTTTGTTTGAAAAAATTTGAGTCGATTTGCAGCACCATAATTTTTATCTCTGGGTTTCGGGATGTGAATTATTTACTTAAAGGAGTTAAAGTTAAACTTCCTGTTTCGGGAAATCCTAACTCATTTGTGGGACTGAATTGCCAATGTTGTTGATAATGACGCAGGAAATTTTGACCAATAATTCCATCGACTCCTAAGATGTCTAAGGTTTTATTCTCTAAAATTACTGAGTCTAATTTCTTCACTTCATTTTGTCCCAGGGTTACGCGATCAAGTATGATGGCTTTTCCGGGTTCATTACCGCAAAAACCTCTCACATCTATGTTTTTTGCTTGAGCCGTATTTAAGGACAATTTCTCCGCTAAACGATTAGATAATACAATAGAATCTGCACCTGTATCAAGGAGAAATTTAAAGGGACCAGCACCATTAATTTTAACTTCTGTTGTCATTACTCCTAGTGTTCCTTTTAAGGGAATACCCCCGGAAACTATCGGTTTCGGGGGTAATAATTTTAATTCTAGGGTTTGGGGATTAATGCTCACATCAAAGTTTTTCAAGAAATCTAAACCTAATACTCCTGATGCTTCGCCAGGAATTGATGTTTTTGGTAATCCCATTCCATTCATCCCTTTAACTTGTGCCTGATTCACGGATAAAGGGGGTAAACTATGTATAGTCGCGGTGACTTGGGAACAGTTATTTCCGACAACAAAATAGGCTAAAATGTCACTAGGTATTCGGTTTCCTGTTAATCCCAATTTGTCAGCTATTTGACTGTCAATTATAGAATTAGATGCACCTGTATCGAGAATAAATTTTTGGTAAGTTTCTCCAATTTTTACCGGAATTGTGAATAAGTTACTCTTTGTTAATCGTTCTAGTTTTAGGGTGGATTCCCCTTGACTTTGAGTTTTAGGGATGCTGATGCCTGTGCTTTTTATTAGGGTTGTCATCCGTTGATTGGCATCGGGGCGAATTTTTCCATTTTCATCTAAAATCACAACTCTTATCACGCATTCCATTGAAGAAGATTGCAATTCTTCCATCGTTGGTTTTTGGGGATTTGCTACTTTCTTGATGACGCAATCTGTTATTTCTTGCATCATTTCTTGACTCACTGGTGCGAGTGTTTTAGGTTGCTGTTGTGCCAATAGGGGAAAGGATGTTATGAGAAATACTCCCCAAACTGAAGTCATCAGATAAGGATTAATCATTGTGTTGTTTTGATTGGTGATGTCGGGTATTCCCTTACCGAGTGAAGTTATTACTATAAATTATTATCGCTTGATCGCGCTTTTTTTTCTGGACTTGGCGGAAAAGTTAAGAAATTACCAAAAGCTCCAATACTTTGATAAGTTCGTCCATCAATTTCTGTGGTATATACACTGAGAATAAGAAAATTATCGCGTTTGGTTGCATTATCTATGAATCTTTCTATGTTATGTCTTTGGGATGTGACTACTGTCTGGCAAACACTAACTAAACTATCAGCGATATTTCCCAAAACATCAGGAACTTTTGACTGATTACAAATGGATTTTTTGATTTCGTGCGCTAATTGCTGGGAGGAATAACTGAGGTATTCTTGTCTCGGCGGATTTGTCATTCCCATGATACCCCCGATGATCATTAACACGATCGCGCCTTTGCCGATATTGATACCAGGATTTTGAGTTTTTACGGGAACCGAAGACACATTTTTGTCACTTATCATATTTTTACCTAACCTCACCGAGTTTTATTATAGCAGAAAGAAGAAAGAAGAAGGAAGAAGCAATAAAATCAAAGGTTTGTGCAATTCCTAACTGCCTTGGCGGCTGTGATATCTCTTTCTTCTGTATACACATCCCTAATGATAATTTTCGGAAAATCCCATTGTGTTATACCATTTCACTTGGCTCAGGCTCAGAGCCCCAGGGAGCCAGAGGCTCCCACTCCAGATTTTTTTCCTTCATCCTTCATCTTTCCCTCATCCCTCATCCTTCATCTTTCCCTCATCCTTCATCTTTCCTTCATCCTTCATCTTTCCTTCATCCCTCATCCTTCATCCTTCTTCCTTCATCCTTCTTCCTTCTTCCTTTTTCCTTCATCCTTCATCCTTCTTCCTTCTTCCTTCTAACTAATCTTTATAGCGATTGATTTCACGTTGTAATTCTTCAATTTGACGACGGAGAGATTCTACCTCTTCATTATTGGCCGATTCATCAGCTTTCACTTCAACCGAACCCTCCGCGACAGCACGTTTATAATTACCAAGGCGAATTTGTTGATAGTCTTGCGAATTAGCCCAATCTTGTAAATAACGCAAACGTTCGACGGGGAAAGGATGAGTTAACATTGTACCTTGTCCACCATTATAAAGCAAAAATTTATAGACTTGATTGAGACTATCTTGATCAAGTTCTTGATAATTATCAGACTGACGGATAAATTCATCTAAACTGCATTCATGGGCATATTTACTACTCACCCCTGCCAATTTCATCATCGTCTTCATCACAGTTTTTAGATCATCGGTGACTAGCAACGCAGCACGATCTGCCGATAATTCTGCCTTACGTCGCCATTCGTAAAAGGCAAAAATTAAACCACTACCAACTAAATTACCAATGCCAAAAGTCAGTTCACCAATTACCGCGGCGACACTCATCGCCCAAATAGCCATTTGAGTTAAAATGGGATGACCACATTTTATATGTCCTAATTCATGGGCAATTACTACTCGTAATTCATCCTCATTTACTAAGTCTAACAAACCAGTATGTAAGATAATATACGGTTGATTTTTACCCAAAGAATACGCGTTCACTTCAGGATTTTGTGAGACAAATAAAAAAGGCTCTGGAAAGACATCAAGATCGCGCACACATTCGCGAAAAATATGATAAATGCTCGCGTATTGACGCGGCCCGACTTGAATGCTATTACCCAAATGATAGACAAATTGGGGGCGCTCGTAGAAAAATTCGACAAACTTACTCGCGATTAAATCAAATCCGGGGACACTGCGTAACGTGGCTTCCGCTTGGCGATCAAGGGGATGCTGAAATGCTTCGCTGGAAATTCCAGTATATGTTGGCATAGGTTTAACAACTCCAATATAACTTACAAAGCTTTTTGTCAGTCTCCCCATGAGGGGCTGATGAATCTCTGATTTTCAGAAACTTATACTATTTATCATAGATGCTTTTCTGGGAATTTGGTTCATACTTCTGAGCAATTGGGACGATTTTTCTTCTGTTATCGCGATCGCGTTAGTGTCAGGCTATGGTATGATACCAAACGACAAGGGTGGAATTCCTTGGAAAAATTGGCCCCTTTACAGCAAAAACGGATGGGTAAACGGAACTGCTTATGAGTGATTTTTCGGTTCCCAAAGTCGCAAAACCTGATCAGATATTAGTAGTTGATGATACAGTAGATAATCTGCTTTTAGTACAGTCCCTTTTACAAGAAGAGGGATATGAAGTTGCTCTTGCCGAAAATGGTTATTTGGCACTAGAAAAAATTATCCAGTCACCGCCAGATTTGATACTATTAGATGTGATTATGCCTGAAATGAATGGTTATGAAGTTACTCGGCTTATTCGGAGAAATACTCAATTACCTTTTATTCCTGTTTTATTAATCTCTGGTTTTGATAGTACAAGTGTTGTCCAAGGATTAGACGCGGGGGCTGATGATTTTATCCGCAAACCTGTGGAAATAGATGAATTATTGGCAAGAGTCCGATCACTCATTCGTTTAAAACATACGGTAAATGAACGAGATAAAATGGCTTTGCAAAGAGAAGACTTTGTTTCTCGTTTAACCCATGATTTACGAACACCTCTGATCGCGGCTGATCGCATACTTAATTTAATGATTCAGGGGATATTTGGTGAGATATCTCCAATGATGCAGAGGAGTCTTCTCACCCTAATTGAAAGTAATCTGAATCTCCTAAATTTAGTTAATATGTTACTCGACATTTATCGCTATGATGCAGGGGCAAAATCTCTCTCTTTTCAAACTATTGATTTGGCTAAATTGCTCTCGGCTGTAGTGCGGGAATTAGAACCTTTAGCGACGGCGAAAAATCTGTCAATTTTTCTAGTTTTGGGAGAACAAGATCCAGAGTTTACACAGGTAATGAAATCCCTCATGGGCGATCCCCTGGAATTACATCGTCTTTTTACTAATTTAGTCGGAAACGCAATTAAATTTACCGAAAAGGGATCTATTAACATCAGTGTAAAACTGTTGGATTTTCCCTCAAATTTATCTGCAACTATCCCTGGATTAAAAGCTTTTACTATTGAAGTCGCCGATACAGGCTATGGAATTTCTCCTGAAGAACAAAAATCATTATTCGAGCGATTTCGTCCGGGTAAACATAAAGGTTCAGGTACAGGATTAGGATTGCATTTATGTCGCCAAATTGTAGAAGCACATCATGGTATTATTGAGGTTAAATCTCGAATTGGTCAGGGTAGTATATTTACAGTTTCCTTACCCGTAAAAATTGTTAAAAAGGAAAAGAAATAGCTTATCTAATCTAATAAAAAAAATTATGTTTGATTGTCCTGTCTGTGCCGCACAATACCAAATAGTTCCTGATTTTTGTACTTTCTGTGGTTGGGAACTTTCATCTTTACCAAACTTTTCTGATGAGTCAATCAATCATTTGTTAGCTCAAAAAGAACTAATAAGAGTCTATTGGGCTCAACAAATTTGGGAAAATTATACTCGCATTTTTTCCCAGAACAAAAATAAATCCCAAAAAACTAAAAAAAAGAGCAAAAATAAATCCAATCAAAAACTTTTATTTCGTCTAAATCAATTAGAAAAGGATTTTAATAAGTTAGCTATAGAACAAGCAAATTTACAGTCTAAATTAGACTGGGTTATTTCTCGTTTAGAAAAATTTAACCCGGAGGAAATTTCTCAGAATTTAGTCAGTTTAGAAAACACGATCGCGTCTTTGTCACAGCCCACCCCCTCTCTCTCGGAATCAGGCATAGATTATAAACCATTAATGCAGTTGTTATCCAAGGAAAAATGGCGTAACGCGGATGAAATTACCTGGGAAATTATCTTACAATTGGCATGGCGAAAAGAAGAAGGTTCCCTAAGTCTGGATGATATTAATAATTTACCCGTCACAGATATTCGCACAATAAATCAACTATGGGAATATTATAGTCACGGACGGTTTGGTTTAAACATTCAACAACGTATTTGGCAAGAGGTTAATTATGAATATACCGATTTTTGCGATCGCGTAGGATGGCTTGATAAAGATAAAAATTGGCAATATTATGAAGAACTAAGTTTTAGTGGAAAAGCCCCCGAAGGGAATCTACCCGTATTAGCATGGCGACGTAGAGCCTGTTATGGTATTGGGCAACATCAAGCCAAAGACAATTTTGCCGCGTGGATGTTTAAGTTTTACTCCTGTCAAGAAGGAAACACATGAAAAAAAGGTTTTCTATCCCCGGAGCACCCAGACGCGATCGGATTTTATCTTTAACATGGCATGAAAGTTAGGGAAAGGAAGAAAATAAACCGGTTTTTTCTATGTAAAAATAAACCCGGTTTTTCTGCCAGTCTCAATCTTATTAATTATCAATTTTGATGAGCCAGTTAAGTCAATAATTTATTGAGAAATTATTTAGAAATAAAATGCACCCAAAACTCTCCATCAGACATACAAGTATCTTGAATCATCTGATAGGAATAATGTAGAAAACGCCCTTTTGTATTATTACCATCAGGATCGTTAACATCATACCCATCCGCATACCATTCCCCATAGGGATCGTTAACAATAAAACCGGCACTATCATATCCGACAAGAGCAATAACATGACCAGATTGGGTAAAATAACCATGAGTAACCGCCGGATTTCCCTGAGCTAACCAATCTTTTACTTGGTTAATAGTTGCACTGGCACTAAAATTATCTTTGCCACCATAATCTTGAACAATTTGGGCAAGATCCTGGGGGCTATGTCGATCTAATCCTTTATCCAAAGCATAGTTATATAACTCGTCCTCAAATTGTCCTGATGTTTCGTGACGAGGAATTTTGAGATATTCTAAACACATGGCAATGGAAGTAACATTACAAGTACCCATCGGACATTCCATATTATCCACTTGTGATTTATAGGGAACATCTAATTGCACTTTTTCTGGCCGTTGCCCTGGATTTTGCTCTGATGGATAAACTTGCTGACTGCCCTGAAAAATAGCAATATGGGCTCCATAGAGAAACCAAACACGAGAGTTTTGAATCGGCTCATCGCTTAACGTCACTTTGACGTGATCGCGTTGGACCTCAAAAATAGTTATATTCAGTTCAGTTCCGGGTTGGAGTGGGTATTTTTCTTGATCGGAAAGAGCAGTAGATTGTAAAGGTCTGGCTTTGAGCAAAGTATATTTAATTACCTTGAGTTTAATTACTGGAAAGCTCATAGGAGCAGCTTGGATTTTTCTTTGTCCAATTTCCAGTAATTTTTGGGCTGTTTGGGTTCCAAGGGATTCAGGTTCTTGACAATTATTTAATTCCTGAAATCTCTTTAAAGCCGCCCTTGATAACACACCAAAGGTAGATTCAACATTATTTAAAAGACCTATGGCTATAAGTTTTTGTTGAATTTCATTACTCAGTTCTGAGTCGGCCTGAATTTGGTTAAAATCATATTTTTTGCTGCTCCCGAGTACATTTTGAAGTCGCATAATTTCCCCTTGGGTCTAATTTTATTTTTTTGATTCTGGACAAATCATAATGGAAATTTAAGGGAAGTTGCTAGTTATAAACACCAATTGTTAAACCTGTTTATTGATATTTTTTTTCGCGTTAACTAGGAAAAACACCGAGAAACATGGTTTCTGATTATAACTAAGAACTTTAGTTAGCATCACAATCCATTGGTAATAATTTACTATGTTACAACTTACACTTATAGAGCTAGAAAAACGGTTTCTTCGTAGTGCCTTCAGTTTTCAGAGTTCCTGACCCCGAATTAGGAGTAATGGGATAGAAACTGGGTTTTTAAGGGTAAGTCCTATTCATCATACCCGTTTTTGTCACCGATGTCAATCTCCGCTTTTATGTTTTGACTCTATCATCCTAGGGGCTGTCGTTGTCTTCAGGTATGAGGGGGTAAACACAGGAGATTGACGTGCTGGTTTATGTTGCTTCACTGATGTCTAAGGAAGTCCCAATTTTTAGACCTAATTTCTTTTGGGCATTACCACCATTGAGGCCTATTTCTAGCCAACCATGAGAACCTTTTAACATAATTAATTCTCCATTTTTTGTGTCATGATAGGTTTCACCTACGGGGAGTGAAATGCTAAGTTTTGTTAGAGTATCGTTGACACTTTCTGAGCTATTTATGATTATTGTTCCTTTTTTTTGGGGTAAAAGATTGCCAGGAATATTGGTGATTAGATTGCCAAAATGATCGACATATTGAATACAACCTTTAAAGCCTTTTTCTGTCTTCTCACAAGTGGCAATAGGTAATGTGATGAGACTCTCAGGTGCGATCGCGTCTCCTAATTGTTCTAAACTTACACCACAGGCAAGATGAGCACCCACCGTCGCAAAGATATCTCGTCCATGAAAAGTGGAACTCGGATGAGGTGTACGCCAATATTTAGAGTTAGTTAATTTCACAACTTTGAAGGTCTTTTCTTGACTTAATACTCCACTAAATAAACCATTATCAGGACCGACAAGAAATCCCTGGGAAAATTCGATCACGATCGGCCGTCGTTTTGTCCCCACACCGGGATCAACAATAGCAATAAATACCGTTTCAGCCGGAAAATAGGGATAAGCATTCATTAGACAAAAACGAGCCGCGATAATATCCTGGGGAGGGATATTATGGGTAATATCAATCACAGATAATTGGGGGTTAATTTGCGCGATCACGCCCTTCATTACTCCCACATAAACATCCTTTAAACCAAAATCCGTTAATAGCGCGATCGCACGGTTGACAAACATAATAAAATATTAGGTATTAAATATTCAGACTTAATCTTAAGTCATTGTTGTGCTATAATAGACTCAAACGCGAATAAAAACCTCCTACGATTTCTGATAATATGGTGGAACAACATAAGCCTCAATATTCCATTGCTTGGATTAACAAAATGGCCGAAATCCCCCAAAACGCGTGGGATGCTTTGGCGATGCCCCTTCAAACTCCTTTTTTAGAATGGGAGTGGTTAAATAATTTAGAAACCTCTGGAAGTGCTACAGCCAAAAACGGTTGGTTGCCTTATCATTTAACAGTATGGCGCGATCGAAATTTAATCGCGGCAGCCCCTCTTTATGTCAAAGGACATAGTTATGGAGAATTTGTTTTTGATCATCAATGGGCTGATTTAGCTAATCGTTTAGGCATTCAATATTATCCTAAATTATTAGGCATGACTCCCTTTACTCCCGCGGAAGGTTATCGCTTTTTAATTGCCCCCGATGAAAATGAAGAAACTTTAACAGAATTAATGGTAAATGCTATCGATCATTTTTGCGATAATAATAACATTTCCGGTTGTCATTTTCTCTATGTTGATCCCCAATGGCGATCAATGATCGAAAATTTTGGCTTTACCAGTTGGTTACATCATAATTATATTTGGCAAAATCAAGGATATCAAAATTTTGATGACTATTTGGCGATGTTTAACTCCAATCAACGCCGCAATATTAAACGAGAAAGAAAAGCCGTTGAAAAAGCTGGATTACGGATGGTAACTCTTACGGGTGATGAGATTCACCATGCATTATTCTCTCGAATGTATCACTTTTATGAAAATACTTGTGATAAATTTGGCTGGTGGGGAAGTAAATATTTAACCAAAACTTTTTTTGAAGAATTATATCATAATTATCGTCATCGTGTCTTATTTGTCGCGGCTTATAGTACACAAGATGAACGCGTGCCGATGGGAATGTCTTTTTGTATTAATAAACGCGATCGGCTCTATGGACGTTATTGGGGAAGTAGTCAAGAAATAGATTGTTTACACTTTGATGCCTGTTATTATAGCCCCATTGAATGGGCTATTAATAATGGAGTGCAAATCTTCGATCCGGGTGCAGGAGGAAGTCATAAAAAACGGCGAGGTTTTCCCGCGTTACCCAATCATAGTGTCCATCGTTTTTATCATAGTCGTCTTGCCCAAATTTTGAAGTCTTATATCAGTCAAATTAACGAATTGGAGCAAAAAGAAATCGACGCGGTTAATGGGGAATTACCCTTTAATATTAGTTGATAAGTGTAGGTTGGGTTGAAAGAGGGTAAATTTCTCATCTTTGAGTGTTATTTTCAACCCAACCGACTTCTAAAAATGGTGATTTTTAATGTAAAAATACTGCACCATTTTCGTAAACTTCCAAGGACTTCGTATCAATGTTAAAATCATTAGTGGTAGTAAAAGTCACTTGTAAAACTCCGGGTGTATCTGTTGCTTGGGGACGCACCAATAAAAAGCCACCATCAGGACGTTGATAGGTAACAGTAATGGGGATTTTCAGGCCATCTAATAATACTTGAGATTGTTCGCCTAAAGTGCGTTGTTGAGTGTCACCAATGACTTGATAATTAATCAAAGAATTGGTAGAATTGACTAATTTAATTGTGATTTTGCCTTCCTTGGCAACAATTCTAGCACTAGGGTTAGGAAAACGTGCGGGCGCTTCCGATTTTTGGGGACTAGATTGAGTGTTGCTTGGTTGGGCTTTAGTCGGTTGTGTCGAATTGGGTTGGGCTTTGGTTGGTTGTGTCGAGTCGGGTTGGGCTTTGGTTGGTTGGGTTTGAGGAGGTGGCCCCCCCGCGTAAACCTGAGTCGTGAAACTGAGAAGAAGACTCCCACTGAAAGCCAAAAGGAGACTAAGATTTCTTTTGAGGGACTGTTTGGGTTGAAACATTTATATTACCTACAATTTTCCAAAATGTTCTCAATCATCAATTTTATACAGTATCAATGATATTTTTCAGTGAAGATGGTATTATTCATCTTTCTTCCTTGATTTTAGCATTAACGGGTAAACTGATGATCACAGTGGTTCCTTGATTAAGGTGACTGTCGATGCGAATTTGCCCTTGATGATTTTCGACAATTGCTTTGGCAATGGCTAACCCTAAACCGGAACCCGCGACACTCCGATTTCGGGCGGGATCGACTCGATAAAATCGATCAAATAAATGCTCGATCGCGTCCGGTGGTATGCCTATTCCTGTATCTGTGATTTTCACTTGTAATATTGATAGCAAAAATGAGCTATTGCGCTTGTGTTTAGTAATGCTTTCTAATGCAATTTTCACTTGATTTTGCTCAGTCCCATATTGCAAAGCATTACTAATTATATTAGTAAATAATCGGGCTAATTGATCCCAATCTCCATAGAGGGTAAAATTCTCTTCGGAAGTGGGAGGAGCGATGATTTCTAAGGTGATCGTAACCCCTTGAGAAAGCGCGATCGCGTTTTGTTCTTCGATCACTTCCATTAATAGGGCATCGAGGGGTACTTCTTCCTGTTGTGGTTGGATAATACCACTATCTTGTCTAGCTAAAAATAATAAATCATCAACTAATTTTCCTAATCTTCGAGTCAGTCTTTCAATTAATTGTAATTGTTGAGATTGTTGTGGCTCAAGATTCCCTTCGGCTAGGGCGACTTGCACATTAGTTTGAATACTCGCGATCGGACTGCGTAATTCATGGGAAGCATCCGCGGTAAATTGTTTTAAATGTTGATAAGATTGGCGCACAGGTTCCATTGCCAAACCTGATAAAAACCAACCGATTCCTGCCACGGAAATCACCATTAAAATCGTCCCTAAACTTAACTCTAAAATTAATTCTTGAATCGGTTTACTCACTTCAAACCAAGGATGACTCACTCGCAGATATCCTAAAACTTGCCGTCCTTTTTCCACGCGATCAGTAACTTGTCTTAAAACCAAAGGGAGAGTAGAAGTCGTTTCATTCTTATCAATTTTCACCGTTTCACCCAGGCGATTAGGATGTAAAGGAATATCAAGGGGTTCAGCAAAAGTTGACCAAATTAAAACCCCATTGGGACTAAACCATTCTAAATCAATATGATCATCTTCAACCGGATCATTATTATCAGGAAAACTCGCGTCTATATTCACCTGAAATTGTCCCCCTAATCTCACAGGTGACATCGCGGCAGGGGTGTCTAAAGGTTCAATCACCAGCGATCGTTCGACAATTTCCACCACATGATTTAAAGTATCATCAATACGTTCAATTAAGGTATTACGAACATAAAGATAAAACCCCGTGGCAAATAATAATAATAAAATAGCCGTCACAGCCGTGTACCAAATTGCTAAACGCCGTCGAGTCGTTTGAAACATAATTTAGGTAATAGGAAATGGGTAATGGGTAATGGGTAATAGGGAATGGGTAATGGGTAATGGGTAATAGGAACGCGAAACCCAACACTTTAATAATTAATACCATCTGAGGAAAATATTAAGTCTCAAAAGTAGGTTGGGTTGAGGGAACGCGAAACCCAACACTTTAATAATTAATACCATAGTAGGTTGGGTTGAGGGAAGGCGAAACCCAACCCTGTAATAATTAATACCATTTGATGAAAATATTAAGGTGGAAACTCCTAGAGAGTCAATCTGTAATAAAATATTGTTATCCTTAATCAAGATTCTCAGGCTTATGGATATCTCCAAATGGCCAAAGGGCTTGCCTGCTCCTACCTCATGGCTGAGAGCGATCGCGTTAAACGTAAGCTTTTTCGGCATCATCTATTTATTCTGGCAACAAAGGAGAAGCGCCGCGGATATAAGCTCTTTAATTTTAGTTGCCTGGTTTTTGCAAATTCCCCTCATGGCTGGTTATCACTATGGCGCAGTGCAACTGGTGGAGCTCCTAGAAAAATTACGCTCTAATTCCCAAAATGTGAGTCAGGGGGGCTCATGGCAACACTGGAAAGAAGGATTCGCGGGATTTTTAATCCTCTTTATCGCACTGCTCGTAACCTTGCCGATTGCCAATGCTCTTGTACCTATTTCTTGGGCTAATTACTACTTTCACAGGTGGGATTACTACTACAGAGATGTCGAGAAACTACTTATCGTCTATGGGATTCTGAGCGCGATCGTGTCGGCTTATTTCTACTACTGGAAAATCCCTAGCCGGATCAAATCCCTTGTCATTTTTTGTTGGCCGCTCCTAGCTTCTTTCCTGAAATCACAAGTAATTTTATTAATTCCCGTAATTACCAGTATTCCCTTTTTAGCCCTAGGAAAATTAGCCCTATCAAAATTATCCGATGCTCCCTTGGGCTTAACAACTTTCGTGTTAATATTGGGTTGGTTTTGCACAACAATTGCCGCCTTCGCGACAATTCATTATTACACAGCCCACTGGTTAAACGGGATAGCAAAATGGTGGCCGCCAAGCTTTCCTGGGTATAATCAACTTCAGCAAAAAAAAGCTCAAAAACACCACGCGTCGGTTAATAACAAATTAATTTATCACGAAACCAGTTGGAATTTAGCAAGTCTCGACTTCATTGTATTGATTTATGCTAACGTGCTGACTAACCTAGTTTCCTTGCCCATAATTTTTAAGTGGTATGAGAAAACTTCCAGCCCAAAAGACGCGGCTTTATACATCACGGTTTGGACAGTAATTACCATTAATTTGTGGCACTTTTGGGGACGCGATCGTGCTAAGAAGATCATGTCGAAAAACCTCGCGAAGACTGCCCCAAACAACCCGTCAAAAACTAATAAAAAAGCCCAGAAACCTCAAAAGTCACAGTCACCTTTATCCCCTGTTGATTCTATAGAAGTTGAGCTCAATGAAATGAGTGCTGATTTCGGAATGACTTTAATGAAGCCAGTAAGAAAAACCCCAAACCCCGATGAAACTCAATGGTATGTTTTTCGCGGAGGTGAATCGGAAGGCCCCTACACCAGAAACCAGTTGTGGTTAGCACGAAGAATTACGGCTCGCACCAAAGTGCGTAGAGAAAGCGAAACAGAATGGACGATCGCGGGTAAAATTCCAGAATTAAAAGACTTTCTTAAACCTCAAAAATAACAGAGAATCAGATATCACGGTTTTCCCTTAAATGCCATAAAAAATTATAGCTGACTTCCCTCTTCCTTCTTCCTTCTTCCCTCTTCTATACCTAAGATAAACGATAATGTAGAAAGACTTCTTGATCAAGATTAATAACTTCTAAAAGTTCTAAATGGGGGGCAACTTCAGCCAAAAAACCCGAACCTTCAACGGGTGTCGGGGCATTAAAACCTCCGAAAATTAAAGGACAAATCGTTAACCAGAATTCATCAATTAAATGGACTTCTAGCAAAGACGCGACTAATTCACCTCCTCCTAAAACCGCTAACCTTTGTATGCCTAATTTTGCCAAGTTTTGAAAGGCATTAATCCAGTCTATTTTATGATTGTGCATTTCCACAAATACCACCCTTTCAAATAGAGATTCTCGCATTTTTAAGGATGGTAAATGGGGTTCAAATATGGTAGATAATGCTTCTCCTGTTAATAACCAACGGGGGACAGGTTGCTCAAAAAAACGCAAATTAGGATTGATTTTACCCAAACCAGAACAAACTATTTGAATCGGTTGAGGGGGTTTTCCTTGCGTTTCTCTTAATTGTAATAATTCCGGTGCAGAAACCGGTAAAGTTGTCCCATACGCGTGCAGGGTTTTATTACCAAATAATACCGCGTCCATTTGGGCAATTTGTTTTTCCAGATGTAATTTATCATTGGCAGAACCAAAACGGGCAGGCGATCGCGCTTTATCGGCAATTTTACCATCAGCAGTCATGGCTAAAATTGCCGTGGTGTGAGGAACTTTGAGGAAATCAGTCATCTCTTTATCGAATTAATTATCAACCCAAACGGTAACAGCGGCTACAGCAATTAACATTTCATCATTTTTATCATTTAATGATGGAATAGCCCGTCCATCGACAACCATTCCTCCTGTTTCTACGATAATACTTTTCTGTCCAAAAGGAAGCACCGCGAGGACATCTTCTTTTCGGACTTCTTCTGGGTAGGGAACGGCTACTTTTACCTCTACAATCATTTGATTAGGATCGGTTAAACCAGCTACATCCCAAATCCCTAATAACGCGTTATTGCTGATCGCGTTTCTCACCGCCCTTGCCGCCGCGATCGTGGGTTCTTGTCCATGTTGATCGATACCCATTCCCATTTCAATAATAAAACATTTTTTCGTCATAATGTCCTCTTTCTTATTCTCACATTAACGCCCCAAATTATACCACTAACTAGAAGCACTGGTGTAAAATCTTAAGGCAAATTTCCAAAAGAGACGAGATAAAGAAAAAAGCGCGATCGCCAAAATTGCCGCGCCGAAAATCCAACGAATATCACCTTTTCCTAAAATAGCTTCCGCGGGCACAGTTGTTAAAAACGCGACAGGGACAATAAAGGTGAAGAAAAAACGATAAGCCATCGGATAAGCCACCATTGGATAACGTCCCGCTTCTAAAAGGCCCCGTAAGACTTCCGTCACATTATAAATTTTGACAAACCAAATACTTGTCGCCCCTAACATAAACCAGATACTATAAAGACTCAACATTCCTAATAGTAATGGAATCAACCCCAAGAGATAATTAATCGGGGGGACATCTAATCTTCGTGAAGCATAGAATAAAACAATTAAGCCAAAAATTAAATCGGGTAAACCCCAAGGGGAAACCGTCCGAGTCGAAAGCCAAAATTGGGAACTAATGGGTTTTAATAAGACAAAATCAAGAGTACCTTGTTGCACTTGATCCACAATTTTGTTTAAATTAGGGACTAAAAAAGTCGCAGAAAATCCCTGTAAAATCATAAAAATACTTAAAACCACTAAGGCTGATTCCCAATTCCATCCCGCAAAACTATACCCCGTTCGGTAAAATAAGAACAGAGTAAATAGACTCCCCCCCAGATTTCCTAAACTACTGAGAGTCGCGAGCAGAAAATTAATCCGATATTCTAATTCCGCGTTGATCGCGCTCACCCAAAATTGTTGGATAATTTTTAAGTATTTTAAAATCATATTGCCTCGAATTGATTCGGATTTTTTTTACCCTAAAGAATGATAAGAAAAAAGTACAGATTTTCTTTATTTACAAAAAAACAGAAAAATGATATGATAGAAAAGTGCCAATATTCTCTAGGGATATTGAGTTACTATCCTATCTCAAATAGGAATACCACAACGACTGAAACTGTTAATTGAGAAAAAATCCCCATTTTAAACCTAATGAAAAGACAAGTAGAAATAGTAGCTGATCGGGAGAGAGTGATCGCAAGAGCATTAGATATCATCCTCGTGAAAATAGAAAGCGCGATCGAACAAAGAGGACTTTTTACTATAGCGCTCGCGGGGGGGGGGACACCCAAACCCCTATATGAAAAACTCGCGACTCTCGAATTACCTTGGGAAAAAATGCACATTTTCTGGGGGGATGAAAGGTATGTGTCCCCCCAACATCCCGATAGTAATGAAGGAATGGCGCGTCAAGCTTGGCTTAATAAAGTCCCCATTCCCCCTAGTAATATTCATCCGATGCCAACGGGGGCAGGAGATCCCGCCTTAGATGCCCAACAACATGACAGAGAATTACAGGACTTTTTCCAAATAAAACCCCCGCAAATCCCCAGTTTGGACATCATTTTATTAGGAATCGGTGACGATGCCCACACCGCGTCCCTGTTTCCCCATACAGAAGCCTTAAAAGTCCGCGATCGGCTTGTTACCGTAGGAAACAAAGAGGGCCAACCCCGTATTACATTTACAGTACCCTTGATAAATCAAGCTGACACAGTAATATTTATGGTGACGGGAGCCAGTAAACAAGAGGCATTACAACAAATTTTTGCCGAAACCGCGGAGGAAAATCAGTATCCGGCACGACTGATCCAGCCCCTTGGGGAACTATGGTGGTTATTGGATCAGAGTGCAGGGGCAAAACTAGAGATGAAATAACGCGATAAGTTATGGATAGAAGTCTGCTAGAATTGTCCCAAATCGGTGAAAACCAAACTGTGAAAAATTGCCATCACATCCCACAGTGACTTATTCATAACACTACTTGTCAAAAAGTCCACCGAGAAGACAGAAGGGGTTAAGAGTGTAAAACTGCGTGGTGGGCAAAATTTTCCTACTTGGGAAGGAAGAAGGAGGGTTTTGAGTCCTAAGAGTCCCACTTAAACTCAGGCATGGACAAAATGTTACCACAAACATCTTGTTATACCCCAGGAGTTGCGAAAATATAACACAATACACACGGAAAAGTTATCATCAACTTTGGAGAAACCTTGTAGAACAAACCAGCCCTTCTTCTGAGACCGATAGTAAGGAGAAATAAATGATTGTCTGTCCGAATTGCAATCACCAGAATCCCCAGGGAGCCACCCATTGTGAGGCTTGCTATACCCCCTTACCTATGACTACAAATTGTCCGAATTGTGGGGCAAAAATACAAACCGATGCCACCTTTTGCGGGCAATGTGGTTCTAATTTGCGACCCACAATATTAACAGAAGAGAGTGAGAGTAATGTGTTATCCGCAGGAACAATTCCCCCAACCATTGTCTCATCTCCCTTACCAGAGGTAAGCCCACAAAAACCAATGGCAGAAGTCCCGAATCTTCTACCGACAGCTATTGCAGCACCCCTAGTCAGTGCCTCCGTCACCCCAGTGGCTTCCCCTTTTTCTCAAGGTGAGTCACCGATACCCGGAGCAACACCCACAAAGATTCAATCACAATCGGCACGTTTGATCCATGTAGGTAGCAATGCCGCCTTGGATTTACCTCAGAATGTACCCGTGATTCATATTGGCAAACCCAATGATTTAGTACCACCGGATATTGAGGTTTCGGGATTTCCCCATTCCGAAGTCGTGTCTCGCCTTCATGCCGATATTCGCCTAGAAGGAGATGCTTATTTCATTGAAGACGTGGGTAGTTCTAACGGAACATATATTAATAATATTCCCTTACCCAAAGGCAATCGACATCGTTTAAAACCTGGCGATCGCATATCTTTGGGGAAAGGAGATCTAGTTTCATTTGTCTTTCAAATTTCTTAATGAGAGACAAGACTAGAAAGCCAAGAGTTACCAAGGATACGAGAAAAATAATAAATGTAAGTCTCCAAGGCTCTTGGGCGATCTACTTAACACTCAACACAGCTAATGTGATTAAGCTAACTTTACTACATCCAGTACAATCAATTCCCGTTCGTAGTTGGACGTTTGACAACGCAACCGTAATTCGGATTGGGCGATCGACCGATAATCACGTCGTACTTTATAGTGCTGTCGTTTCTCGTCGTCACGTTGAACTACGACGTGATGGAAGCAATTGGGAAGTTATTAATTTAGGTTCTAATGGCACTTATCTCTATGACGAACCCATTACCCAAGTTGCCGTTGTCAATGGACTAATTATTCAGTTAGCACGCTCAGGGCCGAAAATTTTAATTACTTTAGAAAACCATGAGTTAAAATCCACTGATGCTAAGGTAAATAGTCGTACTAATCGAAAGTCGGGCAATTCTTCTGATTTGACTGACTCAGAGGATGATATGGAAGACCGAACTATTGTAGATAGTAATAAGCGTAGCTTTTTTGAGGGTTTATAGTTTGATGGAAACTCACCCCCGAATCTCCAGTAGATGTAGTCTGAAGGGAGACGGATAACAGTTTTGGGAGTGCCAGTATCTTGCACGCGTGCGCCGAATTCCTCCCCCGGTGAGACGAAGGGCTGTTTCATTCTCCTCAAACCCGCCAGGGACTTAAGTCCCTGTCTTATAGCTGAAGTCGTCTAAAGACGACTCAAAGAGCATTAGGCATCTCCACAAATTAACTTTTACTCTATACGCAATCAGGCTTTCAGGTCAATTCTGGGAAATGTCTAATTGATAGTCCTCTTCAGAGGACTTGAGCTTTGAGACAGGGACTTAAGTCCCTCTCGGACTGGGGCTTTGAGAGAATGAAACAGCCCTGCGGTGAGACGTGGACACTCCTATTATTAATCTCAAATCTATTACGACTCATTTGGGATTGCTATACTTATTAAATTTTTATTCCTAATACCCTCAACAATATGTCTGAGTTGATTTTATTTTGGCATCGCCGTGATCTCCGAATTTCTGATAATTTGGGATTGACTAAGGCTCGCTCTGTTACTCCAAAAGTCCTAGGTGTTTTTTGTCTTGATTTTAATATTCTTAAGGGTGATGATATCGCGCCGGCTAGAGTTTCTTATATGCTCGGTTGTTTGGGGGAACTTCAACAACGTTATCTCGAAAAGGGCAGTCAGTTATTAATATTACAGGGGACTCCCTCTCAGGTTATCCCTCAATTGGCGAGGCTTTTACACGCGAAGGCTGTTTACTGGAATTTGGATGTTGAACCTTATGCACAAGAACGCGATCGCGCTGTTTCTACTATTCTTGCACGAGAAGGAATAGAAGTCAAGACTTTTTGGGATCAATTATTACATAATCCTGAAGAAATTTTGACAGGGAATGGAACCCCCTATAGTGTTTATACTCCTTATTGGAAAAATTGGAGTAGTAAAACAAAAACTGTACCTATTGCCCCTTTAGAACCTTTTCTGGGGTTAACGGAAAAGGAGCAAGAAACCGTGAAAGAAATGGGAGTTATTCCCCTTCCTTCTGCCCAGGATTTAGGGTTTTCTTGGGATAAGCCTTTGTTTTTAGCGCCGGGTGAAAAGGTGGCTCTATCCAAATTAGAACGGTTTGCAGATCGCGTGATTTACGAATACGACGAAAAACGGAATTTCCCCGCGATCGGGGGGACTTCAGAATTAAGTGCCGCGATCAAATTTGGTGTGATTGGTATTCGCACATTATGGCAAAAAACTGTTAACGTGATGGCAAATTGTGATAATACCATACAGCGTCAAAACGTACAAACTTGGCAACAGGAATTAGCCTGGAGAGAATTTTATCAACAGGCTTTATATCACTTTCCTGAATTGGCGGAAGGGCCCTATCGAGCCACCTTTAAAAATTTCCCTTGGGATAATAATCAAGTAAAGTTTGAAGCCTGGTGTCAAGGGCAAACCGGTTATCCGATAATTGACGCGGCAATGCGACAATTAAATGAGACAGGATGGATGCACAATCGTTGTCGGATGATCGTCGCGAGTTTCCTCACTAAAGACTTAATTATTAATTGGCAATGGGGAGAAAAATATTTTATGCAAACATTAATAGATGGAGATTTAGCTGCTAATAATGGAGGATGGCAATGGAGTGCATCAAGTGGCATGGATCCCAAACCTTTACGCATTTTTAATCCCGCGAGTCAAGCACAAAAATTTGACCCCAATGGAGACTATATTCGTCGTTGGGTTCCTGAATTGAAAGGAGTTGATACTAAGGCTTTATTAACGGGTAATATTACGCCTTTAGAAGCCCGATCACGGGGTTATGTTATTGCTATTGTTGATCATAATCAACAACAACGACGTTTTAAGGATTTATATCAACAGCAAAAAGCTAATCTGAGGTAGTTAATTGCCGCGAGAAACCGGGTTTCTTCAGGAAAAATTTTGAGGAAACTGATAACACAGAGAAACCCGGTTTCTTTCCTGATGCGCTCTTTATCTGCTCTTAAATTGACTGGCTCTTTCTTGCCTTTCCTTTCTTTATGTTTCCCCTAAAAACATACCACTGTAGCATTCTTGAAAAAAAAGTGGTATAATACAGCACTTTTCAATATTATGAGGTACGTTAGATCCCCCCTAGCCCCCCTTCCCAAGGGGGGGACAAAGAAAGTCCCCCTTCGATCGGGGGATTTAGGGGGAGCAATATGTACTGCATAGCAGAGGAAACTGCTGTATCCTTCACCTCTAGCCTGAGAGAAAAACTATGAAAGTCGTAGAAAATATCTTAGACAAATTAACAAAATTGCAAAATTTGTATCATTATGAAGGAAATAATGATATCTTAAATTTAACATTGGACAAACTTATTGAATATGAAATCACCAATTCCCAAGAAACTCTGGCGGAATTAAAAGAAGAGTTACAAGTTTATGAAAGTAAGTATAAATTATCATCTGAGGATTTTTACCGTCGTTTTCAAAAAGGTGAATTTGGTGATAAACTAGATTTAGTTGAATGGAGTATTTTTTATAAAATGTGGCTTTATGCCCAGGAAAGATTGCAAATTTTAAAGGGTGATTTCTGATGAAACCACAGGAGTATTTAAACACAATTAAATCTATAATTAAGTCAAGTAAGATGATTTTTATTACGAGAATCCTTAAAGAAAAAGTAACCCCTAAAGATGGTTATATTCGGGTTAAATTGGTACTTAATAATGGTCAATTTTTGGAATTAATGGAGTATTTTGTCTGGGAGCGCGATCGATGTATCACTGATACTTATCGCTATGAATGGATGGATGAGTCGCAAAAAGTTTTAATAAAAAGATGGGATAATGTCGCACATTTGCCAGAATTAGCAAATTTTCCTCATCATATTCATGGGGGCATGGGAAAAAGTGTGATGCCGAGTCAAACCCTCAGTATTATAGAAGTGATAGAACTTATTGAAAAAGAAGTGAAAATCTGATAGAGTATCGTAAACCCTCCATCGGGCTTATGAGGGATTTAAGAGGGTACATCTCAATAACGTAAATTGGCAGTGGGAGCGTCTCGCTCCCTATTATATTCCTAGGGAGCGAGACGCTCCCACTACAGGTTTTTGCTTCTTTGAGATGCTCCTGGTTTAAGAGCCAGCAAGATAGGGGTATTACAGTTTTTTTTGCCCTAAGAAAACTTGGTTAAAAATTTCAATAATTTTTGTGAAGTCGGTGTTAGTAATGTACGCCGATAAGCATCCGCGGCTTTTTTGATTCCTTCGGCTTGAGTGGGATAGGAATGAATTACTCCAGAGAGTTTACTTAAACCGATTTTACCTACGATCGCGGTGGTAATTTCAGAGATCATTTCCCCCGCGTGGGGAGCAACAATCGTCGCGCCTAAAATTTCATCGGAGCCTTGACGATGTAGAATTTTGACAAATCCTTCTTCCTCTCCATCGGTGATGGCGCGATCGACATTACGAAAAGGAATTTTAATCGTATTAACATTAATTCCCTTTTCTTTCGCGTGAGCTTCATACATTCCCACATGGGCAATTTCGGGATCAGTATATGTCACCCAAGGTATGACTAAATCACTTAATTTATATCTTCCCAAACCCAAGGGAGAAAAGAGAGTATTTTTAATGACAATACGCGCCGCAGCATCCGCAGTATGGGTAAATTTAGCATCCATACAAATATCACCCGCGGCGTAAATTTTGGGATTACTTGTTTGTAAATAATCATTCACTTTCACGCCATGATGTAGATCATATTCTACCCCACAAATTTCTAAATTTAAGCCTTCCACATTGGGTGATCGCCCCGTACCCACTAAAATTTCATCAACTATTAAAGAATCCTCAATACTATTACTGGTAAAATGAATAATTTTACCGGAAATGTTTTTTTCTACCCGTTGTAATTGGGCATTTAAAACTAAACGAATCCCTTCACGGCTAAAAACATTTTGCACAATTTCTGCACCGTCACTATCTTCTTTATTGAGAAGATGAGATCCCCTATGAAAAAGAATTACTTCACAGCCTAAACGCCGGAAAGTTTGAGCTAATTCGCAACCAATCGGCCCCCCACCAATCACTGCTAAACGTCGCGGGCATTCTGTTAGCGAAAAAACCGTTTCATTGGTGAGATAACCTACTTCTTCTATCCCAGAAATTAGAGGTTTTGCTGCCCTAGCTCCTGTCGCGATCACTGCTTTTTTAAAGGGGATAATTTTATCATCAACTTGAATAGTATTATCACTAACAAAATGTCCATTTCCCAAGAAAACATCAACCCCTAGATTTTGAAATCTTTGTGCGGAATCGTGATGACTAATATTTGCTCTAATTTTTCGCATTCGTGCCATAACCGCGGCAAAATTGACTTGAATTTGCTCTGGGGAAACCTGAATCCCTAAATTTTCTCCCTTCCAAATTTCTCCCACAACACGCGAGGAGCGAATAATGGATTTAGAGGGAATACAACCAAAATTTAAACAGTCTCCTCCCATCAAATTTTTTTCAATTAAAGCTACTTTTAAGCCAATATCTAAACCCGCGGCTCCTGCGGCTACGACTAATCCTGCTACACCTGCACCAATCACGACTAAATCATAACTTTGTGCGGGTTGAGGATTAATCCATTGTGGGGGATGAGTATAATTTATTAAAGTTTGGTTATATTCATCCATTGGGGAAATAGTCCCTTCAGTTAATTCGGAATTAGACATGATTTTCCTTTTTATAAAATATCTTTTTCTAACGCATTTTTGGCAATTTTTGTCACATAAATTGTGACAGCTAATGTCGCGATGAATCCGATAATCCTAATCGTCCATTGTATGATATGATTAGTGGGTTGAGATGGGGTTCCAATTAACGCGAGATTCCCCGCGAGGGAACCCAGATAAACATACATAATTGTACCCGGAATCATACCGATCGAACCGATGATATAATCTTTTAGGGAAACTCCTGTAATGCCTAAAGCATAGTTTAATAAATTAAAGGGAAAGACAGGAGATAATCTTGTTAAAAAGACTATTTTTAATCCTTCTTGGGCTACGGCGCGATCAATGGCTTGAAAATTATTGTTTCCTTCTATTTTTTTTGATACCCACTCCCTCGCAAAATAACGCCCTACTAAAAACGCGAGTGTCGCGCCTATGGTTGCACCAATAAATACATAAACTGAGCCTAATATTACTCCAAAAACTACTCCGGCTCCTAATGTCAGAATTGAGCCGGGGAAAAAGGCTACTGTCGCGAGTATATAGATAATGATAAACGCGATCGCGCCCTTAGTCCCTAAACTCTGAATCCATTGTAAAGCATCCTGTAAAATAGTTTGGGGATTAAAACTAGCAATTTTCGGTATTTCCTGTGATAAAGCTGGTGGAGCCGTTAGTAACAGAAACATTATACATACTAAAAATAATAAGAGAGAGATGCGCCCAATTTTTATCATTTTTTTATCATTTCATTCAAATTTTCTTGGGGGGGGAAAAGAGAAACCCGGTTTCTTATGGAAAATTTCACTCTATTTGCCAGTCAAGAAAAGAAACCCAGTTTCTAACTTTCATCTAAAGCTTTTTTGGCAAGATTACCCAGGTATATAGTCACAGCAACGGTAGCCATTAAGCCGATCGCGCTGCTCAACCACTGGGCAAAATAAGCTTGTGGGATAGTGGTTTGAGTTACCATATCGATCATACTGAGATCACCTGCCAAAGAGCCAATATATACATACATAATAGTACCCGGAATCATGCCCAAGGAGCCTAAAATATAGTCTTTAAGAGAAATTTGGGTGATGCCAAAAGCGTAATTAAGAAGATTGAAAGGTAAGATCGGAGAAAGACGACAGAGAAAGACTATTTTTAATCCATTTTGTGCGACAGCCCCTTCGAGCGCGTTAAATTTAGGATGTTTTTGCATCTGTTGATAAACCCAATTACGCGAAAGATAACGCCCAATCAGGAAAGCCAATATCGCGCCCAAAGTCGCGGCGATAAAGACATAAATTGATCCCTTGAATAAACCAAATAAAACCCCTCCTCCCAGGGTTAAAATTGACCCCGGTATTAATAATACCGTGGCTAAATTGTAGATAATGATAAACGCGATCGGTCCCCAAAAACCGAGATTTTTTACCCAATGCAGTGCTGTATATAAAATCCCTTGAACCGGAAAATGCCTAGCACAAAAAATGACAAAAGTCAAGGTGGAAATTATCAGTATCAGTTTAAGAGGGGAAGACAAACGGTGTTGGTTTATTCCAGTCATGGGGGGCAAGTTGCTCTCATTTTTCGGTGGTGATTCCATATCGGGGTGAAAGAGTCCTTATAATTGATAAATTAACCCCAATTATCCCATTTTGGTAAACAAGTAGTACCCACGTCTCCCTCGTGAGGGAGCTAAAGAATAGAAATTAAATAACTTGAGCATTGGATTTTTCGGGGAGATATTGAGAGCAAAAGTAGGGATTAAGATTGCACCACTTTCTTAAATTTTCATTCCTAAAAGGGAGCTACTGGGAGCCTAGGGAGCAGAGGCTCTCACTACTTTTTTACCCTGTTTCATTCCTTTAGGATTTCCTCAATAAAGGAAATGCCATCAAAAATCCCATCCTTAAAAGCTTGAGTGCTACGTACTCGGTGATTTTTATCAAGCAAAGTTATTGTTTCCATAAATGTAATAAGCGAGTTATCTTGAGTTTTTGTTGCCCTAAAGCAAATAATATCTTGGCCTGCATCCCACGCGATCGCGGAAAAATCAGAATAACTGCTAGAAAACAATTTCAGAATCCCCTCTTCAAACTCCCCTTCAAAATTAAGCTGGAGGCGAGAGCCGTCTGAGTATTCATAATTATTAACCTGTCGGTAGTGACTTCCCTCAATCAAGATGGTAAAACTACCGAAAAAACTGCGAGCAAAATGTCCGTGAGTATCCGTCTTAATATACTCACCTTTCCAAGAGCCAATATGACGCGTAAAAATTTCAGGAACTTTTGATAAATCGGGTGAGAGCACAGGGGTAATAATATCTTCACTAATTACAGGATTATTACTCATTAATTATTCTCCAGTTTCTCTAAACACATTAATTTGCTTATACCCAGAAACCCGGTTTCCTGTTGCAGCCAAGTGCCTCAATGAAGAAACAGGGTTTATTGAGGAAAAATAGTCATTTGTCTAAGGGTTTCAAGTCAGAAACCCGGTTTCTTTCATCGGAGCAAAAAAACCTATTTTTATCGAAGTTTCTCCTGTGGGCTAACGACGACCAATTTTCTGACTAATTTCACGGCTCGTGCGTTGATATTCGTGGACAATCGGTAATCTTTCAGCTTGAAAATTTGCCAGTGCTTCTGTAATATTAGCACCAGAGCTGAGATGTTTTGATAAAGACAAACCATCTTCCCAGCCTGAAGTCATACCTCTAGCACGTGTCGGACTTTTTGCATGAGCCGCGTCACCAATTAAGATAACACGGCCATTATATAGTTTAGGGAGGGGTTCAATATCATAGGAATAACGACAGACAATATTTTCCAAAGGGGTTGATTCAATCACATTTCGCGCATCTTCTGGAAGTTTTGCCAATTCTTGGGGAGGAATCGTGATATTAGTTGGTTGTAGTGTGCCTACTTCAAAATCTGCCTGATCCTTTTCCACAAAGAAACCCCAATGAGTAAGATTTGCACCAATATGAAAGAAGTTGGCATAAATGCCTCTTCCCCGTACATAAACGAAAAAGTTTCCTTCTGGGCAGAAACTATTATCTGTTACAATTCCTCGCCATACTAGATCACCTAAATAACATAATTCTACACCCGGAACTACAAATTGACGAACTTTAGAAACTATTCCATCCGCACCTACTAAAATATCTCCTTCCCAGTGACTTCCATTCTTAAAGTGCGCGATCACGCTATTCTCTGTCTGTGTTATTGATGCTAATTCAGCATTAAAATGAATACTATCAGGGGGTAAAACATCAAGGAGTGCTTCCAAAATAGCCTTACGGTGTATAAGCATTCCTGGGAGTTCATTTTTATCATAAGTGACAGACTCCGAGCTGATGACACCCCCGCGAAGATTACGAAACTCGAACACTTTAACTCGATCACCTGAATTAATAATTTTTTGGGTGATTTGAGGGTTTCCTTGTGCAAGTGCTTTCATACCCGCTTGAACAATAAGAATACCACATCCATCGGTACGGGCTACAGGTGCTTTTTCAAATAAATCAACTTGAAACCCCTGTTGAATCAGCAAACTCGCCAGATACACCCCTGATGTCCCCGCTCCGATAATGCCGATCCTGCTGTTGCGAGAAACCATTTCTGCCCCTCCTGATTTAATATTCTTCACATCATAATCAATATTTCTTTATCTGTCAGGGTTGCTCTTAATTTATGAGCTGGGGCTTAGGCTTAGGCTCAGGCGCGATCGTGTTTCTTCATTCATCATCCACTATTGGTGACTAATGAGAAAAGATTATTCCTCCATAATCTTACTTTCTGACTCCCATAACTCTAATAAACCGACAGTCCCCGTAAAAAAAGTATAAATACCATCTTTAATATAATTTCCCCCTTTAGGAAAAACATGAAATCCCGCGATTAGGCCCTCGATAAAATGACTTAATAAGGCCAAGTGTGCTATCACAACAAGAATCTGTATAAAACTCGGAATAACCTGATGAGAAAAAACCGCGTATAAATTCCATAATTCTAAACCCATCGCATTAAAGATAAGTATCGTCGATACAATTTTGATCCCCTGGACTAAATTGGGGTTAAGAGATTTTAAGTTCATATTCAGGGTTATTGATAACTTTAACGATAACTTCAGTGTATCATAATAATCTTATCTGTGTTTATCCTCTTATGACTAAAAGGATATCGTGATTAGAGGGACTTGCTCCGGTTTCATAACCACCTATTGTTCCAAAATATAGTTTGATTTACCTTTTTTTACTCATTGCGATTGAGATATAGTGGCTCTCGCAAAGATGGAGTATGCAAAAAAACAGTGTTGTCAAGCTTCTTCAGTTTCAATCTATACCTTATCTATCCAATAACTGCTATATGTTGGGTTTTCCGCGACGCGCACCCCACGCGTTAGTGCAGCTTGCGCCTTTCTCGCAAACGTACCTCAACCCAACCTACTACCGTATCTATCCTAATTTGCTGGGTTAAAATATAAGCGATGCCTCTTGATTTGCTTATTTGTTGAGGTTTTAACCCAATATTTTAGGCTAGACGTGCTACTACTTTCTCAACGCTCAATCATGCAGATATCAATACCTTCAGGCGGCTCTAATAGAGAGCGAGAGGCTCCCACTTATTTACCAACATGAGATGCTCCCAACCAGGTTTCTGTGAGATATCTGGTTTTGCCCAATAGTCTTGAAGAAGAAACCCGATTGATGGGCTAAAGCCTAACAGCAGGATCTAACAATGTCTCCTCTAATTTTTGTCGAAACATCGGGCTACAACGACACTCCGTTTGCCAACAATTTACCAGTAATAAATTTCCCTGATAGTATTGTTTTAGGAGAGTTTTTTGAGACAGAGATAACTGGTAATTTACGGGAATTTTACGATATTCAATAATCAAATCAATCAACTTATCTTTCCATTTTTTCCCTTCACTTTCCCACCATTGTAACATAAACTCTTGACCCTTTTCGGGATCTGGCAATTCCGCTTTCAGAAGTTGAAATGCTTTCTGCAAGATGGTATTTTTACTAAATATGTTATCAATATCTAGGGCAAAGCTTAGAGATAACACTTGTTGACGATCAGGTTTTTGCAGAAAATTCGTAACGCGTGACAGTATACGCATTAAAGATAAATCTATCTTTAATTGAGGAGCTAAATTTCCCCCTAAACGGGAATCTAAAGCTATAGGCAAATTGAGATCCATATTTAACAATAACGTTAAATAAAAACCCCGCAATGCCGCTTTTGTATAAGGAACCTTTAGGTTATTACATTTCTTAGTGATCGCGATCATGATTTCTGTTAATTTATGATCAGTCTTTAATAAACGATCCACTTGATATTTCATAGCCGTGAGCAAAGTTTCTGCATTTCGCAAGAGATCAACCAGCAACAAAAACACTTCCCGCCATTGTTGATCATGCACATAAACACTGACGCGTTCCAAGGAATCATTTAATATTTCTGAATCGGGAATATTTGCCAAATATCGTGCCGTTAAATATTCCTGAAAAGTGAGATGGGAAAAGGAGTAAATTCCCCGAGCGCGTTCCACTAATAACCCATGCTGCATTTCTATTGATTTCAGGATCGCCTCACTTTCTTTTCGCACCATTTCTGGTTCTAAATTCCCTTCGTTCAAATTAACTAAATAATCAGAAATATATGCGATGGCTTCGCTCTCTTCAAAGAAATAATTACCCGATTCAAAAGTAGAGAACGCGATGTGACTCAATAACTTCATTTTCTGGGTTACTGACAAATTGCGATAAACTTCATCTCGTTGAATTAAACGTGATTCATCCCAACGCACTAAGAAAATATTTAATCCCACTTCATAGAGTTTAGAGCGTTTACTCGGAAAAACATTCAGAGTTTGAAATACACTAACTAATAAATTTAACAAAATAGGAGTGATTCCTAATTCTCGCAGGGATTGATTTTCTGGTAAGGCTAAGTTTTCCATAAATTGAGTTGCTTTTTTTAGCCCAATTTGAGGATTATTCCCCGCAGCAACTACAAACCATTTCTGGGCGAAAATTTCAATGTCGTCTTGAGTAAAATCGGCTAATTCGATAGAAGTAAACCCCGGAATATGATAATTTAATGCCCCTAGACGACAGGTAATAATTATCTGGTTTTGATAATACGTTTCGGCAAAACTGGTAATTTCTTGGATGACTCGCGATCGCGTGTCTGTGTTGACTTCATCTAAGCCATCGAGTAGAATTAAAATTTTGCCCTGTTTAAGTAAAAGTTCCAGTTGGGGGCGGCTCACTCCCAACTGACTATATTTATTGTCGAGATAAGTGAGCAAACTTAACTCTTCTGTTTTGTTGACTTCTTGGCACCAGCGACGGATCGGGATGAAGAAAGGAATGGGTGAGGAATCTAATTCTTGGCGAATTGCCCGTAGTGAGAGATATTTTAATAGAGTTGTTTTTCCACTACCCGGTTTACCTAAAATTAGAAGTTTTGGGTAAGTTTCTACTGCTGCAATGGCCGGATTGGGGGGGGGAGATAAAGAATTTATCAGCGAAACGTCTAAACGATCAAAAGTCATTAACTCCGGGCATTTACTAGCAGAAATTCCCCGGTTTAAATCCGCAATGTCTAGCCAAGTTTGACCTCTGACTAGGGGATGAATTTTCTGGTTAATATAGATATTCTCTAAGGGAACAGGATTACCTGTTTCTAATAAGTTAATGGTGCTACATTGTGCTAAAATTGGCTCTGTTAAACACGAGCGCGCTTCTGCAACTAGGATATCAATATCTAGTGTGTTCAAGCTATTCTGAGGGATGGAGTCGGTTTCTGTTGCCAAACTTTCCCCACTGGGATAAGCAATTTCTTCCCAATCTAAATCTAAACTATGACAAATATCAATAAAAATATGACGCTCAATGGGACGGCCTGAGAAAAACTTCCAGATTGATTGACGTGTTTCTAACCCAACTTCTCCTGCTAGATATTCTTGGGTCCATCCCTTGCGCTCAAAGGCTTTTTTGGCTTTTTCTTGCCCAGATTTAGAGGCCGCCAGTGATCGTTTAGTCATTTTTTTATCCTCTCTTGGGTATTTATACTTACTTTACTGGAGGATAAAATAAAGATCGGCGATCGAAGTAGTCAAAACTTATGATCATAAAGTCCTATTTGATTGAGTTTGATCGCTCTTACTCAGTGATGGAGACAAGAAATAACTGTGATGGGTTATAACCGTAACAAGTGATTGTGATCACCAGTCATCACAGTTCAACATAAACCGCAATATTTCTTAACAAAAAGTAAAGTTTGATAACATTAAAGTAACAATTAGAAATATTTGGTAATGAGAGAGCCACTTATGACAAATAACAAACAAAGTGAAGCAGCCCTAGAGCGATCACTGTCTATGTTAAGAGCGGCCTTAGACGCGACTGAATCGGGTATTATCGTAATCGATCAACAGTTAAATATTGCCTGTTTTAACCAAAAATACGTCAAAATGTGGGGATTTCCCCAAGAGCTCCTCGCGTCTAATGACAGAAACGAACGACTCGCCTTTATCGCGTCCCAATTAAAAGATCCCGATAATTTTATTCACGAAGTCTGGAAAATTTATCAGAAACCAGAAGCAACTTGTTATCATCTTCTGGAATTAAAAGATGGACGAATTTTCGAGCGTCATAGTCAGCCCACGCGGATCGGCGATCAAATCGTTGGGCGAGTTTGGAGTTATCGAGACATTACCTTCCAAACCCTCGCCCAGGTGCAGCTCCTCGAAAGTGAAGAGCGCTATCGCCAGATGTTTGAACAAAATCAGGCTATTAAATTGCTTATTGATGGCCAAACTGGCGCGATCGTTGATGCCAATCCCGCGGCCGCGAAATTTTATGGTTATTCCCTCGCCCAACTCAAGCAAATGAAGATGAGTCAAATCAACACCCTCGCGCCGGAACTTCTCGTGAGTGCAATGGGTGAAACTTTGACAAGTCAACATCAGTATTTTCAATTTCGTCACCGACTTGCCAGTGGTGAATTTCGAGATGTCGAAGTTTATTGCAGTCCCATTAATCTACGTGGACGACGGCTTATTTATTCTATCATTCACGATATCACTGATCGCAAACAAATCCAAGCCGAACTAAGAAAAACGACTGATCAACTCCGCGCTGTTTTAGATGCAGTTCCGGCCAGTATTAGTTGGATCGATGCTAATTTAAAATATTTGGGAGTTAACCGATATTTAGCTCAAAGTTTTGGTTTACCGCCTGAGAGATTTATTGGTAAAACTCTCGGCTTTCTCCAACCGCGATCGAGGGTTCGCGAAAAGGTACAAAAGTTTTTTGAGAGTGAGGAGTCAGAAACGACCTTTGAAGTGGATTTACAATTTAACGAAAAATGGCTTAATTATCTGTTTTTTGCTTCTAAATATAGTCAATCTCAAGCCGCAGTTATTGTCGGAATTGATATGACTTGGCATAAAGAAATAGAGGCGGAAATTTTAGAACATGAAAAACGTCAAACTTTACTCTTAGGTGAAAAAAATATCGCTCTGGAACAAGCGAAACAAGCCGCCGAAGTTGCCAACCAAGCGAAAAGCGAATTTCTCGCAATGATGAGCCATGAAATTCGCACACCCATGAATGGTATTATCGGCATGATTAATTTGCTGTTAAATACTCATTTAACGCAGGAACAACGACATTTTACCGAAATAATTCACTCTAGTAGTGAAACTTTACTTACCATTATTAATGACATTTTGGACTTTTCTAAAATTGAATCAGGGAAATTAGAATTAGAAGAAAAAAGGTTTGATTTATACACTAATATTGAGAATATTTGCACCTTATTAGCATTTAATTCCAGAGAAAAAGGTTTAACATTGACTTACCAAATATCCGCGGAAACTCCATTAATTCTCATGGGAGACATGACTCGACTGCGACAAATTTTACTTAATCTTCTCAGTAACGCGATCAAATTTACCGAAAAAGGAGGAGTTATTTTATCAGTAAAAGCCTCTCCATTAGCGCAGAAAATATATGAAATAGAATTTAGAATACGCGATACAGGCATTGGGATTCCACCAGAGAGAATGGATCGCCTCTTTAAGCCTTTTAGTCAAGTAGATGCTTCTACCAGTCGTCGTTATGGGGGAACGGGTTTAGGGTTAGCGATTAGTAAAAGATTAAGTGAAATGATGGGGGGGACAATGTGGGTAATCAGTCATGGTTGTTGTGGGGGTGATCCTCCTCCTCATTGGCAAGTTTCAGCGGATGTTAACTCTACTTATTTAGAGTCTGGTGCCACTTTTTATTTTACGATTATTGTCAGGGAAGGTGAAAGTCATAATCCCACAGAAACTCAACGTAGTAATGTGGAAATTTGTCAGAGATTCGGTTCGTCTTTGCCGGATGATTCTTGTCAAATTACGCCCCACCCAGAAATTAAATTCCCTCTGTTAGCACAGGAAATTCCGCTCCGAATTTTGTTGGCAGAAGATAATACGGTTAATCAAAAAGTGGCTTTGTTAACTTTAGAAAAATTAGGGTATCACGCGGATGTTGTCAGTAATGGTGTGGAAGTTTTAGACGCGGTTTCTCGTCAAGTTTATGATGTCGTGTTAATGGATGTAGAAATGCCAAAAATGGATGGTTTAGACGCGACTCTTCATATTCGGGAAATGATGTCTGAGCAGCGTCCTCGTATTATCGCGATCACGGCTTATACGATGCAAGGCGATCGCGAGAGATTTTTACAAGCTGGTATGGATGATTATATTAGTAAACCCTTGCGTCTGGAAGAATTAATCTCTGTGCTTAAACAGATAAAACCCAATCTCCCATCGGGGGAAAATCAAGAGGATGAGGTGATATCAACTTCTAGGATTCTTGATGTGAGGGTGATTAAGTCTCTTCGAGATATGGCGGGAGTAAACGCGGATAAAATTCTGACTCAAATTATTGATAATTATTTAGAAGATGCGCCCCCATTATTACAACAAATACGAGAGGCTGTCGTGAATGCCGACTCGGAGGCTTTACGAATTGCGGCTCATACTTTGCGAGCTAGTAGTGCTAATTTAGGCGCGATCGTGTTTTCTCAATTATGTAAGGAATTAGAGGCTTTGGGGCGACAGGGTACTACCAGCAACGCGGAAAAACTCTTGCCGAGCCTGGAAAAATCATATCAAACATTCAAAAACACGTTACAAAATGTTGTCGGAATTACCTAAAAACTCATTATTTTCAAATACCGATAAGGGAGGGGATTATTCACAAAGAAGGGAGACTACCGACAAGGGAGGGGATTACCCACACGCGAGCAATACTACCGACAAGGGAGCGAGACTGCCCACAAGGGAGCGAGACTGCCCACAAGGGAGCGAGACTACCGACAAGGGAGCGAGACTACCGACAAGGGAGCGAGAC
>JBBITB010000014.1:37215-78944 GCA_037440985.1 Microcoleaceae cyanobacterium bin_387
ACAAGGGAGCGAGACTACCGACAAGGGAGCGAGACTACCGACAAGGGAGCGAGACGCTCCCACTTCTGCATATCCTTTACCCACCCATTCCTTTCACCTACTAACAAGGGAGCGAGACCCTCGCACTTCTACATATCCTTTACCCACCCATTCTTTTCTCCTACCCATCAGCGAGGGCATTACCCATCAGCGAGGGCATTACCACAAGGGAGCGAGACGCTCGCACTTCCCATTAAAAATTTTCCCATAAAAAAGGGTATTCTTCAGGGGTAATTGATAACCCGGATTTGACGGGGTTTTGTCTAATATATTCCCAAGTATTATTCAAATGTTCCGGGTTTCTAATTAGTTCATCATGTCGTTCATTTTGCCAAACTTTGCCGATATGTTTCATTACTGTAGGAATTTGATGAGAACTATAACTTTTAATACTATGTAAAATACTTCCTATCGTCCAATATTCTGACTCTGATTTCCGAAACGGTTTTATTAATAAATGAACATGATCCGGCATAATCACGACAGTAAAGAGTAGATATCTTTGTGTATGAAAAAAGAGGCAAGAATCCAGTACAACTTGTCGAGCTTCGGGTGTCAATTCTAATCTTTCCCAAGTGACAAAGGTGATAAAATATATGCCATTAGGAATTTCTAAATGGGGTAATTTTTTTTTGAATTTCATTGTCTTAATTTCGGTAAGATTGCCATCATGTTATAACGATAAGTCTGGAGTGCGCGCCTCCTCACGCGTTATCTCATGTTATCAAAAGGCTTATACCAATTTTATCAAAAGGCTCACAGCAAAGGAAGTGCGCGCGTCCTCGCGCGCGATCTGATTATTTCCCCGGGCGCGATCTCATTTCAGCAAAAGGCTTACAGCAAAGGAAGTGCGCGCCTCCCCGCGAGCGATCTGATTATTTCCCCGGGCGCGATCTCATGTTATCAAAAGGCTTACAGCAAAGGAAGTGCGCGCGTCCTCGCGAGCGATCTGATTATTTCCCCGCGATCTCATTTCAGTAAAAGGCTTACAGCAAAGGAAGTGCGCGCGTCCTCGCGCGCTATAGCTCCACTCCCCCCAGAGCCAAACGATCGCGCTAGACTCAACTCCCCCCAGATAATGACGATCGCGCTATGGCTTCACAGGTCCCCAGATAATGACGATCGCGCTATGGCTTCACAGGTCCCCAGATAATGACGATCGCGCTATTCCTATCGGGGGGGCAGGAATCGGATAAAAAACCATGATATCAGACTGGGATACTTAAGCTGGCACTACATTATTAATTAATATAAAGAATGTAGCCTATTATTTTTCTTCCCTCAGAGAAAAATTACAATAGTGATTTCATCAGAAGAGATCCATAATAATGATTATGATGCGTGATATTCCTCTAATTCTTGTTGTTGATGACGATCGCTCCATGAGAAGCCTACTTCGTCTTGCCCTAGAAGAAGAAGGGTATAAATTAGCGGAAGCTAATAATGGTGAACAGGGTTTGCGAGAATTTATGAGACAGCAACCGGATATGGTTTTGCTAGATGGGGTAATGCCTATCATGGATGGCTTTACCTGTTGCAGAAAGTTACGGGAAGTCACCGGGACTGACTATCCCCCAGTTTTGATGATTACTGTACTCGATGATCATGATTCTGTGGATCAGGCCTTTGACGCGGGGACTACGGACTATATCACTAAACCGATTCATTGGGCCGTACTGCGTCAACGGGTGCGCCGTCTTTTGCAGGTTAGTCATCAACATCAAAAAGTGGCCCAAATTACCGAGTCCCTGAAAAAACAAACACAGCGAGAGCGTCTCTTAGTTGAAATGATGGGGGTTTTGCTTACCTTACCAGAAAAGCCAATCCCCTGTATCGAGTCCCCAGGGCAGTACCCCAATTTTGCCAAAAAACTCTAGTGGAAGCCTCTCACGGCCTAGGAATCTAAGAGATCCCCAGAGGCTCCCACTCTCAAACAAGGCTTTTTACGCAATCGGGATGCTCTCCCAGTCCCCAGTTTCCTAAAGTTATACATAAGTTGAACATAAGACAGACGCGATCGCAAACAATGACCTTTCATACTAATAAATAGAACGAAGATAGGTTTTTGTTGAGTAATACACAGCAGGTGTATTGTTCTTGATCAATTTGTCTCAACAGAGGTATAAAATTTATGGTTATCAATCTGGAACGTCCCACCCAAGTATCCCCTCAAAATCTTAGTGAAATTTGTCCTCAATGGCAAAGCTTTAGTACCGGAAAATGGACGCAAGAAGTTAATGTACGAGATTTTATTCAACAAAACTACACTCCTTATTTAGGAGATGAATCCTTCCTGAAACCAGCAACAGCGCGCACCCAATCTCTTTGGGGTGAAGTCTTAGAATTAATGAAGCTAGAACGGGAAAAAGGAGTGCTAGATGTTGATACCAAAGTCCCATCTAGTATTACCACTCATAGACCCGGATATATTAACAAAAACCAGGAAATTATTGTTGGTTTACAAACAGAAAAACCCCTAAAACGTGCGATTATGCCCTTGGGTGGGATTCGTGTTGTCAAAGCATCCCTCGAATCTTACAATTATCAACTTGACCCAGAAACCGAAAAAATCTTTACCAAATACCGCAAAACTCATAATGATGGAGTGTTTGATGGTTATACCAGTGAAATGCGTTTAGCGCGTCATTCTGGTATTATTACGGGATTGCCTGATGCTTATGGTCGCGGTCGTATTATTGGGGATTATCGACGGGTGGCTTTATATGGCATTGATCGCTTAATTCTTGATAAAAAACAGCAACTTTCTGCCCTAGAAGTGGATGTTATTGACGAGTCAGTTATTCGTCTGCGCGAAGAAATTAATGAACAAATGAGAGCCCTGGCGGAATTAAAAGAAATGGCTGCCTCTTATGGGTTTGATATTAGTGTTCCAGCGGCTAATGCGAAAGACGCGGTGCAATGGACTTATTTTGCTTATCTCGGTGCGGTAAAGGAACAAAATGGCGCCGCGATGTCTTTGGGACGGGTAGCAAATTTCCTTGATATCTATTTTGAACGGGATTGGCAAAATGGTGTTTTGACGGAAGAGGAAGCCCAAGAAATTATTGATGATTTTGTCATGAAATTACGAATGGTTCGTTTCTTACGCTCTCCTGAATATAATCAGTTATTTTCTGGCGATCCGGTTTGGGTGACAGAAGCGATCGCGGGTATGGGAGAAGATGGACGGCCTTTAGTGACAAAATCTAGTTATCGTTTCTTGCATACTTTAGATAATTTGGGTGCAGCACCGGAACCGAATTTAACGGTTTTATGGTCTAATTTTTTGCCGGACTCCTTCAAAAAATTCTGTGCCAAAATGTCAGTTAAAACCAGTTCCATTCAGTACGAAAATGATGATATCATGCGTCCTGAATTTGGTGATGATTACGGCATAGCTTGTTGTGTTTCCGCGATGCAAATTGGCAAAAAAATGCAATTTTTTGGGGCACGAGTTAATTTAGCAAAAGCACTACTTTATGCGATTAATGGTGGTAAAGATGAAAAATCAGGTCATCAAGTCGGTATTGAATTAACTCCCATTACTGCTGAGTATTTAGATTATAATGAGGTAATAGCAAAATTTGACGTGATGATGGAATGGTTAACAAAAATGTATATCAACACGCTGAATGTTATCCATTATATGCACGATAAATATTGTTATGAACGCTTGGAAATGGCGTTACATGACTTGAATGTTGAGCGGACAATGGCCTGTGGTATGGCGGGTTTATCAGTGGTAGCAGATTCTTTATCCGCGATTAAATACGCAAAGGTGAAAGTCCTTCGCAATGACAGCGGTTTGGCCGTAGATTATCAAATTGAAGGAGATTATCCTAAGTTTGGTAATAATGATCCTCGTGTGGATGATATCGCGGTTAATTTAGTCAAGGAAGTAATGACTAAACTTCGCAAACATAAAACTTATCGTGACGCGGTTCCGACTCAATCTATTCTTACAATTACTTCCAATGTGGTGTATGGGAAAGCCACCGGAAATACACCCGATGGACGGAAAGCGGGTGAACCTTTTGCTCCGGGTGCAAATCCTATGCACGGACGTGATACAAAAGGCGCGATCGCGTCCCTTTCATCGGTGGCAAAACTGCCTTATGAAGATTCCCTTGATGGTATTTCTTATACCTTTACAATTGTACCCGAATCCCTCGGTAAAACAGAGGAATCTCGTGTCAAAAATTTAGTGGGATTATTAGATAGTTATTTCCACGAAACCGGACATCATATTAATGTTAATGTTCTGAATCGTGAAACCCTCCATGATGCAATGGAACATCCTGAAAAATACCCTCAGTTAACGATTCGTGTTTCTGGTTACGCGGTGAATTTTATTAAATTAACGCGTGAACAACAATTAGATGTAATCAAGCGTACTTTCCACGATCACTTCTAGGTGAAATGCAGGTGGTAGAACATCGGAGCATTATAGGAGCATCATTGGGAGCATCTCATTTTCCGAAATTGGTAGTGGGAGCGTCTCGCTCCCTAGATTTCTGAAAAGGAGTGAGAGGCTCCCACGGAGTTTTTTTACTTCTTTGAGTGGGAGGGAGACACTCCCTAGATTTCTGAAAAGGAGTGAGAGGCTCCCACGGAGTTTTTTTACTTCTTTGAGTGGGAGGGAGACACTCCCTAGATTTCTGAAAAGGAGTGAGAGGCTCCCACGGAGTTTTTTTTACTTCTTTGAGATGCTCCCTCATCATTTTTGTGAATGGTATAATATCCTATCTACTACCACCTATAACCTCACAAATTATTCCCTTTTCTTTCTTCCTTATTCCTGAAAATTATGAAAATTACAGGTAAAATTCACTCCCTAGAAAGTTGTGGCACTGTCGATGGTCCCGGAATACGATTTATTATTTTTACACAAGGGTGTCCACTCCGTTGTTTATATTGTCATAACCCCGACTGTCATAACATCAAAGAAGGTCAAGAAATAAGTGTTGATGATCTTATGGAAGAAGTGCAAAAATATCGCACTTATATGAATTTTTCTGGTGGTGGAATTACCATCTCTGGCGGTGAACCTTTCATGCAACCAGAATTTGTCGCGGAAATCTGTAAACGTGCCCAAGGATTAGGCATTCATACCGCCCTTGATACGTCTGGTTTTGTCGATTTAGAAGTGGCAAAACCTGTATTAGAATATGTCGATTTAGTATTATTAGATATTAAATCTTACGATCCCGTTACTTATTTTAAAATTACTAATGTTTCTCTGAAACCTACTATTGCTTTAGCGAAATATTTACAGAAAATTCATAAACCTACTTGGATTCGCTTTGTCTTAGTTCCCAATCTCTCAGATGATATGGATAATATTGAGGGATTAGCCAAGTTTATTTCTCAGTTAGATAATATCGAAAAAGTTGAAGTTTTACCTTTTCATAAAATGGGCGAGTATAAGTGGGATGATCTGAGATATTTTTACCAGTTGAAAGACACACAACCCCCTACTCCTAGAGAAATTCAAAACACGATCATGCTCTTCCAAAAATATCACCTCCAAGTTCAATAAAAGGGGAGCATCTCCTAAACGTAAATTGGCAATCGGAGCGTCTCATTCCCGATTAACTTCCTAGGGAGCGAGACGCTCCCACTACAGGTTTTTTTGCAATTATGAGCTTAAGAGTCTGGAGGAATTTAATAGAGGGATCATCCCATTTTTGTAAATAGATAGTGGGTTGATCAGGCAGGATATCTGTTTTTTAAGTCAAACAAAAATTGCCCAAAGTTATACATAAGTTGAACATAAGATGGACGCGATCGCAAACAATCACCTTTCATAGTAATAAATAGAAGGAAGGCAACCAGGTAAAAGCCCACTTCTGACAAAACCCTCATTATCTTACCAGGAAAAAAATATGTTTGCCCGTCACACCATTTCTGACTTCCCACCATTCCATGTTCAGAATTCCAATGTTTCTGATAGTTTAGAAGCCCCCCATATTAATGAAGGCAATAATTCTGAAGTCACTCCCCTAGTGGCACGATTAATTGATCATGCTTGCCGAGGGGGAGAACAAGCTATTAGTGTGAACGATCTCTCTGCGGAAAAACTACTGGAAATCATGGATTATTGGTGCAACAATACAGAAGGTTAATGGTATTCAATCTGATCTCAAATTTTAAAAATTTGACGATTATCCATTCCCTAATTATTCAGATTTTGAGCAATTTTCTTCTATCCCCCATTATCAGTTGAAAAATAACATTATGGAAGCCACAAACATTGACAGTTTAAACTCTCTGGTCCAACAAGTCAAGGAAGCACAAGCTAAATATGCCACTTATACCCAAGAACAAGTGGATTACATCTTCAAAAAAGCCGCGATCGCGGCTAACGTAGCTCGTATTCCTCTAGCCCAAACTACTGTTGAAGAAACAGGGATGGGAGTTGTGGAAGATAAAGTGATTAAAAATCACTTTGCCTCGGAATTTATTTACAATAAATACAAGAATGAAAAAACCTGTGGAATTATAGAATCAGATACCCATTTTGGGATTCACAAAATTGCTGAACCTGTGGGAGTATTAGCCGGAATTATCCCGACAACAAACCCAACATCAACGACAATTTTTAAAATTTTACTGGCACTGAAAACCCGTAATGGTATTATTTTATCGCCTCACCCAAGAGCGAAAAAATGCACGATCGCGGCGGCAAAAATTATCTTAGATGCCGCGGTTGCCGCAGGAGCCCCCGCAGAAATTATTGGTTGGATCTCCGAACCCACCATCGAATTATCTCAACAATTAATGGAGCATCCATCCATTAAATTAATTTTAGCAACGGGTGGGCCTGGGATGGTACACGCGGCTTATTCTTCAGGAACACCCTCTCTAGGAGTGGGTTCAGGAAATACTCCCGCGGTTATTGATGCTACCGCCGATATTCAATTAGCAGTGAGTTCAATTTTACTCAGTAAAACCTTTGATAATGGCATGATTTGTGCTTCGGAACAATCTGTTATTGTTGAAGATTCTATCTACGAAGCTGTTAAGCAAGAATTTATCCTCCGTGGTGCTTATTTCCTTACTCCTGAAGAGAAAGAAAAAGTAGCTAATTACATTATTGTTGATGGACATCTCAATCCCAATATTGTCGGTCAATCTGTGTCAAAATTGGCAGAAATGCTAGGAGTGAGTGCGGCGAAAAATTCCAAAGTTATCATCGGAGAAGTTTCCGAAGTAGGAGTCAATGAACCTTTCTCTTATGAAAAACTTTCTCCTATTTTAGCCCTTTATCGTGTCAAAGATTTCTCTGAAGCCATTGTCAAAGCAAAATCTCTCATTAGGTTTGGTGGTAAAGGCCACACTTCTGTTCTTTATACCCATCCTGAAAATCAAGCCCATATCCATGATTTTGAAAGCCAGATCAAAACCGTGCGGTTGTTAATTAATACTCCCGCGTCTCAAGGCGCGATCGGTGACATTTACAACTTCAAATTAGATCCATCTCTCACTTTGGGATGTGGTAGTTGGGGTGGTACTTCTGTCAGTGATAATGTAGGCGTACATCATCTTTTAAATATCAAAACAGTGAGTGATCGCCGGGAAAATATGCTCTGGTTCCGAGTGCCTTCCAAAGTCTATTTTAAATATGGTTGTTTACCCGTTGCGTTACGAGATTTGAAAGGCAAAAAACGGGCATTTATTGTCACAGATAAACCCATTTTTGACATGGGAATGGTAGATGAAATCACTCAAATTCTCGACGAAATTGGAGTGGAACATTACATCTTTTATGATGTAGAACCAGATCCCAAATTTGCCACAGTGCGTAAAGGGCTTTCCACACTCAATACCTATCAACCCGATGTGATCATTGCCTTGGGTGGTGGTTCACCAATGGACGCGGCAAAAGTGATGTGGTTAATGTATGAAAATCCAGAGGTAGAATTTGAAGGATTAGCCATGCGGTTTATGGATATCCGCAAACGAGTTTATGAATTACCTTCTTTGGGTAAAAAAGCGATAATGGTTGCTATTCCTACCACATCGGGTACGGGTTCAGAAGTTACACCTTTTGCCGTTGTCACCGATGAAAATACTCAAATTAAATATCCCTTCGCGGACTATTCTCTCACACCAAATATCGCGATTATAGATCCAGAATTAGTGATGAATATGCCGAAACGACTCACCGCGTATGGTGGGATTGATGCACTGACTCACGCGTTAGAAGCTTATGTTTCTGTATGCGCGACAGAATTTACTGATGGATTCGCGTTAGAGGCAATTCAACTACTATTTAAGTATCTCCCTTCTGCCTATCAAAATGCTGCAAAGGACCCCACAGCACGCGAAAAAGTACATTATGCTGCGACGATCGCGGGGATGGCATTTGCGAACGCGTTTTTAGGAATTTGTCACTCCCTGGCACACAAAATTGGTTCTGCTTTCAATATTCCTCATGGTTTAGCGAACGCGTTAATGATTTCTCATGTCATTCGCTATAATGCTACGGATGTACCGTTTAAACAAGCGATTTTCCCACAATATAAGTATCCTAACGCGAAGGAGCGTTATGCCAAAATTGCTGATGTACTGCATCTCGGTGGCTCTACCCTTGATGAGAAAGTAGAAAAATTAGTCCAAGCTGTAGAAACCCTGAAATCTCAGGTAGAAATTCCCACGACAATTAAAGACTTTTTACAAGGTAATGATCAGGATTTCTACAATAAAGTTGATGAATTAGCCGTCCAAGCTTTTGATGATCAATGTACGGGAGCGAACCCTCGTTATCCCCTAATTAGTGATTTGAAAGAATTGTATCTGCTCGCCTATCATGGAACGGATTTGGCACAAACTCTCTCAACCTCTAACTCTTTACTTTCGAGTGATTTAGTTACCCAAACAGTTAAGGGTGAAGAAAAAGTAGAAATTGTTTCCACTGAAAAAATGACGGCAAAATTGAAAACATTTCACTAAAGTTTCGTGACGTATAGCCTATAAAGAAATCCGGTTTCTGATATCCAGAAACCGGTTTTTTTGACCGATTAGGTTTTCGCCCACAGTTCCTAATAAGAAACCCGTTTTCTTGGGTTTGTGGGTGCAGCGCGATCGTGTGGCTCAGAAACCGGGTTTCTGTGAGATATCTGATTTTCCCTAAAAGTCCCTCAGACAGAAGAAACCCGGTTTCTTGGGTTTGTGGATGCAGCGCGATCGTGTGGCTCAGAAACCGGGTTTCTGTGAGATATCTAGTTTGGCCTAACAGCCCCTCAGAAGAAACGCGGTTTCTTGGGTTTGTGGGTGCAGCCGTATCGCGTGGGAAACCGGGTTTGTGGAGATATCGGGTTTTCCCCAAGAGTCTTAAAAAAGAAACCCTGTTTCTTGTTTGCCAAGTTTGTGCAAAAATCCCCTCAAAAGAAACCCGGTTTCTTGTTTTCAAATTTTAGGGAGGAGATGTTTAATATATGATCAGTTCTATTCATTCATGGAATATCCCACCGAAATATCTGACATTGAGTAGCAATGAAATTCATGTTTGGCGAGTCTTTTTGACTCAAACCGCATCTGGCGTGCAGAGTTTACAACAGACTCTTTCTAAGGACGAACGGATCAAAGCCGAACGTTTTCACTTTCAAAAACACCGAGAACAATTTATTGTTAGTCGCGGCGCGCTCAGGTCTATTCTGAGTCGTTATCTGGACATAAACCCCGGCACTCTACGCTTTAGCTACAACCTCTATGGAAAACCCTATCTAGTAGCAAATCAAGGCGCAACTACTCTTGACTTCAATTTGTCTCACTCTGAGGGAATTGCTCTCATTGCTATTACTAAAAATCGAGATATTGGTATTGATATAGAACAAATTCGGACAAATTTTCCCTGCCAACCGATCGCGGAAAAATTTTTTTCAACCTTAGAGAACTCTGTATTGCTTTCGCTCCCTGAAAATCTCCAACACCAAGCTTTTTTCACTTGCTGGACTCGCAAAGAAGCCTATATTAAGGCAGTCGGTAAAGGGCTTTCTATTCCTCTAAATCGCTTTGATGTCACCCTAGCCCCCGGAGAACCCGCGGCCCTGTTACACGTTCAAGACAACCCTGATGAGGCATCCAGGTGGTTTTTCATTGAATTAACCCCAGGTTCAGATTATGTAGCCGCCGTTGCAGTGGAAGGATATTGCTCCTCACTTCAATGTTGGCAGTGGCAATTATGATGACTTAAATTCTTCAGTTATTCAGTCTTCTTTAGAGGACTTTAGCTATTAGACAGAGACTTGAGTCCCCGTAACATTTATACACAGGTTTTAGGGGAGCATCTCATTTTTGTAAATTGGTAGTGGGAGCGGAGAGTTCCCTAGGGATTTAAGAGGGAGATCTCCGCTCTCTCTACAGTTTTTTGGCAAATTTGAGATGCTCCGGGTTTTACTTAATTTTTATGGCAAAATTCTAAAAGAGATTGGGCTGTAATTTGTGTTTTTTCCAAATGGGGAACATGGCCACATTCTTTAATCCAAATTAATTTACTATGGGGAATTTCTTTTTGGAATTTCTCAGCATCCGCGGTTCCCAAAATCCGATCGCGTTCTCCCCATAAAATCAAAGTAGGTTGTTTAATTTGGGACAATTTATCACCAAAATAACCATAACCACCACTTTGAGTAAACTTAATTAAAGCCTGACTCCATCCGGGTATTTCTAAATGTAAGGAGGCACAAATTTGGGCATCACGGGAAGCAAAACTAGGATCATGATAAGCATTAACACTAATTTTTTGACGCACTTTGGGTTTGCGTAAAAATAACTCAGTCGCGAGATATCCCAAAGGCTGAATTAAAAATTTGCCAACATTCGGATTTTTTGCCCATCCTGCACTATCTAATAATACTAATTTTTCGACAACTTCCGGGTAAGTTAAAGTAAAATCGATCGCGGCGGCTCCTCCCATTGACGCACCCACTAAAATTACGGGTTGAGAAATCAAAGTTTTCCAGAAATAATAAAGATGAGTTTTAATGGCTTCCGTATTCAGGGGTAATTCCGGTAATCTTTCCGTAAAACCAAACCCTAATAAATCGACGAGCCAAGTGTTATTTTCGCGCTCAAGTAACGGAAATAGTCTCCGAAATTCCAAGAGAGAACTATCAAATCCATGTAATAATAAAATCGGTGTTTTTCCTTTGCCTCCCTGCACATAAGTTGTGGCAATAGGTTGGGCGGTTAATGGTGTCACAATCTCTTGGATTTTGATTCTTTGGGCAAGCGCGATCGAGGTTTCTTCCGTGAGCTCTTGCACTAAAGGGGGGAGAAAACTAGGAAACATGAATTTATTGAGTCTTTACGCGAGTAACTTGTTCTTATTCTATGTTAATAGAAAATGGTACGCGATCGCGAAACTCTCTGATCTCACCGACAAAATTTGGCTAGATAGGATTTTATTCTCAGCTTATCACCCTTAAACTATGTTATAAATGAGATAAACGAAGTCAAGTTAAAGAAACTATGACAACCGAAATTAGCCTCTTAAAAGATTCTCACAATAAAACTCTCAAAAGCGCGAGCGATGTCGCCTGTTATTTTTTATGTCGTGTTGACAGAGACGCGGGGGATACAATTTCGCTTCTGAAACTGCAAAAACTTGTTTATTATGCACAAGCTTGGAGTTTAGTTTTGAGAAAAAAGCCACTCTTTTATCAAGAGATTGAAGCTTGGGTATCAGGCCCAGTTGTGCGTGATGTTTGGAATGAATATCAAGTTTATCAATATGGAGATATTCCTGTCTCTCATCATTGTGATATAGAGTTTGAAGAAGATGAACTTGAAGTCCTAGAAGAAGTGTGGAATACTTATGGAGAATTAAGCGCGAGACATTTGCAAAATTTAACCCATTCTGAATTACCTTGGCGCAATGCGCGTGAAGGTTTAGAGCCGGCAGAAAAATCAAAAAATGTTATTTCTCTGGATGATATGCAATCTTATTATGGTGCTTGCTTGGAGGATTAATTGGCGAAAAATAAAATTCCTAAACCCTCTTCGCCGAGTGAAAATAGGCGATCACTCAGTTTGTCATGATTAGATATTAACCCCCCCACCCCCCAGTGCTGTTTCATGCTCGAAAAAATTACGAAAAATCCATATTTTGTAGGGGCGGGTTCACCCGAAATTTTCCCACCAACAAATAGCCTCAATAAACCCGCCCCAACCCAACGATTTAATGAAATTAATTAGCAATGAGTAAGATTTTGCGGTGATGTTGAAACAGCGCTGCCCCAACCCCCCACTGCAATTGGCGGGGGGTTGGGGTTATCTATTTACGCACTCCTGCTTTTATGGCAGAATTGCCGATCGCGATCGTGTCCTTTTCTAATCCATTTTTGAGGTAAATAGAATAAAGAAATCCCTGGTATTTCCATTGTAGAGTAGCAGTACAATAAGCTCCACAACCATTATGAAAAATCCCTTTGATTCCTCCCACTAATTCCACCTTTTTATAACTTTTTGTTACCCAATCCATAGGTGTGATAAAATCACCACCTTTTTCAGCAGAAATCGCGCCCCGACTGCACGCAGTCGAACCATTACAATTTTCGGTTAAATCTAGGGTGATCTCATAACTATCTTTCTTCGCGTTTACTCCATAATAAATGCGATCATTAAAGGGTAATTCAGTCGGGAGAAAAATGGCAACATTTGTTTTACCTTTTAACTTCGGTAAAATTTCCTTAAGGGGAACGGGATTAGCTTGACTGATCAGAGAATTATTGAGCTTTTTCTTTGAGAATTGTCCCTGATATGATGTCAAACTACTTCCGAAAACAGGTGTCGTCATCAGAGTCATTAAACATCCTGATACCGCTAAACTCATTAACTTAATATTCATTATCTTTTTTTCTCTTGATAACACTTTGGGAATGAATACCGCAAAAACATACTGATGGGAATGGGTGAAAATACTCGCGATCGTGTCTTCCCATTTCTTCTGTTTATGCTACATAATAGAATAGACCTTTTCGGGAGCAAATTATGGAATTACAAGAATATTTACGTCAACATAGTTTAGAAGAATTATGCAATACCTATTCTATTAAAGCCAATCGTCACCAAAAATATCCAAATTTGGTGTGTTTAAAATACTCCCAAATCGAATCACCAATGGGAGAAAAAATCGTACAACAATGTCGAGGTATTATTTTAGACTCCCAAGCCAATTGGGAAATAGTTTCCTATCCATATAATAAATTTTTTAACTACGGAGAAGGAAATGCCGCGACAATAGATTGGAGTCATGCCAAAGTGTATGAAAAATTAGATGGTTCCCTCATGGTACTCTATTTTTATAATGGAAAATGGCAAGTACAATCAAGTGGCACTCCTGACGCGTCCGGCCAGGTTAATGATTTTAATATTACCTTTGCCGAACTTTTCTGGAAAGTCTGGGAAGAATTGGGATATCAGTTACCTCAAGACATAGATTGCTGTTTTATGTTTGAATTAATGACACCTTATAATCGTATCGTTGTCCCCCAAAAGGATAAAAATCTAGTTTTGCATGGGGCAAGAAATATTAACACTTTGCAAGAAATTGATCCGCATATTTTCTTAAATAAATATGGTTGGAATGTCGTCAAATCTTATCCTTTAAGTAATTGGGAAGAAATGATAAATGCTTCTCGAAATTTAGATCCAATGGACTCAGAAGGATATATTGTTTGCGATCGCGCATTCCATCGAGTCAAAGTCAAATCACCTCAATATGTAGCCATTTCCCATTTACGGGAAGGATTTTCTTCTCGGAGAATGTTAGAAATCGTTGTTACCAATGAAGGAGAAGAATTTTTATCTTATTTTCCCGAATGGACGGATTTATATAATAAAATCAAAATTCGTTATCAAGAATTTATTGCAGAAGTTGAGGAAAGTTATCATCAATATCAACAGATAGAAGTACAAAAAGATTTTGCTTTGGCGATTAAACATTTACCCTATTCGGGGATTTTATTTTCCTTGAGATCGGGTAAAATTAATAGTGTTCGAGAAGCCCTGCGTCATGCTACTGTTCAAAAAATTGAAGAATTTTTAGGCATTGATTACATAAATCTTGGTTTATAATTACAATACCAGCACCATTTTTGTAGGTTGGGTTGAGCATAGCTCAACCCAACCTACGAATTAAGATTTTTTCCATTGGAGGGACGATATTATTCAATAATACCTGCGCCTTACCTATTACCAATTACCCTGAAAAAAACCTGAAAAAAGTATTAATTTTAGTGAAAATGATTGATGTAGGTTGGGTTCAGCACCGCGAAACCCAACAGCCCTACCATGAGTGAAAGGGGAGCATCCCATTTTGGTAAATAGCTAGTGGGAGCGTCTCGCTCCCTAGGGACTTCCGAGGGAGCGAGACGCTCCCACTACAAGTTTTTTTTGCAGATGTGAGAGGCTCCCAGTAAAAGTGAGAGAAAAATGGTGGGTTTTGTGCATTTTTCCGATGCAATTTACGACGATTTTTCGCGCCACAAAACCCACCCAACATAGGATAAAATTAGGCTTTATCATAATATTGACAAGTCGCGCAGGGACCCGACGGATTTACCGCACAACGAAGCATTTCCGAAAGAGCATTATAACGACAACTCGCGTCACCAATGATCCAACGTCCCTTGAGCAAAGTTTTCTCCGTAGGGCGTTGGGCTGCCTGCACATAAAGATCTATTTTCTGTAAACGATAGCGACCTGATTTTAACTGATAACGGTGATGTCGCTCTAACACCGCGTAGGTTTTTCCTTCCCAATCCAAATAATTCCCCGGTTGGGGAGTCCAATCTAATTGCACTTTTCCCAATGATTGACGGGGGTGCGTTAAAATAACCTCTGTGGGTAGAGTATCTGGTTCCATCACAATATTGGGCTGACGTTATTAACTGGATAATATGGCACGGATTTTAATATAATTTGCACGTTTTTCCACTTATTCTGATAATTGATCTAGGGTAACAATTTTCCTCTCATGACTTTTTCTTCCATTATTCGCACTTTAGGCCGATCGCCACTTACTACGGAACTCCTGACAAAGTTAAAACGACAAGGTTTTTTGTCTTTGGGGGGATTGTCTCGTTTGCCCAAGGGTTTAGTCGCGTCCACTTTAGCCCAACAAGAAGGGGCTCATTTATTGGTTGTTACCGCGACTCTGGAAGACGCGGGACGGTGGACGGCCCAATTGGAGGCGATGGGGTGGCCAACGGTCCATTTTTACCCCACTTCCGAGGCTTCTCCCTATGAATTGTTTGATCCTGAGTCTGAGACGACTTGGGGACAAATGCAGACGATCGCGGATTTAGTGATGGCGTTGGATGACAACAAAGAGGGGGTAAATGCGCGATCGCCTTTGGCAATTATCTGCACGCAAAGGGCTCTACAACCTCATTTACCACCTGTTAACGCGTTTCAACCTTTTTGTTTAACCTTAAATCAAGGGATGAATTGGAGTGCCAAAACTCTTGATTTGAAATTAGCAGAAATGGGATATGAACGAGTTTCATTAGTGGAAATGGAAGGCCAATGGAGTCGTCGAGGTGATATTGTTGATGTGTTTCCAGTTGCCGCGGAATTGCCTGTGCGTTTAGAGTTTTTTGGGGATGAATTAGAACATATTCGGGAGTTTGAACCGTCAACTCAACGCTCTTTAGATAAGATTGAAGGATTGATTTTAACGCCGACGGATTTTAGTCCTATTATTCAATTCGCGTTAAAGGAAAAGGGGATTGAGGAATCAAACCACAAAGGCACAGAGGCTACAGAGGAAGGAAATCAAGACGGGAAAAGTTTTCGGAGATTATTGGGTTTGGCCTTTGAGAAACCCGCGTGTTTATTGGATTATTTGCCCGATCATAGTTTAGTGGTGATTGATGAGTTAAGTCAATGTCAAGCTCATGGCGATCGCGGGTTGGAAAGTATGGAGGAACATTGGCAAAGTGGTAATACTCATTTACCGAAAATTCATCGAGATTTTAATGAGTCTTTGGCAGAAGTTCAACGATTTAAGCATCTTTATTTATCGGAATTTTCCCAGGAAATTAACTTAAAAGAAATTCCTTCTGTTACTAAGGATTCTTCTTTTCTTAATTTAGCCAGTCGTCCCCTTCCGGTTATGCCTCATCAGTATGCTAAGTTAGGGGAAATGGTACGCGGAGAACGCGATCGCCATTTCGCGATATTTCTGATTTCAGCCCAACCCAGTCGCTCTGTTTCTTTATTACAAGAGCATGATTGTCCCGCGAAGTTTATTCCTAATCCTAATGACTTTCCCGCGATCGAACGCTTATTAATTCAACATACTCCCATCGCGTTAAAATATAGTGGATTAGCAGAATTAGAAGGTTTTATTTTACCGACTTTCCGGTTAGTAGTTATTACCGATCGCGAATTTTATGGTCAACATAACCTCGCGACACCGAGTTATATTCGCAAACGTCGTCGTGCGGTTTCTAAAAAAGTTGATTTAGAAAAATTGAATCCGGGTGATTATGTTGTGCATAAACAACATGGAATCGGTAAGTTTATTAAACTAGAGAGTTTATGTATTAGTAATGAAACTCGTGAATATTTAGTGATAAAATATGCCGATGGATTATTACGAATAGCCGCGGATCAATTCAGTAGTTTATCTCGGTTTCGGGCAGTGGGTTCCAGTCCTCCAACTTTAAATAAGTTAACGGGTAATAGTTGGGAGAAAACTAAAAATAAAGTCCGTAAAGCGATTAAAAAATTAGCCCTAGATTTGTTAAACCTTTATGCCAAAAGAGCGAAACAAATCGGGTATATGTATCCCTGTGATATGCCTTGGCAAGAGGAATTAGAAGAGTCTTTTCCTTATCAAGCTACTCCCGATCAATTAAAGGCGACTCAAGACGTAAAACGAGACATGGAAAGTGATCGCCCGATGGATCGTTTAGTGTGTGGGGATGTAGGTTTTGGCAAAACCGAAGTCGCGATCCGGGCAATTTTTAAAGCCATAACCGCGGGAAAACAAGTCGCGTTATTAGCCCCGACAACGATTTTAACCCAACAACATTATCATACATTAAAAGAACGATTTGCTCCCTATCCCATTCAGGTAGGTTTACTCAATCGTTTCCGCACAGATACGGAAAAAAAGGAAATTCAAAAACGGTTAGCTACGGGTGAATTAGATGTGGTAGTGGGAACTCAAGCCCTTTTAACTAAGGGGATTCAATTTAAAGATTTAGGATTATTAGTGATAGATGAAGAGCAAAGATTTGGGGTAAAACAAAAGGAAGCGATTAAAAGTTTTAAAACAGAAGTCGATGTTTTAACATTAACTGCGACACCCATTCCTCGGACATTATATATGTCTTTATCGGGAATACGAGAAATGAGTGTAATCACGACTCCTCCTCCCAGTCGTCGCCCGATTCAAACTCATTTAATGCCTTATAATATGGACGCGGTACGCACTGCCATTCGTCAAGAATTAGATCGAGGTGGACAAGTTTTTTATGTCGTTCCCCGTATCGAAGGAATAGAAGAAATTTCGGGTAAATTACAGGAAATGATACCCGGTGCTCGGATCGCGATCGCGCACGGGCAAATGAATGCCGCGGAATTAGAAGCAATCATGTTAACTTTTAGTGAGGCAGAATTTGATATTTTAGTCTGTACCACAATTATCGAAGCCGGATTAGATATACCACGAGTCAATACAATATTAATAGAAGACGCGCATAAATTTGGTTTATCCCAATTATATCAATTAAGAGGCCGTGTCGGACGAGCAGGAATTCAAGCCCACGCGTGGTTATTTTATCCGCAGAAAAATGTGTTAACCGAAGAAGCAAAAATGCGATTAAAAGCCATTCAAGAGTTTACACAATTAGGCTCAGGTTATCAATTAGCCATGCGAGATTTAGAAATTCGTGGCGCGGGAGACATTTTGGGCCCTGAGCAATCAGGACAAATTGAAACCATCGGTTTTGATCTTTATGCAGAAATGTTACAAGAGGCAATTCAGGAAATTAAAGGACAAGAAATACCCAAAGTCGATGACACACAAATTGATCTAACCTTAACCGCGTTTATTCCCTCTGATTATATCCCAGATTTAGAACAGAAAATGAGCGCGTATCGTTCCGTCGCCACCGCGAAAACTCGCGATGAATTGCAACAAATAGAAGCCGAATGGTGCGATCGTTATGGTGTAATTCCTAAACCCGCGCAACAATTAATTCGAGTAATGGAATTAAAACAAATCGCGAAAAAATTGGGATTCTCGCGGATTAAACCAGAGAATAAACAACATATTAATTTAGAAACACCAATGGAGGAACCCGCGTGGAATTTACTCAAAGCTAAATTGCCCGAACATTTACAAACACGATTTGTCTATATGAAAGGAAAAGTAACAATTAGGGGATTAGCCGCCCTTAGTGCTGATAAACAATTAGAAAGTTTAATTGAATGGTTAGGCAAAATGCAAGGAGCACTCCCTGAAACGACTTTATGATTTAGGAAGGAAAAATTAATAAAGTAGTGCAGGCATCTTGCCTGCTTTCGGGCATCTTGCCTGCTTTCGGGCATCTTACCTGCTTTCGGGCATCTATAGTAAGTCTAAATCATTCATAAAGATTTGTAGGGGTAGCGCAAGAGTTCCTACCCCTCATCAATCGGGGCAACTACGGGGGGATTGCCCCTACAAATTTCATATCCTAATTCAGCAACGCCCTCCTATTTATTGATGTTTTTCTTTGAGTGCTATTTCGTTTTCTAATTCTTTGCTCAAGAAATAGTTGAGGAATGTCCGAATTAGGGCAATGATCCCTAATTTTCCTAGGGCTTCAAAGGATGGTGCAACGGTTGTATTTAAAATATCTGCCCCTAATTGAAATTCTAGGGCTAAGGCTAACCAACTCCCAAAACATAGTCGTATTTCTATAAATTGAATGGAGCCAGTAATACGCGATCGAGGGAAAGATAATTTTAAGGTTTGTAGTAAACCTAAGAAAATACAAAAAACGGAAATTCCTTCTAAAGTCAGTCTCAAAAATCCCGCGAGTAGTCCTAAACTATGTTCGATCGTTTCTATCATTATTTTTTAATTAATTTCCGAAAATTAGTAAATCTAACACAAAACCAGGTAATATCTTCGAGGGATTGGGGATTGGCAATTGTTTCCTTATTCCCCCCTTAGTAAGGGTGGTTAGGGATTCTCCCCTTAGTAAGGGTGGTTAGGGATTCTCCCCTTAGTAAGGGTGGTTAGGGGGTATCTATTCCGTCAAATAGGAACACCAATCACTCCAACTTCCCACATAAAGTTTTGTCTGAGATATTCCTGCCATTTCTAAGGATAATAAATTGACACAAGCTGTGACACCTGAACCACAATAAACGATAATTTCTTCAGAATCTTTAATACTTTCCCATCGCGCTTTTTGTTCGGAAATTGATCGCGCTTTTCCCGCTTCTCCTGTCACTTCTTGCCAAGGATAATTCACCGCGCCCGGAATATGACCCGCGATGGGATCAATGGGTTCTCTTAATCCTTCATAACGATCGCGTTCCCGTGAATCAACCAATACCACTCCGGCTAACTCTTTTCGCACTTTAACTGTCTCAATATCCACCACCCAATCGGGTTGTAATTGTGGCACAAATTTACCCGATTTAGGAGCCGGGATAATATCAGTAACAGGATAACCCGCATTTTGCCAATTAGTGAAACCACCATCTAAAAGCGCGACTTTTTCATGTCCCATATAACGTAATAACCACCATAACCGTGAGGCAAATGCCAAACGAGAATCATCATAGGCGACAACTAAAGTCTCTGGAGAATTAACCGCGATCGTGCTTAATTTTGCCGCCAATGCGGTAAAATCAGGTAAAGGATGACGGCCTCCATGTTTACCCACGGGACTCGCGAGATCCTGATTTAAGTCTAAGTAAAAAGCACCCGGAATATGACTGGTTTCATATTGTTTTTTACCTAAGTTAACATCGGCGAGAGAAAAACGACAATCAACAATAACGACTTGTGGATCATTAAGCTGACTTGATAACCATTCTGGAGTCACAATAAATTTATTTTCTGTCATGCTTCTTTTATCCTTTTGTGATTAATTATTCATCATATTTTTAGCACATTTCTGTCAATTGTCAAGTCTTTCAAGAATAAGGAAGAAGTGATGAACCACAAAGGCACAGAGGGCGCAGAGGAAAAAGCAAGAAGCAAGAGGGAAGAAGAAAGAAGGAAGAAGGAAGAAGGAAGAAGTGATGAACCACAAAGGCACAGAGGGCGCAGAGGAAAAGGCAAGAAGCAAGAGGGAAGAAGGTGTCATACCATTTCAGGAAATAAGAAGTGCGCGTCCTCGCGCGCGATGGTGGCACAGGCGGATTAGGGGCACAAACATATATATTTTTTTATCAAGCTTAAGGTTAAAAGTAAATTGGCATTTGACTTGATTATTGCCTAATTCTTTCAACAATTATTTAGACTTTTTTGCCCTTTTTTTCGCATATTCTAAATTTTGTGTATACTCAGGAATTTTCTTTTGAGCTAATTTATAATTCGGACTAGATTTAGGTATTTCTTCCAGAATATAGATGGCTTCTTGCCATAGTTTTGCCACGGATAACCATTGTTGATGATCGGTAGCATTTTGCACCATTTCACCCGCGATTCTGCCTTTATTGAGAGCCTCTTCATAAGCATCAGGCTTCGGGGAATTAGAGACAGACTTAGAAACAGACTGAGGTGCTGAATTAGGCACAGACTTAGGGGCTGAATTCGGGGATAATTCCCCCGAGGATTCCGCCGAGGATTCCGCCGAGGATTCTGGTAAAATTTTGGCGGACATTTCCGCGGTTTTTAATCCCCTTTTCACCAACACCATTTTATAGATAAAAATTCCTACTGCCAAACACCAAATGACGAGGACAGCACCCACAACCCAAAACGTTAAACGCAGACGAGCGTTGGTGAATGTCTGAGAAGCAGGGGGACGGAAACCCGTCTTCGATTCCCGGTGAGAAACCTCTTTTTTTTGTATATCTTCGGGTAAAACCATCATGGAATAAGTGCCAACTTCTAAGGCACATTCTTGACTCCAAATTGGGGTATTATTGCCTAATTTGCGTCCATATATTTTTAATCGTCCGATCCCTTGTGGTTCTAAGGTTGTTAACTGATTACGCACCCATTCAAATAATTCATAACGATCTGGTACGGGGTCTGCATCCAAATGGACCTCTAATAGATTATCCTTAAGATCGGCTGTCACCATAATATCTGGGTTGGTCAATTGCTGATGTAACCAACGGGCGATCGCGTCGGCATTTCCGCTCTGGGCTTGTTCCTTGAAATTATCCTCTGTATATGTCATAGTGATGAACCTAATATTGATGATTGGGGATGGGTGATAGATGATTGGGGATTAATAATTAGTTTATCAACATACTACTAAGATAAAAATGCCAGAAAATAATAATTTTTTACCTGAAAAAACTGCGGATGGTTCCTTCACCTTTTTTTCTCCTGAGTTTGGAGAGTGTTTTCACAGTCATCAGGGCGCGAAACTAGAAGCTCAATTAAAATTTGTGGAACCTTTACAACTACGATTGAAGGCGAGACAACCCTCCTTACGACTCCTTGATGTCTGTTATGGTTTAGGTTACAACACCGCGGCATCCTTAACCACGATTTGGGAAGTTAATCCCCATTGTCGGGTAGAATGGATCGGTTTGGAATTAAATCCAGAGGTTCCCAAGGCCGCGATCGCCCATAAGCTCCTCAATAATTGGCCTTCTCCTATACCTGAATTATTAAGCATTTTCGCGACAAAACACTATTATCAAAGTGATCATGTTCTCGCCCAACTTTATATTGGAGAGGCACGAGAAACCCTTGCACAAGTTTATCAACAGGGATTTCAAGCCGACGCGATTTTACTCGATCCTTTTTCGCCCCCCGTCTGTCCCCAATTATGGACTGTGGAATTTTTAGGACTCCTGGCAAAATGCCTCAAACCAGAGGGACTACTCGCGACGTATTCTTGTTCGGCCGCGGTGAGGACTGCGTTATTAACCGCGGGTTTAGAAATCGGGCCAACCCAACCCGTCGGACGACGATCTCCGGGTACTCTAGCCAGTTTTACCCGGGCAAATTTAGAGAAACTGTCATTACAAGAAGAAGAACATTTACAAACAAAAGCCGCGATTCCCTATCGAGATCCCGATTTGCGCGATCGTGCCGAAGTTATCATACAACGTCGTCAACAGGAACAGTTATCCTCTCCTCTCGAAAGTAGCTCCCAGTGGAAAAAACGATGGTTAAAAGTATAAAAACCTAAGTTTCAAGAATTGGTCCAGCCCGCGGATAAAAAAATCTATTGGGCAATTAAAATAATTATATTTCGTGGAAGAAAAATCGAATTAACTGCTAAATTAAGAATCAAATGAGATTAGCCCCTCTCCGAGTAAAAACTCAGGCAGGTACTTTCCTGTGAAGAATAATTCCTTAAAAAAAACCAAAATCTTGGTAGTGGATCATCATCTCACCAATCGCCGTACAACAACTGCATTTTTGACTTTGCAAGGCTATCAAGTCTTTGAGAGCGAGAGTGGCACTCGTTCTCTGAGACAGGTGAAAGAGATTAACCCAGACTTGATTTTACTAGAAACCAAACTTCCTGGGTTAAATGGCTTTGAGGTATGTCGTCGTTTGAAGGATGAAAGTCTTCTGATTCCTCTGATTTTTCTGACTGTCTGTCAAGAGCCTCGATCGCGTATGGAAGCAATAGAAGCCGGGTGCGATGATTTTTTCCATCAACCCTTTGATCCCCTAGCACTTTCGAGACGCGTCCGTAGTCTTGCACCTCCAAAACCTGACTCCGAAAATATCGATCATGTTCAACAAGTCCTCATTTCCTTAGCAAAAGTCGCCGAAAGTCACGATCTCAGTACAGGGGATCATTGTAAACGCTGTGCTGGTTTGGCTCAAGCTTTTGCCAAATTTCTCAATCTCTCTGAGGATGAGATGAAAATCCTCAAGTTAGGGGGCTTTATCCACGATGTGGGCAAAATTGGTATTCCTGACGAAATTTTACAGAAAGTCAGCCCCCACACCCCCCAAGAATGGGAAATTATGAAACAACACGTCATTATTGGGGAGAAAATTTGTCAACCAGTTGTCAATCTCCAAGGGATTCTCCCGATTATTCGTTCTCACCATGAGCGTTGGGACGGGAGTGGTTATCCCGATGGCCTCAAAGGGGATAAAATTCCCTATCTCGCTCAAATTTTTCAAATGATTGACATTTATGATGCTTTGATTAGTGAGCGTCCCTACAAAACCGCCTTTAGTACGGATAAAGCTTTACAGATCATGGCACAAGAAGCAGAAAAGGGTTGGCGTAACCCAGAGATTGTTTCTCAATTTATCCGCTTTATTCGTTCTAGGGTGGCTGTCAGGAGTGCCGAGAGTCCCTTAATCAGGCCTCAATTTAGGAAATAGAAAACTCTCGATGTACTCAACAAAGTTTTACAATGAAACATTGATCAATGGTAAATTAATCCTCAAATGGTAGCGGTAGCAATTTTAGCGGCTGGGCGTGGCACTCGGATGAAATCTGATTTACCCAAAGTGCTACACCAATTAGGAGCGCGATCGCTCGTGGAACGCGTCCTCCTTAGTTTGTCAGAGATTGAACCTTCACGGCGACTAATCATTATTGGTTATGGTGCCGAACAGGTAAAACAATCTCTGATTCAATCAGAATCTTTTTCTCCGACTCCCCAGTCTCCACCTTTGGAATTTGTGGAGCAAAGAGAACAATTAGGAACTGGACACGCGATTCAGCAATTGTTACCCCACTTAGAAGGATTTGATGGGGATTTGCTGGTATTAAATGGCGATGTTCCTTTAATTCGGCCTGAAACAATTAAAGAATTAATGAAACTGCATAAGGAAAACCACAATGAGGCGACTTTATTAACCGCCCATTTACCGAATCCCCAAGGTTACGGACGGGTTTTCTGTGATAGTCAGAATATCGTAACGCAAATTGTGGAAGACCGTGATTGTACAACGGCTCAAAAACAAAATCATCGTATTAATGCGGGTGTTTATTGTTTTAATTGGCCGGCTTTAGCTAAGATTTTACCGGAATTGAAAGCCGATAATGATCAAAAAGAATATTATCTGACAGATGTGGTGAATTATCTTAATCCTGTGATGGCCCTGGATGTGGATGATTATCAAGAAATTATGGGAATTAATGATCGTAAACATCTCGCGTCTCTTTATGATATTTTGCAAATGCGGGTTAAGGATGCTTGGATGCGTGCGGGGGTGACATTAATTGACCCGGATAGTATTACGATTGATGATACTGTGCAATTAGCTCCTGATGTGATTATTGAACCTCAAACTCATTTACGCGGTAAAACGGTAATTGGTACGAGAAGTCATATTGGGCCGGGGAGTTTAATTGAAAATAGTGAATTAGGGGAAAGTGTCACGGTTTTATACTCGGTGATTTCTGATTGTGTGGTGGCGGAGGGTTCTCGTATTGGCCCTTACACTCATTTACGGGGCCATACTAATGTTGGTTCCCATTGTCGATTGGGCAATTTTGTGGAATTAAAGAATGTTAATGTGGGTGCGCGTACTAATATTGCCCATTTATCTTATTTAGGTGACGCGACTTTGGGGGAAAAGGTAAATATTGGTGCGGGTACTATTACGGCTAATTATGATGGGGTGAAGAAACATCAAACGATTATTGGCGATCGGACAAAAACGGGTTCTAATAGTGTTTTAGTCGCGCCTATTACTTTGGGTAATGATGTGACTGTGGCCGCGGGTTCTACACTGACAGAAAATGTCTCTGATGATAGTTTAGCGATCGCGCGCGCTCGTCAAGTGGTAAAACCCGGTTGGCGGTTAAATCCCGAAAATCCTGGGTAAAAAAACTTGTCATTAGTAGGTTGGGTTGAATAAAGTAATCTCTGATATGATAGAGAAAACTCAGTTTCCACCCAACCTACATTAATTTTTTATTTTATTATGAGTCAAACGGAAATTCATGTCGCGATCGCGATCCTGACGCGTGGGGATAAATTTTTATGTCAATTACGAGATGATATTCCTAATATTCGTTATCCGGGTGATTGGGGATTATTTGGGGGCCATCTTGAGGCCGGAGAAACGCCGGAAATTGCTTTAGTAAGGGAATTAAAGGAAGAAATTAATTATACTGTTAACCATGATTTTCGTCTTTTCGGTTATTATCCTGAACCAGGTTTAATGCGTCATGTTTTTCATGTTCCTTTGACGGTTGATATAGAAGATTTAACGCTTTTGGAGGGATGGGATCTGGGTTTTTTAACGACTGATGATATTATCGCGGGTAAATGTTATTCTCCCAAAGCTAACATGACGCGATCGCTTGCTTTTCCCCATCAACGCATTTTATTAGATTTTCTTGGTAATGGGTAATGGATAATTGGTAATGGGTAATAAACATCTTTCAAAAATAAAGTGAAAGGTAGGTTTAGCCTAGCTTGCCATGATTTTTCGAGATGTCGAAGGTAAGATAAGCATCCAACTTGTCACAAGCTCTAAGCCCGTTGTACTAGCAATTCCAAATGCGTAACAGCTTACCTATTACCCATTACCCATTACCCATTACCTATTACCTATTACCCATTACCTCTTGTAAAACCGGAATTAAATATTGAGTCAAAGTAAAAGCATCAACGCCCAATTCAGTGCGATCTTTAGCCGCTAAAATCCCCGCGTAAGAATGCCACCAAACGGCAGTTTGAACAACCGATTCTACGGTAAATTTAGAAATAGTTTGGGCTAATAATCCCCCTAATAATCCTGTTAAAACATCCCCACTACCTCCACGGGCTAACGCGGGTGTACTTTCAGGATTTAACCATACATAACCGGAAGGATTCGCGATCGCGACTTTTGCCCCTTTTAAGACAATAATGCCTCCCATCATTTCCGCGGCGATTTGTGCCGCGAGAACACGATTATTTAACGTTTCCTCATATAAATCAGGAAAGAGTCGTTTGAATTCTCCTAAATGGGGGGTTAAAATTGTATGATTTTTCCGTTCAGAAATGATGGCTTTTGCTCCTAAATGTGATAGAATATTTAGGCCATCAGCATCTAAAACTAAAGGACGATCACTTTCTAATATTAATTCTACCACTGCGGCGGCCTCTAAAGTTAATCCAGGCCCGATCGCGATCGCGTCATAATCTTTAAGATTAAGGGCAGGAGGTAAATCACGAATTGCACCGCTTTCGGTTTCGGCACAACCAATAATTAAAGCATCGGGTAATTCGGCAGTTAATAAAGGTTTAATCGAATGGGGAACCGCGATCGATAACATTCCCACACCCGATGCCCGAGCAGCGAAACCCGCTAAAATAGCCGCGCCATTATAACGTCGGGAACCCGCGATTAATAATAAATGACCATTTTTATATTTATGGGAAGCCGGATGACGAGAAAGAGGTAAAGCCGCGATCGCGCTTTCTTTAGTAATTCTCTTGATTGTCGGACATTCTCCCAAAATTGCCAAAATATCCGCAATGGGGATATCAAAATCAATTAACTCCGATGAGCCAATATATTCTAAAGCTTGATCTTGTAAAAAAGCCAACTTCCATAACCCTAAACAAAAAGTATGATTCGCACGAATAGCAGTCCCTAAAACCTCTCCCGTATCCGTATGTAAACCCGAAGGAATATCAATACTAAAAATTAACTTTTCCCATTCATTAATTTGATCAATAACAGTAGCAATAGCATCCGTTAAAGGACGCTCTAAACCAAAACCAAATAAACCATCAATTAAAATATGACAATCCTGTAAAGAGTCCACTTCCCCATAAAAAGGAATCCCTAAAGACTTGACATAATTGGCATGAAAACCCGTTAATTCCTTTAACTTAACAAAGGGACAATATACCGCGATCGAATATCCTTGAAAATATAACTCACGCGCGATCACTAACGCGTCTCCCCCATTATGTCCGGGACCGACTAAAACACCAATTTTAGGAAGCTGTGATAGATGATTTGAGAATAAAGAAGAAAGATTAAACCGATTGTTTCTTCCCTCTTCTTGCAAAATAGCTTTAATACGTCGAGAAATTGTACCCGCGACTTTTTCCATTAAAGCAGCAACGGGCATCCCAGCATCAAATATACGCTCTTCAATATCCCGCATTTGAGCCGCGGTAACAACAAATTGTGCGATAGTCATTAGTAAAAAAACCTCGTTGATTCCCTGATAAAATAATTTAACACTAATTTGTACCATAGGCCAATAAAGTGTGCTTCAATAGAGAGGAACCACAAAGACCGACTAGGACACAAAGAGGGGAATTTGCCATCACTTTAAGGCTAAGGAATAAAGAGAATTAACAACGCCTTATCGGGGTTTTACCCTCTTGACATTCTCTCTCATTTCTGTCCTCTTCCTTCTTCCTTCCCGCCTCTTCCTTCCTCTGTGTCCTTTGTGCCTTTGTGGTTATACTATAGTATTAATTTCTGACAGAATTAGTAAAAATCACTTCAGTTTTTGTATTCCCAATACCCATTTTTTGTAAATTCGTCTGCCATAATTGTGCCGTTGCTTGATCCAGAAAAGGTCCGATCAAAACCATCGTGTCTCCAGAGACATTATAGGGCATAATTTTATCAGTGGGAACCCCTGCCAGCAAGATTAATTGAGAAAGTTGTGAAACAGAAATATCTTTCCCTGAAACTTTCACATAATAAGCATTATTGGGATTATATCCCCCATAATTTTGATAGGGTATACCAGATGGAATCGTTTGGGGAATCGTTTGGGGTACTCCTGGGGTACTCCTGGGGGGAAGAGAGGTTAAAGGCATAGTATTGACGACAACAAAAGCGGGAAAACCCTTAGTTATTAAATCATTTTCTATTTTTTTTGCCGTAACATAATCGCGACTCATGCCCACTTGAATCATCGTTTTTTGGTCATATTGTCGGACAAAAGCATCGGGAAAAAATAGTTGAACTTCGGGTAATGTCGTGTTGCCTCGATCCACTAAAACTAGATAGGTTGATGAGTTAATATTGAAAACCTGACTTTGAACGGAATTTTGTGTACTCATCGAGAGACTAGAAACCCCTAAGTTAGGAGGTGGCATCGCGATCAAATCTTCAAATTTTTCCCCATCTTGAAAATCCGTTTTGTTTGACTGGATACCAAGTCCCTGTAATTGAGATATCCGCATCGCGACATAATTGGGATCGAAATACGTTCCTACTAAAATCACATTACGATTTTTATATCGTTTGATAGAGGCGGTAAATTCCACTTTTTGTTGGACAATAGATAGTAATAATGGATTATCGCCATTGATATATACCCCATACATGATGTCAACCGTCGGTGATGTATTATAGGGCGATGTATTATACATTGTGGGGGGGGAAGTATAAATTTGCGCGACTTGATACTTACTGGCTCCGTAATTAGGGGATCGAGCTTCAGCTTTACAGGGGAACGCGATCGTGCTATTACCCAAGCATACCGAGACAAAGGTCAGCAAAAAACTTCTTTTGTAGTATTGTAGTCTTATAGATAAAGAAAAAAGCATTGAGGTTTCCTCCAGTACACGGCAATAGTTATAGTAGGGATTGGGGACTGGTGATTGGGGATGGGGAGACTTAAGAATAGGGGATGGGAAGAAAAACAAATAACTTATCCGTTAGTTCCCTGAAAAATCGGTTGCTAATTTCTGCTCCTGCGCCTAGTCCCCAATTCCCCAGTCCCTTGTCCCCAGTCCCCAGTCGATAGTTGAACATCGGGAATGCACCCAATTGACAAATTAAACTAAAGATGAACAAAATTGTAGTAGGCCTCTCCGGTGGGGTTGATAGTTCCACAGCAGCAGCAATTTTGCACCACCAAGGATATGAGGTGGTAGGGTTAACGCTATGGTTAATGAAAGGAAAAGGGCAATGTTGCTCTCAGGGTATGGTAGATGCCGCCTATATTTGCGAACAATTGGGTATTCCCCATCATGTTGTTGATACTCGTGATGTCTTCCAAACCCATATCATTGATTATCTCGTAGAAGGTTACGGCTCTGGTATTACCCCCTTACCTTGTTCAGAATGTAATAAGACGGTGAAATTCGCCCCTATGTTACATTATGCTCGCGAGGTTTTGGGATCTGATAAAATTGCTACAGGTCATTATGCCCAGGTTATTTTTGATCCTGACACCCAACGCTATCAATTACGACGGGCGATCGATTTAAGTAAAGATCAGTCTTATTTTTTATATGATTTATCCCAGGAAATTCTGGGGGGTTGTGTCTTCCCCCTAGGTGATTTACTGAAGACGGAAACGCGCCGTCTCGCGAGTGATTATGGCTTAAAAACCGCGGATAAACCGGAAAGTCAAGATTTATGTTTAGTTGAGGCGAATGGCTCCATGCGCGCCTTTTTAGATAAGTATATTACACCCGTGAAAGGGGAAATTGTCGATCGGCAGGGGCGCGTTTTGGGATACCATGATGGTGTTCATCATTACACGATCGGACAACGGAAGGGGTTAGGTGTGGCGGCACCGGAACCTTTATATGTAATCGCGTTGGATGCCTTGAAAAATCAGGTAATCGTGGGCGATCGCGCCTCAGCCACCCAATCGGAATGTCAGATTAAACGAGTGAATTGGGTATCAATTACGGAACCTACGGCACCGATCCGGGCCTCGGTACAAGTGCGTTATCGTACACAACCAGTACCGGTGACGATCATACCCTTAGAAAAAGATGATCAGGGTAATAGTCGGGTGAAGTTAATTTTTGAAGAACCCCAATTTGGTGTTACTCCGGGTCAAGCAGCCGTTTGGTATGATGGAGAGGTGTTATTAGGGGGCGGTATTATCGAACCTTTTGTTTAAGGTTCCCAACTCGGTTTCAGGGAAAACCGTGACTGTAGGGTAGGCATTAGCCTGCCTTTGATTGCATTTTTAGGAGATGTCTAATGAGCTAAAAACCGGGTTTGTGAGCACGCTCCAAACCCGGTTTTTAGTATACAGCAGTTCCCACGGTTATGAAACACGGTAGGGACACGGCAATGCCGTGTCCCTAGGAGGATTGAAGGATAACCTCATAACCGCGGTTTCCGCTGTAAGTTATAGCAATCCTAAATAGGTTGTGAGAGTTTTCGGAGATCCCTTTGCCCTTGCGCCGAAACTATACCCCAGCGAGACGCGGGTACTCTTATTATTAAGATTAAATTGGTGACGACTCTTCACGGATTACTATATAGCATTTTTAAATGAGATGTAAATGCAGCGCTCTGATCTCGTCACAGGCAAGATGCCTGTGCCACAAGTTTTACCTCTGAAATGGAAACACTATATAATAGGGAGCATCTCCTAAAGGTAAATTGGCAGTGCAGTGGGAGCGTCTCGCTCCCTAGGGAACTCCGAGGGAGCGAGACGCTCCCACTACAGGTTTTTTGGCAAATGTGAGATGCTCCCATATAATAAGCTTAAGCATGATTAGAATCAATTGGTTTTATGGAAGAATTACTCGAACTGAAAACCCTTTTACTTAAAGGGGATATCAAAGGCTCTTTAGCTCTGCTTGAGGAACTGGAAGAAATGGGGAAAAAGGATATTATTAAAACTATTCGTAGTTATGCTATTATTTTGTTAATACACTTGATTAAACAACAAGCAGAAAATCGCACAACTCGTTCGTGGGAAGTTTCGATTCGCAATTCTGTACGGGAAATACAACGGGAAAATAAACGTCGTAAATCGGGGGGATATTATCTCACTTCTCAAGAGTTATTAGAAACTTTAGAGGAAGCTTATTTTAACGCGATCGATCAGGCTTCTCTGGAGGTTAAAGAGGGGGAATATAAACCCGATGAATTGGAAATGTTGGTTGACAGAGAGGGTATTATTAATCAGGCTTTAGGGTTAATTTTGTGACATATTGTTTTTTGGATCAATCGCAGGCTCTCTGCCTGCGCCACAATAGTGCTTGCAGATGTCTGATCGGTGTCCGATTCGGTGATAATCATTGGAGGTGAAGTCTCGAAGTCTTTTCTTGATGGACCTCAATTAGCGCGATCGGCGTACACATTAACCTTACAAGGCTATGGCTATGGGGAAGTTGGTAGTTATCAAAATCGGGGAAGGCAGTTTTGAGCAGGGGTTTCCAGTGACTTTGGAGATTGGGGAAGAGCGCGATCGCGCCGATACATCCCTCCGTGGCAAACTACCTCCCTCTCAGATTGATTCATTGTATGATAACTGGCAGTCAGAGTATCGCAAAAAGGTGTTTTGCAGAATGACACCAAAAGAAGAACGAGTCAAAAACTTTTCAGATAGTAATTTAAGAGAAAACAGTCGTCTTTTAAAAGAAGAGTTAAATAACTGGCTCAATTCAGAGAAATTTATCCCCATTCAAAATAAATTACGGGATTAGCTAAAAAAAGATGATATGGCAAGGGTGATTATTGAGACGGACGATCCTAAATTACGCCGACTCCCTTGGTATTTGTGGGATTTAGTGGAAAGTCGCCCTTTGGCAGAAGTAGCACTTTCCCCTGCTACATTTGAGCGAGTTGATCAGTCGGTAAAACCCAAAGCGAAGGTGAGGATATTGGCGATATTGGGCGATTCCTCTCCCCCTAACCCTCAAACTGGTTTCCGCCTTAATCTCAATGCAGACATTAGTTTTTTTGAGCGTTTACCGGATGCTGAAACAGTGCGTTTAGTAGAACCAAAAGGGCATGAATTTAACGAGACACTTTGGGATAAAAAAGGTTGGGATATTTTATTTTTTGCTGGACATAGTAGCAGTCATCCCGATGGCACTACCGGGCAAATGGATCTCAATTCTGGCGAATTTTTGACGATTGAAGATTTAAAGTATGCTCTAAAAGAAGCGATTGAAAGAGGATTACAATTAGCGATTTTTAATTCCTGCGATGGTTTGGGACTTGCCCAAAATTTAGCAGAATTAAACATACCTCAAATAATTGTCATGCGGGAACCTATTCCCGATCAAGTTGCTCACAAATTTCTGGAATATTTTCTCGAAGCCTTTTCTAGTGGCGAATCTTTATATATCGCGGTGAGGAAAGCACGGAAACGGTTACATGGATTAGAAAAATATTTTCCCTGTGCATCTTGGTTGCCTGTGATTTGTCAAAATCCGACCGTCAAACCCGTCAGTTGGCAAGAAATGGTAGGAACAAAATCAACAAATTTAGACGAGCAAAAACAGGAAGATATTGCTAATTGGATAAGAAAACCAGTAGAGGAAAAGGGGCAATATGCCACAAATGAATCATTAGAAAACGCCGTAACAGAAGCGATTAAGATAGTCAAAAAAATTCTCCCGCAATTAAAGGCAAAAAACCATGAACCTTATCCGATAATCAAAGAAATTATTAGATTGACTCCACCTGAAGATTTTTTGTTAGAACAGGTATTGCAGAAAGTTTGCGATCCTGAAGTTCAGATTCCTGATGGAGATAAATCTGAGTGGCTTGAAAGTATAGTGCGATCAGTACAAATTTTCAAAGAGTCATTACAGGTTTTGACAGAAGCTAATGAGAAAGAAATTGTTAAAGGAAATGGACTCTTAGCTAAAAAATTTATTGACAAAACTTTCTGTAAATGGGTAGAAGACTGGACTGATCGCCTTTATTCACTTGGATATATAGAAAAAATTAGAGATAGAGAGTTTGACACAATAAAATCTTGTGTTGAGCATCATATTGAGAATTTGAAAAAAGGTGGTATGTGGCAAAATGAACAAATACCTACCATTGAACCCACCAATGATGGAGCAAATGTCTTTAGGGTAACAGTTTCTAACTGTGCTTATAAAGAAGGGTGTCAATGGGGTTTAGGTGTACCAGAATTTCGAGAAAACGGGAAATACAGATGCCAAAGACTAGGGTGTTTTGTCGGGGCTGTAAAAAAATATCTCAGCGAAGCCAATTTACCAGAATCTCAGAGAGAAAAACTAGATTATTTAATGACAACTGTGATGGATGAAAATCAAGGATGTCAAGGATTGATTTTTGTCAATGAAAATTTTATGCGACAGATACTTGTACAAAAGTATCCTACTCAATTTCCGGCTTCATCACCAAACCATTTGAATTAAACAAGAAGAGAAAAAGATGTCAATTCCCGAGAGAATTAAGGCAATTTTAAAAGAGTTAACAGAGGCGACAGGCGCTAGTGCAATATTCGTAGTGGATTTGTCAGAGCGAGTGTGCAAGCTTCTTACCCTGAAGCAGAAAGTAAATCGCTAGAGTTTATTGGATCGTCCACTGGCAGCAGTATAACCTCGTTTGAGATCGTAATGAAACCTATGAGCGAAACATTGACAGTTGAAGAAATGGAAATTTTGAGTAAAGATAAGAGGGTTTTTAATATAAGAATATCAACATCAAAAGAGGCTAATTATGCACTGTGCATCATTGGCCCGGTTGACGAGTTACAAGTAGGTTTTGTAAGAAGTATGTTTAAGAAAACCTATAAACAGAAAATTTTAACGGCGATGGAAGAGTTTGGAATGCTCTAATACAACCAAATTTAAAATAGCTTATAACCACAAGCTGAACCCTGTAATTCAACACACACTCTGACATAATGCCACTAAGTTTACGGTTAAGTAATGGATGAGTTGTCCAGTGTGTTACTCTCTCCTCCAGAATTGTCAATCACCATTTCAGCTCAAAAAGGCTAAAGAAATCGGGTTGGTGGGAAAAATTTTCCGTGGGAAACGAGAGATTTATGCACAAACCCGGTTTCTAGGCTCCTCGTGGGTTGTCAAAACCAGTCGTCACCAAAAGTAGTTTATAAGGTTCTTGACGAATTAAAAATGAATCAAAAAAATCTGAATCTTTAGTAATGACGATTCGAGATTCCTGAATTGAAATAGTATTGACTTCAGTATCAGAAGTGGCATTTTGTTGCGGTAAATCTCTCGTGTGAATCGTATCATAACCAGCCCTTTGTAGAAACCTGGATAAACGCACTGGTAATTGAGCATCTATAAGAAACTTCATACAGCAATTTGATAAATACTTTTCACCTGAGTTAAACGAGTGGCAAATAGCAAAGCGGCTAAAATATCGTCCCGTTCCAAATCATCGTAATCTGCTAATATTTCTTCCATACTCATCCCTGAACTTAGTAACTCTAAAATAAATTCAACGGGATAACGCAAGCCTCGGATGCAAGGTTTACCATGACAAATATTTGGATCAAGAGTGACTCTCTGCAAAAGTGATTGATTCATGGTGAGTAAACTTTAAAAAGTTGTCAGCAATTTAATTATGTTGATGATTATATCATATTCAGGACGCGATCGCGGTTTGAGAAACCGGGTTTCTTTCCAAGACTCCTGCTCACAGGAGAAATTGACGTAGAAACCCGGTTTCTGATCATATCTACTACACTTCCGGCTCAATTCCCGCCGCACGCAATTGAGCGGCTAATCTTTCAGCCCGTTGGCGTTCAATTTCAATTCGTTCAGCACCCCATAATAATAAATTTCCTTGTTCATCCCACCAGCGTAACCAGCAACTATTACGGTTTTCCCTGCTTCCTTGCCATAGGCCTAAGAAAAGCTGCATTTCTGGTATCCAAAACCGACCTTGCTCATTGCCTGACTCTAATTTATACCGTTTTTCATCATTTAAACGATACAGTTCTAAATTGCCGGTTTCTGGCTCAAAAATACCATAATTCGGCACTTGCAAAATCTGTTCATAAAAAAAGAATTTCCCTGGGGGATAGGTTTCTTTTACCGAATATTCTCCGCCTTCGGTATCTGATAAAAACTCTAGCACTAAGGCAGGAATTTCTCCCTGAAGTCGAGGCGTATAACTACGGACTACAGCCGATCGCGCAACGCTAATTTGGGGAATGTATGCCCAATCAGGAGCTTTGATGACAATTTTATTGTTAACAGTGGCACAAATGCCATAATGAGTGGGGGTAAGAGCTGTCTCTGGAAGTTTGCCGGCAAGTTGCAAACTTTCAGTTAAAGCGGCTGCGAGAGCAGGTTGATTGATATTATCCACAGGATCATCAGGCAACACAAAATTATCGGGTAACTTTTCCCAAGTAATCGTGTAAGTGGGTGAGGTTGCTAACATGATAATTTGTGCAATTTTAGTTAACGTTAATACTTATATTATAATCAGGACTTACCCAAAAGCAAGGGGAGCATTTCCTAAGAGCAAATTGGTAGTGGAAACGTTTCGCTCCCTCTTAGATACCGGCGGGATCTCTACGCTCCCACGGAGGGTTTTTTGGCAAATTTTAGATGTTCCCAAAGCAAGTTATCTCTGAGGGGTACATCTCACTTTTTAAGAGTTGGCGGAGGCTGAGTCTTTCTGAATTGACGCGATCGCGCCTTAAATATTTAAAACAACCGCTAAAGCCAGACCAATTTCTTGGATAATTTCCTCAGAAATAGTTCCCACTTGCTTAATCAATCTTTCTTGGGAAACAGAACGCACCTGAAACGCATCGGCGGCTGACAACTTACTTAACCCGTTTTCTGATGTAGGTTCAATTCTCACCATCCAACGAACTTTGGCAAACACATCATTCCATCCGGTAATTGGTACAATAACCTTTAACCGGAGAACACCAATCTCGTCATTACTGACAATTATACAAGGACGAGTTTTACCAATTTCATCCCCCATGCTGGGATCGGCTCGATAAAGCCAAATCTGACCTCTAAGCATAGTCTTGATACTCGTAAAAGTCGCCATTATCAACATCAACCAACTCAGTCAAGTTACTTCCTTCTCCATAGTAAGGACGCATTATTTCCGCCGCATCTTTTAAACTGAGTTTTGCGGGGTTTTCCATTTCTTCGCGCACCAGCCGCAATGTAAACTCAATAATCTTTAAACGCTCTACATTTGGCATCTGTTTAATAGCCTCTAAAATTTTTGTTTCTATCATAATTTTATGAGTATTTTTAAATCCAACGGTTTATCAGGAACTTAATCATGTTGATGATTATATCATATTCAGGACGCGATCGCGCAGGGGTAGAGAAACCGGGTTTCTTTCCCAGACTCCTGCTCAAAGGAGAAATTGACGCACAAACCCCGTTTCTGATCAGGAGCCTGGGGGCGCGCTCCGGGTGGAGAAACCGGGTTTCTAAGACTGCTGCTAAAAAACGAAAGACTGATGTAGAAAAAGGGTTTCTAGGCTTATCTGTGGTGTGAAAAATGGGTTTCTGGAAACGATAAATTTCCCCACAAACCCCCTTTCTTTGCTGATTTATCTCAACCTTAAAGTAATTTAAGAAAACCCTCACCGTGATGTAGTAAATTATGTAATTCCCTTTCCACATCTTCCTGAAAATCTTCCGGATGTGCCACCCCAATCAAATCATTATCATCCTCTGATAAATCTGACACAATCAGATTAATCGCATCATTTAAACCGGTAAGCCCTTCTGTGCAAATTGAATCCTGTCCCAGGGGACCGGGAATTTCAGAACTATAGGCAATATACCATTCGCCATCTTGTTCTACGATCGCGGTAAATTCAGTTTTCATGATTAAATTTATTTCTTACTGTATTCTAGTATCACACCCCAAAATAAACTCATCAACCCTCCGAAAAACTCTGTTTTTCCCAACCACAAAAGTCTGTTTTAACTCTATCCAGAAACCCTGTTACTGTAACCCATTGACAAGATCAACGCCAGAGAAAAACTAACCCACTATCTAATTATCACAGAAAAATTGTGAAAAACCTCAATTCTTTATGATTTTATAACTATTTGCCAAAGACCTTGGCAAATGTCCTTTTTTTAGCGACAATACAGATTATGTTTACCATCGTCATATTGATGGCAATAGGTCAAACAGAAAATCAAAATCTGAAATCATATTGAGGGGATAAGGGAGTTTGACCCGAAAAAGCCCCCCCAGGAGGAGAAAAATGAGAGGTTCATTTTCCAACTATCAACAAAACAATGGGACACAAATCACAATTGTCTATGACAATGGAGAATCAGAATCCTATAATTTACCGATGTCTTCGGAGGTGTTTGCCCAACAATTACCGCAAATTTTATCACAAGCTTGGCTTACCCTCCATTTAAGTGATCAAACGGTGATGCTTCTTACCAGCAAAATCACTAAAATAGAAGTGAAACCACCCCTTACTCAAATTCAAGGGGCGGGTGTTCTTTCGGATGTGCAACGAGTCACTACGATGCAACGTGGTGCCGCGGGGCGTTTGGCAATGTCGGAATAAATTTTACTCAAAAATATCATGGTTTCTGTCAGTTTAATTCGTGCTAATTCTTACGATATTTCTTCCTTACAAGAATCTCTGGAATCTCTTCTGGAACCTTTAGGAGGAATGTCTGCTTTTGTGAAGAGGGGCGATCGCGTACTTTTAAAACCCAATCTGCTCACAGGCTCTCGGCCGACGAAAGAATGTGTCACTCGTCCAGAAGTAGTTTATTGTATCGCGAAAATGGTAATCGAAGCTGGCGGAAAACCATTTTTAGGAGATAGTCCCGCCTTTGGTACTGTCATCGGAGTCGCGAAGGCAAATGGTTATTTACCCCTCTTAGCAGAATTGCAAATACCCGCGATCGAATTTCATGGAAAAAACTATGAGACAGGGAGTGAAATTTTTCATAACTTACGTCTCTCCAAAGAAGCAATGGACGCGGATGTAGTGATTAATATTCCCAAACTGAAATCTCATACCCAATTAACTGTGACAATGGGGGTAAAAAATCTCTTTGGTTGTGTACCGGGTAAAATGAAAGCTTGGTGGCACATGGAAGCGGGGAAAAGTAGTGCTAAATTTGGGGAAATGTTGGTGGAAACTGCTAACGCGATCGCGCCTAATTTAACGATATTAGACGGTATTATTGGTCACGAAGGAAATGGGCCCAGTGGTGGGGAACCTCGATTTTTAGGACTTTTAGGGGCATCATCTAATGTCTTTGCTCTCGATCGCGCCTTTGTGGAAATCCTCAACATAGAACCCGAAACCGTACCCACCATTGCCGCGTCTCAAAAATTAGGATTAAGTGTCGATTTTGAGGAGATAAAATTTCCGTTAATCCACGCCAAAGACTGTGAAATTAAGGATTGGAAATTACCCGATAATTTAATGCCGATTGACTTCGGTTTACCCCGTGTCATTAAATCGACATTCCGACAGCTTTATATTCGTTTTATCAAAGAACCCATGAGTATTTACGGGGGACGTTAAAGGCAGAACTAAAAAACGGTAAGAAACCTGGTTTCCCCCCCAAAAAACCGGGTTTCTTTTATTCATGGTATTGATCAACAGTGAGACACGGGAGTAATTGCCAAGAAAATCCGGTGATTTAGGTGAGTAATGGGTGCATCTCAAACAAGCAAAAAAAACTGTAGTGGGAGCGGAGATATCCCGCGGGATCGGGCTAGGGAGTTCTCCGCTCCCACTACTAATTTACAAAAATGAAATGCTCCCGATAGTAATTCTGTTGACATCTGCTATTTTTAATGATACAATTTTGATGTTTATCACACAATTCTCTATTTAATATGACATCAAAAAAAGGTAAAATTTTAGTAACAGGTGGTGCGGGTTATATTGGTTCCCATGCGGTTTTAGAATTGAAAAGGGCGGGCTATGATTTAGTAATTTTAGATAATTTAGTCTATGGCCATCGTGATATCATTGATGATGTCTTAAAGGTAGAATTGGTTGAGGGAGATATTAGTAATCGCGCTCTTTTAGATAAATTGTTTAGTCAACATAATTTTAGCGCGGTAATGCACTTTTCTGCCTATGCTTATGTAGGGGAATCGGTGACAGATCCGGCGAAATATTACCGAAATAACGTGATATCAACCCTCGTGCTTTTAGAAGCAATGCTAGAGAAAGGGATCAAGAATTTTGTTTTTTCTTCCACTTGTGCTACCTATGGAATCCCCCAGAGTATCCCTTTAACAGAAGATCATCCCCAAAATCCCATTAATCCCTATGGGATGACGAAATTAATGGTGGAGAAAATTTTAGCGGATTTTGACATCGCGTATGGTTTAAAATCGGTATGTTTCCGTTATTTTAATGCCGCGGGTGCTGATCCGAGTGGATTATTAGGGGAAGATCATAATCCCGAAACCCATTTAATTCCTTTAGTGTTATTCGCGGCATTAGGAAAACAGGAGTCGGTATCAATTTTTGGCACGGATTATGACACCCCTGATGGGACTTGTATTCGTGATTATATTCATGTCAATGATTTGGCATCGGCTCATATTTTAGGATTAGAATATTTGTTAAAGTCCCGCAAATCTGACGCGTTTAATTTAGGAAATGGGGGCGGTTTTTCTGTCAGAGAAGTGTTAGATTCAGCCCGTAAAGTTACTGGTAAAGAGATTATCGCTCTGGAGCGCGATCGTCGTCCGGGTGATCCTCCTATTTTAGTGGGAAGTAGTGAGAAAGCACGAACAATATTAGGATGGAATCCTCAATATCCAGATTTAGAAAATATTATTAGTCACGCTTGGAAATGGCATCAACGCCGTCACGGATCATGTTAGAAATACAGCTATTTATTAAGCTCAAATCCTTAGTCCGTCAGGGTTTAAAACCCCTGCCTCAAAGCTAAAGTCCTCTGAAGAGGACTAATAGATGTGGAGCGAAAGTCATTAAAATCCTGATTCTGAGCAACACAATTTTGAGGTTTCAGTTAGTTTCAATCTAGGATTAATGAGATATTGAGTCCGTCAGGGGTTAAAACCCCTGCCTCAAAGCTAAAGTCCTCTGAAGAGGACTAATAGATGTGGAGCGAAAGTCATTAAAATCCTGATTCTGAGCAACACAATTTTGAGGTTTCAGTTAGTTTCAATCTAGGATTAATGAGATATTGAGTCCGTCAGGGGTTAAAACCCCTGCCTCAAAGCTAAAGTCCTCTGAAGAGGACTAATAGATGTGGAGCGAAAGTCATTAAAATCCTGATTCTGATCGACACAATTTTGGGGTTTCAGCTAGTTTTGATCTAGGACTAATCAGCTCTTTAGTCCTCTGAAGAGGACTTTAGCTATTAGACAGGGACTTAAGTCCCTGGCGGCTTTCTTATTCATTAAGCAGTTTTTTAATCACTTCAGGAGTAAAAGGATTTTTCCCCGCGTTTAAATCCTTAATCCAACCTTGCCTTTCCGATTTCATTTTCTCATCAGTCGTCTCCTTCACCACAAACTGAAAATCCTCAACAGCGCCTTTTTTATTACCCGTGAGAGCCCTCGCAATACCCCGACTAACTCGAAAATCAAGATTATAGGGATTAAGACTAACATTTTTTTCACAGACAAACATCAGATCAGCCGCCGAGCCTTTCAAACTACCATTGAGACAAAGTTTATTCCAAGAATAATCAGGAATTTGAAAGTCAGGATCAATCGTTTTAGTTTGGTTGTAAACGTTTATCGCGTCCTTAAATTTGCCATCCTTAACCAGCTTATCTCCTTTTTCGACTAAACCCTCAGAGGCAAGCTGTCGCACGATTACTTCTGGATTCCAAGTTAAGCTCGGATCAAGTTGAATCGCTTGTTGAAATTGCGCTGTTGCCTCCTTAATCTTACCGGCTTTCGCGCCCTCATTGCCTTTCTTAATTAACTCTTGACTTTGAGAAAGTGTTTTGGCTTTTGTCGTGGGATCAAACTTAAGGCTAGGATTCCATTCCATTGCTTTTTTGAACTTAATCACTGCATTATCAATATCACCATTTCTCGCGAAGTCCTCACCCTGGAGCAGGAGAGACGAAGCTCCTTGACTCAAAGGAGAGAAAGTTTGACAGATGGTGAGCTCTTCGAGGGCATCAGGATGAGTAATGAGGTAATTATGAGCCCAATCGCAACCCTGTTTCACTAAATCCTCAAAATCTATATTCCACAGTTTTACTGTACCGTCTGCACTCGCGGCAGCGATTGTCTTCCCATCGGGACTGAAACTGACACTATTGACGGGATCGGTATCACTTTGGAGAGTTTTGAGGAGTTTCCCCTCTCTATTCCACAGTTTTACTGTACCGTCTGCACTCGCGGACGCGATCATATGGCCATCGGGACTGAAACTGACACTTTCAACACCCGCGGTATGACTTTGGAGAGTATTGAGGAGTTTGCCCTGGGTATTCCACAGTTTTACGGTATTGTCCCAACTAGCACTCGCGAGGGTTTTGCCATCGGGACTGAAACTGACACTTCTGACATCAAAGGTATGACTTTGGAGAGTATGGAGCAGTTTGCCCTCCGTATTCCAGAGTTTTACGGCATTGTCATTGTCACTACTAGCACTCGCGAGGGTTTTGCCATCGGGACTGAAACTGACACTATTGACACCCGCGGTATGACTTTGGAGAGTATGGAGCAGTTTGCCCTCGGTATTCCACAGTTTTACCTTTTTGTCATTACTCCCAGACGCGATCATATGGCCATCGGGACTGAAACTGACACTATTGACAGCATCGGCATGACTTTGCAGAGTATAGAGGAGTTTGCCCTCTGTATTCCACAGTTTTACCGTTTTGTCGAAACTGGCAGTCGCGAGGGTTTTGCCATCGGGACTGAAACTGACACTATTGACACCCGCGGTATG
>JBBITB010000014.1:79044-79112 GCA_037440985.1 Microcoleaceae cyanobacterium bin_387
ACTTCGGAGAGTGTTGAGGAGTTTGCCCTGGGTATTCCACAGTTTTACGGTATTGTCCCAACTAGCAC
>JBBITB010000015.1:0-78980 GCA_037440985.1 Microcoleaceae cyanobacterium bin_387
TGACAGTTGACAGTTGATAATTAGGTTCTACCGAACTTAGTATGTAATAACTCGCCAAAAAGCTTATACAGCAAGAGTTTTCCTCAAAGGTTATAAAATAGGACTTACGCACGGTGTAAATTACGCCATTCCCTTGAGCGACAAGCTCAAACCCCTATGCTGCCGTTGCCGTGCGTAAGTCCTACAATTGATAATTGTTAACTGTCAACTGTCAACTGTCAACTATCAACCCCTTATGCTGCCGTTGCCGTGCGTAAGTCCTATAATTGATAATTGTCAACTGTCAACTGTCAACTGTCAACTGTCAACTTCCTTCTTGCTTCTCTTAATCTAAATTGCCTTCAAGAATAGTCACGATCGCGGCTTTAGCATCAGATTTAAACTCTTGAACATTAACCCGTTGTAATAATAACACCGCGAGCACCATTCCCAACATCGGAATCACAAAAACCAAACCATAGGCCAACATGGGAACCCCAAATAACTGACGGCCTAAGTCCAAAAGAAAACCACCACTAATCGTAGCCAAACCCCGTGCCATTGCTTGTGCCAGTCCCCAGGCACCAATAAAAGTACCCGCGGTTTCCGCGACAGTTAAATCTAACATTAAACTCAAAGCGCCCGTGGTTGCCATTCCCGACATTAAACCGAATAACATTAAACTTGATTTCAAGACAGTTGGGTTAGCCGTAAAACCCGATAACAACATTAAAAATAAACAGCCCGCGACAGATAAACAACCTAACTTAATTGTGCGTTGTTTACCCAAACGAGGGACAATTAAAAAACCTGTCAAACTTAACCCGAAAAGAGTTCCCATGCCAAAAAAAGCATTAAGTTTTGTCGTTTCCGAAATACTCATGTTAAACACCTCACCGCCATAGGGTTCAAGTATGGGATCTTGCATAAACAAACAAATAGTCATTAGTAACAAAAAACCAAAAAACAAACCCGTCTGACGACTCGCGGTTAAGACTTTCCATGCCCTACCTAAAGTAATACTATCTTCGTGGTTAACTACCGTTGAGCGAGTACCATAACGGGAGTATTTTTTCTCCACTTCCCACGTCGCGAGCAAGATGAGAAAAAACACGATCGCGGGAACGAAAAAAAACAAACCATTAATCGAAGTTTGTAAATCCTCCCGTGACACGTCCCCATCAATTTGTGTGAGAAAGACACTACTGATGATCGCGCCGATAATAATCCCAATCATTAACATCGACCAAACTACACCCACCAACTTGGAGCGATTATCCTCATCAGAGACATCAACTAATAACGCGGCAAAAGGAGTCGAACTGAGACAAATGGCTAACCCATACAACCCGAAGATTAAGGCTAAGGTAATCATCCAAAAATAAGTGGGTATCGTCCATCCCACTGTTTCCAAACTCATACCCACTTGCCAAGTTACCTGTACTGCCAAAAAAGACGTGATCGTAAATAACAAAGCCCCGATCCAGATATAGCCCGTGCGATGAAAACCCAACACAGGTTTAGCATCAGAAAGTTGACCAAACCATACCCGGGCAGGTGCAACAAACTGGTGCATCGCCAACGTCCCCGCGACAATAGTAGCCGGAATCATTAACTCCTTAATCATCACTCGATTAAGCACCCCCAGGGTAAGAATAGACATCATCCCCAATCCCATTTGGAATAACCCCAAACGCAACATCGTCACCAATGTCACCTTGGGTAAAGTCTTCTGAGGTAAATCATCCATCGTCATAAGCTTCCCAAAATAGTTTTGTTAGTAGTAAGGCATTTACTCTTTAGACTAAAACATAAGAGACAAAATTAAGGATTTTGCAACCGTGAGTATTACCTTGGGCAAAAATGGACCAACAGTCCCCTCCTTGTGCGTGGGCACTTGGGCATGGGGAGATAAGTTATTTTGGAGTTATGGTCGTGATTATGGCGTCTCCGATGTCGAAGACGCGTTTAAAGCTTCCCTCAATGCGGGAGTCACCTTTTTCGATACCGCGGAAGTCTATGGAAATGGCTTATCGGAAGAATTACTCGGTCAATTTTTACGCAAAACCAGTCAACCTGTCCAAATTGCTACCAAATTTGGCCCTTTGCCTTGGCGCATTACCGAAAAAGCCGTTTCTGAAGCCTTAAGCGCGAGTTTAAAACGCTTAGGGGTTGAACAAATTGCATTATATCAGGTACATTGGCCTTTTACATTTTTAATGAATCAAGAAACCTTGATGAATGCTTTAGCAACGGAAGTGGAAAAAGGGAGAATACAAGCCGTCGGTGTCAGCAATTATAATGTCGAACAAATGCGACAAGCTCATAAAATTTTAGCATCGAGGGGAGTACCCTTAGCCACAAATCAAGTGAGATATTCTTTATTATCCCGTCAAGTGGAAAAACAAGGAATTATCGACAGCGCGAAGCAATTAGGTGTGACAATTTTAGCCTATAGTCCCCTAGCCCAAGGGTTATTAACGGATAAATATACAGGGGAGGCAAAACCCGAAGGCGCACGCAAAATAGATTCTCGTTTTAGTAAGGAGGGTTTGGAGAAAATTGCTTTAGTAATGTCTACTCTCAGAAAAATTGGGAAAAAGTATGATCGCGCACCGAGTCAAGTGGCATTAAACTGGTTAATTGCCCAAGGAGTAATTCCGATTCCGGGTGCGAAAAACGCGAGACAAGCTCAAGAAAACGCGGGCGCGTTAGGATGGAGTTTAAGCCAAGATGAAGTTAATCAACTGGAATTAATGACTCGTCCTTGGTTAGATTAACAATTGTAGGTTGGGTTGACTTAAGGAAACCCAACCCCTTACCCCTTACATAGGGGTAGTTTCCCCTACCTACCCCTCATCAATTAGGGCAACCACGGGGGGCAACCACTTCTGGATTGCCCCTACAAAAATATGACAATTTCAATAGGATTGCTAGAGTATTTCTATTTGAGAGGTGAAACTTGTGGCACAGGCATCTTGCCTGTGACGGGCTCTATGCCTGTTCCCAATTTATATCTCATTGAAAAATGCTATATATAGCAAGTCTAAATCATTTATAAAGATTTGTAGGGGTAGTGAGCTCGTGCCTAGCCCTCATCAATCGGGGCAACCACTTCTGGATTGCCCCTACAAAAATATGACAATTTCAATAGGATTGCTATAGGAGGAAATTAGTTAAAGAAACCAGGTTTTTGCGTCATTAAAATGTGAGATTTTCGGTGAAAAAGTAATACCTCTTACCTATTACCCATCACCCATTACCCATTACCCATTACCTATTACCCATTACCCATTACCCATTACCTATTACCTATGACTATGAAACTATTAACTGATTGGGGATTTAGCTTAGAAGGGTTACGCGATGGCAAACGCGGCGAATTTTTGGTATTTTTGCAGGGAGTTTTTATCGTCGTATTTTGCTTAATTCCTGTTTATAAAATTCCGGGTTTGAGTCTTGAAAAACCTCTCTGGTTTGAGTTTAAATGGGGAATAGTCCTATTTTGCGGTTTAGCCAGTGCAATTTTCTTTATTAAAGGATTGATCGATTTAGGAAAAAGTTTGACCCCGTTACCTTATCCAAGAGAAGATGGGGAGTTAGTAACGACTGGAGTTTATCAATTAGTCAGACATCCTGTATATACTGGTGTGATTTTGGGTTGTCTGGGAATGACGATATTTTGGGAGAGTGTATCTCATTTAGTTTTGACTGTTTTGTTATTGATTTTTTTTGATATTAAGGCGAGAAAGGAGGAAGTGTTTTTGATGGAAAAGTATGTAAATTATGGTGAGTATCGGCAACGGGTAAAAAAGTTTATTCCTGGCATTTATTAAGGAATGACTTGATTAGGCATTGAGGAGTTAGAGGGAAGAAAATAGACGAAGGGAGACGCGATCGCGTGCAGGAGGCTTGAGTCTCAAAGTTGATTCCCCCTAACCCCCCTTAAAAAGGAGGGAAGTAGACAGCAAAGATGATCGGGCTAGGCTATAAAATAAAAATCAGGCAGATGTCACGGTCAGAAAATATCTGTTAAAGTAAGGATAAGGATATCATCACCCCCCAAAAGTAGCATGAATAGTTTAACAATTAATATTACAGACGATCGCCTGAATCAGCTACAAGAAACAGCTCCACGCTTAGGCTTATCCATTGAAGAATTAGTCTTAATGGGAATTGAAAATTTGCTGACGCAGCCAGAAACCTCTTTACCACGCGATCGAAATTGGCAATATTTAGTACAACGTCCTCACCCTTGGCGGCGACAACTTTATATTAAAGGCCGCAAATTATTGGCGTTTACCGTTTGGCAAGATATGATTGTTAATAAGATGTCAAAAGAAGAATCAGCAGATAATTGGGATTTGTCTTTAGCTGCTATTAAAGAAGTCATTGAGTATTGCGAAACTCATAAAGAGCTTCTGAAGATGGAGGCTAATGAAGAATATTATCGACTAGATGAAAAAGGAGTCTCCCTTGAGCCTTAAATTATTGCTTGATGAAGACTCTCAAGCCAAGCGTCTCATCGAGTTATTAAGAAATGCAGGGCACGATATCATCACAGTCAGTGAAGCCGGTTTGGAGAGAAAACCTGATTCTTTTGTGCTTGATTATGCCCGACAAGAAAGGCGAGTCTTATTAACTCGTAATTGCGATGATTTTCATACTCTTCATCAGAATAATAATGATCATTATGGTATTCTTGCCGTCTATCAATATGCAGTACCTTCCCAAAATATGAGTTATGATACTATTCTTAAGTGTATCACCAATTTGGAAGCAGCAGAATTGAGTTTAATTAATCAGTTTATTGCTCTCAATTCTTGGAATTATTGATAGCTTTATCGAAAGCAAAAAGTTGAGGAAGTTTGCTCTCAGCGCGATCGCGTGTTTTTCTACACGGTTACTGTTTCTGGGTTATTCTCAGTTTCCAGAGAGAGATTTGATGGCTCAGGAGCTAAGGGCTGTATCCCAATTTTCAAACCCATTGCATGAAGAAATTGAACAAAAGCATAAATTTCCGCACAACCACTTTCCGTCAACATTTTATCAAATTGTTGATAGAGAGATGAAAATTGAGGTGATTGATGATTACTTCTAAAATGAGCTTCTACTACTTTTCTAAGAGCATTGCGGAGTAATTCGGGTTCGGGATCTTCTTCTTCCAGAATAGCTTCTATAAAATTAGCCGCGTGTTCGATATCTTTGAGAGATTCAATCAAAAATTCTGTATAACTATCAGAAGTCGGCATTTTCATCGTTTTCATAGTTTACCCAATACTCCTTCGCGAGACGAATATCTTTTTCTTGAGTGCTTTTATCCCCACCACAGAGGAGAAGCACTATTGTTGCTCCTATCTGTCCAAAATAAATGCAATACCCGGAGCCGTATTTAATTCGTAATTCAAAAACACCATCACCAACTGAGCGATAGTCTCCTAAATTACCTAACATAACTCGCTCTAATCTGGCATCAATTTTGGCTTGGGTTTTACCATCCCGTAGGGAGTAATACCATTCTAAAAATGGAATTCTACCATCAGGAGTAATATAACGTCTGATTTTTCTGGGTTGTGCTTCCATTTGTCATTTATTTTAACTTCTGACTCTCCTATTTAATCATGTTAGGGGTGAGCTTGATTAGACATAATACTATTATATCAAAAGTTCGAGATACGATCGCGTGCTGTGCCGGATATTTTAGTCTCAAAGCGCGATCGCGTGTTTTTCTACACGGTTACTGTTTCTGGGTTATTCTCAGTTTCCAGAGAGAGATTTGATGGCTCAGGAGCTAAGGGCTGTATCGCGATTTTCAAACCCATTGCATCAAGAAATTGAACAAAAGCATAAATTTCCGCACACTTTGATTGAGTCAAAATTTGATCTAAATTCTGATGAAGAATTTGAGCCGAGTCTGATAACTTATTCATTTTAAGATGAGCCTCAGTAACATTTCTGAGTGCTTTGGGTAAAAGTCTCGGATCATCGTGCCCTTCTTCTAAGACTATCTCAATATAACCCGCGGCTTCTTCAATATCTTTGAGAGAATCAATAAGATAGTCATGGTAACTATCACTCGTGGGAATTTTCAACTCTTGCATAGTAGTCTCTCCAATATTCTCTAGCTTTTTCAATATCTCGATCTTGAGTGCTTTTGTCACCGCCACAAAGAAGAATTACAATGAGGGATGCTATTTGTCCAAAATAGAGACGGTAGCCGGGACTATAATCAATTTTTAGTTCAAATAGTCCTTCTCCTAGGGAACGATAATCTCCTAAATTTCCTTCCTCAATTCGATCAAGTCTCAACTTAATCTTAAGTTTAGCTCTGCGATCGCGGAGATTATCAAACCAAATAGCAAAAGGTATTTTGCCATCACTGGTAATGTAACGGGCAATTTCTCTAGGTTGTGCTTCCATTTGTCATTTATTTTAACTTCTGACTCTCCTATTTAATCATGTTAGGGGTGAGCTTGATTAGACATAACACTATTATATCAAAAGTTCGAGTTCTGATCGCGTGCTGTGCTGGAGGCTTTAGTCTCAAAGCGCGATCGTGTGTTTTTGTCCGCCCTTAGTGTTGGAAGAGTCTTATCAAGAATATAAAAGCTAGACACTTCTAGCTTTTAGAAACCGGGTTTTTGACATTGATCTGTTGGCTAATGAGATTTTTGATCAAAACCCGGTTTCTCGGATGTTTTCACAACTTAAAGAGGAGTGCTAGAGATAGAAATACAGCGCGATTACTTAATCTCATACCCAAATAAATTAGGATTAACTTCCCCTAACATTAAATCATCTAATCCATATTCTGCCCACCGTCGATCTACCATCTGTGAAACATCAGGATCAGACTTTAAAACTTCTCCCCATTCATGCTCTGTTTCCGGTGGCATTTTCGTGGTAGCATCAATGCCCATTCGTCCCCCTAATCCGATTTTTTCACTGGCAAAATCTAAAGTATCAAAGGGGGTATTTGGTAAAATAAATACATCCCGCACCGGATCAACTTTTGAACTAATTGCCCATACCACTTGACGCGGATCACGGATATTAATATCCTTATCGACAACGACGACAAATTTGGTATAAGTAAACTGGGGTAATGCACTCCAAAAAGCTAATGCTGCCCGTCGTGCTTGCCCCGGATAAGCTTTATCAATGGAAATAATCGCCATTTTATAACTGAGGGCTTCCATTGGTAAGAAAAAGTCCACAATTTCTGATACTTGTTGACGTAAAATCGGCGTGTAAATGCGGTTAAGCGCGATCGCCATCATTGCTTCTTCTTTAGGGGGACGGCCGCTAAAGGTGGTTAAATAAATAGGATCTTTGCGATGTGTCATACAGTGAAAACGCACCAAAGGCGAATCTTCCACACCGCCATAATATCCCATGTGATCACCAAAGGGCCCATCGGGTAAAACTTCCCCCGGAGTAATTGTTCCTTCTAATACAAATTCTGAGTCAGCAGGTACTTCTAAATCTACCGTTTTACACTTAGCTAAACCTACCCCTGAGCCTCCATATAAACCCGCGAATAACCATTCCGATAAATCAACGGGAATCGGTGTCGCCGCGGCCATAATAATAAGAGGATCGACACCGATCGCGATCGCGATTTCTAACTTTTTCCCCTGTTGTGCCGCCTTGCGTAAATGACGCGCCCCCCCTCGTACCGATAACCAATGAACTGTCATGGTATTTTTTGATTGTAATTGCAGACGATAAACCCCCACATTTGGAGTCCCTGTTTCGCAATCTTTAGTAATGACTAATCCCAGAGTAATAATTTTCCCCGCGTCTCCACAATAAGGGCGAATCATCGGTATTTTAGTTAAGTCTAAATCATCCCCTTCAATCACAATTTGCTGACAGGCAGGAAAAAAATCACGGCCGGGTTTTGCCTTAACAACATCAAATAAAACCTTCCCAAATTCCACAGCTTGGGAAATCTTTTTCGGCGGTTTTGGCTGTTGTAACATCGACAATTTTTTACCTAATTCTTCTAATTCAATAGGTTTGTCCATATTCATTGCCCAACAAACCCTTTCCTCAGTACCCAAAAGATTAATCGCGACAGGATACTCCGAGCCTTTGACATTTTCAAATAATAAACCAGGCCCCCCTCGTTGTAACATTCGATTAGAAATTTCCGATATCTCCAAGTCTGAGTCAACCAACGTCTTGATCCGTCGTAATTGTCCCCGCTCTTCCAACAGTTTCAAAAATCCCCGTAAGTCTCTTGCCATTGTTTTAAGAATTGTTAAGTGCTATCTTTAATTATGAGACAAAAGGGAGAAAAAATAACAAGATGAAGTGTCCAAAATGCCAATCCCCACAAATACAGAAAAGTCAAGTATTCCCAGAGCAACCCGGATATAAGTGTCTCCTTTGCGGTGGGGAATTTTTCGACACGATCGCGGGCAGCGAAAGTATCCTTACCAGGGAGAAGACAATAACCACGAATACTTCAGGGATCGCGATGTTATTGTTAGATGCAGAAAATATAAAACTCGATCAGAAAAGTGAACAATTTTTAGTAAATTTATGCGAATATCCGTTACAAAAAAAGATGGCTTTTGCTAATTGGAAAACGCCCAGTTTAGCGAAACTGGATAGTGAACTTTATAATCGAGGTTATCAACTGATTCATGTCCCCAGTGCAAGTAGTAACAGCTCCGATGCTAAAATGATCGCGGAAGGCGCGTGTTTATTTTATCAATATCCTACCGTTAAAGAAGTCTTTGTTTGTTCCACAGATGGATTATTTAATCATCTTTGTCATCAATTACAACATCAGGGATTAACGGTTTATTGGGTAAGACGAGAAAATACCAATATTGTGGTAGAAAATTGTGCCACTAATCAGTGTCAATATTATTCGTTAGTGCAAGATATGGAGATTCCGTCTTTAGAAGAATTAGCCGATCGAGTCGAGGAACTTTTAGAAATCGAATATTCTTTACTTAGGGAAAGAAATTCTCAAGTTGATTTGCTCAATAAATTATTTAAAGAGCGTAAACTTTTAAGAGAAAAAGATAATAGCTTTTCTCCTGTAAATTCCGTAATGTTGCCTCCCTCCTTCAATGAGTCAACAATTCATGTTGCGTCACCACCACCCACCAATTTATCCCCATCTTCTTCTCAATTTAATTCTTTGGCGGATTGGGAAAATGCTTTGATTTTTCTGATTAATACAATGACGATTAATCACTCAGTTATTACTATTCCTCTCCTGCGACAAACTTTTCTTTCACAATATCAAGAAAATCCTGATTTGATTATCAAAAAGTTTTCCAAAAATAAGAATAATAGTTTGGTGAAATACTTGAAAACTCGTCCCAAAGTTTTTCAGATTAAATTAGTGGGAAATGAGTATGAAGTCGCGATCGCGAATCCTTCCACATCCCCATCGGAGATCGAGAATCCTACGGTAGAATTATCAGTTAATACCGCGGTAGGCTTACAAAATATCTTGGTAAAGATTGTCAGTGAATTAGTAACTAAAAATGCCGGAAACCCGGTTAATATTTGTTTAATATCCGCAGACTTCAACAAAAATCATGAAAAATGTCTCAAAGATACTCTTAAAGAAGTAATGAATAAAAAATTACTTGAGGTTTTGCAAGGTTGTTCCCAGTTAAAAGTACACAAATCCGGTAAAGTGTATCATGTGACGCTCGCGGTTAAATAGATATAGCAGAGACGAGGCTAAAAACCGGGTTTCTTCGTAGATATCTAGTTTAAAATCGACGATTTTTCAGAGAAACCCCGTTTCTTTGCGATGATATGAAATCATCAAAAAACCGATTTTTGGCTAAATTTATCAAAAAAACGGGTTTCTGCATAAGTCTTATCGAAGCAAAATTTTAATCTTGAAACACCATAATACTCCCTGAATAACAAGCCACCCAAACTTGTTTGGTTTGGGGATCAAAAGTAATCCCAATGGGGCTAGAATTGACATTAACTGTTTGCACAACTTTCATATCATGGGTGCTCACCTTACTCACGGTATTCGAGAAATAATTAACCACATAAAGGTATGCACCATTATCAGAAATTACCATACTACGAGGAGCTCTTCCTGTTGAGACTTTATCGAGGACTTTTCCAGTATTTAAGTCTATTTTGGCAATTGTTCCCTCACCATTCAGGGTAGCATAAAGATATTTACTATCGGGAGAAATATTCAAATGACGGGGGGCGTTTCCCACATTTTTAAACCAATTTACGGAAAAATCTTTCAAATTTACTTTGGCAATATCGGAGGAACCCATGACGGCAATATAGGCATTTTCTGAGTTTTTATCTACCACAATACCACGAGGATAAGCTCCTAATTCAACTCGTTTAATTTCTTGATATTTTCGGCTGTCAATAATGCTTAAATCCCAACTACACCAATTAGTGACTAATACCCAATGATTATCGGGGGAAACTGCTGTATATTTAGGGACTGCTCCGACTTGAATGACTTTATCAATTGTTAATTTTTTGGTATCAATTCGATATAAAAAACTCGGATCATAACCGGAAGGGGAACAGCGATCGCTCCCTGGTTTATTAAACCCTTTCCCATACATTTGATAATTAGAAATATAGGCATATTTGCCATCGGGGGAAAACGCTGCTTCTACGGGGGCACCTTGATAGTCTCCTTGAAATTTAGAAAAGCCAAATTTTCCTAAGTTAATCCTATCAGGAATGGTTTTGACTAAATTAAACTCGCGATCGTAAACGGTAATCGTATGACTATACATCATATTTTGGGCAAAAAATAACCCTTTACCGGAATAAACAACGGATTTCGGACTGATTTTACCGGAAATGGTTTTTTTCAATGTCATGCCATTGGTATTAACAGATTTTGTGCTTTCTTCCTTTTTGGCTGTGACGACTTTAGTTGAGTCTTTTATTTCTTTCTTTTCCACAACTTTAGTCTCCTGTTTCTTTGCCGTAGTAGGTGCTTTAGCTGTCTCTTGGGATTGAGAATTTTCGGAAGATTTTTTCAGTGCTGCTAATGTTTTGCGGCCGACAATTCCATCAACTTTTAACCCTTTATCACCTTGAAACTTTTTCACCACATCGAAGGTTGTTTGATCATAAATTCCCGTAATTTCATTGCTATAATAACCGATATTTCGGAGTGTTTTTTGTAATTCCATAACCTCTGCACCACGATCGCGCTTTTTCAGTACACCCCAAGCTGGTAAAGAAACCGAGAAAAGAGTAACTGTTAAAGTCAATAAAATCCAAGGCATAGATTTATAGTTACGCTCGGTAGAATTTGAAAACAGATTTTTGCCTAAAAACTTCATAATTATATTATTCCTAAAAACTTCGGCACTATTATACTATACTTTGAAGATTTTAACCCCTTTACAAAAAATTATATTTTTTATTCCTAGCCAATTAGATTAGATAATAAGCTGTTACTTAAAATTCATAGTAAAACAGGCTTCCAGCCTGTGACAAGCAGAATATTTATCCTACTTTATGTTGTTTAAATGCGTCTTAACTTAACAACTTCCTGAAAGCATATTTAATCGTAGAATTAAGAATGATAAACCGAGTTTCGGAAACATCGCTTAAGGAGAAGCCATGCGATTAAAATATATGTTATCAAGTTTAGTGTTATTAACGATCGCGCCCCTCAGTCATATACCCACAACCGTCGCGAGTCCACCCCATTGCGATCATTGTCATTCAGCCCCTATGATGATCAGTGTATCTCAACCGTCGATCGCGAATTTCACTCTATCTTCTGAAGGGATTGGTTTCGCGAAACTAGGCATGACTTATCAACAATTTAAGAGGGCTATTGGTGCTTCCCTGAAATTAACCATTCATCAGAATTTTATGGTAGATTGGGACGCGATCGATATCACCAAAGATAATAAAGTGCAATATCGCATTTTATACCCGGCTGGTACTACCTTTCAAGAGCGCGATCGTGTCACAATTTTACAAACAGATAATCCTAATTATAACACAGAGCAAGGAATAGGAAGCGGGATAACCATCAAAAAAGCGGAGTCAATTTATGGCAAAGCAACACTATCCTATAACCTTGATAATGAAGGGCGAGAATATGTGAGATTTGCCAAACAACCGCCCAGAATGTTTTTTCGAGTCGGTAATGCTAATATGAAGAATACATTAGGGGGTATTTATGCACAAACACGGGGCGGTTTCACTGAAACCAATAAATATCGTGATGATGCCAAAATTCAATCCGTAGAAATTACTTGCCCTCCTAATAACTGCCCCAAATTCTAAACTAGATCAACCTTTATGTCTTGGTGTTTTATTCTTCCGAAAAAAACCGAGTTTCTCCTGACAAAGAAACCCGGTTTTTTCTCATGAAAAATTCCCGACATTGTTACGCGATCGCGAAACCATTATGTCTTAATAAAGGCTTCGTACTCGGTTCCCGTCCTCGGAAGGCTTTAAACACTTCCATCGGATGTAAACTTCCCCCTAATCCTAACACCGTATCACGGAATCGTTCACCGGTAGTCGCGATCGCGGGTTCATTTTCTAACCCCACTTCTTCAAAGGCGGCAAAAGCATCCGCGCTTAAAACTTCAGCCCATTTATAACTATAATAACCTGCGGCATAACCCCCCGCAAAAATATGTCCGAAAGCACATAAAAATGAATCTTCAGGTAAGGGAGGTAAAATCGTGGTTTTCGCCGCGATCCGGTTACGCACATCAATGGGAGTTTCCTTACCACCAGGCTGATAACGAGAGTGTAATTCGATGTCAAGGAAACTAAAATTTAATTGCCGTAACATTCCACTACCACTCATATAATTTTTCGCATCCCATAACTTTTGATAATAATGCTCTGGTAGCGTTTCTCCCGTTTCATAATGTTTCGCCATTCCCAATAAAGTCACGCGATCGTAACACCAATTCTCCATAAATTGACTAGGCAATTCCACCGCGTCCCATTCAATATTATTAATACCCGAAGCCCCCGCGTAATCAACTTTTGTTAATAAATGTTGTAAACCATGACCAAATTCATGGAATAATGTTGTCACTTCCATAAATGTCATTAAACTCGGTTTCCCATCAATAGGAGGAGTTTGATTACATACCAAATACGCGACAGGTAAACGAGTTTTTTCCGTTCCCTCATCCATAATTTTCGCCCGCACAATACACTCACCCATCCACGCGCCGCCCCGCTTCTCCGCAGGACGACTATAGGGATCTAAATAAAAAAACGCGATCGCGTTTCCGGTATCATCTGCGACTTGAAAATAACGGACATCTTCCTGCCAAATAGGAGCAAGTCCATCCGCAGGAGTAATCGTTACATTAAACAAGCGTTTAGCCAGAGAAAATAACCCCTCTAAAACTTGCGGTAAAGGGAAATAAGGACGTAATTCTTCCTGACTAAAATTAAATTTTTCCTCCCGTTGTCGCTCGGACCAAAAACTGACATCCCAATGTTTAAAATCCTTAGCTTCAGGAGCATTTTTAGAAGCAGCAAAGGCCTTTAAATCCTCTAACTCTTGGCGAGCCGTATCATAACTCGCAACACGCAATTCTTCCAATAAACCCTCAACAGCATCGACATTAGGAGCCATTTTACTCGCCAAACTTAATTCCGCATAATTATTAAATCCCAGTAAGGCGGCTTTTTCTTGACGTAACTCCAAAATTCGATCAATAAAAGACCAATTATTAAATTCACCACTAGAAGCGCGAGAAATAAACGCTTTATACAACTTTTCCCGTAAATCACGACGGGTACTATGCTGTAGAAAAGGCACATAACTAGGAAAATCTAAAGTAATCCGCCAAGGACCATTTTCAGGAGTCGCGTTTTCTTCAAGCTCGCTTCGTGCCGCCTGTGCAGCTAAACTTAATAAACTAGGAGGTAAACCATCAACTTCTTCTTTTGTCGTCAGAGTTAAACTAAAAGCCTTCGTCGCATCCAAAACATTATTACCAAACTTAGTCGAAAGTTCAGCTAACTCTAATTGAATGGCATTAAAACGATCTTTTTGTTCCCCTTCTAAACCCACTCCAGAAAGTTCAGCATCAAGGATAGCCGCGTTAATAATGCGTTGTTGGGCAGGTACTAAAGTCTCCCATTCGGCACTATTTTTCAGGGATTTAAACGCCTCATAAATAGATTTACTTTGACTAAAATTATTCCAAAACTGGACAACTTGAGGTTGGACAGTTTCATAGGCAGAGCGCAATTCGGGGCTATTTTTTACCCCCATTAAATGACTAATGATCCCCCAAGTCCAGCTCAGACGTTCGGAAATTTGTTGTAGAGGTTCCACTAACCCCGTCCAAGTAGGTTTAACAGTAGTTTCTAAGGTTTGAAAGTCTTTTTCTACTTCTGCCAAAAGTTGTGTCATCGCGGGGATAACGTCCTCGGCTTTAATTGCATCAAAGGGGGGTAAACCTTTGCCAATGAGTAAAGGATTTTCAGGGAGAGTTGTTGTCACCATCATAGGTAATTGAGAATAAGGACAATGATATAGAAATCCTAAAGAATGGGTGAAATGTTGAGAAACCCGGTTTCTGGAATACAGACTTGACACCTAGGGGTATAAGGTGAAAAGAAACCGGATTTCTGGGGTCTGGTTTTCACAACTTAAATAGGACGGCTATATTAGGATTATAAGGCTTTTTGTGTAAAATTGCACTGCTGATAATGAACAATTAATAAAGTAGTGTAGGCATCTTGCCTGCTTTGGGACACAGAAGGGGGAAACAACCAACCCAATCGACATCTCCCCAAAATCATGTCAATCGCGGGATTAGTCTGCGCCACAATAGTTGTGGGATATGTCTCATCGTCAATTTATTTAATTTTCCTTCCTAACAAGGATTCGGAAAAAAGGTGAAATATCACAGGAAATTTTACCTTTTTGAGGGGGAGTTTTCCTGTGGGACTCAATCAATAATTTGAGTAACATTTTCTTTCTTCATCGCCAAGTGATCAAATAATTTGAGCTAGAGAGTCAACTAATTTGGTATTAATTTTACACATTAATAAGGATACAGCGGAAACCACGCTTATGAGGTACACCAACTTATCGTTCAATCCCCGTAGGGACACGGCAATGCCGTGTCCCTACCGTGTTTCATAACAGCGGGAAATGCTGTATAATGGCAGCATCTCCTAAACGTAAAAATGTGAGATGCTCCCGATATAATTTTTATATATAGCAATTTTAAATGAGATGTAAATGTGGTACAGGCTCTAAGCCCCTCACAGGCAAGATGCCTGTGCCACAAGCTTTACTTTTGAAATGGAAACACTATATTGGGGATTGAGGGTGGAAAGACTTAATGAGATGATGCGATCATTGTTAACTACTTTTGGTGACAACGGAATACGATCGCGCCCCCCGGATACCCACCAGCCTCCCCAGACAGGATCGCGATCGCGGCCCACCGGGTTTTGTCACAAAATCTTGATTTCCTGTGCCGTCTCTCCCAATAACCCGGTAACTATTGTAGAGTAGGCTAACCCTGTCATTGATCAGATTTGAGCAGATGTCTAAAGATAAAAAAAATATTAAGTTAGCAGATAAACCAGCAAAAGGGATTGACAGAGTAAATTTTTTAGGTATAATTACAGAGGTTTGATGTAAAACTATGGAGTGTCATCAGTTAAGCCCGATGACAGAAGCTACGAGGTAAATAGCTCCCAGGAAATACCAATCCGTTTTGTTATAGGGAGTAACAATCCCTCAATACTGCTGGAGTTTGGCAAAAAAGTGAAAATTCGGTGCCGAGTTTGATAGAGGCATGAATCCTCATGCTAAGGCTCCTTCTGCCATGCCTAAATTATAGATACAGCACTACTTCCACAAAGAGAAGATTATCTTTATGCGCGATCGTGCAAATGTGGCCTTCCTGTGCTGGCAAAAAGTCTTTAATTCCTTATCATTGGTGATTGGGTAGTGCCTATCATCCCATTTTTACTTTCTGTTTTTCTCTATTAGTTAGTGACTGATGATACACCTTGTGGAAATTTTATCGCATAAGTGTGAGAGGTCTAATGTTCCAGAAAAACAAACTAAAATTCTTAGTCATTTTATTGGTGACACTTTTTAGCTTTAACAGTCTAGCATTTGCTGATGAAGTAGTACCCAAGCTCAGTGGTTATGGAGCAGATTTAAGTCAAACATCTGTCTCAGGCCTGTCCTCTGGTGGCTTTATGACAGCCCAACTCCATGTAGCTTATTCTGATAAGTTCGTAGGAGCGGGCATAATGGCAGCCGGTCCTTTTGATTGTGTTGGTATTAAGCAGGAAAAAAATCTCAACAGATCTATGAACTTCGCGACGGCAGTTTGTATGAAACCCCTCAAGGGTACGGAACCAGACGGTGCGAAGTTATTTAAAAAAGCTGTTGAGTTGGCAGCACAGAAGAAAATTGATGATGTCAACAACTTAAAAGATGATCGAGTCTATATCTTCACCGGTTCAAAAGACCAAACCGTTGACACCCCCGTAGTTGATCAAGTAAACGCGTTTTACAAAGCTGCTGGCCTAAAACCGGAACAAATCAACTACAGACGAGATCTGCTTAATGCCGGTCACGCGATTATTGCCCCCAATGCCGAAGTTCCCTGTGAAGTGACAGCTCCACCATACATCAATAAGTGTGGAGAAAGGGAATCTGCTCAGGCGGTTTTGACGCATATTTATGATGGGAAATTAAATCCACCGGCTAAACAATTAAGTGGTAAGATTATTGAGTTTGATCAGAGCGAGTTTATCCCTCCCGAAGCTAAGTACACCAGCATGAGTCGTAAGGCTTATGTTTATGTACCAGAAATTTGCAACACAGAAAGCTGCAAAGTTCATATTGCTATTCATGGCTGTCAACAAGGGGCGAAGAAGATTGGTGACAAATACTATACAACAACAGGCTATAATGAGATAGCTGACACCAATAAAATGATTGTCTTATATCCACAAGCTGATAACTCCGTCCTTCAGAATCCTCAAGGATGTTGGGATTTTTGGGGATATTCGACTGATGATTCCCAAGCTGCTCCCGTTTTCTATACAAAAGAGTCTCCCCAGATGAAGACTATTATGGCAATGGTAGATCGGCTAGGTGAAAAGCCATCTAAATAACTCGTTCGCGTGAGTAGATCCGCCAGTTGCTAGTTATCAACTTTCGACTCGAAATCAAGCTAAAAAGCCTGTTTATTATGATGAAAAATCCATCGGGAAGAATTGATCATAGAAGTGGAAAGAATAACTAGCAAATTCAGGGAAGAGAATACATTTTGGAATTTAGGAATAAATAAATTATGACCACGAAGAATCCTTTCGTTGAGCAATGGATAGAGTTTAACAAGTTAGCAATAGACTCTTTTCAGAAGATGGCTACCAATAATGTAACCGTGACGAATCAGATGTTAACCGGTTTTGTCGATGTCCGGGGGGTAGCCGAACTAACTCAGAGTTATCTAAGTCTTTTTAAAGGTATGGGAGATGTTTACACTAAGAGTGTAAACGATGTCTTTAAAACCCAACTAGACCTTCTGAAGTTACAGGCTACATCTAAGGCTTATAAAGATTTCGGTGAATTTTATCTGGATGGGATGACAAAGCTGGGAAAAAACCAAGCCGACTGGATGCAGTTGTACATAGATATGATCAGTTCTTACTTGGATAAAGTAAGTCAGGCTAAGGAAGTATCTGATCTTGCTCTCTATGTGCCAAAGCAGACGTTAACGGATGAATTTCAAAAAAAGGCGAACGACACCCTGGAGCAAACGCTCTATATTTTGAATTCTCTCAATGTAGGAATAGAGCTGATGACTCAAAAAACCGTTGATGCTATGGCAGAGGCTTGATCAACAGTTGACTGTTGGCTAACATATATGTTGTTGGCAAAGAATATGGAAGACACGCGAGATATTGTGAATGGTTTGAATCGAGCCATAGATATCTCGACGAAAGAATACCTTAATGCCATAGCAGCAGAGGGTAATCAATCAAGTTCCTAGTGCAGAAAATCTGAGCAGAGAAAATGGGAAGTTGGAGATTAAAATCAACTTCCCATTTTCCCATTTCCATACCTTTGCCCGAACATGATATCGGGTTTCGACTAATCCCTATTAAGAGTTAAGAGTTAAGAGTTAAGAAAAATGAGAAAATTCTGTATCTGACAAGTATGAGAATTGCTATGTGATTGCCCATAAAAATCGCTTTGGCAAAAGCCCCGATCGCGTGCCTCTTCCTTCCCCCCAAAGAGAAAACAAAGTATCTTTTTATACAGATACTAAAAGTGTTTTACCCTTTTTTTGGCGGAATATACGGAGAAAAACCAAAGATAAAGTATAAAAAAATACCCGTATCAGTAAAAGAGCAAGAGATTCGCGATCGCGCCGTCATGTCAGAAGGTGAATCAGTCTGTCAAAATCAAAGAAGATATCCCTTGGAATTTTCCCAGTTGTGATTCAATCAGCATCTAGTACCATTCACTGCATTAACCCAGAGTGCCCAAGGCCCTATCCTTTACCTTGGGGACATAATTTCTGTCAAAGTTGCGGCGCACCCTTAAAATTACGCGATCGTTATATTCCCTTACAACGTCTGGGTATTGGTGGTTTTGCGGCCATTTATAACGTATGGGATGTCGTCACGCAAACCGAAAAAGTCCTAAAAGTGCTATTAGAGCCCTCTCCCAAAGCCTTAGAACTTTTTGAACAAGAAGCACGGGTATTAGCCAATTTACGCCATTCGGGAGTACCAAGAGTCGAAACGGATGATGTTTTTGAAGTCGTGCTGAAGTCTTCTTCTCGCCCTCAACGTATTCTCCCCTGTTTAGTCATGGAGAAAATAGAGGGTAAAACTTTACAAGATATTTTAGATGAATACCCCCAAGGCTGTCCTGAAGCTTGGGTTTATAGTTGGTTACGTCAAGCCATTGACATTTTAGAGGTTTTGCATCAACGCCAAATTATTCATCGAGACATTAAACCCTCCAATTTGATGTTAAGAATCCCTGCCCAACCTGGTAACGGCGGGAGTTCGACGGGAATGAGATCCCCCCTAACCCCCCTTAATAAGGGGGGGACTTCTGTTAATACATTTCACCAGCGCGGAACGATCGCGCCCTTTGGTAAGGGGGCAATGGGGGGAGCACAATTAGTCATGATCGACTTTGGGGGCGCGAAACAGGTAGGAGCGCTCGAAACACAACCCTCCTCCACAAGATTAATTTCTCCGGGTTATAGTCCCCCCGAACAAATAATCGGAGCCACGGTGACTCCTCGTGCCGACTTTTACGCGTTAGGGCGCACTTGTATTCATTTATTAACAGGGAAATATCCGGCGGAGTTAGAAGATCCCTTAACTGGGGAGTTACGTTGGCGTAATTTAGTTCCCGTGAGTTCCCGTTTTGCTAATTTATTAGATGATATGGTGCGATCGCCTGTGAAAGAGCGTCCAGTCTCCGCGGCGGAAGTACGCGATCGTCTCCGAGATATTTATATCAAAAAAACACCGACATTGATCGGGTTAATAGTAAAAGGAATCTTTAATATTTTCGGTGTTATCTTTCTCGGACTCTTAAAAGTTATAGAAAGATTTACTCTTTCTTGTTGGAATATTATTAACGGTATTCTCTCCGCGTGTTTAGAAACAGTTTGGACAATGTTTTTAGGGGCAATTGGGGGAAGTATCGGTGCAGTAGGTGGTTTAGTTTTAGCTTATTGGTCCCCCGTGGGTATGGATATTTCTCGATTTTTGGGTAAAGTTTTATTAGACTTAATGCCACAATTAGGAAATACGGCAATGACTTTTTCCCAAACCGTGACACCCGCGATTATTTTATTTGGTTTTGCTGGCTTGGGAACCGCGATCGGATTAACTGATGGGGGAGCGTTTAATCAATATCGCCATTATTTCTGGGCGGGTTTCATGGGTATTATTGGTTATGGTTGCGCGGGTATTTTTTGGTCCGATGCAATTAATTATAAGACTATAGAAGATATGATTTTATGGGGTTCTCTTTCTCTTGCCGCGATGACGATCGGGTTAGGGTTACAAAGTCATCGTTTTGTTTACGCGCTAGGGGTGGCAATAGGAACCGCGCTTATTTTTTCTCTGTTGCATGGTTTGAATTTATTTCCTGAGCATTTTTGGAATTTATTGCGCTTATCTGAGGGTAAACCTAGTTGGTTACAATTCTGGATGTCTATTGGTTTTTTTGGGAGTTTGGGTGGCGCGATCGCGTTTTGTTTAGGGATTTGTCATTATCTGATTATCCCTGTGTTGCGATGGTTTGGGTGGAAGTGATATTTGGGAATGTTTTTTGGGGAAACCGCTCCTAAACGCTCCTAAACGCAGATAATGATGAACACAGATGTATCTGTTTTTTTACCGTAGATTCCCCTGATTTTACTAGGTGAGACAAGGGATACATTTTTTTAGATAATGGGGTATTTGACTCGGATTTTTTTTCTGACTTATCTTTTCGAGATTATGGTAGAGTTATATTTTTTTGCCTGTCGAGTATCCCCTTCTTTGTTTAACTTTTCGCTAAAATCTCTTGATTTTTTCCTCTAAATCGGCTAGGATGGACACAATACAACAGTAACTCGATAGATTAACCGTAGTTAATAGTATGTCCATCTCTAAATCAGTGTTATCAAGATTACAATTTTTGGGATTTGAGAGTGAGTCAGTCCCGAAAACGAGAAGTGATCGGATTTCGGTTCCCAATATTTTATTTAGATATCGTCGTTCAATTCTGGTGGTATTGACAACGATCGCGGGTGTGGGAGTATCCGCGATCGCGTCCCTAGAGGTGTATCATTGGGAAGAGAAAATGCAGCACACACAATTACAAGAGCAACTTGATCAAATGGCGATTAATATCCAAAAAGATGTTAATTCTAGTTTGGAAGTTGTACGGGCTGTGGGGACTTTGTATAGTACATCCGAGGATGTTAAGGAAGAAAAATTACAGAGTTTTGTTCAGTCTTTTCTTTATCGTTATTCTAGTTTAAAGGCGATCGCGTGGGTTCCTCGTGTTGCCAAGGAAGAGCGTTTATTTTATGAGAATTTAGGAAAAACACCGAATCACCCTTTTTTTCAAATTAAAGAAAAAACACAGGGAGCGGAAATAGTTAAAGCGGAAAAATCTTCTACATATTTTCCGATTTTTCATCTGATTCCGAATTGGGGCAATCAAGATATTTTAGGTTTAGACTTGGCTTCTATTCCTCCTTATCAGCTTCCTTTACAGAAATCGGTTGAACGAGGTGAATTAATTACAACAACGCCTGAATTTTCCACCAAGGAAAAAGAGTCAAGTTTTTTAGTGATTTTTCCTGTTTTTCATGATTTCCAGCAAAACTTGACAAAATTAACGCCTTTAGAACAGGAAAATTTGAAAGGTTTTAATGTGGGAGTTTTGCTGGTTTCTCCCATTATTCGCAGCGCGATACAAGAGGCTAAACTTAACTTAATTAATGTCTATATTCAAGATGCAATGGTTTCTGATAGTCAAAATTTTATTGCTTTTTATCACGGTGAAAACAAACAAATTATTGTCGATCCCAATTCTGCGAAAAGTTGGCAATTAGGAGAAAAAATTGATTGCCCCGATGGTAGTGGTTGCTCTCGTATTTTAAATATTGGCGATCGCCGATGGTTGTTACAGTTTTTTCTGACTCCTGAATATATCAAAAGCCAACAACATTGGCGCGCCTCAATCACTTTAATTTGTGGTTTAAGTCTCACAGGTTTAGTTTTGTTTTATGTACTTAGTTTACTAAGTTATACAGAAAATATTGAAGAAGTGGTTACAGAAAGAACGGTAAAATCTGAACAACTTGAGCAAACATTAGAAGAACTAAAAAAAACACAAACTCACCTTATTCAAACGGAAAAAATGTCAAGTTTAGGTTTATTAGTTGCGGGTGTTGCCCATGAAATCAATAATCCGGTTAATTTTATTTATGGTAATCTTCATCATGCCAATCAATATCTGAAAGATTTATTATATTTAATTAGTCTTTATCAGAAACATTATCCCCAACCTCATCCAGATATTCCCGAATATATGGAAAATATTGACTTTCTCTTTGTCAAGGAAGATTTACCTAAATTAATCTCTTCGATGAGAATGGGGGCGCAACGTATTTTAGAAATTGTGATTTCCTTACGCAATTTTTCTCGCTTGGATGAAAGTGACATGAAACTTGTTAATATCCATGAGGGCATTGATAGCACATTATTAATTCTGCAAAATCGTTTGAAGCCAAAATTCAATTATCCACAGATTGAAATTATCAAAGAGTATGGAAATTTGCCCTTAGTTGAATGCTATCCGGGGCAATTAAATCAGGTTTTTCTGAATATTCTGATTAATGCTATTGACGCGATCGATTATGATAACCAACAACGGGAAAAAAAGAAAATTCCTATTCGTTCTAGTCAAATTACTATTAAAACAGAACAATCTCATCCTGACCGTGTTATGATTAGGATCTCAGATAATGGAATGGGGATAACGGAGACAATCAAACAACGATTATTTGATCCCTTTTTTACAACTAAACCTGTGGGAAAAGGGACGGGTTTAGGGTTATCTATTAGTTATCAAATTATCGTAGATCAGCATAAAGGCTCTTTGCGTTGTGAGTCTTCTCCGGGTAAAGGAACGGAATTTTTTATTGAAATTCCTCTGCGTTTACAGGAGTTTATTTGGGAAATTTAAACCTCATTTAATAGGGTAAGATGGTGATAGCAGAAAGCCTCATCGACCTATCTTGCCCATCCTAATTAACGACTAGGAAATGTTAATAAATCCATTGTCCTATATCTAAGAGTTCACGTTGTTGCCAGAGCATCCAAACTCCGGTAATTCCCATGAGAATAAAGACTAATTGGCGAAATTGTTCCTCGTTCATTTGGGCTAAAAACTTTTGACCGATCCAATTCGCGGGAAATGACGCGATGCCAATTAACAAGCCATAGAAGAAAAATTTGGGTGTAAACATACCCAAGGATATATAAGAAACGATTTTGGCAATATGGATGATAACAACGTTAGAGGATTTTGTCGCCACCATTGTTTCTTTGACTAAACCATAATTAAGATAAAATGGATTCGTTATTGGTCCGGTACTACCAATTAATCCCGATGAAAAGGCATGGAAAAAACCGATTGGTAAAAAATACCAAAGATTCATATTAAATGTGCGTTCTTTTTTCCCAAACCGAAAGCTCCAAACTGTTATGATCAGAAATAATCCAATGATTAATTCTAGCCATTCTAAGTCGATTTGGGTAATTGTATAGGCTCCCAGTACCGCACCCACGATCGCGCCTGGGATATACCATGCTGTCACTTTCCAATCAATAAATTCCCAGAAACACCAAGTCCTCTGGGAGTTTCCCATCAACATCCCAACGGTGATCACAGGCGCGATCGCGGTGGGGCCCAATAGCAAATTGACAAGGGGAATCAAAATCATCGGACTACCGCCGCCAGCAAGGGTGCTGATAAACCAAGCAACAAAACTGGCTACACTGAGGATAATTATAGTCATTCGTGAAGCTTTAAATTTCTTAACATTGCCATTGTCTCATTTTTTCTTAAGTAATGTGGTAGTGCTGCATCGCGAGGGTGTGAAATTCTACGCGATTTCTGTCAAAGACATCTCCTAAAAATAGTGTCGGGTAGGCATTAGCCACCCAAAAACCTGATTTTGGGGAGATGTTTAACAGCTATCAACCCTTGACAATCCCATACTTATTACACCCCAAAAGAGCAAAGGAACCACCTTTCGTCAGTCCTGGTTGGTAACAATGGGCACATAATCACGCGATCGCGCCATATTGATCCGTAAATATTCCTGCCATAAATCGCGATCGAAGTATACTATCGTTCTCGGCTCAGGAAAAAGCCACAGTCTTGATGAAAAATTATGGAGCTAAGCGGACTCGAACCGCTGACCCCCTCAATGCCATTGAGGTGCTCTACCAACTGAGCTATAGCCCCGCTCACACAATTTACAAATTTACCTTATGTTTGTGCGTTTGTCAATAGGTTTCGCCAATTTTTTTTTCCCTTCAGTCCGACTTCATATTTTTCATTTTTGATTACCAAATGATCGCGAGCCCAAAGGGGGTTAGATCCGATGGACAAAAAAAGAAAAGAGAGCTAGTTGACACAGACTCACAGCCCATGTCAACTTTCCCATTGCTCAAAAATTGCAGAAATGTTAAAACAGAGTCAAGAAGTTAAATCAGCTCGGCCACTCATCAAGCACCCTGCATCAGGGGCGAAGAGTGGCTTTTTTTTGCCGTGAAGGGTGCGTTAGCCCCAGATTTACTCTTCATCCTCATCATCCTGTTCAATTTGACGTAGATGAATGTGTTTACGTCCCAAGGAGATTTCAAATTCATCTCCGGCTTGCAGATCCATTTGTTTAGTGTAGGCAGCACCAATCAGTAAATTACCGTTAGATTGGACACTAATGCGATAACTCGCGGAACGTCCACCTCTGCCCGTACCCGTTGGTTTACCATCAAGTTGAATTCCCTCTGCATCAATTAGAGCATTGAGGAATTTCATCATATTCACGCGTTCGACACCATTTTTGGTAACGGTGTAGTAACCACATTCTCTTGCTTTCTCTTCTTTGCTGAGGTGATCTAGCTCTTTGACTTTGCGGACTAGAGCTTCACCTTCTAGGGTTTCGATACCTTTTTTTTTCGCCATTTACTTAATCCCGATCTATTGTACAACAGGTTGACTGTTTTTTCTCTAGGGTTTCCTAGCTTTAACCGAGAAACTTTCGTTTCTTAGCTTTCTAATCAAACTATATTACACGATCAACTTGATAATCGAACAAGTTCACTAATTTTTTTGATAAATTTTCTTCTTCTTCGAGAGTCGTCTTTGTCTCTTACCCCTCTTAACTGTGTCAGCGAAGCTGTCAAGTAGGGAAATTTTTAGACAATGGGATAAACTCACAAAAGAAATTAAGGACTCAGGAACACTATCGTGTCAAGCATTTATGGGATCTAACCTTACAAGCCGGAGCTGGACTGACTTCTGTGAGGCTGATCGCGCCACGTCAGGAATTACCACATCCTTCTCTGAAAAAACTCTTAATTAAGATAGGTTGCCCGGGTTAGTCCATGGGATTCCCGATCAACAAGGAAGGAATCAATTAGCGCGATCGAGGGAGAAAATCTCTGTAAGATAAATTTGAGAGGCTCTGGGTGAAACCGGGGAACCATTATCTCCTTAGGCCGCCGATGTAAGAGAGGCTCAAGACTGGGTAACATTTATTCTATGGAACCTTTTACATAAAAAGTTGACATAAGCCCTTTATCCTATTTCCCTTGAATACTTATATAATCATGTCCACAGTTGACAAGGGACACAAGGGACAGAAACCCCTTTTGTTGTTTAAGGTTTTTCCGAGTGTATCAAGGAGGGGGTACTTAAGTAAGAGGGAAGGATTTTATGCAGTTTCCCCATTTGTTTATTTCAGGAAACATCGGTTTAATGATTCAGACTTATCATGTTGTCATTGTATTGGTGATTAGTGCCGCGATTGATTATCTGATTGGAGATCCTTGGGGATGGCCACATCCCGTTCAGGCAATGGGTTGGGCGATTCGTCATCTTTCCCAATTTATCTTAAATTCCCTACATAGTCCCCAGGGTGATCAACCAGTTGTTCCTCTGCGAGTAGGGGGGATATTCCTGGGGATCGTCCTTATTTTTGGCAGTGGAACCTTATCTTGGTTACTAATCAAAGCTACTAACTCGGTACATCCTCTTTTGGGGATTATTATCGAAAGTATCCTCTTAGCAAGCTGTTTCGCGCTCCGTAGTTTAAGAGATGCAGCCAGAGATGTGTTACATCCTTTTCAAGAAGGAGATTTAATCAAGGCGCGGCAATCCTTAAGTCTTTATGTTGGTAGGGATACAGACAATTTATCCGAGTCTGATATTTTAAGAGCTATCTTAGAGACCGTCACAGAAAATGCCACAGATGGAGTAATGGCGCCTCTATTTTATGCCATGTTTGGGGCAACTTTATCTTTTTCCTTCGATATATTAGGGTTGGTTAATGATGGCACGGTTCCTAATGGGTTCTCTCTCTCTTTAATGGTTCCCTTCTGTATCGCGTATAAAGCATCTAGTACCCTAGACTCAATGGTTGGTTATAAAGAACTTCCCTATCTTTATCTGGGTTGGTTTAGTGCCAAATTAGAAGATATACTGACATGGGTTCCCTGTCGTCTCACAGTCATTACATTAGCTTGCTTATCACGTCAACCCCTCTATGTTTGGCAAATCTGTCAACGAGACGCGGTAAAAGATCCCAGTCCTAATTCCGGTTGGAGTGAGTGTGCTTACTGTGCCGTCTTAGGGGTACAACTAGGAGGTATAAACTATTATCGAGGAGTAATTAAGGAAAAACCACTTTTAGGAGAACCTCTCCATCCCATTACCCCAGAAGTGATTGAGAAAGCTTTGCAACTGACACGCGCTTGTTTTTTGATTTGGTTAGGATTATTTGTAATGATGAGTCTCTTATTAGAGATCATTCCTTCTTAATTATAGGTAGGGCAAAATTATGAGTCGAATTATAGAAATCTTATCAGCCGATGAAGTGCGCCGAACAATTACTCGTTTAGCGTCTCAAGTGGTAGAAAAATCGGATAATCTTGAGGAATTAGGGCTTTTGGGGATTCCTACTAGAGGGGTTCCCTTCGCGAAAATGTTAGCAGATCAGATTGAAATGTTGGAACAGGTAAAAGTACCTGTGGGATCACTTGATATTACGTTTTATCGGGATGACTTGGATCAGATCGCGACTCGCACGCCGGAAAAAACCGATATTCCTTTCGATATGACTGGCAAAAAAGTGGTCTTGGTGGATGATGTTATTTATAAGGGGCGTACAATCCGCGCCGCGCTCAACGCGATCCATGAATATGGCCGCCCGGAAGCGATTTGGTTAGTGGTATTGGTCGATCGCGGCCATCGTCAATTACCGATTCATCCTGATTTTACGGGGAAAAAGTTACCTACGGCGAAGGAGGAACAGGTGAAAGTCTATCTTAATGATCCCGATGGACGCGATCGAGTGGAATTAATTAAGCACGGAATTTAGAAGAGACTCCTCTTACCCACTTGTGTATCTTTTCCCGATCGCGGTTTCTGGCAACCTACAGGATTCACCCGTGATCATTGTTGCTCTGCTGCTGTTAGACACGATGATTCTTCTAGCCAACGCGATCGGGTAACATTTGATAACTCCCAAAAATAATGCACAAAAATTTCCTGTTTTCCACCAGATAATTATAGGGACAAAATGGTTAAAACTTTGAGCTAAATCACCGCCAATAAAGCCTTTTTTTCTAACCAAAAATAGGAGGAAAGTTTTCAGAAAATCCCATCAAGATTAGGTAAAAATTTGATATATATAGCAGTCCTAAATAGGTTGTCAGAAAATAGTGGCTTAAATGCTTACGGTAGGGGCAATTCATGAATTGCCCCTACCACGAATCATTTAGGATTGCTATAATGCCATTTTTATCTGTCTCAAAGGTCAAGGGAGCATCTCAAAGGAGCAAAAAAAATGAGTGTCGCCTAAAATCTCTCGCTCAGGGCGGTTCTAATAGCTCCCAAGGTCAACATATTTGCGATAATAATTAGGTCAAATTACCGAGACTCCCGTTCCCCTCGCCTTTCCCGATCGACTGATTTTGTCAATCAATAGTTTATTAATGAGTTTTCCTCTTATCAATATTTTTTGTACTGAGATTTTCCACATATTAATGACCAAATTAATGACATTTTATCTCAACATCAATCATAAAGACAAAAACAAGAGGCATCATAACTCGTTTACCACTACCTTCTCCCTCGGCAAACTTGAAGTTTTGTAACAGATTTCAACACTTCTGAATTTCAGGTTTAGTATTAAAGTTATGAGATACAAAAAAATATGAAACCGGAAGCAAACTCCCCACCGATAAGGTCAACAATTGATCACCTTCGCGAAACTGATAACTGGGATTCCTCGTTAGACAAGCTCTGTAAATGGGACTCTACTTGGACAGAACAGTATTTGCAGATGACTACTAATCCTTGGACAAATGGGATTTTAGACATCAAGACAATTGAGTTAATCTGCATCAGTTTACACGCGGCTTGTACTAATCTACAGGCAAGTGGTACACGCCGTCATATCCGCGCAGCACTAAACGCAGGCGCAACCCGTGAGGAGATTCTGATGGTTCTGAAGATGGCTTCGGTATTATCAATCCATTCCTGTAGCTTGGGCGCACCAATTCTGTTGGAGGAGGCTCATGAAGCAGGAATACAATTAACTACCAAACAAGGCGAAACTCCCGCCTGTGACCAAATGAAAGAGATTGGGCAATGGAATCAAGCCTGGAATCCCTTTTATGAGCTTGATCCTGTGTGGACAGAGCAATTTATGGCAACAGGGTTAGGCATTTATGCTAGTAGTTTGCTATCGCCCAAATTAGTCGAATTGCTCAGTATTGCTTTTGATGCCTCTATTACTCATCTCTATGCACCTGGTACTCGCCGCCATATTAAGGCTGCCCTCAAATTAGGTGCAACGATGGAAGAAATTATGGAAGTCCTCAAGATTTGTGTGTCCTTCGGTTTAGAATCCTGTTATTTTGCCGTTCCCATTCTTGATCAAGAACTCGCCGCCTTTGAAAATCAAAAATCAGCTTAAAACAATTAATAAGAAAAATAGCCATGACAACAATTTCTCCTGTCTTAACCGCCCAAGAACAAGCCATTGAAAGAGGTAATAATGCTCTCTACGAGAATGTGAGCGATCGCGTCTTGAGACTTTACGAAGCCATTCGGGCTTACGGAGCTCCCCGTGTTGCCCTTGATCGCGCCGTCATCTTTACCGAAACCTTCAAAGAAACCGAAGGACAACCATTAGTTCTACGCTGGGCTAAAGCTTTAAAAAACTATGCCGAGCAGTCACCGATCGCGATTTTTGACGATGAACTAATAGTCGGTCGTCCTAATACCTGGCTCGGTCGTTGGGGCATTGTTTACCCTGAACTCGATGGTAGCGTCATGCCCACAGGTGTAGATTTTTTCCTCAAAAATAAGGGCAAAGCGGGGGAAGTGGTGGTAACAGAGGAAGATCAGAACATTGTGAAAAACATTCTTACCCCTTACTGGGCGGGTAAAGACTTCACCACCGCTTTCCACCAGGAAGTACCAGAAGATATCCGCTTCACCATATTCGGTCCAGACCCCAAAAACACGGTGCTGATGACTTGCGTAGTCGTCGCGACCCACATGATGCGCCACTCCCAGAATTGGACACCCGACTTTACCAAAATCCTGACGCGGGGTGTCAAGGGCCTCCGTGAAGAAGCTCAAGGGAAGCTCGCGGCACTGTCAAATCCCTACGACTTGGTTAACAAAAAGCCCTTCCTTGAAGCTGTGATCATGACCTGTGATGCCATGATCATCTGGTCAAAGCGTTATGCACAGTTGGCAACGGAAATGGCTGAAAAGGAAACAAATCCCCAACGGAAGCAGGAATTAGAGCAAATTGCCGAAGTTTGTCACCACGTCCCTGAGAATCCAGCGCGTAACTTTCGGGAGGCACTTCAAGCGCAGTGGTGGGGACAGATGTTCAACCGTATCGAACAGACTAGCAGTGCGATGGGACAGGGGCGGATGGATCAATATCTGTTGCCCTACTATCGGCAAGACTTGGCAGAAGGTCGGATTACAGAGGAATCGGCAACGGAGTTATTTCAATGCCTGTGGCTGAATATGTTTCAGTGCGTGGAGATTAAACTGAATCCGGTTTTTGCTGCGGGTACTGAGGGCTTTTCCAAATATGAGGATGTAGTTCTCGGTGGACAAACCACTGATGGTATGGATGCGACTAATGAGCTAACTTACCTGATTCTCCAATCAACTCGCTCTTTGCAGATTACCACCCCTGAGCCTTGTGTTCGCATTCACTCCCATACACCCGACCGTTTTCTGCACTATGTCGCGGAAGTGATCAAAGACGGCAAAGGATTTCCGAAACTGCTGAACGATGACATGGTAATCCCGTACTATTTGTCCAATGGTGCAACCATGAAGGAAGCACTAGACTGGTGTGTTTCGGGTTGTTGCGAGAACCGCTTGCCTAACAGGGAGACACACTGTACTGGGAATGGCGCACTCAATTATGGAGCAATTGTGGAAATGACCTTACGCAACGGTAAGCTTAAGGTTTTCAATGATGCTCAGTTTGGTTTAGAGACGGGTGATCCTCGAAATTGGACTAGCTACGATGATGTCTGGAATGCGTTCTGCAAACAAATCGAGTATATCGGTCGCCAACTGTTGTATCAACAGTATATCGCGATGAAAATTAAGCCCAGATACTTTGCGGCTCCTGCTACCTCAATGTTGCACGATCTCGCGATGGCAGAGTGCCGAGATTTGCATACTCACGGCGAGTATTTCCCTGGTGCGATCGATCATTCCTGTTTTGAGGCGATTGGTAAAGGTACCGCGATCGACAGTCTCGCGACTGTTAAGTATTTAATCTTTGATACCAAGAAACTGACTTGGGAGCAACTCCTAAGCGCGATCGAAGACAACTGGGAAGGACACGAGGCGATCCGGCAAATGTGCCTAAACGCGCCCAAATATGGCAATGGCATTGAGTGGGTTGACAAGATTGGTTGGGATATTGATCATTTCATCCTAGAGTTTCTGCACCAGAATCCCAAACCCCACAATCAGGTGTTCGTGTTGCGTTCCATTCCCGTCACTTTCCATAACCCGATGGGCATGGTGACTTGGGCCACCCCCAACGGTCGCCCCGCAAGGCAGTATCTTTCTGAGGGAATATCTGCTTCTCAGGGTATGGACACGAAAGGTCCCACCGTATTACTGGAGTCTATGGCACGGACGCGGGATCTGAGCTATCGCGAAAAAGCGGGGGAGCTCATCAATCTCAAGTTCAGTCCGGCTAACCTTTCAGGGGAGGCGGGGACCGTTCGCCTGATGCAGATCATCCGGGCATGGCACTCCCTGAAGCACTGGCACATTCAGTTCAACATCATTAATCGAGAAACGCTACTGGCAGCGCAAAAAGACCCGCAAAAGTATCAAAACTTGATCGTGCGGATTGCTGGTTATTCCGCGTACTTTGTTGATCTTACCCCTGCTTTACAGAATGAGATCATCGCCAGAACCGAAGAAAACTTAGGTTAAGCGATTCAAACACAGTTATTGATTAATACAAGGAGAAAACAATGGAATTACAAGGAAAAACAGCTATTGTCACCGGTTCGGGTCGCGGTATTGGTGAAGGGATCGCGATCGCGTTTGCTCGTGAGGGTGCAAATGTGGTGATTAATGCTCGCAAAGAAAAAGACGCGATGGGTGTAGTCGAAAAAATACGGGCTGCGGGGGGAACCGCGATTCCTTTTGGTGCAGACGTGACTAATAGTGAACAAATTGACGCGATGGTTGCGGAAACGGTTAAACAGTTTGGTAAAGTGGATATTTTGGTAAATAATGCTGGAATTGAAAGCACACCAACTCTAGCAAAGGATATTACCGAAGCCAATTGGGATCGGGTAATCAATGTTAACCTCAAAGGGGTGTTTCTTTGTTGTAAAGCCGTGATTCCTCAGATGATGAGTCAAGGGAAGGGTAAAATCATCAATATTTCGTCGACCGCGGGTGTTCGCATGACCTTTTTCGGCGGTGCTGATTATACCGCGTCTAAGTATGGTGTCATGGGTTTGACGAATCATCTGGCTTGGGAGTTAGCCGATAGTCATATTAATGTCAACGCGATCGCGCCAGGAGCAACCCTAACACCATTAGCTGAGGCTAATACGACACCGGAATACAGAGAAATGGTGACAAAACGTTTAATCCCGATGGGACGTTGGTGTACCATTGACGAAATCGGACAAGCCGCGATTTTCCTTGGGAGCGATCGCTCTGATATGATTACGGGTCAAACCTTAGCCGTAGATGGTGGTGTGTTGACGGGATTTGGAGAGGATTTGCGTCCGATAATTCGACAACGCATGGCAGACATGAAAGAGTAATTTACCCTAGCAGTAGGGTGGGCAATTAGTTTGAACTTACGTCACAAAATAATAAGTTTATATAATTGCCCCCCCTGTTTTCTTTGTCACCACAAAGACACAAAGAAAAATTATGATGATAGTTAGGAAAAATATCAAAATCCTGAGCAATTTCTTGATACCAAGGATTAATTAAGATATTGACTTAAAAGGATAAAATAATCCTGACTCGCGTTGAACGAATCTATCGTAATGGTCGAATTTAATTAGCACAATTGTCTGTCAATGTTCCCGAAGAAACAATAGCAATTGTCACCTTTATTGAGCTAGAGGGAAATGAGATTGACTTAAGTGCATAGGGCATTGACCCAACCCAACCTGAATCCTTACGAGCAAACATTGCCATCTTTGCAGGGGATTGGAATAGCCGAAAAATGAGTATCTATGATAACGATGATGCTTTTAAATCCAAGGGTTACAGGGTGATTCAACAACAAGGAAGTAACATCTATGAACACAACACTAAAACGCATCGCGGTTAATGTCGGCAGTGGCTATGTCCCAGGTTTAAATGCTGTAATCACGGGGGTGGTTTTAGCCGCAAGTGAACTAGGATGGGAAGTTGTCGGTATCCGCGATGGTTTTGACGGATTATTATTCCCTGAAAATTATGTTGATGGTGGTTTAATACCTCTCACACCTCAACGGATTGAAAATATAGATTTAGCTGGCACAATTTTGGGGACTGCCGTTCGTAATGATCCCTTTCATGTTCGCACTATCAACTCAGATAACTTAATTGAAGAAGTTGATCAATCGGATCAATTACTAGAGACACTGAGAGATAAACAGATTGATGCTGTCATCTCGGTTGTAGGTAATCGTGGACTGAGTATTCTCTATAAATTACATCGTAAAGGACTTAAAAGCGTTTGCATACCCAGATCCGTTGAAAATGACATGGCAACGACATTGCTTTCCTTTGGTTTCAACAGTGCTTTGAGTTTTACTATTGAGATGCTCGATCGCGCTCGTCAAGGGGCCCATTCTGCTGGCAAAATTGGGGTAGTAGAAGTCCTCGGAGAGCATTCTGGTTGGTTAGCATTACAAAGCGCGATCGCGCTTTGTGCGGACGTGGTGCTAATTCCTGAAATTCCCTACAATCTCGACAAAGTAGCCACGAAATTGCAACAAAAGTTCAATAGTGGACGCAAATATGGGTTAGTCGTAGTGGCTGAGGGAGCTGTTTCCTTAGACAAGCAACAATCAGAAAATGTCTCCCATCCTTTCAAAGCATCACTATCACCCCTAGCCACGGATCATCAGGGCGCTTATGTCATTGAAAAATCAGGATATGTGGCCGAGACAGTAGCACTGCAACTGCAACGATTAACCGATCACGAAACCTATCCCCTGGCCCTTAGTTCTTGGGTTAAAGGGGGAACACCTACCGCGGTCGATCGCCAATTGGGGTTAAGTTACGGGGCAGGAGCGGTGCGTGCGATCAATTCTGACAAAAATGGGGTTATGGTCGCGTTTCACCCCCCAGATTTGAAATTTATACCCTTAGCAGAAGCAATCAATAAAGTGCGGACTGTACCTGCTGATAGTGAATTGATTCAGATAGCGCGATCGCTCGGTATTTGTTTAGGAGGCTAAGAAAGATATGAGCATTCAATCAGAAAAAACATCGACTCTAAAGGGTTTAGTTCTAAACATCCAGCATTTCTGTACCCATGATGGTCCGGGTATCCGCACGACGGTGTTCCTCAAGGGCTGTTCCTTGCGCTGTAAGTGGTGCAGTAATCCCGAAAGCATTCATCTTCAGCCCGAAATCGCCTATAATATTAATAAGTGTATCGGTGCTAAAGCTTGCGGTATGTGCTTGCCGTCACCCTGTTCGGAGGGTGCTTTTTACGTTGTCGATGGGGCTGATGATCGAGTCCGAGTCAATTGGGATCTCGCGAGTGACTGTGGAGTGGAATGTGCTTCCCTTTGTCCGACAGGAGCGATTCACCTATTTGGTGAACCGATGACGGTGGAGCAAGTGCTAGATGAGGTGGAACATGATAGCACCTTCTACCGTGAATCCGGTGGCGGTATTACCCTCAGTGGTGGCGAGTGTTTGCTCCAACCTGACTTTAGTGCCGCATTATTAGCCGAAGCCCATAAGAGGGGTTTTAATACCGCGATCGAGACGGCCTGTAACGTACCCTGGGCTAATGTGGAGAAGGTATTGCCCCATGTTGATCTGATGCTCCATGATCACAAATTGAGTATCCCCGAAAGGCATAAAAAGTGGTGTGGTGTCGATAATCGGCAAATTCTGGGGAACTTTAAAAGGGCTTACGAAACCTTCCCCAATACCAAATTTATCGCGCGCACGCCGTTGATTCCCGGTGTCAATGATGACGAAGATCATATCCGGGCAGTGTTAGCCTTGATTCGCCCTTATCCTAATGTCATTGACTACGAGTTACTACCCTATCATCGTTTTGGTGAAAGTAAATACGGATTTTTGGGTAGGGTATATGAATTAAATGATTTCATTTCACCGACGGCTGAATCCCTTCAGCGACTACGCGCGATCATTGATGAAGCATTTGATCGCGGCGGCACAGCACAATCAATGTAGAAAGGATAAAACCATCGCGATCGCGCCTCTGAAACAGGTAACTTGTGATATTTTATCCGGCGCGATCGTGGGTTTGTTGCTATTTTTCCAACAGATATTCCCTTGGCAATTGCCTGATCTTTCAGGTACAGCAGGGGCAACAAAAGCAATTGCTAAACTCACTGTCAGAGGTAAATTTGAACTCACGGGACGAGTTTGATATCTGAGGGGGTGATCGCCCCCTCTAGGGGTGTTCTTCAACTTGATGACATCACGAGTAAAACTACACTCGATCGCGCTGCTGCCTGATAATATTTTTCTTTAACAATCGGGGCAGTTTCATGGGATTGAAAATCGAGAGGAAAAGGCAAAGAAGTATCAATAATTCGATGCCAATATTCGCCATAATTCAAATGGGGAAGCTCAAAATTTAGAGGCTCCCAATAACTATTGAGTATCACATATAACTGTTCGTTATATTCAGGATGACACAAGTTAAACGCGATACAATGAGAATCCTCACTCCAATCAGGTTTATTTAATTGTACCCCATGCCAGAGAATATAAGGCCGTTCATTATTAACTGTTAAACTCAAGGGATATTCATACTCAAAGATTTTCAGCGATTGACTAAAGCCTATTAATTCCTTAACAAACCTGAGAAAATCGGGTTGTTGTTCAATCTGACTCCAATCAAACCAAGTTAATTCATTTTGACAATACGCGTTATTATTGCCCTTTTGAGTACGGCGAATTTCATCTCCCATTGAAATCATAGGAGTCCCCTGAGAAACAAATAAAATAGTTAACAAGTTTTTCATTTGTCTCAGCCGTAAGGCTTTAATCTCTGGGTTATTAGTTTCTCCCTCTACCCCACAATTCCAACTGTAATTATCATTAGCACCATCTCGATTTTCTTCTCCATTTTTTTCATTATGTTTCTCATTATAGGAAACTAAATCATAGAGGGTAAAACCATCGTGACAAGTGACAAAATTAATACTACGAAATGTCTCTCTTTCTGGGTGGGGATAAATATCTGGACTCCCCATAATCCGATTAGTAATAGTTTTGATTGTCCCTTGATCGCTTTTGATAAAACGACGGGCATCATCACGAAAAGGTCCATTCCATTCCGCAAAGCGATCGCCGATAAATGTCCCGACTTGATATAAACCCGCGGCATCCCAAGCTTCAGCAATGATCTTAGTACCTGCTAAGACAGGATCGGATTCAATTGTCCAAAGTACAGGGGGATCTTCCAAGGGTTCCCCCGATCGCCCACGGGATAAAACCGAGGCTAAATCAAAGCGAAAACCGTCAACGTGCATATCCGCAACCCAGTAATGCAAACAATCTAAAATTAATTTGCCACCAAAGGTATGATTTGCTTGAAAAGAATTACCACAGCCGCTATAATTCTTATAATATTCTGGATTATCATCCAAAATATAATAATCATCATTAGCCAAGCCTCGAAAAGAAATTGTCGGTCCGTCTTGATTCCCTTCCGCGGTATGATTAAATACCACATCTAAAATCACTTCTATTCCCGCACGATGAAGGGCTTTAACCATTTCTCGAAATTCATAAACGGGACCGAGGGGATCGCGTCGAGAACTATAACCACGATGGGGGGCAAAAAAAGCCATTGTGCTATAACCCCATTCATTTTTTAATCCGGGGCGGGCATCTTGTTCATCAAATTGATGAATTGGCATTAATTCAACGGCTGTAATTCCTAATTCTTTTAAGTAGGGTATTTTCTCAATTAACCCGGCATAAGTGCCTCGTTTTTCTGGGGATACACCGGAGTTAGGATGACGGGTAAAACTGCCCACATGAAGTTCATAAATGACGGTTTTGGAGTATGGAAGACGCAGGGGCGCGTCGTTTTCCCAGTCGTAACCGAGATAGTCAACCACCACTCCTCGTAAGGCGCGATCACAGTTATCTCCGGGTTTGATCGCGGCTTCTCTACTATAATGTTCCCAACCGACGACGGCGCGTGCGTAGGGATCAAGGAGAACTTTTTGAGGATCAAAGCGATGGCCGTTTTGGGGTTCGTAGGGGCCATAAACTCGATACGCGTACACTTGACCTTCTGTCAATCCACAGACTAAAATATGCCAATAACAGAAGGTTTTATTAATTTTGGGATCAAGGGTAATAATCGAAGAGGGATAAGGTGCATTCGCGTCATCAAAGAGGAGTAATTGTACCGCGGTGGCATTTTTGGAGAATAGGCAAAAATTGACTCCTTTGGGAAATATTTTTGCTCCAATGGGGAAACTTTGACCTGGAAATGTTTCAAATGGCATTACGATCGCGCTTAATATAGGCCAACTGATTATTTTACTCGCGATCGGATGTGATTGGGGTAATAGAGAAGAAGGAAGAAGCAAGAGGGAAGAAGGGAGAGGGAAGAAGGGTGAAAGGAAGAGGGAAGAAGGGTGAAGGGTGAAGGGTGAAGGAAAGATACAATAAAATCAAGCCGTTTGTCCAATTAATAACCTCAATGGGATACTACGTGTCGTCACTATATTAGGAATGCTCTTAATGGCAGTAAAGAAACCGGGTTTCTATAAGCCCGATCGCCTATCAAATAGGTTTAGCTAGAAACCGGGTTTCTTTTAGAACAAAAAAATATGCTTTTTGTATCTGTATATACAGAAATTACAAGCATTTAATGATATGACCTGAGAGATGAATATCGATCTTTTATATAAGGTGAATGACCTGATCGATTTTTCACCTTTTCTCTTCTTTTGAATCTCACTTCAAATTCAAAAAATTATCCAAAGCACTCACCATTTGTGGAGGCCAACGTCGCAGGTTTGCCACCCAATTCAAATCCTTATAACGACTATCTAAACCGATCGCGCTTACCCAATTACTCTCAGCTTCTCCCTGTTGTCCCTTTTCCCATAAAACCGCGGTTAATGCCGCTCTCATATCGGCAAATTTGGGATATTTCCGCACTAAATTTTTCATAGTTGTGAGCGCGTCTTCTCTTTTGCCAACCTGATACAAGGCTAAAGCATAATTAGCACGCGCAAAGGCATAATCAGGGATAATTGTAAAAGCTTTTTCATAATCAGTGATCGCGTTTTCCCATTCTCCCAAACCCGCGTTTGCGTTTCCACGATTATTATAGGCAGCAGCATCTTCGGGATTTAACTCCAAAACCTTATTATAAGACAAGATCGCGTCTTGCCAACGTCCTAACCCTTCCAAGGCAGCACCCCGATTCAAATAAGGATCAGGGGCAGTAGGAGCTAACTCAATGGCGCGATCGAAATCAGCTAAAGCCTCTTCTAACTTATTCAGACTCACCCGAATATTGCCACGATTACTCCACAGTGCGGCCTCCTGGGGAAACTTTTCAATTAACTGACTCCATAAGCCCTCCGCGTTGGCAAAATCTCCCTGATTCGATGCCTGAAATGCCCGTTGTACTAATTTTTCTAAGACTTGCGGTGAGTCTGTAATCCCCATAACCTCCTCAGAGGCTTTCACAGGAGTTCCCCAGCCTAACCAACAAAACCCACAAATAAGAATAACCCCAAAAACTCTCCAGAGTACGCGATCGATCATAGTCAAACCCACAACAACTAACCCTGATAATAGCAGATCAACTGTCCCCAGGTGCAAAGAGAAACCGGGTTTGGAGAGTAAATTTTGCCGAAAATCAAGAGGGTACCGGTTTCTTTCATTCCACCCGATTTCAACGCACAGGAGCGGAGTAATATCAACCTTTTGACTAGCACGAAACCTAACGATAACAAGATTATTTCAACCCAGAAAAAAAGATTATATAGTATTCAAAGAACGAGAAGCAGGAACTTCTGCGATATCTCCAGTCAAACCTGGCCTCGGTTGTGTCAAAGGAAAAAAGAGCCGCCAGAGGCAAATTAATGCAAGTGTCATGTTAATCTATACTGATTAAAGGGAATACTATAAAAAAGACCCTTAATAAAGTATCACCTAATACTACTATGCCACCTAAAAAGCTGATTACATTTGTGTTAATTGTGACAGTCGTCTTTATCGCCTTTGGGGACAAATTGACCTTTCTACCCAAACCCGCGAAAGAGGCAAGCCTCAAAAGCCGTGATTTTGTCGTGAGTCTTTGGCCTCAATGGTTACGGCCTAGAAATACCAATGAAAAGACAGAAAAAGATCTTAAGAACTATTAAAAACCCAGTCAATCTCAGCCTTAAGGAAGGCGAAGGGGAAGGCATTAGAACAGGCGAAGGCGTTCATAAAAGTGAAAGTCTTAGAGAAGGGGAAGGCATTAGAAGAGGCGAAGACGAAGACGAAGACGAAAAAAAAATCTCCTTCTTCCTTCTTCCTTCTTCCTTCTTCCTTCTTCCTTCTTCCTTCTTCCTTCTCGATTTAATTCTTTTTCAGCCAGCTAAACATAGCGCGTAAATCTTTACCGACTTCTTCAATAGGATGTTCTGCCTCTTGACGACGCATTGCAGTGAATCCGGGCTTACCAGATTGGTTTTCCAAGACAAACTCCCGGGCAAATTGACCCGATTGAATTTCGCTCAGAATTTTCTTCATTTCCGCGCGAGTTTCATCGGTAATAATGCGAGGGCCGCGAGTATAGTCACCATATTCCGCGGTATTGGAAATACTATCGCGCATTTTCGCCAAACCGCCCTCTACAACCAAGTCCACAATTAACTTGACTTCATGTAAACATTCAAAATAAGCCAGTTCCGGTTGATAGCCCGCCGCGACTAAAGTTTCAAATCCTGATTTAATTAAGGCAGAAAGACCACCACAGAGTACCACTTGTTCACCAAAGAGGTCTGTTTCCGTTTCTTCACGGAAAGTCGTTTCTAAAATACCCGCGCGAGTACCACCAATCCCTTTAGCATAAGCCATAGCGCGATCGCGTGCTTGTCCCGAAGCATTTTGATAAACCGCGAATAAAGCGGGAACCCCTTCACCCTGTTCATAAGTGCGTCGCACTAAATGACCAGGACCCTTGGGCGCGACCATAATCACATCCACATCAGAAGGAGGTACAACTTGACCAAAGTGAATATTGAAACCATGAGCAAACGCGAGAGTTTTCCCAGGCGTGAGATAGGGTTCAATTTCTTCCTTATAAACAGTTTTTTGTACCTCATCAGGTAGCAGAATCATAATAAAATCAGCCGCTTCACTAGCCTTGTTCACCGGGAGAACATTTAAACCACTGGCCTTAGCTTTTGCTTCCGACTTACTACCTGGGTAAAGTCCGACAATGACATTTACGCCACTGTCTTTCAGGTTGAGCGCGTGGGCGTGGCCTTGAGAACCATAACCAATGATCGCGACAGTTTTGTTGCTTAACAGGTCAAGATTCGCGTCCGTATCGTAATACATTCGTGCCATAGTCGAGGTCTCCTTCCTAGAACAGGGAGTTTTAACTGCAAAACTTCCATTATATCAAAGGTGAGCACAATTGTTAATAGATAAAGGCACTAAGTCAATAACCCTCAGGACTAATCGTAGCGCGATCGCACAAAGCCTCAGAGATATCAGCCAGACGAGAGCGAAACAAATTAGCCCCCATTAACTTAGCATTCGTTAATAAAGCTTTTTCCAAATTAGCACGACTTAAATCCGTAAATCGTAAGTCCGCGTTCCTGAGATCCGCATGGTATAAATCCGCCCCCTGTAAATTAGCATAAGTCAAATTAGCACCTTGTAAATTGGCATAACGCAAATTCGCCCTAAATAAATTAACTCTCACCAAATTAGCTTCAGTAAGATTCGCGTCATAGAGTGTAACATCGCTCATTTCTGAGTCAGAAAGTTCCGTCTTTTGTAAATTCGCTTCACTTAAATCAGCATAGGGAAAATAGGCCTTTATCAGGTGACTTCCCGACAGGTTAATTCCTTGTAAATTCGCCTGAAATAAAGAAATTTCACTCAAGTCAAAGCCGTGAAAGTTTCGCTTACCCTGATCATACTGAGCCAGCAATTCCTCTGCACTTAGCTTCTGCATTTTTACCTCTTCAAGGGGATAAACGCCTCTACTATTTGATTAGTATTTTTAATCGGAGACTTTGTAAGCATTTATGCTTACCGATCAGAGATTAAAGATTAAAGATTAAGCTTTGTTATAAAACAAATGGTTTTTCTAAAGACTTTTTTTAGATTGTTCTAATGGGAGATGGAGGATTAGAGACCATTGATAGGGGATGGGAGTGGAGATGGGGATTGGGGGATGGCGAAAAATAGGCTTGAATCACTGGGGAGAGCAGGTTTTACCCATTCACAGCAACTCCAGAGAGACCCCAGGGGTTTGTGGCAGGCTTGCACAATGGAGATTTCCAGTCAATAATAAGGGATTGATGGTGGTCGATGTTGTGATCTTTTCAATCATAATTTAGTAGACTATTGATATAAATAACAATAAAAAATAATAACTATGACGGAAGCATCTTTATCCATTGCCCAACATTATCATGATCGCACAAAGTACGACCCTCAAACCATTGCCTCCAAAAACAAACAATTAGACTGGGAACAGCAGCCCATCCCCTTCAAAGAGTACAAAATAGGAGTTTCTTTTGACCTCAAACCCTATCTCAAGACGGCATCTGAGGACTTAAGCCTTGACAAAGACGTAAAGATGTGGGAGAGGTTATCTCGTTTACTGATGTGTAGTTATGGCTTAACAGCAAAAATCCCCACATTAAGCGGATTTCATTATCTCCGAACAGCCCCATCCGCGGGTGGTCTTTATCCGGGGGAAGTATATCTCATTTCGCGGGGAACAAGTCTCTTACCCGCGGGTCTGTATAATTACCAATCCCGCACCCATTCATTACTTCACTTTTGGGATAATGAAGTATGGAATGCTTTGCAAAAAGCTTGTTTCTTTCATCCCGCGTTAGAGGGCGTTAAACTCTGTCTGGGGATCACCTCAGTTTTTTTCCGCTCCGCGTGGCGCTATGAAGATCGAGCCTATCGACGTATTTTCCTCGATACAGGTCATTTACTAGGCAATATTGAGTTAGCTTGTTCCCTCAACGACTATCGCTCCCACCTCATCGGAGGCTTTGCCGATCGCGCCGTAAATGAATTATTGTATCTCGATGGAGAACAAGAAGGAGGCATTACCCTAATCGCGTTAGCAGACTTACTAGAATTAGAACAAAATTTACCTAAAGCCAGGAGTGCCTTAGCCGGAAAAACCCAAACCCAATACCCTTATATCCCCGATGGAGAACTTCTGGGCTATCTCCATCACGCGACAGAGATTGAATCAGAACCCAAGGGGCCGCCTCAGTGGCGTCCCGAAGAAGAAGATCAACTAGAAGACAAATATAATTTTCCCTTCTGTAGCAAAGTTTCCACAGTGAGTGCTTCTATCTTTTGGGGGGCAAATTTAGAAGGGTTAGAAAATACCATACTAACGCGACGTTCCACCCGTGCCTATAGTGGTGCGAGTTTAACTCTAGGAGAACTCAATGCCCTACTTGACTTTACCTATCAATCTCAGCATTATGTTGACCAGGGTTTAGATGGTTGGCCAGACTATTTCGATCTGAGTTTAATCGAAACATTTATCGCGGTTTCCGATGTGGAGGGCTTAGAAGACGGATGTTATTATTATGCTCCCAAAGCCCAAGAACTTCGGCAAATTCGCTTTAAAAGTTTTCGCCAACAATTGCATTTTTTGTGCCTAGGGCAAGACTTAGGACGAGATGCAGCCGCGGTGTTATTCCATACAGCCGACTTGAAAAAGGCGATTGGAAAATATGGCGATCGCGCTTATAGATATCTGCATTTGGACGCGGGACACCTGGGGCAACGTCTAAACCTCGCGGCAATTCATCTCCGTTTAGGAGTAAGCGGGATCGCGGGATTCTTCGATGATCAAGTCAACGAAGTCCTGGGTATTCCCTCTGATGAGGCGGTTCTTTATATCACCACTCTCGGACGGCCTCGCTAGGGAATAGGTTTGCAAGTTCCTCGAAAAAACTTGCACATTTGAGTTATTTTTGAGGTGTGAGATGAGTACAATTCTAGTAGTAGATGACCAGCACTCACATCGGGAGATGATCGCGCAACTTCTCAAGGGGAGTGGTCTTGAAGTGATCGAAGCTTCTGGTGGGGCTGATGCGTTAGAGAAAATAGAAACCCAAACTCCTGATTTAATTATCTTAGATATTGTCATGCCTGATGTTAATGGTTTTGAGGTTTGTCGACGGGTAAAAATGAATCCGGCAACCAGTAATTTACCTGTCGTTTTTTGCTCTATTAAAGGAGAAGAATTTGATCGTTATTGGGGGTTAAGACAAGGTGCAGATGCTTACATTGCTAAACCCTTTGAGCCAAACGAATTGATAAAAACGGTGAAACAATTATTGCATCATTGACATAAATCAGATTGAACTCGATCAAGAATGAGTGTTTTTTTCATCCTCGGATGACGCTCAGATTTCACGAGTAGATAAAGCCGGACTGTTTCACCCTCTTGATTAAATCGGCAAAAGAAAAAGCGATCACTCTCAAGTAAACTAGAGAGCGACCGCGCCTTATCTTATTAACTAATAATATAAACAGCCTCATCGAATACCTGAAAAAAGTTAAGTATTTTCGTCGTCGATCCCAGGAAAAAAAGATCCGCTCTGGTTCATTCTCCTATCAGGAAGCCGCACATTTTACTAAAACTTTAGGTAATGAAAAATTAATAAAGTAGTGCAGGCATTGTCCCTGCTTTCCGGCACATATAGGCGAAAGTGCCAAGCCAATAGTCAAGTTATTTCATTTCCATTCCTTAATCACGAAAGTAAACACTTTGCCAAAGGGACACTATCAATACATATTACTAATTTTACTTACTAAAAAACTTTATTTATGATACAATAATTAAGATGTAAATGCAGGGTTCTGAACCCGTCACAGGCAAGATGCCTGTGCCACAAGTTTTACCTCTGAAAGGTCAAAACTAGATATTAAATTACCCTCATTATGATAATGGAGAATATTCTCAAACAGTGGATGATAAAGTCCTTGCTGTATTGTCACCAGCAAGGGCTTTAGCTAGGTCTTATCAGTAAAAATATTGACCATTCAAATGAGAGGTTTCAGATAAACTTTCAAAAAAAAATTGTGGTATATTTTATTTTTTTAGAGGAGATAAACCATGAAAAAAATTATGGGATTTTCGGCTATTTTAGGTTTTTCCATTGCTTTTCCGGTTCGAGCAGAATATTTACTTCCTGCTAATTTACCTAAAATTTGTGAAGCATGGAATTTGAATTGTACTAGAAAAACACAAGGAGACTATCAATGGGAAGGGACGATTTTTGGGAGTGATAAAATCTTGCTTTTTAAAGCATCTGATTCCAGTTTTCTGAGATTTCAAATAATAGATAGTAAAAACAGTGATTTGAAAAAACTCTGTACACAAGCGGCTAAAGATGAAGGGATACCTGTTTTTTCAACTGCTGCTAATCAGTGTTCGTTGATGAAAAAAATTAAAGCTTGACAAATTAGATGCTTATATTGCGTGTCTAAATGAATTGTGAAATCTTGTAGGGGCAATCCCCCTGTGGTTGCCCCGTCTCTTCCTTTGTGTCCTCTGTGTCCTTTGTGGTTCATTAAAAAAAGTCTATCCTAAAGAAACGGCTCCATCTGAAAATTTGAGGAATCTATATCATGAAAAGACTATTACCTTTATTGACTTGTTTAATTTTAGGGATTTGGGTAAGCACGATCGCGCTTCTTTCTGTGCAGAACGCGACTCTAGTCTCCCTGAAGTTTGTGGGGAGAGAAACCATAGAAATGCCCATCGGAGTGATCTTAGGAATAACTTTCGGAATCGGCGTGATCGTGGGTTCATGTTTAGAACTTTTTAGCAATATAGAGAAACAGAGACAATAGAAAGAAAATAAAGCCAAGAAGGAAAAAAAGTAGTGCAAGGATCTTGCCTGCAACTTCCCCAAGTTGATCGCGACGAATCATTGACGAGGGCAATAAAACCATCCCAAAAGAGGAGTGAAATAGTGATCAACAAGGTTTCTCAGGTTTAAGTGGAAAAAAAAGGTCTAACAGAGAACCTGTGACAACCCCCATCGCTTCCCACTAGCGGATTTTAAGATGTCCGAAAAAATATTGCCTCATTGTCCAAGTGGTGGGATGATTATGGGTAATAGCCCCAGGGCAGTTTCAGTACGGACTCAGACACCCCCAGGGGTCTCCCTCAGTCCAGAACTCTCACACACAATTTGGCATATAAACACAATTATGGCAGTTGCAACCCAATCCCTCCAAGAACTTTGTATAAACTCTATTCGTTTTCTCGCGATCGACGCGGTACAGAAAGCTAACTCTGGACACCCAGGTTTACCAATGGGCGCGGCTCCTATGGCCTTTGTGCTGTGGGACCGCTTTATGCGCTTTAACCCGAAAAACCCTAAATGGTTTAACCGCGATCGTTTTGTCTTATCCGCGGGGCATGGTTGTATGTTGCAATACGCCCTCATGTACCTGACGGGTTCCGATTACGTCACCATTGACCAAATTAAGAATTTCCGTCAATGGGGTTCCATGACTCCGGGACACCCTGAAAACTTTGAAACCCCTGGGGTAGAAGTTACCACCGGTCCCCTAGGTCAAGGTATTGCCAATGGAGTTGGTTTAGCGATGGCCGAAGCCCACCTGGCCGCCCGTTTCAACAAACCCGATGCCAAAATTGTTGATCATTATACCTATGTTATTTTAGGCGATGGTTGCAATATGGAAGGGGTTTCTGGTGAAGCCTGTTCCTTAGCTGGCCACTTAGGTCTGGGTAAATTAATCGCGCTCTATGATGATAACCATATATCTATTGATGGTTCTACGGATATTTCTTTTACGGAAGATGTCGGTAAGCGCTTTGAAGCCTATGGTTGGCACGTTCTCCATGTGGAAAACGGTAATACCGATTTAGAAGCAATTGCTAAGGCGATCGAAGAAGCTAAAGCTGTTACGGATAAACCTACCTTAATTAAAGTTACCACCATCATCGGCTATGGTTCCCCCAATAAGCAAAACTCCGCGGGGGTTCACGGTGCGGCTCTAGGTCCTGCGGAAGTGGCATTAACTCGCGAAAACCTCGGTTGGACTTACGAACCCTTCGTTGTTCCCGATGATGCTCTCAACCACTTCCGCCAAGCCGTGACTCGTGGAGCTAGTGCCGAAGCTGAATGGCAAGAAACCCTCGCGACTTATAGCGCGAAGTATCCCACAGAGGCAGCACAGTTTGAGCAATTCCTCAGTGGCACACTTCCCGAAGGATGGGATAAGGCATTACCTAGCTACACTCCTGCGGATAGCGCGGTGGCTACCCGTAAACACTCGGAAAATTGTATCAACGCGTTGGCGAAAGTTCTGCCTCAATTGATTGGTGGTTCCGCGGATTTAACCCACTCGAACTTAACGGAAATTAAGGGCGAAGGTAACTTCCAAAAAAATCAATATCAAAACCGTAACCTCCGTTTTGGTGTACGGGAACATGGTATGGGCGCGATCTGTAATGGTATTGCCCTCCATAATTCCGGTTTAATTCCCTATTGTGCGACATTCTTGGTGTTTGCTGATTATATGCGCGCTGCTATGCGGATCGCGGCATTGGCGGAAATTGGCATCCTTTATGTGATGACTCACGACTCCATCGGTTTAGGGGAAGATGGTCCGACTCACCAACCTGTGGAAACGATCGCGTCTCTGCGTGTGATTCCGAATATGTTAGTGATGCGTCCCGCGGATGGAAATGAAACATCTGGGGCTTATAAGGTCGCGATCGAAAACCGCAAACGTCCCACGGTGCTCGCGATGTCTCGGCAAAACCTGGCTAATTTAGAAGGTTCTTCCATTGATATCGTCAGCAAGGGTGGTTATGTGTTATCCGACAGCGAAGGTACTCCTGACATTATTTTGATTGGTACTGGTTCGGAAGTCCAACTTTGCGTCAAAGCCGCGGAACAACTGCGTGGCGCGGGTAAGAAAGTGCGTGTCGTTTCTATGCCTTGCTTAGAGTTATTTAACGAACAAGATGCAGATTATAAAGAGTCTGTATTACCGAAAGCGGTTAAGAAGCGTTTAGCGGTGGAAGCGGGTTCTAGTTTTGGTTGGAGTCGCTATGTGGGCGATGAAGGCGATACTGTGACGATCGATCGTTTTGGTGCTTCTGCCCCCGGAGATGTTTGTTTCGAGAAGTTTGGTTTTACCGTTGATAATGTGTTAGCGAAAGCGAAGGCATTACTCGGTTAATTATCATTCATTTAGTGATTGATGGGGTGGGTAGTTTACCCGCCCTATTTTGTAAGAAAAAATGGAAGCTAAAAGGAGTAAGAATGATTGATATCAATACATTTCATGCGTGTTTAGCTCAACCAGAAGCTCGTGGTTATGACTTAGACGAAAAGCAGAAAAAAGCAGTAGAGTATGGGGAAAGTCCTTTATGGCTGATCGCGGGACCGGGTTCGGGAAAAAGTGAGGTTTTAGTAACACGAACCTTAAAATTGATCTGTGTAGATGGGGTTAAGCCACGCTCTATTCTCTTAACTACCTTTACTAAGAAAGCAGCGCGTAATCTTGAAGATCGTTTAGTAACTTACCTAACAGCACTACAGAAAACAGAAGCCAGTTTGAAAGATGTGTATATAGCTGATATCAAAATAGGAACTTTACATAGTTTAGGTAATGATATTCTTCAAGAATACCGCGTTCCAGCTTATCAAAATGTTCGACTACTTGATCAAATAGAACAGGATTTATTTACCTATCGCCACGCCTCAATATCAGAAGAGACAGACTTAGCTTTTTGGCAACATTTTGAGTATGCGGTAAATGATTGGCGTGATAAAAAATATACGCCTAATAAATGGAAGCGAGCTAAGGCAGGCGTTACACTTTTCAACCACCTTGTAGAAGACTGCGTTGATATAGAAAAAATGCTAAATGCCGGAGGCCATTGGGCAAAATTAGCTAATTTTTATCAGGGATATGTTCAAGCTCTAAAAGACAAGTATCGTTGCGACTTTGCTCATCTTCAAGCACGCTTCCTTCAATTTCTTAACTCTTCGGCTAGTCAACAGTTTTTACAAGGAGATACTCTCAATCCACCTTTGCTATATGTTTTAGTTGATGAATATCAGGACACTAACCCAATTCAAGAGCGCATTTACTTAGCTTTGGCTCATCAGAAAACTCACAATATTACAGTAGTAGGTGATGACGATCAAGCTTTATATCGTTTCCGAGGTGGTAACGTCACTTGCATGGTTAATTTTGATCAAGCTTGCCACAAAGTATTTGGTCAATCTCCTGAGAAAATTCAACTTGATAAGAACTATCGATCACATCCTGAGATTGTTGATTTTTTCAACAGATATATTACCTCCTTTACTGAAATGAAAACAGTAGGGGTACGGGCTCCAGACAAAGAGCCTTTGCAAGCAGCTTCAGCGATTACTGGTGAATATCATGCCGTTTCTTGGATTACTAAAAAAAAAGCAGGAGATTTAGCCAATGCAGTCGCTCAATTTATTAGTAATCATTTGATAGATGATGGAATTATCTCTGATGTGAGTCAGTGTGTTTTGTTGTTACGAAGTACAAAAGACTCCCCTCGAAATGCTCGTCCATTTATTACTGCATTCCAGCAGTTGGGGATTCCCATCTATAATCCTCGCTCAAAATCTTTTATCGAGAGTGAAGAAGTTCAGTGTTTGCTGGCTGCCTTGGTACAAGTTATTGACCTCGATCAGACTTTTCGTGAGAAAAGAGATCCACAGGGAAGAGATCGGGAATTTGTTGAATATGTTCAAAAATGGTTAAATAATCTTGATCAGGTCAGAAAAGATCCCAATATATCTACCGAATCACTAGATGACTACTTAAAAAAGAGTAATTCTGAATTACGTCAAAGATGTGCCGACAGCGTAATTTCAAATAATAAGGGTAGATTTCTCAATTTGAAGTTAACGGAAATAATCTATCGTATCCTCTCACAAGAACCATTTTCGATATGGAAGAAAGATCCTGAAAAAAACTTACGTCTTTCTAAAGTCACTCGTCTATTTGATAGTTACAACAGTTTTGACTTAGATGGGTTACGATCAAATTCTATGGGAACGGCCTTAGATGATTTTTTTCTTAATCGGTTTTATAATATGTTTGTCAGCTATTTAAGTCAGACTGGAATTGACGATGATGAAGATGAGGAGGTGATTGTGCCTCCAGGTTATCTACCTATCATGACAATTCACCAATCTAAGGGTTTAGAGTTTCCTTTTGTATTTGTAGCTCAACTCGGTCAAAAAGGAGAAGTGGGAGCGGCACAAATGCTTGAGCAGGAATTAGAACCTTTCCGACAGGATCTTTATCTAAGAACTACGAGAAAGCCTGATATTCTTGCTGTGGAGGATGATATTCGTTTACTTTATGTAGCTTATTCACGAGCACAATATGGTTTGATTTTGGTGGCGACCAAAGATCAGATTAAAAATCATGTTGCTGCACCAGGACGTGATGGGGACGCATTTCGCCGCGAGATATTTGCTATTACTCTTTAAAAGAGAAAAGGAAAAAGCTATGTCAATGGATAGAAGAAAACCATTTCAAGGAATTAGAATTAATTTACCAAATTCCACACAGATAAAACGTCGCTATAGTGTCACTCAAGATATTCTGACATTTCGACGATGTGCCCGTCAATATGGGGCTTTTAATGTCGAGAAATACGCGCCTGCCTATCAAACCCAAACTTACTTTGGTACGATCATTCACCAAGTTTTAGATCGTTGTCATAGCCATTTTCATGGAAGAATTGATCGGAACACGAAGGGAACTCTTCCTGATGAGGGCAAAATTATAAGTGATGATGAAATTCGTGATTACTTCGAGGCGCACAGAGGGGAACAAAAAGGAAAAACAACAAACCTAAAGCCTCCTAGTGAGATTGTTAAATACTTTATTGAGGTGGAAAATGGTTTGAAAAGCCAAGGAATTTACGCGATCAATCAAGAGCTTCGAGAGAAGGCTATACGGATTCTTCAATATTTTAATACTCTTGAAGGACCTACTCTGTATCCAAGAGTTAAAGATACAGAATACAGATTACAAGCAGATCGCACTACCCATATTCTTCATGGGGTTGTTGATCTTTTAGTAGATACACCAGACACCTCAGAAAATCCTGCTGAATGTGAAATGTGGGATTATAAGGGAAGTAAATTGATAGCTAAAGACTCAAAAGAGTTAGAAAATTATGAGTTCCAGATGCGGGTTTATGCCAAGCTTTACGAGTTAAAGCATGGTGTTTTACCACGAAAAGCAATTTTGTATTTTCTCAATGAACTTGAGGGATCGGTTTGTCCATCTAAACGACCAGTTAATGCTATCGTCGAAGTGAGCATTACTCCTGCTGAGATTGAGCAGGCAGTTCACGAATTTGCCATGACAGTAGAACAGATTGAAAAAGCACGTCTTAATAGGGAATGGGAACCCGCAAAACCAGGTTCTATTAGCGAACAAGATTGTAACATTTGTGACCTGCGGTGGGATTGTCCTACTCCTACTCCTAATATTCCGCTCAGGTATCCTTAGAATTACTTGGTTAATTTTTGCTGATTTCTTGAGAAGAAACCAGGTTTTTTAACCTGGTTTTTTTTGTAATAAGAATTAACCACAAAGGCACAGAGGACACAGAGGAAGTGTTGAAATTATCTGTAGGAAAAAAATCTGATAAAAAAATTTTTTCCCTATTGTTTGATTTTTCTCTTGCTTTCCCGATTTATGTTTTACACCAACCTGTTTCCCAAAACCAGACCGGGTTATCGCTCAATTCTTATCAAAAATTATGCTTGGGCGATTAACCCCAAGCATAACTTATGCTTGATCAGGATTAAATCACTAATCAATGGCTCTCCTGATTTTCCATAACTTGTTTAGCAAGCACTATTTACACTTACCAATTCAGTCTGATTGATCATTAATTCTTCCTGGTGAATCGGTTGATTTTCTAATACCATAGTTGTACTCGCGTTAATTTGAAATCCAATGCGCTCATAAAAACTTTGTTGATAAGTTGTCATTAAATAAACCCGCTCGACTCGACACATCAAGGGATGACTTAATACTGTTTGTACTAATTTTCTCCCTAATCCCCCTCCTTGATAGTCTGGATGTATGACGACATCCCATATTGTTGCCCGATAGATTCCATCTGATGTGGCACGGGCAAATCCGATCATCTGATCGCGCTCCCAGACACTTACAACGGCTTGACTATGGGCGATCGCGATTTCTAAATCCTCTATTTTGCGAGTTCTCGCCCAAAATGCCGCAACATCAAAAAGGGCTTTCAGTTGCGGAAAATCCACACTATTATGCCCTTCACGAAATTGAATATGACGATAATCTTTTGCGGTTGATTCCATTTTTAAATCTGCCTATTTTTATCGGAAAAATCAAGGGCTTATGGAAGGGATAAAATTCTATAGAAATTTCTCAATAGTAAATTATGAGCCAGAGGTTTGCGCCCTGTTAGCTCCGATGGATATGATTGAGAATTACTATAGTCGCGATCCTTAACAAATATTAATTATCCCTAGTATTACTCTATACTAACTTAGACTTATCAAAAAGTTCACGGCACACATTTCCTTAATTTTTTTGGAGAAAGATACTCACAAATTTCGCGATATAAGTTGATCTGGGTGCAAAAGCTCTCTCAAGCAAGAGGCTTCTACTTTCGATACCCAACGCGAAGCGTTACGCGCTACTCATTGAGACAACCAATATGCTCCCATTTGAAACTTCGAGGACTTTCCCAGAAACCGGGAAGAGGAGTCCAAAGGTTTATTGGCTGGAAGAGCCTAAGTGCTGACTTTATTATATCCTGTGATGTCATGTATTTCTTGGCATCAATAATGTCAGGTATTTTACCAAAACCAAGTTAGGGCGATCATGTTAATTTTTCTACTTTACCATATAATGGGAAATATGATAGAATCAATAAAATAAAAAAAAGGTCGTTGAGATGATAACAATAACATCAACTCCTCCACAATTACAAGAGGCTAATCCTGTCTCTAACCATGTCATTTTAAAAGGGGTTAGCTGGTCAACCTATAAAGCATTAATGACAGAAGTAGGAGACGATCGCGCTTGGACAATTGCCTATAATCAAGGAGTGTTAGAAATCAGAATGCCACTAGAAGAACATGAAGAACCGAAAAGATTAATCGAAAGTTTTATTGAAGCGATAGTCGATGAGTTAGAAATTGAACTCAGGAGTCTAGGTTCCTTGACTTTGGAACGGGAAGAATTAAGCCGTGGAGTTGAACCGGATAGTTGTTTCTATATTCAAAATGAATCAGTTGTCAGAGGAAAAAATATCAATCTACCGGAAGTGCCTCCCCCAGACTTAGTAGTAGAGTCGGATTATACAAGTTCTTCCCTTGATAAATTTTCTCTCTATGCTTCTCTGGGAGTTCCTGAACTTTGGAGATATACACGACAAATCTTACAAATTTATCGACTTGTCGAGGGAAATTATCAACTTTCCGAGCAAAGTTTGGCTTTTCCTTTTTTACCTATTGCTGAAATTCCGGGTTTTATTGCACAAAGTAAAACTATCGGAAAGCGAGGCGCAGTGCGTTTGTTTCGTGACAGAATTAGAGAGATTTTATCAGAGAAAAGTTAGCGCGATCGCGTTTCCTTTATTCCCCTAAATCCCCCTAAATCTACCTTAAGAAGTCAGGGCTGTTTCATTCTCTCAAAGCCCTCATTCTAAGAGGACTATCAATAGACATCTCCCAAAAATAAGGTCTCACGGAGGCATTCTGCCTGTGCCACAATAGTTGTTAGAGATGTCTAATGACTCATTGAGTCGTCTTCAGACGACTTCAGCTATGAGACAGGGACTTAAGTCCCTGGCGGGTGTCAGCGCAATGAATCAGCCCTGCCTTAAGAAGGGAGACTTGTACAGGAGCGCGATCGCGTAAATTAGCTAAAAAAAACCATTAGCTATTATTTCTATCACTAGCTACCGACTCATCAGAAATTCCTTGTAACCAAGTCACTAAATCTACTTGACTAGAAAAATCAAGTAAAGCTTCCCCTAAATCTTCTAACTGAGTCAAAGATAACTGTGAAATTCGCGAGCGCAATTCAGGAGTTATCTCACCAATACGCCGTTGAAGTAGTCGCCAAATTAACGCGATCGCTTCTTCGAGCTTTCCTCTTTGTAACCCTTGGTTTAACCCTTGGTTTAACCCTTGTTGTAACCCTTGTTGTAAACCTTCCTCCATCCAACTGGTGACAATTTGCATAACTACCTCCTGTTGATTCGGTTCTATTCTAGCAATATCGGCTTGAAACAACTTTTCTTCCGCTGTACTTAGGCGAAGATAAGTATCAACAAAGCCAGAAATTAACTTCATTCTCGCCGGATCGAGCCGCAATGTTGCCAGCAGACGCAGACATTCTAATTTTACTTGTCTTCGCTCTTGTTTGGCAATATTCATTTTTGCCATCAGTGCCGCGGCTACCGGATTCTCTTGTTTCAAAAAGTCTCGCCAATTCAGGCGATTCAATTGAATGATATCATAGTTAAAATCTAAGACAACCTTGTTGGGAAAGGCGACTTGATAACTATTGGGCTGGACGGTTTTGGGACTATCAAAAGATAGCACCGCGATGGGATAAACTGATAACCCATACTTTTCCGATAAGCGCGAAAAATAGCGAAACATTCTTTGGCTAAAGTTAGCCTGATATTGTGCCTGATTTTCCGTATGAATCAGAAAGAATGTTTCTTGCTCATGAAATCTTGTTTTCACAATTATGTCGGCTTCATAACGTTCTCCTGATGTGACATCGGTAAATACCTCCTTGTCTAAAAATTCTAAGCTATCTCGCTCTATATACCCGATAACTTCTGGGAAAAATAACTCCAAAAATTCCACAAAAAATGTGGTCAGAAGTTCCTTAAATAAGCGATCATGATCTATCATTTTCTGCTCTCCCCTCGTCTTTTTTCTGAAATTTCAGCTGCTCCCTTTTTTCCTATTATTAACCCTTTCTATTTTATCTCAATATTCTCTCTGGAATCACGACTACGCCCCCTTTCCCTTCGTCGACAAAAGCGCGATCGCGCTCAAATTTCCCATTTCCTCTCTCCATTCTTCCCCTTATCCGTTATAATAAATACTAAAGCGAAGTCGTTATGAGTCTGGATAAGCAAATATGACCAACACAACCGTCGAAAACCTCATCATTATCGGATCAGGCCCCGCGGGGTTCACCGCGGCCATCTACGCGGGACGGGCTAACCTCAAGCCCATAGTCTTTGAAGGATATCAACGGGGGGGCATTCCGGGGGGGCAATTAATGACAACCACCGAAGTCGAAAACTTCCCCGGTTTTCCAGAAGGAATTACCGGGCCAAAACTCATGGATCGGATGAAAGCTCAAGCCCTGCGTTGGGGAGCCGAATTATATACAGAAGATGTCACCTTTGTTGACTTCACAAAACGTCCCTTTATTGTCCGATCTGAAGACAGGGAATTTCAAACCCATAGTATTATTATCGCGACAGGTGCAACCGCCAAACGTTTACATCTTCCCAACGAAGAAAAATACTGGAATTTAGGCATCTCAGCTTGTGCAATTTGTGACGGTGCAACTCCCATTTTTAAGAATGTAGAATTAGCCGTTGTCGGAGGTGGAGATACCGCGGCAGAAGAAGCCATTTATTTAACCAAATATGGCTCCCATGTTCACTTATTAGTCCGTCGTGATCAAATGCGTGCTTCTAAAGCCATGCAAGAGCGAGTTTTAAGTAATTCTAAAATTACCGTCCATTGGAATACTCAACCCCTTGATGTCTATGGCAATGGTAAATTAGAAGGCATCAAAATTAAAAATACCCAGACAGGAGCCGAAACCAATTTACCCGTCAATGGTTTATTTTATGCCATTGGCCATACTCCTAATACCGACTTATTCCAACGACAATTAGAACTCGACCCCGTTGGTTATATTGTCACAAAAAATGGTACTGTTGAAACTTCCATTGAGGGAGTTTTTGCCGCGGGAGATGTTCAAGATCACGAATATCGTCAAGCGATTACAGCCGCAGGAACTGGTTGTATGGCGGCTTTATTAGCCGAACGCTGGTTATCGGCCAATAACTTATCTCAAGAATTTCATCAAACAGGTGAAGCCGCACCCAATGTAGAAGAAGAAACCCCCCATCAACCCGATACAGAAGAGACATTTGATATTAATTTAACTCGTCATGAAGGAGGTTATGCCTTACGGAAATTATACCATGATAGCGATCGCGTAATTATGGTAAAATACTCCTCTCCGACTTGCGGGCCTTGTCATACCTTAAAACCGATTTTAAGTAAAGTTGTAGATGAATTTGATGGAAAAATTCACTATGTAGAAGTTGACATCGAACAAGATCCTGAAATTGCCGAAGCTGCGGGGGTTGTTGGGACTCCAACCATTCAATTTTTCAAGAATAAAGAGAAAGTAGGAGAATTTAAAGGAGTCAAACAAAAAAGTCAGTATCGAGAAATGATTCAAAATCATTTGTAGAAAATTGCGCCCGGAAATTAATTTCCGGGCTCATAGCTAAAGTCCTCTCAAGAGCACTGAAAACAATTACCATGTTAGTCGCGCCATTTGAGATTTATCTCTTATGCCAATAATCGTGTAAAATAACAAACGTCTTCTCAAATTTTAAACTAATGGCGACAACAGGATTAAAATTACCAGTTTTTTTGCATCTTTCTGGGAAATCAAGTCTATCTATAAAAATGATGTGGGCAGGTTTAGCAATTACCCTATTTTTTATCTTCATCACGATTTTCTGCCCAATTTTTCAAGCCTGGGGATGGTTACAAGATCCCACTGATGCCGAAGCATTACTTTCTAACCCTATTCACGATGCACCTTCTTTAACTCATTGGTTTGGCACTAACCGCTTAGGATATGATATCTTTTCTCGTACTTTATTCGGAGCTCAACTCGCGTGGCAAGTGGTAATTCTTGCTACTGCTTTAAGTCTAATTATCGGAGTCCCTTTGGGATTAGTAAGTGGTTATCTCGGTGGACGTTTAGATCGCGTTTTATTATTTTTCATGGATACTATTTACACGTTACCCGGATTATTACTTTCAATTACCCTCGCGTTTGTCGTAGGAAAAGGGGTTTTAAATGCCGCGATCGCCTTAAGTATTGCCTATATCCCCCAATATTATCGAGTGGTAAGAAATCATACCGTTAGCGTCAAAACGGAATTATTTATCGAAGCCGCGCAAGCGATGGGGGCAAACACTTGGACAGTCTTAACTCGATATCTTTTCTTAAATGTAATTCAAAGCGTACCCGTCTTATTTACCCTTAATGCGGCTGATGCTATTTTAACCTTGGGAGGCTTAGGTTTTCTCGGTTTAGGACTTCCTGAAGAAGTGCCCGAATGGGGACATGATTTACGGATCGCGTTAGAAGCTTTACCTACAGGAATTTGGTGGCCTGCTTTTTTTCCGGGTTTCGCTTTAACCTTAATGGTGGTAGGATTATCTTTATTCGGCGAAGGTTTAAACGAATTTGTTAATCCGAAATTACGCGATCGACAATGATTTTTAGCCAAGGTAACACGATCGCGTTTCCTGTATCCCTGTGATCAAACGAGATCCTTAAGCAACTCTATATATTAGACATCTGTTCAAAATCGGATCAATGGCAGGTTTAGCCTACCCTACAGTCGTTTCTGAAGATGTCTATGACATTAAACACCAAAACCCTACCAAAGGATTTTGACAAATCTTCACTTGATTTTTAAATCAAGTTGTGGGGATTAATCCTAGACCAAAAATCCGTATTTTTGCACAGAGATAGTATAATGAGAACAAAATAAAGAGCCCAAACTCCCGAAAAATACGGAAGTAGAGAGAAAAACCCCAAACCTCTCTCCGTAAAAACACGGATAAGTCACCCTGAAGATAGTATGACGTTAAATTCTTAATGTGACTTAATATAAAAAATCATCCCATTTTTAGAGATTTGAGCTAACGTAACAGTTAAAGCCTCTTTTTCCATGTCTTTCATCTCACGCGAGAGCAGACCGACTCAAAATTTTTAGTGCTGATAGGCAAACGCGTGCATTTTTTGTAAGAAAGGCTACAATCGGAAAGGTCTTTCTGAGATCCCATCCCAATCTCCTATTGCTTTTACCCAACTAGCTTGGAGTAGAAGCGATCTTGTTGTGAGTGTCGTCAACGGCCTCTCATTCAGTATTGGGCCATTGACGAAAGGTTTTCCTGTCTAACATATAGACAGATTTTAGGTTCTCTAATTATTAATTCTTTATTAAGGAGCATGAGGAACGCGGCATGATCCAGACGAATCACTTACTCGACACTGCTATTGTGCCTGAGATCGAGCTTGAGTTACAACGGATCGCATCCGGTGTACTCCCAGAAGTAGAGTTAGACTTTCTCGATGAGGGAGATGATCGAGACGATTTTTTGGATGTTCAGTCTGAAGAGGAAGATCCGAAGTCTGGCAAAAAAACCCGCCGTCGGGTTCAGGCTAAGAAAAAACATTACACAGAAGATTCCATTCGTCTTTATTTACAAGAAATTGGTAGAATTCGCCTCCTACGAGCTGATGAAGAAATTGAATTAGCTCGAAAAATCGCGGATTTACTGGAATTGGAACGGGTGCGAGAGCAACTGTGCGAACAGTTAGAACGGGAACCAAAAGACAATGAATGGGCGAGTGCGGTTGATATGCCCTTGCCCGCGTTCCGTCGTCGTCTGCACCTGGGACGTCGTGCCAAAGATAAAATGGTACAATCGAACCTCCGTTTGGTGGTTTCGATCGCGAAAAAGTATATGAATCGGGGTCTTTCTTTCCAAGACTTAATTCAAGAAGGTAGTTTAGGCTTAATCCGGGCTGCCGAAAAATTCGACCATGAAAAAGGTTATAAATTCAGCACCTATGCTACATGGTGGATTCGTCAAGCCATTACGCGCGCGATCGCGGATCAATCTCGAACCATTCGTTTACCAGTTCACCTCTACGAAACGATCTCGCGCATCAAAAAAACCACCAAATTATTATCTCAAGAATTAGGTCGCAAACCCACGGAAGAAGAAATCGCAACCAAGATGGAAATGACCATTGAAAAATTGCGTTTTATTGCCAAGTCGGCTCAATTACCAATTTCATTAGAAACTCCCATTGGAAAAGAAGAAGATTCCCGCCTCGGAGATTTTATTGAATCCGATGGGGAAACACCAGAAGATCAAGTCTCCAAAAGTTTATTACGCGAAGACTTAGAGAGCGTCTTAGACACCCTCAGTGCCCGCGAGCGAGATGTTTTACGACTACGCTATGGACTCGATGACGGACGGATGAAGACTTTAGAGGAAATTGGTCAAATCTTTAACGTCACGCGTGAGCGAATTCGCCAAATTGAAGCGAAAGCCCTACGAAAGTTACGTCATCCCAATCGCAACAGTATCTTGAAAGAATATATCCGGTAAAGTCTGCGGCTGTCATCATCCAAAGGATAGATTTTTTGACCGTGATGAGTAAGAATCTCTCGATTTTAACTCATCACTCCTTCTGCCTGTCTTGGGGAGTTTTTCTTATCTTAGGGGAAAGTTGTTAATAGTTTTTAATTTTTGTTCTTGGGAAAAGTAATATTTATTGTCAAATAAGGTCTTTATTTTGTGATACAATGAATCGTGCTTTTTTTGGGTTATGAAACACAAAGGCACAAAGGTAAAGAAAAGAAAAAAGGTAATTGCTCAACCCCCTTGTCTTCTTGTCAAGGGGGTGGGGTTCTGGAGTCGCAAATGACAAACTTCAGAGTTCACGTTATGGAAAAAGTCTCTACCGGTAGCAGTTAGTCATCGTAGTCCGGCTGTGCTGTTGAGTGAAATTTCTCTTGAAAGTGAAGTATTAATTTAACAAAAATAACCGGGCTGTTAGATAGGTGAATAGATTAAGACAAAGAGGAAGCATTATCAATAATAAAATGGCAAATATAGCCAAAAATCCTATTCCTTCAGCCATTGCTCCTGATTGTGGCTCATTTATTTCTTTTATTTCTGAAGGAGTCTTACCTGCATAAATTAGGCAATGAACTATGATTTGAGCCAGACATATTGACACCAAAAGACCTATGAATAATCCCAGAAATCCACCAATGGGTAATAAAACCAACTTCCAGATCAAGCCAACTTTAATAAAGGCAAGATAGTTGATAAACAGAAATGGTACGATTAACACTAGAAATAATACAACGATTAAACTTTGATTAATAAACATACTGCCTCCATTCAAATAAAATAATTGAAATTTCTCATCGGTTTAAATCAATGCTTCGGACAGTTTTTAGCCACGATTACCGTGTTTTTAGGGTACTCTCGTGATTAGTTCATAATTATATTCGGGATATTCCGAAAAATCTCCATTGAATCCAATAGTAATTTCCTTTACCTTTTGTTGATTAACAAATTGTACAGAAAAATTAGCCTGAGAATACTGGGAAAATAATTGTTTAAATTTCGGTGGTGAATAAATATAAATCAAGGTGTTATTTTTCACAGTCATAGATAGAGGCTTGCCGAAGTATTTAATAATGGTATTGGGTGTCTGGTTCAATACATACCTTCCAGCTAAGGCTGGAGAAATAATTAGACTGTTTAGTAGAATAATTGCAGGTAAAGAAGAGAAAAATACTCCCCCACTCAATTTTGCCATGATTGATTAACGCCCTGTCTCAGTAAAGGAATTTATCCTATTAAAACAAATATTTACCGGAGTGTCCAGGTTTTATTTTGAGAGCGCGCACTCTCCCCAATCACCCCAAAAGCGCGATCGCGTTAGGTACTGAAGCGTTGCTTAAAGCGATTATCGCCTGCGCCAACAAAACTAACTCACGACACCGACTCGCCCCGAATCTTAACGGCTCTCGTTGTGTTATCCTTGGTGTCTCCTAGTTGAGCAATTACAAAAAAAGAAAGAGAAAGTCAATCTTTTGGGGGACATCCAGTGTAATCGGCGGACTCGGTTTCTCGATCTCCCCAAAAATTGAAAAAAGTCTTGCTAGAGTCCTGGTTTTGCGTTTCGCTGCCTTCAACTCAAGCTACTTTTGCCTAATTCAGAAATGCTATAAAATCAACAAAAAATCTGAATTTTTTTGACAAAAGACTTAATAATGTTACCAACAACACTTGCCAATTTTCGTAAAGATGTTATCCTAAAGGATGTAATCCAGAACTGAAAAAAAACGCCGTGTTTAGTATAACACCTGCCAATTCTCGTGAAGCAGAAATCGTCGAAATTGTCTTCCGTAATGGTTGGGACTACCTGAAACGTCTCCTCACAGGAAACGAAACTGATGAACCTTATCTCCCTGCTCCCGCGGTTCTCCGAAATATTTTTATTCAATTAGGGCCTGTTTACGTTAAATTAGGACAATTATTAAGCACTCGTCCCGATCTTTTACCCTCCGAATATATCGAAACTCTTTCCAGTTTACAAGCTGAAGTTCCTCCTGTACCTTGGTCATTAATTGAAAATACTCTCCGTGAAGAATTACAGCAACCCCTAGAAAATATTTTTACTACAATTAATCCTAAAGCCGTCGCCGCGGGTTCCATTGGTCAAACCTATCGTGCTACTCTTAAAAATGGAAAAGAAGTCGCGATCAAAGTACAACGTCCGGGGATTGATCTTATTATTGAACAAGATATTAATGTCTTACGACGTTTAGGTGAATTAGTCGCTTTTACGGACTTTGGTCAACAATATGATATTGTCGCGTTAGCCGATGAATTTGGCAACGCGTTAAGGGCAGAATTGGATTTTTCTCAAGAAGCGAGTTATACAGATGAATTGAGAAATCATTTAGCTAGTAGTCCTTGGTTTGATGGGAAAAAATTAGTAATTCCTGAGATTTATTGGGAATTTACAACTAAGAAAATATTAGTATTAGAATGGTTAGATGGTGTTCCCATTCTTTCTGGTAATTTAAAGGGAACTCAATATAAAGGGAATATTGATGAGGAACGTCAAGCGATCACAACACTTTTATTTAGGGCCTTTTTTCATCAATTTTTCATAGATGGATTTTTTCATGCTGATCCTCATCCGGGTAATCTGTTTTATTTGAATGATGGCAGAATCGCGTTATTAGATTGTGGTATGATTGGGCGATTAGATCCGAGAACACAAACAAATTTAACCGAGTTATTATTAGCCGTTGTCGATTTAGATGCCCAAAGATGTAGTCAATTAACATTACAATTAGCAGAATCGGCAAAACCGGAGAGTTTGGCAGATTTAGAGAATGATTATGCCCGTATGTTGCGGAAATATTATAATTTAAGTTTATCACAGATTAATTTTTCCGAAGTATTTTATGAGGTGATGCAAATTGCCCGTGATAACCGGATTCGTTTACCGAGTAATTTAGGGTTATTTACCAAAGCCTTAGCAAATTTAGAGGGAGTAACAAGAGCCTTTAATCCTCGTTTGAATTTATTAGATGAATTGAAACCCTTAATGACGGATTTATTTCGCCGTCAATTATTGGGGGATGATCCGTTACAAAGTTTTTTGCGGACGGCTTTAGATATTAAGAGTTTATCGTTACAGTCACCGCGTCAGTTAGAAGTATTATTAGATCGCGTGACATCGGAGACATTAAAATGGAATTTAACCCTGAAAGATTTGGAACCGATCGCGTCGAGTGTCAATAATTCCGCGAATAGATTATCTTTAAGTATTCTGGTGGGTGCATTAATTTTAGGCGCGTCAATGATCGCGGCAAATTCTGCGACTAATCAGTTAACATTAGTCAGTAATATTTTGTTTGGGGTAGCCAGTTTTTTCGGGTTATGGTTAATGGTTAGTATTTTGCGAACACCGCGGTAATCGCGATCTTAGACTTGCCCAAGACTTACTCTCATCTAAATCATCATCTATTACCATTTCCCCAAAGCTGTGCTACAATACTCTGAGAGTTAAAGATTAAATAGGAAAGTTAACTATCCCCAACAAAATATATAACATCAGAAGAATTAACGCTCACTAAATGATAAATAATGTTTCACTGGGAGCATCGGCACAGAAGGCAAATTTGCAACTTTGACCTACCTCAAAATTGATGCGTACAATTGTTACAGTTCGCCTGTTAAAAAAAACCGATCGCGCTTTTTTATTAAACAGATGGCGGATGCCAATTCAGGGAAATCCAAATAGTTCTCGCTTCAACAATATCTTCATTATTTAATCGCAAAGCAATCACAGTACCACGGCCAATAGCCGTCAAACCGATAATATGAGTTCCACCATTTGCCCATTCAAAATTTTCTCTCCAACTTTGTTTGCGTGGATTAAATAAAGAGACAAAATCACCACTAAAAGGATCTATTACCTGAATTTTAGAACCTTTAAACTCATTACAACGATAACAAGAAGCCGCCAAATTTACACGTTCATCAGTACCACCAAAAGAAATAGGAATAATATGATCCATTACCAATGGCATACCAGTTAACCGACTGGATGTGCGACAGTATTCACAACGATTTCCCGCTTCACTAACAACCTGTTGACGGAGTGTTTTAGAAATAGAAGACACATTTATACCTCTGATAAATCCTCAAGTTTTGGCACTGAATAACCTCGCCAACTTAATACAGCCCAAGCATAGGCTTTGAGTAACATGATTTGATCAGCCGCTAAACGTAAATCCCTGAGTTTAAACTTTTCAACATCGGTAATTTCTCCATTTTGATTTTTCTCTAATAGTTGTAGATGTTCATTTTCTTGTTCCTCAGAAACTTGAACACGGGCAATTTCGAGTAATTCTTCTATACTCATCGTCTGCATCGCGAATAAGTCCCCTTGCATCTCCAGGGGAAAATTTTCCAGATTAGGCGGTGAATTATTCGTGATTGTTCTCATAAATTTATCCCCTTGTCTTTTACTTTAATTATCACTCATTTACCCCATTTGTCAACTTTTTATCTATTATACTTATCTGGATAAATGGACATCTTCTCTCTTTCCTCTTTCCTCTGTGGCCTCTGTGCCTTTGTGGTTCATCAAAAAAAATTGCATAAAAAACACCCATAAAAGGGTGTAAAATTCACTAAAAAATCAAACAGAAACTCAACTAAACCTAGTGAGCCGAACCATTACCATGATAATTTTTGCTATCATAAAACCCATTTTTTGTCCCAAAAAAGAGACAAGCCACAGTAAACACAACCGTTAAAATTCCTAAAACAAACTTCACATCCATAACGATCACATCCTGACTTAAGTCAATCAAAACACCCCAATTATAAACGACTGATCGCGTCCCGCGTCAACTCCCATCGTGTCCCATTAGCAGCCAGTTTATGCCTGGGAGCCTACCGAGCCAATTGTCCCGCGCTCTAGGTTTTGAGTCAAATTATCCTAAAATACTCTTGATGGTATATACAGGAGACAACAACAAAATGGGCGAAGAGATTTTAATTACGGCATTCTTATGCTTTACCCTCATACTTGTCGGGTTAGGCGGGGGCTTCCTCTTACTCAAAATTCAAGGCGGCGAAGAGTAGTTTTTGCTCCATTGCTCAGAAACCGGGTTTTTTGAAGAAACTCGGTTTCTTTCACTGGCGTGATATCTGTCACAGTGGAATTACCGAAAAATCACAGAAGGCTTATATATCAATCACTTCACCAACTAGACAGACAGGGGATGATAAAGATGTCGAGTTCAAACCAACATTATGTCTCCTCTCAATCTTCTCCCCGGCGCGATCTACGAAATCATTGTTTCCGTTACTGATACAGGCAGCCTCAGCTTATTAGATCGTTATGGCTTAATGGCCGCGATCATGGATGAATCCATTGATGAAGAAGAAAGACTCTCCATTGATCGCCTCCTCCGCTCCATTTCCCGCGGTCGCGTCCATATTACCAACTCATAATCTCATCGGTCAATATTACCCCTGAGTATTTATTATGAATTTCTATTTTCTTTTTGCCAATATCTTTTTTGTTAACTTTTGTAAAAAAATGAGAAAAAATCTGATAGGATTTTAGAGAAAATTTAAGAATTATCATTAATCTGGAATGACATTATTAATCGTAGGAGCCACCGGAACCCTAGGGCGACAAATCGCACGTCGCGCCTTAGACGAAGGTTATCAGGTGCGCTGTTTAGTACGGAATTACAAAAAAGCCTCATTTTTAAAGGAATGGGGGGCGGAACTGGTTCCTGGAGACCTCTGCCAACCCGAAAGCCTCACAGAGGCCCTTAAGGGTGTCACCGCGGTGATTGATGCCGCGACCGCGAGAGCAACAGATTCCCTCAAAGAAGTAGATTGGAAAGGGAAAGTCTCTCTGATTCAAGCCGCGATCGCGTCAGGGATAGATCGTTATATATTCATTTCCTTTCTCGGGGCAGAAAAATACCCAGAAGTACCCCTATTAGACATCAAACGCTGTACAGAACTCTATTTAGAACAATCAGGGTTAAACTATACCATCCTCAAACCCTGCGGATTTTTACAAGAAATCATCAGTCTGTACGCGATTCCCATTTTAGATAATCATTCCATTTGGATTCCATCAGGTAATGCTTCCCCCATTGCCTATATGGATACTCAAGATATTGCTAAATTTGCCCTCAGAGCCCTTTCCATATCAGAAACCGAGAAAAAAAGCTTTCCCGTTGTCGGGAGTCGCCCTTGGAGCCCTGAAGAAATTATTAGTCTGTGTGAACGTATTTCCGATAAAGAGGCAAAGGTTGTCCGTACCCCCACGAATTTGTTACGGGTATCCCAGAAACTCGCGAGATTTTTCCAATGGACTTGGAATGTCGCGGATCGCTTGGCCTTTGCGGAAGTGGTGTCTAGTGGCAAACCCTTGACAGCTTCAATGGATGAAGTGTATGAAGTATTTGGCCTAGATCCTAAAGACACAACAACGGTAGAATCGTATTTACAAGAATACTTCGGCTTGATGTTAAAGAAACTGAAGGCGATTGAATACGAACAAACCAAACAGTCCAAGGGTAAAAAACGACCGAAAGGAATCTCTTTCTTTTAAGGTTAATTAAAACGCGTGAAGCCCCGTGCAGTGCGGATCGTCCTTTTCTCAAGGTCGATCGTTATTACTGTCACCTAACACTGTTAAACTCGCGCTAAACTAGGGCTTTGAAAACATCTGAAACTTTAGCCGGACTTTTGCTCGTGCCCAAAGCTGGGATTATTTATAACGACGGTAAACCTACCGCGTGTCGTGTAGCTGACGAGATTAAAGATCAACTCATAAGCTATGGATGGGAAGTTTGCCTTGCTTCTGGAGAAGGGGGAATTTTGGGTTATTCGAGCCCGGAGCGTCCCATGTGTCATACTCCCATTGATCAAATTACCCCTCCTGGGTTTGACAATGACATGAAATTTGCCGTTGTCTTGGGGGGAGACGGAACGGTTTTAGCGGCTTCTCGTCAAGTTGCGCCCTATGGCATACCTTTATTGACTGTCAATACAGGCCACATGGGGTTTCTCACGGAACTGTATTTAAACACTTTACCTCAAGCTTTAGAACAAGTCTTGACGGGAGAGTATGAAATTGAAGAACGGACTATGTTAGCTGTCCGTTTGATGCGCGATGATGATTGTCTATGGGAAGCTCTTTGTTTAAATGAGATGGTTTTACACCGAGAACCCCTGACTTGTATGTGTCATTTTGAAGTCGCGATCGGTCGTCATTCTCCTGTTGATATTGCCGCCGATGGGGTGATTCTTTCCACTCCAACGGGTTCAACCGCCTACGCGTTATCCGCGGGGGGCCCGGTTATTACTCCTGGGGTGCGAGTTTTACAGTTATTACCGATATGTCCCCATTCTTTAGCATCTCGTTCTTTGGTATTTGCTGATAGTGAACCTGTTAATATTTTTCCCGCCAGCCCTAACCGTTTGGTGATGGTGGTGGATGGCAATGCCGGTTGTTATGTTTTACCAGAGGATCGCATTCAAATAGCGCGATCGGCCTATAGCGCGTGTTTTATCCGTCTCCAACCTCCAGAGTTTTTCCACATTCTCCGCGAGAAATTAGGATGGGGTTTACCACATATTGCCAAACCGACATCGGCAGAATTACCCTAGATTGGTGGTTCGTGATCAGGGACTGGTGATTAGGAACTGGGGAAAGAGGTTTTAGGTTTTAGGTGTTAGGTTTTAGGTGTTAGGTTTTAGGTGGTAGGTGAAAAACTCCCAAAATCCTATCCCCAAAACTCCATCCCCAAAACCCCATCCCCAAAACTCCATCCCCAATCCCTTTTTCCCCATTCCCCATCCCCAATGAATACTTTGAGAGTAGAACAAAATCCAGTAGTCCTTCTCATAGAAACAGATGAGACATTAGCCAAACTTATTAGTTTAGATTTGAAAGAATCAGGTTATCATCCCATTATTGCCCATGATTCTATCAAAGGAGTTCATCAGGCGACGGAACTTAAACCTGCTCTTATTGTTGTCGATCGAATGTTAGCTGGTGAATCGGGTTTATCTGTCTGTCGTCATCTCCGCAAAATTGGGACTCGCACTCCCCTTCTTTTATTAATGTCGCGTGATGCAGTCGAAGATCGAGTCGCGTGTTTAGAAGCGGGTGCTGATGATTATTTTCTTAAACCTTATCGCACAGAGGATTTTTTAAAGTTAGTTCGTTTGTATTTGGAACCTAATCACTCTACTAATGAACAATTACGCTTTGGTGAGTTAATTTTAGATTTAGGCTCTCGACAAGCTTTTCGCAATAGTCGCACGATCGATTTAACGATGAAAGAGTTTGATTTGTTAAAATATATGATGGAACATCCCCGTGAGGTTTTAACTCGTGAGCAAATTCTGGAAAATGTTTGGGGTTATGATTTCTTAGGGGAGTCTAATGTGATTGAGGTTTATATTCGTTATTTACGTCTGAAAATTGAGGATGAAGGTGAAAAACGTCTTATTCAAACTGTTCGTGGTGTTGGTTATGTCCTCCGTGAATCATAAATTTTAAATGAAGGAAGAAGGTTAACAGTTGACAGTTGACAGTTGACAGTTGACAGTTGACAGTTGACAGTTGACAGTTGACAATCACCAATCCGCCATTACCCATTACCCATTACCCATTACCCATTAAAAACTATGATTAATCTCATTGGTTTTCTTTCCAGTGGCTTCACTTTATTAATTATTAATACATCTCCTTTATGGGTTAATAATCAATTATCTATTTTTCCTCCTCAAAATGAAAATATTAATCATAAGATTACTTCACAAAATACGCCAAAAGGTCAATTTTTACCAATTAGTGCCAAGGCTAATATAAACGGTCATTTGATTAATTTAGAAGTCACAAAAACTATCCCTCAACAAGCTATGGGGTTAATGTATCGCACTTCTTTACCTGACGATCGCGGGATGTTATTTTCTTTTAAACCCGCCAAACCTGTCCGTTTTTGGATGAAAAATTGCCAAATGTCTCTGGATATGATTTTTCTCCATAATGGCGTGGTACAGAAAATTGAAGCCAATGTCCCCCCCTGTAAAACCGAACCTTGTCCCACCTACGGGCCCGATGTCCCAGTGGATCAAGTGATTGAAGTCCGTGGAGGCCTTGCTGCTAAATTGGGTGTTAAACTCCGCGATCGCGTCTCCATCCAATTTTTACCCCCTACTAAATCCTCATAAAACAACAACTGAAAAAAGAAAAAACGTAAATCAAAGTCCCCAGTGTTCTATTTCTGAGAAACTTTACAAAACTCAACAAAAGTAGTTAATATTTTACAAATAGGCCTAGCCAATGAGAACAAAATTTGCTAATGTATCCTTCTTAACACTTTTAAGTTAGTTCTTTGTGTTATCGAGCAGAAGGGAAAATGGTAACAGCACAGTAACTTGGTTTGGGAATTATTGATGTTTTCTCATCACGCGTGCAGTCATACCATTTCTCTTTTGGGTTGATACAGATCAAATTGCTGTAGCTTGCCTCTGCGAAGCTGTAACTCTTACTTCCTGAGAGATTCACCCTCAAAAAAAAATTGCAAATAAAAAAGGTATTTTGTGAGACAACATTAAAGCCTTTGATATCTGCGAAAAATCTATCTAAAGAGGGATGCGAGTAGATTAAGGCTTGAGATAGACTAAATTCCCTTACAGGCATCGTCAATCTAAGTTCGATGTATCAGGAATCGCGATCACCGCTAATGTAGCTCTTAAAAGTTAAAGCTTTGTCTGTCGTTTTTAGACAACAGAGAAAAAAAATATTTACTCGGTTGACTGCCGAAGAGGTGTCTGGTTTTTACGGGCAAAAAGAAACCTCTTTGAAAGATAACTGAGTCAACTGTCAACTGGAAAAAAAACTTATTTTTTCATGAGGGTATTTTCCCAATTGATAGACAGATAAGAAACTGGCCTACTTTCATTTAAGAGTCAAAATTTCTTATGACAAAATGGTGTCCAATATGAGGAGGTGTAATCAACAATGGCACCAGGAACTTATGCACGTTTTCTGCGTTTTTTACAAGAAGATTTAGCGATTTCTCCGGCTTCGATCGCGGTAGCCGAACGTAATGGTAATAGTATGGATGGTATGTTTCCCCATGATTCTACATCTTTACCCATGCGTCTTTGGCAATATGGTTTAGTCACCCTTGAACAATTAGATAAAATTTTTGATTGGCTCGCGAGTGTTTAATCAAGGTTAGGTGATAGGTAATAGGTAATAGGTGATCGGTAATAGGTGATCGGTGATCGGTGATCGGTGGTAGGTGTTGGGTGATAGGTGGTGGGTGTTAGGTAATAGGTGAAAACCTCAAATCCAAAACATTAGGCCGAATACCCCACACCTATTCCCCAATCCCCAATCCCCAGTCACCAGTCACCAGTCACCAGTCACCTTTAAGACTGCGCGATGATTTTAGATGCCGCCGCGATGCCCGATCCGGGTGTAAAACCTTGATAACCTAATTCTTGCAATACAGTTTCTAATGCTGCAATAGCCGCGAGCAAATCGCGATCGCTCACAAACCCTAAATGTCCAATACGGAACAATTTACCCTTAAGATGATCTTGACCATCAGCTAAGGCAATATCAAACCGTTTTTTCATTAAACTCCGCACTTGTGGAGATTCCACCCCTTGAGGAGGAATCACCGCGGTAATCGCAGGACTACCATAACCTTCCGCCGCGTATAAAGAACACCCTAAAGCCTTCACCGCGGCTTGAGTGGCATTTTTTAAGCGAGTATGACGAGCAAAAATCTGATCACGTCCCTCATCCTTCATCATACGCAAAGCCGCGTGAAGGGCAAAAAACATATTAACTGGAGGGGTAAAAGGAGTCGTATTTTTCGCGACATCTTTACGATACTTACCTAAGTCCAGATAATAACGAGGTAAATTAGCTGTCTGATAAGCTTCCCATGCTTTGGGGCCCACCGCGACAAACCCTAAGCCAGGGGGAATCATATAACCCTTTTGGGAACCAGAGGCAATCACATCAATACCCCATTCATCCATTGGTATATTGACAGCTCCTAAACTGGTAACAGCATCAACAATAATAAGGGCTTTACCGTGGGCTTTCACATGACGGTTAATCGTTTCTAAGTCATTAAGCACCCCTGTAGAGGTTTCCGAGTGGGTAAGAATAACAGCTTTAATTTCTTTATTTTTATCCCCTTCGAGAGTTTCTCGGATTTTTTCAGGATCGAGGGGTTGTCCCCAATCAGCCTTAACGGTTTGTACGTTTAAACCATAAGCATTGGCGACTTCTTCCCAGCGTTCCCCAAATTTACCATTCGTGCAGACTAAAACGCGATCGTCCTTACTTAAGAAGTTAATAATCGCGGCTTCCATCGCGCCAGTACCGCTAGTAGTTAAGGATAAAACATCACTTTCCGTTTGATGTAACCATTTGAGGGACTCCGTACATTCCCCAAACATAGCAGAAAACTCGGGCGTGCGGTGTCCGATGGGATGTTTCCCTAAGGCTAGTAAAGCTGACTCCGGTACGGGTGTAGGGCCCGGTATCATCAGCATTAATTTATCATTCATTCGTGTTTCGCCAAATTGTGATTAGGTGTAAATATCTATTAAAAGTCTAAAATGTCGATTAATGATCGTTCTTAATCTTACATTTTTCCTTATCTCTTTCCCCATTGGGCATCTTATCCTTCGCCAACCCAGCATTCGAGAAAACCACTGGCACATTTTTCTTCACCTAGCGCGTGGCTGTCCCCTCTGGGTTTTGGGCGATGACTTCCTATTGTACATCCTCCTAGAGGGGAGTACAACAAGAAGTGGTAAGTTTTTGAAATTGTCATAGGTTGCAGTAGTTTATCCTTAAATCATACTTGCTCAAGACTTACCCATCAGTAGAGCCCGTGTCTCCCTCACACTACTGATGCCTAATCGCGATCTAAGAGATTAAAAGGGCTCTAAGAGCAAGCCCGTGATGCTACTGTCTATTTAGCAACATCGGATACTCCTGAACACCTAATAATATTATTATCAATCACCCTGAGGATATTCCTCCCATAAATTAGTCGTTTGTCGTAAACTTTGAAAATTGCCATTACCCAAAATCAGATGATCTAATATCGGAATAGCTAACAATTGAGCACCCGCGAGTAATTGCTTGGTTAAAACAATATCCTCTGGACTAGGTTCCACATTTCCTGAAGGATGATTATGAGAAATAATTACTCTATTTGCCCCTTGTCTAATTACTTCTCTAAAAATATCTCTGGGATGAGCTAATGTTTCCGTGGCAGTACCAATGGTAATGACTTTTGTCCCGATTAAACGATTTTTTACATCTAATAAGAGTACCGCAAAACGCTCCTGGGGTTGCCACATTAAATCGTGACTTAAAGCATCCGCAGCCCCTTGGGGACTATCAATAATTGCTAATTCTGGCGGACGAGATTGTAATACTCTTTTCCCTAACTCGATCGCGGCTAATATTGTTGTCGCTTTCGCCGGACCAATCCCGTGAATTTGCGTCAATTCCTGTACACTAATATCCCGTAATACTGCCAAAGGATCGCGATTATTTTCACTTAATTGATTTAATATATATTGTCCCAAACCTACCGCGGACAGTTTACCCTTTCCTTGTCCTGTTCCTAATAATATCGCGATTAACTCCGCGATCGCTAAACTTTTTGCTCCATTGGCCATGAGGCGTTCACGGGGACGTTCATTGCTAGGTAAATCGGCAATTCTTAAGCTATAAGTCATAGATAATTGTTGACAATTAATAACTTACTTAATGACTTTATCTTATCTTAATTATTTCAATAATGCACAATCTTTATGTATTAAAATTTTTTATATTAAATATAGTCAAGACCCCAAAATATTTGTAAAAACTATGCTATAATCATCTATGGGTCTTCTTTTGTATCTTCATCCGCTCCTTTTTGGGAAATTTTGATAACAGATTGTAATTTCATATAAAAATCGGTATATTTAATGGGAAAAACTCCGGGGGGATGCGTCGATATTCCTTCTTTTCTTTCCCCAGATTCTTCGGAGTTATTCGGAATAAAATTAGGGAATATTTGATTTGGAGATTCTGTCATAAAATCCGATAAATTATCATTCTTTGTGATTTCATTTCCCACGGTATTATCAGGATAAAAGTTACTACAAATTAAACGAGCAAATTCTGGATTGAAATGAAAAATTGGTTCCTTTCGACGTTGCCAGAAATTTAAAATATGTTCAACAGAAATAGCTTTATAACGTCCCTGATAGAGAGATTCAACAATAGCTAAACGCAACCAAAACGCGGGATATAATTTGATCCATTTTTCCACTAATTTTTCTGCGGTTTCACCTCCTAATTCAAAATCATAATGAATTAGTAAAGCCCTCGCTTGGTTTGAGATCGCGGTTACTTCTGTCATAATTTATTCTATCTATAATAGAATTGGGATTGGGTAATAGGTAACAGGTAACAGGTAATAGGTAATAGGTAATAGGTAATAGGTAATAAGTAATAGGTAACAGGTAATAGGTAACAGGTAATAAGTAAAAAAGTAATAGGAATAATACGAAAATTTCCTTCTTCCTTCTTCCCTCTTCCTTCTTCCTTCTTCCCTCTTCCTTCTTCCCTCTTCCTTCAATTAATCGTTTAATTGAGGGGCTCCGATCGCGCTAGTATCAGGAAGAGGCTCAGGAGTACCATTCCAGTTAAAATCACTGATCCGCACAGTAAAAGTCCCAATTTGTTTTTGGGGATTATATCGGAAAATTAAACCATAGGTACGACGACTATATTCTATAGTATAATCCGTACTAATAGGATCAGTTGTATCTAAATTCACAGAGGTTTGAATGCCCCCTCGTAAACCTCCATAAATTTGTTGAAAAAATCCCAATCCTAAGACTTTGCGATCAACATAGCGATCAAATAAAAAGGGCGATAACCCCGCGAGAGCCCCTTGACTATAGGATATATTAAAAGCAGTATAATCGAGAAAATTCTTGGAAAAATGACCAAATTGCGCTTGAAAAGCTATTGTACCAACCAGAGAATTTTGATACATTCCATTACTATAAAGATTCGTTGTGCCTTGTATTCCTGCCACAATTCTTACCGCGGGAACCACCGGATTTGGTGTAAATCTTAACCCTTCTGTAGCAGTACGAGGCAGAGGTTTGCCTTCCCATAATGTAAAAGATCGACCGATCGCGGCACTCCCCTGAAAACGATATAAACTAATCCGATTATTCGTCCTAACCACTGGTAATAACTGATAATCATCAGTCTCGGAATTAATAAAATTATAACTCATTTGATAATTAAATTGAATCAACGATTCACCTAAAACAAAGCGAGGGGATGAGAGCACAGCCCCCGCAATGGTATGCACAGTTTGATTGCCTAAACTTCCATTAAAAACTCTTTCTCTATATCCATATTGTCCCGTTAAAACATGATTATAAACTAACTGTTTAAAGATGACACTTCCCCGAAAATCATTTTCATTTAATTGCAAACTTAAGACATTTAATCGTGCCGATAATTCCGATGTCTCAGAAGTTTTAATGTCTAATTTACCAATCACACCATAATTATCGGCAAACCAAGGGTTTCCTTGATGACGATTAATACTTCTTTGCAATAAATACTGAGGAATTACGGTGAATCTGACATTAGGTGAAATTTCGGGTTCTAGGGTACATTGTAAATAAAAACCACCGCGATCAGTATAATCATATCCAAAGCCGAAACAGGGACCATTACGGCGATTTCCGTCAATAACTTGTCGATTCGGATAAATCGGAATTTTCGTCCTTTGATCTAAGACAAAACGCGGATCACTCGTGACTATTTCTTGTTGCAGAGGCCCCGTTTGACGAATTGTCGCTTGACGCGCTCTTATTTCAAACTCTGGTGGTGAAAAAGGATCGTTTGTTAATCTTAAATTGGTCGCGATTATGGTATTATCAGGTAATAGATCTAGTTTTTCCGCGGCAAAACGTAAACGCGTTACTTCTCCGGCAATTCTGGGAGAGGTTACTTGTCCCGTGCCTTGCCCACCTAAGACAACGGTTAAACCTCCGATACTTTTTACTCCTTTTACTGGTTGTTGACGGGCTACGCGATCGCTGACGGGATCGGGTACAATTAAACCTGTCAACAGTTGACTTGGTGATAAAACTGTTAAATCTCTTTGATTGGTTTTGAGGTTTAATTCTCCGTTAGCTTTGGCTAAAGATCCTCTATTTTCCTCTAGGTTATATTCTAATACTTGACCGCGGACAACTTGACTCCCTCTTTTTAACGCGACATCCCCCTCCGCCAACACCTGTCTCGTAATTAAATTAATCACAGCCCTATCGGCATCAATTACGGATTGTCTAAACCGAATTAAAACTTTACCAACCGCTGTCACAATTTGACGATTATTATCAAATTCCTGTCGATCAGCTTTCACTTCAATAATATCGGCAGGTGTGGTTTTGGGTTTGGCTTTTTTTTCCTTCTCCCCAGTTTTCGATTTAGATTTATCCTGAGATTTATCCAGGGATTTATCCTGAGATTTATCCTGAGATTTATCATCACTAGAAGAGGGTTTATCGGCGGGTTTGGGAGTTTCTTCTCCTGTCTGAGAAGGTTTATCTTCAAATGGGGGTATCTCTTCCCCTTTTTCAGGTTGAGATGGTTTCTCAGGAGCATTAATCTCTTCCCCTTTTTCAGGTTGAGATGGTTTATCCACAGGAGTATTCATCTCTTCCCCTTTTTCAGGTTGAGATGGTTTATCCACAGGAGTATTCATCTCTTCCCCTTTTTCAGGTTGAGATGGCGACAAGGGAGGAATCGGAATTTCTACCCCTTGACTCATAGATGGAGAACTTTTTTCTCTGGTTTGATTCTCTGTCGCGATTTCTTGGGGTGGCAGATGATAAAATTTGCTCGGCGCAGATGTTTGAGGCGCAAATTCTGGGATATTTTCTTGCTTCCTAGGAATAGTGGAAAAAGATATCGACGATCGCGTATCAACTGACTCACGAAACGCCCTCATTGTCAAACCTTGAGCAAAACTAGCTTTGACTTCAATATTGACATTTGTCTCCCCTAATTCAAGGGAATTTCCTAAGACTTCGGCGGAGGATGTCGAAGAGGTATTGTCGTTTTTTTGGGTAAATTCCTGATAGGAAGTGGGGCGCAAACACTCGCGTTTACAGGTGTCTTTTTTTAGAGGGGGAATGGTGGAGATACTAGTAACGACAGTCTGACTCTGAGTATCCCTTTGCTTTGTCGTCGTGACATCGAGTTGGGGACTTTCCTCAGAAGATAGATTCTCAATAATGGCAGGAGGTTGTGATGGGAATACCGGATAGGGCATAATTTTACTCGACAATTTCCCTCGATCGCGATTTGATTGCTTAACCGATCTAGGGACAGATCACGATTCGGTTATCATTTTTCATAAGATAACCTCGTATAAATACGAGGTTTTTGGTTTTTATTTTTTATTTTTTATGGAAAAGCGGTAGGGGGGTTGACAAATGCCCTCCTACCCAGGGAAAAAAGGGGCAATTGTTACCTAATATTATTCTAAGTCTCTGCGGTTGGGGTTCCGAGAGGGATCGTTGGACAAAAATCCAAAGACGAATAGGGAGACGAAGAATAAGACAACAACATTAACAACGATCTTCAGGGTAACCATATTTTATCTCTCCAAGGCTAGGAAATGTTAAGTTTTTTGGCTTTCGGCAGTTGCCACAACTTCCTAATCATATCGAAAGATGGTTCTTTTTTTACCGTTTTATTCTTTTGCCCAGAGACTTTTTACCCATTGCCAAACTTTGAGTATTTTTTCTTCGAGCCATACCATTGCTCGATCTAACCATTCTAGGATCACTTCTAGGGGGTGTTTGACATATCCGATCGCGGTGGCTTGGGCTTCTAACCAGTTAGGTTTGGCTTCGACTCCTTGAGTTTGGGGGGGGGATACCACTAAAGGTGGCGTTTGGGTGGTTATCGTCTTTTGCTCTTCTTTTATACTTAGTCGAGTCTCAGTATCTTTTGATACTTCGGTGGGGGTTGTTTCTTTAGTGGGAATCAAGGGTTGAATATAGGTTTTAACCAGTTTGCTAAAGGGGTTTTCGCCTTTGCTACTAGGTAATAATTTACGCGTATTTTCCTCAGTACCTTGGAGCCCTTTGGTATAAAAGTTTACCCACTCATCTTGAGGTGTGTCTTTGACTCCCCAGTGGGAGGGTTCCCCAAATAAGTCGGTTTCGCGTAACCACGGATCATCGGTTTCGCTGTCGGGGATGAGTTGTAATCTTTCCGAGGCGTATTCCAGATAGGGGTTATTTTCTTTTCCGGCTAAGGGGTTATTGCCAAAGAAATGCGCGATCGCGCCTTGTATGATTTCCTGTAGTCTTTGAGGGTCGATAGATGTGTTAATTGTTACACCGGCATCCGTATTATTACTGAGATTTAATGGAGATGGTGGTTTTGGTAAGAGGGTAAATGTGTTTTTTGATACTTCGCGTAAGGAAGTCAAGCCGTGATCGAGCCAAGTTGTGGGGGAGATGGGAGCAGGGGAGAGATAAAGGTTTTCGATTTCTTTGGTAAAAGTTTCTTGATTTTCGAGGAGGGATGCTTCTCCGAATAAGTTTGCGGCTACCGCGATCGGACTGGTTTGTACCCAAGCCATAATCTGCCAAAATACTCTTACGGGCGGTAAGAGATTTTCATCATTATTGACGTGGGGAAGGAGGGGAATATCTTTAGTTTTGTGAAAGACTCGTTGACTCCAATAGTTTGTGATTTCCCCCAAGATGCGTTGATGGAGTTTTTCTTGTTGTTGGGGGGTTAAGTTATTGATAATTTCGTTATCTATGGAAGTTAAGACTAATGCGCGATCGTCTATTTGACTCGCGACTCCTCGAATGATAGGGGGTTTAGCTGTAAGAGTTTGACTGGTTTCGGTATCAATTGAGGGGATATTATTTGGCTTTTGAGAGACTAATTCGCCCAAGGTATTTTCCGACACAGAAAGGGTTTCGGGGGTTAAGTCTATTTGATTTTGGGAGAGATTTTGCACTACCGAGAGCACTCGCTCAATGGCGCGATCCGTTTCTGGAGTATTTGACGATTCTTCCTTGACTTCAGGAGCCAATTGTGGTATGACATTGGCCACCCTTTGTCGGAGTTGTTTTCCGGTAAATCGGGAAGTTTGCATTAAGAGATAGACAGGGTATAATATTGCCTGTGCCACTCCGACTGTCACATTTTTGACTTGACGAAATGCGCGATCGCACTGCCCTATAATTTTCTGTGTTTGTTTTGACAAAAAATTCAGAGCATGACTTTGGTATCTACCATGAGAAGAGGCCATCTCGATTTGGGTAATTAGCAATTTTTTTCTCTGGGCGGATTATAGCACAAGTATGAGTGAAATTATTGATAAGATTTCTAACGCGATCGAGAAGTTGGGACGTTTGACACGCGTGGAAGTCCAAGAAAATTGGACTATCTGTGATGAAGAGTGTCGTCTTGCCAACTTAAGACGGGATGAATGGGAAAACGCGTCTCGGAATGAGAAAGGGCATATTATTTGGCCCAAGGGTAGAGAGGTGTTATGGTTTTCTCAGAGTATTGTTGTGCCGGAACATTTATATAATTATCCTTTAACGGGTTTATCATTAAGATTATGTTTAACTTGGTGGGCGGAAGATGCGCTGATTTACGTGCGCGATCGTGTGGCACATCAAGGAGATTTATTTGATTCATCTGTACGTCTTTTATTATCATCTTCGGTACAACCCGGAGATCAATTTTGGGTATCTTTACGTTTAGTCAGCCCTCAACATGACATCGGCGCATTAATGCACTCTTCCCTTATTTATGAAATAACCGAAGATAAGGAAGAAGGAAGAGGGAAGACTGTAGGGGTAGTGCCAGAGTGCCTACCCCAATCCCCCGCGCCTACCCCAGTCCCCAATCCCCCAATCCCCAATCCCCCAATCCCTAGTCCCCTTTCTTGGGGTGATCCGGGTTTTGTCGCGGATGAATTAGCACTGATAAAAATCTTTCTGAGTGAAAATTCTCTCCTCTCCCCCACGGATAATCAACAGACAAAAGAAATTAGCTTAGAAGACTCCAAGAAAAGCGACGACTCTCGGAAAAATGCCCTCACGGATATCTCACTATCCCCATCGGGCGATAGCGAGATAGATATCCGTGATAAAAAGACAGTATTGACAGACTTAGTTAAAGAAACATTACGCGATCGCGTGCTTAGTTGCGCGTTAGATCAGATTAAGTGGGATGCCCTACCAGACAGACAGGAATTTACGCGATCGCTAATTGACTTCCATAAATCACTATTACCCTATATAAATAAAGATAACCTCGGAAAAATATACCTGATAGGGCATAGTCACCTAGACTTAGCCTGGTTATGGGAAATACATGAGACATGGGAAGTCGCAAAAAACACCTTCACATCAGTATTAAACCTACAAAAAGACTTTCCAGAATTACTATTTTGTCATACCACCCCCGCCTTATACGCGTGGATCGAAGAAAACCAACCAGAGTTATTTAATAGTATTAAAAAGCAGATAGACACCGGAAGATGGGAAGTCATCGGCGGATTATGGGTAGAGCCAGAATTAAACCTAATATCCGGGGAGTCGATCGCGCGTCAAATCCTGTATGGGCAACGTTATAGCCTAGAAAAATTTGGCAAACCGATGGAGATTGCCTGGTTGCCAGATACCTTTGGATTCTGTTGGCAACTTCCCCAACTTCTTAAAGAAGGCGGTATTAAATTTTTCGTCACACAGAAATTACGTTGGAATGACACCACGAAATTTCCCCATGATATTTTCTGGTGGGAATCTCCCGACGGCAGTCGAATTTTGAGTTTAATGTCAGCACCTATTGGTGAAGGGATTAATCCCATCAAAATGACAAATTATCTAGGGGAATGGCAAAAGAAAACCGGGTTAGCAAATGCCCTTTGGTTGCCCGGAGTGGGAGATCATGGTGGTGGGCCAACTCGTGATATGTTAGAAATAGCCTATCGTTGGGAAAAATCGCCCTTTTGTCCAAAATTCGAGTTTAAAAAAGTCGGAGACTATTTGCATGAGCTAAGTAATTTAATCTATTCATTAAATTTAGACTCACATGACAACGAGACAAGGGCAGAAAGGGATACATCTATAGACAAGGAGAGAGACGACTCAACTTCCTTAACCAGTGATGTCTTATCCTTGGGATGCGAGACACCTATATATAAGGAGAGAGACGACTCGATTTCCTTAACCAGGGATTCCTTATCCTTGTCAAGGGATATATCTATAAATGAGAAACACGACTCGACTTCCTTAACCTTGTCAACGGATACATCTATAGATAAGGGTGAGAAAGATTCGACTTCCCTTGGGAGTGATGTTTTATCCTCTCAACAGGAGAAAGATTCGACTTCCCTTGGGAGTGATGTCTTATCCTCTCAACCGCCAAAAGACTCGATAACTCAAGTCAGTGATTTTTTATCCTTGCGGGAGGATACATCTATATGTAAGGAGAGAGACGACTCGACTTGCTCAACCAGTAATGTCTTATCCTTACCAACCAAGAAAGACTCGACAAGTCTTGCCAGTGATGTCTTATTCTCCCAAGGGGATACATC
>JBBITB010000016.1:0-76545 GCA_037440985.1 Microcoleaceae cyanobacterium bin_387
CTGTCAACTGTCAACTGTCAACTGTCAACTGTCAACTGTCAACTGTCAATTACCCCAGACGATGATTATGCTCTAATTCTAAACTAGAATCTTGAGATTTTTTCGGGTTTAAAAGAGGATTAGTCGGTTTGAAAGCCGCTTGGATCATTTGCACAAAACGATTAGGATTTTGAGCCGTGAGTTGACGACGATCGCGTACCTTTTTCGCCAAATGTCGCATCACAGATAAATCTAATTCATCAATAAATTGTTCCGCGATCCTCTCACCCATCACATCAATCGCTTCAGAATATTGTTGAGTTAACATTTCGATCGCGGCATAAGCATCTTCCGTTACCTCAGAAGCAGAAACCGATTCATTATTAGTAATAGGCGCAGTAGCTACAGGAGTAGGAGCTACAGGAGTGGGAGCCACAGGAGTAGGAGCTACAGGAGTAGGAGCCGCAGGAGTGGGAGCTACAGGGGGTGGTGCAATGGGTTTACGAGAGCGATCAATTAAACTTTCATACTCCCCTAAACTCATGCCCAAATTTTGAATATGATGATGTGCATGATCTAACAAATCAACTTCTGTGGGATAAAACACACCACGATTACTATTAATGCCATGAACTTGTGCCCAAAGGTGTAAAATTATTTCATCTTTCAGATGATATCTTTCTAACAATTGAGTCATGGTTAACTCTACTTCCGGTGTCACTTTAAAATCACTCATAGCAATTTCCTGTTTTCATCAAAAAGTCAATTTGGTATTATGAAACCTTGACAAAGTTTGGGGATATCCCCAAAATAGACATGAGCTTTGCCTTCACTACTATAAACTAAAACAGATTTCCCCAAACCGCGATGTGTTTTCGTAGCACTCAGTATGCCCGGAATCCGATCACGCTCCCAGAAAAAAAGTCTCAACAGATGTCTGTCAGAGGAACCATAAAATTTAGTTGGCGAAATCTCAGCCTTAAGGTATAATGGCGAAAACTGGTAATTCTGAGTTGTTACTATAGAAAATCTGGTTATGCCTCTGTACGACTATTTCTGTCCTAGCAATAACAAACAGATCGAAGTCTCCCATAGTATTAATGTCGATGTCAAAACCTGGGGAGATTTGTGTGCCTTAGCCCAATGCGATCCCGATAATACACCGACAGACGCGCCTGTACGTCGTGTTATCACAGCACCTCGTTTGATGATGCCTACTTCTACTACTGATTATAAAAACGCGGGCTTCAGTCAATATGTGAAGCGTGATGAAGGAGTTTATGAAAATGTCACCGCGCCGGAACGAGATAGTCGTTTCGTTAACCGTGACGGTCAACCCATTAAACCTTAAAAATTTTAGTACATCTTCGGGACACGGCTTGGCCGTGTCTTTATTATAGAATCACGTCACTTCTAGCCAACACCAAAAACTATGACTACTTCTGTGGTTGAAGGATTTTGCTGTTATTTCTCTACGGGTACTCTTCTCCTGAGTCAGATGATAAGTTTCGCGATCGCGCCCCCTCTAGTCTTGGCAAAGTCTCCTGAGTTTTTAGTAGTTGGAGGTGGACCCTCCCCCTGTCATAATGAAATAGCCTTAGAAAAAAATGTCTTATATTTTCAACGGACTTTAAAAGAATTAGGTAATGATCCTCAAGTCGCGACTTATTTATTTGCTAATGGCAATCAATCTCAAACGACAATCAGTTATCTCGATCCTCAAGGATTAGAACAATATAAAGCACCCGAAATTCCCTATCTCAAAGGCGCGGCAACTTTAGATAATATTAGTAAATGGTTTAATCAGTTCATTACTAATAAAAAAAGTGACTCTATTTTCTTCTATTATACAGGACATGGCGGTGAAAATGAACAAAATATTGATAACAATTATGCCTCACTCTGGCATAATAGCTCCTTCACGGTGAAAGGCTTGGCAAAACTGTTAGATCCCTTACCACCTCGAACAACTTTTGTGGCTGTAATGACTCAATGTTATGGGGGATCTTTTGCCAATTTTATCTATGAAGACGCGAATCCGAGGAAGAAACTCGCACCCCAAAATCGTTGCGGTTTCTTTGCCACCATCCCATCTCAACCTTCTGTTGGTTGCACACCTTTAGTTAATGAATCGGATTATCGAGATTATAGTTCCAGTTTTTTCGCGGGATTAAGTGGACGCGATCGCGTGGGAAAATCCGTTTCTAGTGCTGATTATAACAAAGATGGGCGTGTCTCTTACATGGAAGCCCACGCGTTTGCCAAAGTCGATGAAAAAACACCCGATTTACCTATTTCTACCTCAGAAACATGGTTACAACGGTATGAGTCGGATAAAGACAGAGATATTTTGTGGGAAAAACCCATCACGGAAATTTTAACCTCCGCACGTCCCGATCAGTATTATGTTGTCGAATCTTTGACAAAATTTCTCAACTTCCCATTACAAAAAAGTTTAGGAGAAAATTTTTCCCACCTCAAAAAATCAGAGGGGATTGATCCGCAAAAAACCATTTATTTTCGGCGTTTAGTGATGGAATTAAAGAATATTAGCCTAGAGCAAAAAATTCGGAAAACAGGCGAGCAAGAAGAAATTGCCAATCTTGATCGCCTCCTTAAATGTGAAAGTGGTTCGGTGAATGAACCCTAGATGATGAGGATATGCTCACTCCCCACCCCAATTCATTAATTTAATTGCTCCCGGCAATTCTGCCACTTTTTCCTAAACGGAAAAGGGCGAAATAAGCCAAATAAAGGACGTAAATTAATAACCCAGCTAATCCTAAAAAACCCAAAAATGGGACATGAGAATTGGAGTGAAACATCTCCTTATACCCCCAAGCCGGATCTAACCAAACACGACAAGTCTCATCTTCTAATAATTGAGACGTTCCCAGAAACCCACACTTGAGAAAGAATAGTTGTCCCAGAAGCGCGATCGTACTATAAACCGTAATAGCCCAACGCCAAGCCATAAAAACTAACTTTAAAGGAGAAGAAGCGCGATAATCGTTAATTTCCTCATTAATATCAATCCAAAACCAGAGAGAAAGAGGAATCAATAAATGCACAAAGAAAGTAGAAATAAAACTAATGGGTAGAGCCGCGATCATCAAATAAATATTAATTACAAACAAACTCGCAACCCGCGAATAAATAATTAAAAGATGCAAGAAATGTTCAGCCTTTTGCACAAAAGCCCAAATCAATAAAACCAGAGGAATAATAACAGTAAATAAAAAGCCGATACGATAATCAAGCCAGACAAAAGGTTGAAACCAAGGAGAAGGCGAGATTGCCAGAAGAGAAGTTAACATTTTCCGATAAACTTAATTAAGGATATTTGTAAAAAGGAAGCAACTGGAACTTAAGTGCAGTTTTCCAGTTGCTTACCTAGCCTTGAGAATATCAGCTTTTACACTCCCTCAGCTAATTACCGCGGATAGCCAAAATTCTATTCTTCATAGATACGGCACTCCGCCGCGTCGGGATTATCCGAACAATACCTTTCAAAATTGCTCTGAGGTTGATTTTGTTTTTGGTGGGATGCTTCTGCTTGCAGTTCCTCAACGGCATCCCAAGCTGCGGCACATTCTGGCGAGTTGCCACCTTTAATATCGCAGACAGCCCGCGCTTGTTGAAGTTCGTCTTGAATTTTTTCTTGGATATTGCTCATGGATGTTATTGTCCTTGTCACTTTAGATCAGTCAGGAATCATTGCCTTCGATGAAACCTACCCAAAACCACCGAAATCCCATTTTCATGGAACATAGACAGTCTTGGCATTTAGTTCCTGCTTCAGAGAATCCATTGCTTAACGCGTGTTGAAGTCTCTCACCTTGCCACCTTATGACAAGAGAACCAGTCCACAGTAGTATTGAAAACACTACCAGATCAGATATAGATCAAAGTGGAGTGTCCAAACTGTATTAATCTTTATTTTTTAAGATTCGGTTGCCCGAGATCCCTTAAAACAGTTGAGACAGATGGTACTTAAGGATAAAACCCTTTTCCCTCATAAGTTAACTTATGTTAACACAGGATTGACTCCGAGGGAAGTAGGACTTATAGAGTAACACTATTTGTCAGAAGGGCATTACTTACCCTAGCTACTCTGGAAAAGCTGTAGAGGTTAGCCTCCTTCAAACACGTTATTGTAAGTCAATTAACCTTATTAACATTATGAGTTTTAATATGTCCACAACAAAACCTATGCAGTGGGTGAGTGCCATCTCCACTCGTCCTTCACTGGAAGGGGCTGTAAAGGAAGTGATTGAACAAACCCAAAAAGTATTACAATCATCACCTGACTTGGGTTTAGTCTTTATCTCCTCCGCCTTTGCCAGTGAATATTCTCGCTTAATGCCCCTACTACAAGAACAACTTTCGGTTCCCGTACTTATCGGTTGCGCGGGGGGGGGGATCATTGGCATGAAATACGGCCAATCAGAAGAAGTGGAAGGTTTACCTGCCTTGAGTCTCAGTTTAGCCCATCTCCCAGGGGTTGATATTAAGGCTTTTCATATCGCTGGGGATGACTTACCGGATTTAGATAGTCCCCCAGACACTTGGGTAGAATTGTTAGACGTACCCTCGGAGGATGAACCCCAATTTATTCTTTTAGCCGATCCTTTTTCTTCTCAAATTAATGATTTAATTCAAGGTTTAGATTTTGCTTACCCCAATGCGGCAAAAGTGGGGGGATTAGCCACTGCTTCTGGTATGGGAAGAGGGAGCGCGCTTTTTTGTAATTATCGCCTTTACCAAGAAGGGACTGTGGGTGTCGCGTTAAGTGGCAATCTAGTTTTAGATACGATTGTGGCCCAAGGATGTCGCCCCATTGGTTTTCCTTATCGAGTCACAGAGTCTGATCGTAATATTGTGATGGAGGTGGAAGAAGACTGGGAAACGGGAAGAAGTCGCAAACGTCCCCCTTTGGAGGCATTACGCGATTTGATTCAATCCCTCAGTGAAGAAGATCGACAATTAGCTCAAGATTCTCTTTTTGTGGGTGTCGTTAGAGATGAATTTAAGACAGACTTGGAATCGGGAGATTTTTTAATCCGCAATTTATTAGGAGTTGATCCCAAGGGTGGGGCTTTAGCCATTGGCGATCGCGTTCGTGCGGGCCAACGTATTCAATTTCACTTACGAGACTCCCGTACTTCGGAGGAAGATTTGGAAATGTTACTCAGACGTTATCAACGGGACAAAACTTGTACATTGAATTCCACTAATGCCGGAGCGTTGATGTTTGCTTGTCTCGGACGAGGTGAAAATCTCTATGGAGAAGCTAATTTTGATTCTCGTTTATTTGGCCGTTACCTCAATAATATTCCTTTAGTGGGATTTTTCTGTAATGGCGAAATTGGTCCCGTGGGTGATACTACATTTCTACATGGTTATACCTCTGTCTTTGGCATTTGTCGTCAACCTTAAAGCGCGATCGCGCTACGAATCAGAATTTCCTTTATTTGGTTAGGAGTCAAGCTACGATTTGCACTTAACATCAAAGCCGCGACTCCTGCCACAAAAGGAGTTGCCATTGATGTACCACTGAGTTTTTTATACTGGTTATTAGGGACAGTTGAGTAAATATTAACTCCAGGGGCGACAAGATAATTTAAGGGAGTTTCTCCCGGCCGATTAGAAGCCGTCGCCATCCTTCCATTCAGAGCGAGAGAGCCGACGGCAATTCCCACATTTTGGGCATATTTAGCAGGATATTCGGGTTCACTTGCACCGTTATTACCTGCGGCCATGATTACTAATACCCCTTTTGTTTCCGCATATTTGATCGCGTCTTGTAACTGGGAATCGGGTTGTGAAGTAGCCATACTAATATTAATAATATTAGCACCATTATCAACAGCATAATGGATTCCCTTGACAAAATCATTAATAGGGCCTGTCCCATTTTCATCTAATACTTTAATGGGCATAATTTTGGCATGATAAGCAATGCCCGTTACCCCTATATTATTATTTTCACCAGCAATAATTCCCGCGACATGAGTGCCATGTTTCTTTTCATCCATTGGTGTATTATCCTGGGAAACAAAATCCCATCCTGTCAGATCATCAACAAAACCATTTTGATCATCATCAATACCATTATTCGGAATTTCTGTGGTATTTTGCCAGATATTATTGATTAAATCTGGGTGTGTATAATCGACTCCTGAATCTAATACAGCGACAACTACTCCCTCTCCTGTATAACCTCTATTCCAGACTTCAGGTGCATGAATCATACTTTGTCCCCAATTATTTCCTTGATTTTTCGGACTATTTAATAATGGTATATTTTCACCGGTGGCTTGGGCTACTGCATCAGCAGCATTGATAAGTCCATAACCAGAAATAGAATTAAATTGATTTGGGGATGAGACACTCTTGGCATATCTTTCACCCGTAAGCACATCAATATTTGTGTTAATTACTGGAGTTTTCGGAGTTTTTTGCCCTAAGAATGGCTCTATTATTTGGTTGTCATTGTTTCTGTAAATAACAGAATTGTGAGAGATTATTTCACTCCCTAATCTTTCTGATCTCGGTGACGGTAATAAGAAGTCATTAACACCAGAAAAAATCAGGGTTGGGGAATCTACCCCAGTGGGAATGTTGTTATTTTCATGGAGGGGAATCATATAAATTTCATCCTTCTTGATTTTGTCTATTTTCTCTTCATTTAAGTGGAGGTGTGATCACCTCTATTCTTTTCAATCGACTCCCCTGATATGGTGACAATTCCTCTGAAACAGCCCGTGTTAACACAATTTTGAAAAAGTACCCGGTGATTATGACAGGTTTATTGATAATGACGATGGGGCACGATCTGTCCATCCGCGATCGTGCTTGAGCCTCATTCTCCGTATTTCACATCCCAAAAAAATTCGCTCACCCGCTCCGAGTTTTTTTGAGAGCACTCAACTAAAACCCTTGTATAGTAACTTTTTCGACTAGCTTGTTATCTATCAGGATACTGCGGGTTCTATCTTAATAAAAGCGTATTTCTATCTATGTTTGAAGTTTTTTGATAACTACGGATACTTAGTTATTTTTACTGTGTTATTTTTGAGCATCGGTACTGACTTAGGGAAAAAGGGTAATTTTTTTCCTCAATAAAAAATCCGCATTTACTTCTTTTGCGAAAGAGGTAAATGCGGATTGGAAAATTTAGGGAGACAACCTCGTGGCTCTTCTCTTACCCTTTGGGAATCTCTGGGATTTGCCCTTTAATATTGAAGGGAAAACGCAGAGGATAAAAGATTAAGCCAATTTAGTTTGTGGAAGAGGAGTAGTCGTCTGAAGGATAATTTTCTTGAGTTGATCAGGGGTTAAAGTCGGATTAGCACTCAAGATTAAAGCCGCGATCGCAGCAACATAGGGCGCTGCCATTGAAGTACCCGGAAATTGCTTAAAAGGATTTGTTGTTCCCAAGTATGATCATTTCTTACAGGAGTATTGACATCAAAAGGAATATTTAAACCCGTCGCCTTCGCCACAGGCGCGGCTGCATTAGCAATGCCATAGCCATAGTTAGAATTAAACCCCATAAAAATAGAGGGGTTTGCTGATAGGCTAAGATTGTACCAAGTATCTTGATGTCTCGGCGAAATCATGAGATAATAACTACCAGACTGTAGCCCTAAAAAGTCTAAATTTCCATTTTGATTAAGTTCGGTATTAGATGTATGAATAATTTTATTTGTCTCCACTGATCCGTTACTGTTGATATCCTGAATTAATTCAATCTTAGCCTGGGGGATTTAGGAGGATCTGGGGGGAATAAACATCATTAACTGAACCGTATTGCGTTATATTAGGAATTTTCAATGCGTAACAGCTTAGGAAGGGATGGGAACAGACAAGGTAGCCAGAAGGATTTGATTAAGTCGATCGCGTATTTACGCCAGATTTACGCCAGATTTACAGAGGGAAAAAAATTTCCCCCCTGATAATTTTTTGACGGGATTTAAGGTAAGGTAAAATTGGGTAAAAACACTTTACTTAAATCACGTCCCAAACGGTTTAGCGATCGCGTAAACCTGATATGCTCTTCATCGGGTTCTACAGGAATAATTGTCGCGTGCTTACCCTTACCCAACTGAGTAATCACTAAATTTGCCGCTTCTAAACCCGTCACATAAGCTTTTTCTTGGGACCAAGATCCATGACGATTAATAATCCAATCACCACTCATAAAAACATTATCATAACTGGTGACACTTGTCAACATATATTGATAACTACCCGGAGCAAAATGGGTAACAGCTTTCGGCAAACGAATCACCGTTTTATCAACAATTTTGGCATCCTTAAAAGCCGGAATACAACTGGTTAAATCTCGTTGTACAAGAGAGACAATTTCATCATCATTTAAAGGTAATAACTGATTCGCGTGATAAAAATCAACCTCCACAGCCGTTTCCTTAATCTCTCGATAGTCATCGTGAATAGCATTCAAATCAAAAAACGTCCATCCCGTTGTTGGTGTAAACCCAAAACAAGCATTAGAAGCGCGGGGAATATTAATTTTTCGATCAAACCAAAGACGAGTTGCTAAGACATCGATCGCGCCTAAATTCATAATATCTCGAAATTCCTGACGACGTTGTAAAGAGGGACTACTGGTAACAATTTTCTGCATTCCGGTAACACCCACGGCAAAAATCACCGCGTCGCAATCAAAAACCTCATCCCCACAAACCACACCCGTAATATGATTAAATTCTCCCTTAATATCAGTAACTCGTCGTTGGGTTAACACCTTAGCGCCTAATTTTTCAATAGTTTCTACCCAAGGTTTAAAGATTTTTTCCCCCACGGTTCCCCGACACCAAACTACATCAAAATCCGATTGATGGGCTAAAATAAAATAATACAACATGCCCAAAGTAGCCGCGGCAGAACATTGTTCTCCAGGGGCAAATAAACCTACTAATAACATTGCTTCAAACGCGTCTTTATAGAGTCGTGAAGAAACGCCAAACTGTTTAAAGAGTTCGCGTGCGGTGACATGATCATATCGTTGCCAAGCCTCATGGGAATTATCAAAATCAATCAGAGCATAAAGTAAGGGTAACGCGGAAATTCGATCAAGAAAAGGTAATCGTTGAAATTGGGGATAAATGAAAGTACCAAGGGGAGTAGGAAGACGAGGTTTTTCTTGAAAAATAGGCGATTCTACTTCTAATCCCATTGGTGAATATTGGGCTGATTGTGTCCAAGGGGTAAAGGGATTTAAGTTTAATTCTTTCACTAGGGAAAAAATATTTTGATAGGGATACCAAAAGCCATGAATCCCTGCTTCTACGGCTTTTCCTCCTGGGGTTTTCCAACCGGCAACAAGTCCCCCTGGATAGCTTCCTGCTTCGAGAAGAGTGACATCATAACCTTGTTTCGCGAGATGATAAGTAGCTCCGAGGCCAGCCCATCCGGCTCCAACCACAACAATTTTTTGGGGTGTTTCTGTCATTGACATTATTCTACCAATTTTTGATTTGAGATTAGTTATGTAACTTCCCTAGAGGGTTTTAACAATTTTTTGCATACCTTTCTAGGGATATTATATTATTATATAATAAAAAGTGCGATCAATTTGAGAGAAAAATATTGACGGAAAAATAAGGTATGATAAATATAAGTGCTTATTGAGTCGAGGTACTATGTCAAAAAATTTTAAACCCTTTCATCTTGTAGATGGTTCCTATCAGTGGGAATATTCGACGTTGGAAGGGTATTATAATGCAGATGTCACACTGAAGATTAATGTCGAACCGCCCTTAGATAGTTATTATAAATGGTCTCATAGTTTCTCTTTTATTAATGGAAATCATGGTGAGATCGGACTACAATCCAATGGTAATATCGGTGCGGAAGGGAGGATGGGTAAAATTGCTAATTTTTCGATTATGAACGCGATCGCGTCTGTGGCAGGTCCCCATGCCATTTGTGGTGAATTTGATGGAAAAGGAAAAGGGTTTAGTTGTCGGCTGAAATATAATTGGCAAGAAGGCCGATCATATCGGATGAGAATTTGGTATGAAGGACAAGGCTGGTGGGCTGCTTATTTTTGTGATACGATCACAGAGGAAGAAGTGTTTATTGGCAGGATTCAAACCCATAATTCTTGGCAACTTTTGACCCATGATTTTGTCGTTTTTTCTGAATATTTAGGGCGAGTGAATTCTTCGGCAGACATTCCCTATGCTAAAATTACTTTTAGTGATTTTCGGGCTGATAATGGTAGTGTGATCTGTCATTGGCGAGGAAACAGTTTTCACAAAACTTGTAAAAATGTGCTGGTGATGGCTTCGGATACTTTTTTTTGTGTGGAAAGTGGGGAAGTTGGTGAAACATAATTAGGGATGGGTTTAGTGCAATGATAAACCCATCCCGATAAAATTTTAAACGGATTTAGGGGAAGTAATCGTGATATCTCCCGTCATTCCGGCTTCTGTATGACCGGGGATTGTACAACGTAAATTATAATTCCCTGAACGGAGAGGAATTACTACCCATTGGGCTTGAGATCCGGGGCGTAATTCTAATTCATGGATCGCGCCTTTGATTTCCACATTTCCCGCGTCCACTTTTTGAGTCCAAATACCATCGGCAAAATCTTTCGCGGTGAAATAATGTTTGACTGGACTAGGGTTAGTTAATAGTAATTCATAGCGTTTTCCCGCTTCTAATTCTAAATGATTGGGAAAAAATTTTAAGGCTCCCTCAGCATTACCTAAACTGATGGGAATTTTGATGAGGGGTTGACTGGTTAAGTTGACAGTTGTCTGGTTGAGAGGTGACGCGATCGCGGGTATTGTTGCCATTACTCCCCAAGTGAGAATAACTGCTAATAACAGTTTTATGGTAGATTTTAGGCAAAATCGAGGAAAAGGAAAACAAGATAATGTTATCATGGGAATAAGGAGATTAATTCTGTTGACTCTCTGGTTATGATAACCTAAAAAGAAACCGATTTTCTCGATAGCTTTTTGTTTCCTAGTCCGACAGGGTTCTAAGAGAAGTTTTATCGCAGAAGTCCTCTGAAGAGGACTAATTATTAGTATTGGGTAGTAGTGCATTGTAATGATCATCGGGAAGTAGAAAGCCATCAAGCATTATAGTAGTGTATAAAATACCAAAGAAAACCCAGATGGTTTTCGATTTTTTTTAGAGAAAGATAAAGTTTTTCTGACCAATAAAGAAACCCTTTGTCTCAAAGTGTTGTTAAATCTTTCAATCTAACTTACCTGATGACTTTTTCACAGCTTTTTTTGACGGCAAAACCTCCTGATACGCTGACCCAAAATCGCGATAACACACCGGACACTGCCAACAAACTTTTGGCAAACTTTCCCATAATTTTTGGGCAATTTTTTCGAGGCGATCCCCCAAAATCAAACCGACAATTTCTCTGGTTTCTACATAACCCCGCGAGCTAAATCCATAATTTTTGACGTTTGCTTTGGACATAAGACCACATTTCATCTAACGGTAAAGTCAATCGACCTCTTTTTTTTCAGAGATGTTTGGCTTTTTTGACCCTTGATAATATTTTGGATTGACATAATATTTAAGCCACCGTTTTGAGACTGCAACGGCTCTACAAATAGCGGTTAGAGAGATTTTTTCTAATAAGAGTTTATCAATTAATTATTTTTGAGCATCAGAAATTGGTTGATGTCGTGGATTTTCCACAAACCGTCGCTGACAATTTTGACATTTATATCGTTGTTTACCATAATGAGTTTTCCCATTTCATACTATTTTTGTGCCTTGACATTTGGGACAGATAAGACTCATAGCAAATCCTATCCTTACTAAAGTTTACTCATGGTATCATTACTATGTACCACTGCGGACTCGTGAATATATCGTGATAAAATTGAGGAAACATTTTTGCTGAGTCTGTTGAATACATTTTCAGACTCTTTTCTTTTTACCACGTTCTGGCTATACTCCTCAACTTGTCTGGCTTTCAACCTCATCATCACCCCCTGAGCTGATCGCGCCCTTCTCCCCATCTTCACAAGAGTTAGGATATGAAAGAATTGTAGAAGTCAATAAACAAGGATCAGCCATGAAAATCAAGCAGAAAATCCGTGGGGCGACGCTCGCGCTCATCAGTAGCGTACTCGTCAATTTAGGGGGTGGATTAACCCAACCCACGAACGCGGCTCAAACCATCGTCCTGAAAAAAGGCATTTTTGAAATGTCCGTGCCCGTACAGGATCTACGAACCCTCGTTAATACAGGAAAATTATCTGATCGTCTCCAAGCGTATGCCAACTTTCTTTCCCCTCAACAACGTACTCTTATTTATGGTGCATTAAAAGCCAAAATCAAGTTAAATCCCCTGTCATGGAGTAATGTTCTCTATAGTCGTGTCGGGGAAAATATTTTAGCCGATCTCGCCACAGTAACACCCCGTCGTGATGGCGCAATGTTGAACGCGTTACGCGGTGCATTAGTATTAGGCTCACTTCCCGATGAGGGGTTATCCATCCTCAGTTTTATCGAAAATTATCCGGGGGAACGCATCATTATTGATGTAGATCAAGCCTTTAAAATTATGAAGGGTTTGAATACTTCTTTTTGGCAAACTCAACGCTTTATGCAAGCGATCACGCCTCAATTATCGACCAAATTGCCTAACATTAATATTCCCTTTGATGCCTCAAAAGCCGGTCCCAATCAAGTCCAAATGTCCACATTAGACTTATATGATAGTAAACGAGATCGGAAAATACCCGTAGATATTTATTGGTCCAACGCGGCGACTCAAAATAAACCTTTAATCGTCTTCTCTCATGGCTTAGGCTCCGTGCGTTCCGATCTCCAATATTTAGCACAACATTTAGCCTCTCATGGTTATGTCGTTGCGGCATTAGAACATCCTGGGAGTAACGAAGCCAACACTAATGCAGCATTAACCGGAACTAAATCTCTTTTAAAGGCTCAAGAATTTATTGAGCGTCCCAAAGATATTAGTTTTATCTTGGATGAATTGACAAAAGTTAATCAAAATAATCCTTCTTTGCAAGGCAAATTAGGCACCAATAACGCGATGGTGATTGGTTATTCTTTTGGAGGAGCAACCGCGTTATCAGTCGCAGGAGCCGAATTACAACCCCATTGGATGAGCAAACGCTGTAAAGAGGATGTCATTAGTTTTAGTTTAGGTGAGGGAATACAATGTATTGCCGCAGCCCTTCCTGATGATAAATATCAATTACGGGAACCTCGGATTAAAAGCGCGATCGCGCTCAATCCCGTCGCGTCATTAATGTTTGGAGATACCGGAATTAGTCAAGTAGAAATTCCCACATTAATCTTAGGAGGTTCCGCGGATAAAACCACCCCATCATTAACAGAACAAGTGATACCATTTACCAAAATAAGCACCCCAAAATGGTTACTTGGTGTCGTCGGAGGAACTCATTTAAGCGTGAAAGATCCCTCGAAAACAATGGATCAAAAAGGGAAACCCAATACTCCTATTACTGGAGAAGAAGTGGTAGGAGAAAAAGCCGTCGCGGTGCGAGAATATATTAAGGCAGTTTCCCTTGCAATGGCAGCACAAATGACACCAGATGCCGAACAATACGCGATTTTCTTGAGTCCTGAATATGCCCAATTAGCATCAAAGGATGGTTTTCAATTTCTGATGCTAAGGGATTTACCACCCCAAGCAAAAGCAGTCGTTGACAGTTTTATTAAGGAAAATTAACCGAGCAGAAACCAGGTCTCTGTATTGACAATACCTGCGCCAATTTTTTCTGATTGATACCCTGTAGATGTAACCCTTACGACTTGTGAAACTACCCCCATAAAACCCTGTTTGGGTTTTGGGGAAGAGATTTTTAAACGGCTACCCCAAGCCAAGTTCAAATCGCAAAATCTCACCCCACAAGGTATCATTTTGGCAAAGGTATTGTTACCTAGCAAGGCTTTTGCTACTGAGTATTTTTACTTATATTTTTCTCAAGGTCTTAAGGGGAATGGCTGCCGAAATTTACATGGGTTTGCCCTGGAGATTGCCCCGAAAACGGGCACTAACTGAATTGGTTAATGATAAACTGAAGAATATTTGTCAAATAGAACATTCTCATCATCGTAGTATGTTCGATTTTCTGGTCAAGCTTTTAGCTGGGCTGTGGGCAGATAGTTATCATGACAAAAAGCAGAGTTTAGATTTGGAGTTCAAAGACTGGGCAACTCAGCCCCCCACGAGATTTTAGCTCCATCGAACTGACGTTACCATGCCCAAAAACATTTATGAAAATATGGAAATTTTGCCGTTTAGAAAAAACTATTTATTGATTTCTATCCTAGTTATTGCCACCTTGTTACGTTGCGATCAAATTCAACAACCATTTATTGACGGTTTTTCCTGGCGAGAAGCAAGTACCGCCATGATGGCACATAACTTTTATCAAACTAACTGGAATATTTTTTTCCCCCAAGTTGATTGGGGCGGCGCCGGTCCGAATTATCAAGGTCGCGAATTTCAAACTGTTTCTTACATAACGGCTCTCCTATATGTGATATTTGGTCAACAGGATTGGATCGGTCGAAGTGTGGCTGTGGTTTTTGGAGTATGGGGAATATTTGCCCTGTATCAACTGGTGAGACTGGTATGGGATGAAAAACACGCCCTGGTTAGTGCTGCCGTAATGGCAATACTACCCGGGAGCATATTCATAGAACGTTCATTTTTGCCTGATCCAGTCATGGTGAGTTTGATGACAACTTGTTTATGGATGTTGGTTCGTCACTTGAAAACCAACAAACTCCAATATTTATTACTCGCCAGTTTTTTCGGAATTTGGGGAAGTTTAACCAAGATTACAGGCCTCATTGTCGGTATTCCCGCAATATATGTCGTATTTACAACGTTAAGAGGTAAACCAGAAAACATCCGAAAAATGATGAAAATTTCATTGGTCATGTTATTATCCTGTCTGCCGATCATTAGCTACTATTTATGGGCAAGATACTTAGCAACTCATTATCCACCCTATCATTTTGCTGGGGATGGTTTTTGGCTTTGGGATGACCCCCACCTATTATGGGAACGAAAATTTTTCCTCCCTCAGTTGTGGCGAATTCTGAAAAAATGGTTATGGACTAGAGCGGGGATAGTCTTTGTTTTCCTAGGATTGTTTTCTCTGCCCCCGAAAATAAATGAAAATTTAGAGAACGTACCATCAAGTTATGGCGATGCCAGGGAATTAAGTCCCATCAAATGGTTATTTCATTGGTGGTTGTTGGGATTTATGTTCTTCCTGTTAATAGGCTCCCACGAATTGTACGCGAATGTTTGGAATTTGCACATAGTTAATCCGATTGCAGCCGTATTAGGTGCAAGGGGAATTATTGTAATTTCCCAATTAACCGCCAAAGTTATCACTTCATTTATCCCCAAAATTTCTCAAAAAATAAGATTAAAACTTCCCCTATTAGTAATAGTATTTTGCTTAATGATTCTCACTTGGATTGGGGAAAAATCGCTGAATCATTATCATCTAAATAATTGGTATGCCGAACAAAGCTATAAATTAGGATTCGCTTTATCCCAGACGAGTCAGCCAGGGGATTTAGTAGTAACAATTGCTCATTCGGTCGGAGATCCGGTGGCGATTTATTATAGTCACAGGCGAGGGTGGACCTTTGATTTAGCGGATAATTACCCAGCAGGATATTCCGATACTGAATTACCGCCAAATGAGGATATTCTGATTGAGGGGATAAAAAAATTTCAAACGCGTGGAGCAGATTGGCTAGGGATTGTAGGGGTTCATCAAGATCAGATTAATCAAAAATATTTCCGACTTAAATCATATCTTGCCAATAATTTGCAGTTGACGAAAATCAACTCTGAATTTACGATTTATCGTTTTCCCAAAGGCTGATTATCCTCACAGGTGACGAGGAGGTTGAAAGCTAGACAGATTGAGGAGTGTAGCCAGAATGTGGTAAAAGGAAAAGGGTTCGAGAGGGCAGGGAGCGCAGTGATTTCATGAGAATGATCTTCAACTTTGACTTGGGCTAGTACCAAACGTTGTGTACTTGCCCAAGTTGTAACTAGGGGTTGCTGAAAAAGTAGTGAAAAATGATTTGCTAAATTTACATCATCAACGAGGGAAAAACTATAGCGGTTCTCACAAAGATGGAGTATGCCAAAACCCAGTTTTGTCAAGCGTTTCAAGTTTAAATGAATACCTCATCTATCCAAGAAGTGCTATAGATAACTTTAAATTCTATTTTTTCGAGAAAAGATACAGCAGTTTCCGTTGTTATGCGGTACGCTCAATTCAGTGCTAGTGTTCTCACTATGGGTTGGCTCATTACAACTGTACCTCATTGCATCGCGAAGTGCTGTAAGTTCTCATTATCAAAAACCGCCCCTAAGTTATTTTTGACAAGTAATGATAAAAAAAGCCCATAAACCTGCCGTAGCAGGGTACAAAGATTTATTACTATAGTCATTTGAAATGGAATTGCTATATATTCTTCTTCAAATTCCGAAATTTAGCTTCTCGATAATTATTCGGGTTTCTTCAGAAAAAAACTGAGAAACCCGATTTTTCCGACAATCCCTGTGTCATTTTTCCGAAAATGCCAAAAACAAAGGCATTGTTAAACAGGGATTAAAATCTATTTAAACTCCTCTATTTGATCCAGTCGCAGCCAAATATTAGGAGTGGGAACTTGGCCAAATTTGATTAGTGCATAGTCCCCGCGAAGTTCCATTATTTCGCCCTTAGTTTCAAACAAATAGGAGGAAAAACGTTGATCGCTAGATTTGGCTTCTAGGCTATTTTCTAATTTTTCCCGAATCGCACGCACGAGAGTACCTTTTTTGACTGCCATGACTTTACAGTTGGAGTTTCTATGTTTATAGGTGATTATTTATATCCTAATTCGTTATTCGTTACATTCGTGACACAAATCCCTCTCTTCATCTCTCAGCCCAATCCATTTACTGTAATTCTGTAATTACTTTTACTATTACGATTAACTGTAATTATAATTACGATTACACTTGGCATTGGGGACAAAAATGGGCCGATCGCGATCCTAATTTAATGCGTTGAATCGGAGTCTGACAAACGCGACAAGGTTCGCCCGTGCGTCGATAAACCCAAGCGATTCCGCCATAATTACCATTAGTGCCTTCCACATTGAGAAAATTACTAAATGTAGTACCCCCTTCATTAATAGCCTTATCCAAGACTTGGATAATCGCGGCGTGCAGACGTTGAATTTGGTCTAAAGTTAAAGCACTACAGGGAGTTGCCGAGCGTATTCCAGCTAAAAATAAAGCCTCATCCGCGTAAATATTACCTAAACCCGCGATCGCGCATTGATCCAAGAGAGCGGTTTTAATAGGGCGTTGACGGCCTTTAAATTGTTGTGCCAGATAGTCCACCGAAAATTGAGGAGAAAAGGGTTCGGGGCCCATTGCTTGCAAACCAGAGACAAACGCCTTCACATCTTGGCCCGAAGGAATCCACCAAATTTTACCAAAAGTACGTTGATCGACAAAACGTAATTCTTTGCCACCTTCAAAAAAGAATCTTACCCTAGTATGTTTTTGTAAAGGTTCCTCTCGCTCTAACCACAATAATTGTCCCGTCATTCGCAAATGAACCACTAAGCAATTAGAGAGAGGTGATAGGGGAGAATCAGGGAGTAAAGCAGCAGATTTTTCTTTTATTTCTCCAGACTTAAATGCCCTCAATTCAGCTAAAAGATATTTACCGCGACGATGCCATTGACTAATCACTTGATCTGTGATACCCGCCAATAATTCCGGTAAAGAGACTGAAGAGACGATAGCGCGATCGAGCAAAACTTCAGCCCCCACTATTTTATAGCCCAGAGTCACTTGATTAAGACCCCGACAGACAGTTTCTACTTCAGGCAATTCTGGCATGAAAAAGATTTTAAATTTGAGATTTGAGATTTGAGATTGAGAATTTTTGGCTGAAGGGGAATGTGCAAATCGGGGGAAGAAGGAGGCGCGATCGTGCCTCCTCCCCCCTTGGCAATTCGCTTGTCAGAAGTGCCTTAGTCTTTCTTAGCCTTAGCCTTCGCGGGGGCTTCCACTTCAATCAACTCGCTAGTGGCGAAGTTATTAGTGTTAACACCACCGGCACTACCGCTAAAGCCGTTGTAGTTCACCTTGTCAAAGCGAACGATGACGGGGTACTTGATGCCACTCTGGTCGATCGAAGCCACAGTTCCGACTTCTTGATACCAATAGGACTCTTTCCGCAGAATGCGAACCTTAGAACCACGTTGAACCATAATGTTTTTTCCTTTGGAATGCACTTGACGCGTTATGCCAATTGTTACCCAGGGTACTACTGTCCTTGAGTTCTCGGAAGACTTTTAATTTTAAGATTTGTTGCTATTATACCCAACACACCCCAACCAAATAGACTTAACCGCCTCAAAAGTCTTGTTTTACAGTAATTTCAAGGACTTGTCTGTGAAAGGAGCCGTCGTCACATCGGGTTGGGTAAGACTAGCCAAATCTAAAGCACATTGAGACGCGCCATTGGCTGCCCCATTGCGCCCAAAAGTTAGACATCAGCAAAAACTTCTGTAGGGTAGAAAGCCGCCAGGGACTTAAGTAAGAGTCTCATAGCTCAAGTCCTCGCATATAGGACTAAGAAAAAACGCGACCCACTTTTGCACTGAAACGGGTTCACAGCCAGAAGCAAAAACCGCGACTCCTCCCCAAACGCTATTTAGTCCTATATGGGAGGACTTAAGCTTTGAGGCCGGGGTTTTCACCCCTGACGGACTGTGATAACGATTAATTACCCCGATCAACTCATCAGGAGGCCAAACAACAATAAGAGAAAATATGATAAACTTTTGATGTTTCAGAATTATTTAGATTTGGCATCCTGTCGTTGACCATTGCGAAAAGAACCAGGGTAACGTTTGCCTTGAGAATCAATAATAGTACCCACACCATGAGGAACACCACCACGAAATTCCCCCTCATAACGTAAGCCATTAGAAAAAGTACAAGTCCCCTTTCCATCTAAAGCTTGATTAAAAAACTGCCCTTGACAGCGAGTACCATCAGTACGAGTAAATACCCCTTGACCAAAAGGAACACCCGCGAAAAACTCTCCCACATAACGATCACCATTGGCAAAAGTGAATTCCCCCCGACCAAAGGGTTCATTTCTTACTTTCTTACTAGTTATCTCTATCACAGGTTTAAATGTACCTGTATAGCGATCACCATTAGCAAAAACAGCCTTTCCCGATACAATTATACCATCCTTAAATACTCCCTCCAGCCGGTCATCATTTTTATAGATATATGTGCCTTTACCATTCGGTAAACCATTGCGAAATTCACCCTCATAGCGATCGCCGTCGTTATAAACATAGATACCAGTGCCATGAGGTCTGCCATTCAAAAAATCACCCACATAATTATCGCCCGCTCTTTTTGCATCACGATAATTACATTTAACTTTACCCGTAGGAAGTTGTCCTTGACACAAAGGAGGGAAGTCAACCTCTTCCGCATTCAAAGAGAAAACATCACTAAACACCCAGACCATTCCTAGAAAAGGACACAATAAAATTATCTTCCCTAATTTGCGTATTGAGTTAATCATCACCGATGAATCTCCTACATCAATATGGCACATAAATTAAAACATAAAAAACGGAAAATTTGCAGGTGATCACAGGAAAAAATGAAGGAAAAAGCCAGAAAAAAAAGATAGAGGCCGAGAAACATTCTTATTTGTTATTAGGATTTTGAGCCGTTTCCGAAGAAGGCGGAAGCCCTCCGACGACTTTACGCACCTCTACACCATTTTCCTCCAAAATTACAACAGCATCCCCAGAAGCCTGAAATTCCACCCGTTTGACCAATACTTTAGCATTAGCAAGTCGCTGTCCGACCTTCACATATCGACTGGTAGGCTCATCGGGAGCCATAACAATGACTAAAATTTCATTGCCAACTTGTACAACACCCAACACTCGAACTCCATCAGCCAATGCCGTAGAAGGTGGTGGTGGACTAGTGATAGAAGGTTTACCCGGTGTGGTGATGGAAGGTTTACCCGGTGTAGTGATAGAAGGTTTACCCGGTGTGGTTTGAGGTGGGACTGGTGTTTTGGGACAAGTTAGAGGTTGACTTCCTCTTGCACCTGATGGACAAGAAGCCGGAGTTTCTTTCCCTTGGGACGGCTTGGGAACTCGACGAGGAATAACAGGAGGCGTCCAAGGGCGGGGAGGTTCATTGAAGTTGGGTTGTGGAAGACTAGGAATGGAGCGCGAATCGTTCGGAGGTGGAAATCCCGGCACATTTCCGCCCGGAGTCCATGCTTTGGGGGGAGAAGCGAGGGCCGGCTCAGGAAGACTGGGAACACCTGTTGGTTGATTTTCACCTGGTAAAGTAGGAGGAATTGGTGGAGTCGTTTTCCAAGTACGGGGGAGACTTACGATGGGTTCAGGAAGTGTAGGCACTTTTCGAGCTTCCAGTTTAGGAAGACTATTTCCGTCCTCTGTCTGTTGAATCGGGAGTGGGGGAAGTAAAGCAAAGGGATCATTGAGGACTCCTTGGGGAGTAGCTCGTTGATTGGGCAGAGTCGTTAACGGTGCTACTTTCAATTTTTTTTGTGGATCAATGCTGTTTTGCAACTGTTTGGTTCGATCTTCTGGGTTTGTCGCTCCAATTAAACCAGGTGCAGCCGCGACAAGGGGGGAGGGGAATGTTTGAGGTGTTGGCGAGCCACTCCCAATAGCCGATTTGGGAGCATTAGGCGAAGGTGAACTAGCCCCTGGACTAGCACTGGGACTAGGACTAGGACTGGCAGTATTATTTCCAGAGTCATTACTGCATCCTCCCATCCACAGGGCAAGGATACCAGTCCCTACAAAAATTAAACTTTTATGACGCATTATTCCTCCCCCAGACACCTGACAAAGATCCCGCAAATTAGTTTTTTGCTTATAGCATAGAATTTATGGCGGGTTGTATCGATTATGATGCAATTTAATCATAAACGAAAACTTTACCCGCGGCTAAGTTACCATATACATTTAGAACAAATGACAAATAGGGAAAGTACCACAATGAAACCTGTTCTTGTTAAGGTAATTTCACTTACGAGCTTTCTTTCTATATCAATGACTTTGATCTCATTATCCAGTCTAGTCGTAAAAGCCGAAAATCCGCAACATGGTGGGAAAACTCCTGTCTATGGTCAGTTTATGCGTGGAGCCCCTAAAGCCTCACCCACAACCTCCCCAGCCAAGAGTAAGATGTATCAAGCTAAAATTAAACGTCGTGCTAGTGGAACACCGGTCATTGATGTTGTGTTTAATGGCTCAAAGAAGTTTGAAATGATTGTAGATACCGGCGCGAGTGGAACTCTGATCACCAAACCTATGGCTAGAGATTTGGGGGTCCGCACTATTGGGCGCACTAAAGCCAAAATTGCAGATGGTAGCACCGTGGCATTTGATGTAGGTCGGGTTGAATCGATCGCGGTTAATGGTGCTATGGTCAAAAATGTACAGGTCGCGATTGCTGAAAAAATGGAAATTGGTTTACTTGGCCATGATTTCTTTGACAAATTTGATGTGAAAATGAAACAAGATGTCATAGAATTTTATCCCCGTTAAAGTTCTCTGGGGCTGATGGTTATTGGCTCAAAGAGTTGAGGACAAAGCACAAACCCTTTGAGAATCTGAACCAATACTTCCGGACAAAATTAATAATTTCCTTTCTTCAAACTACTCTGTCATGTCCCTTTCGTGGTATAATCGCTCATTATTCTGTACGCAAAAGGGTAACTTGGCATGGCACACACGTCTGTATCTCCTGTAGTGCTGATTATCTTGGATGGTTGGGGTTATCGTGAAGACACGGACGGAAACGCGATCGCGGTTGGCAAAACCCCCGTCATGGATAGTCTCTGGACTGCTTATCCAAGTACCTTGATCCGCACCTCTGGTAGGGCTGTCGGTTTGCCAGAGGGTCAAATGGGCAATTCCGAAGTGGGACATTTGAATATTGGCGCGGGTCGGATTGTCCCCCAGGAATTAGTACGCATCTCCGATGCTGTAGAAGATGGTTCTATTGTTAATAACCCAGCCCTCGTCAAAGCTTGTGAACAAGTACGTCAGAGAAATGGAAAATTACATTTAGTGGGCCTGTGTTCCGAGGGTGGTGTCCATTCCCATATTAATCATCTTTTTGGTTTATTGGATGTCGCGAAATCTCATGGTATTAACCAGGTTTGCATCCATGTCATCACAGATGGTAGAGATACTAATCCTAAAGATGGTGTTCAAGCCATTAGGCAGATAGAAAATTATATTGAAAAAGTCGGTATCGGTAAAATTGTCACAATTAGCGGTCGTTATTATGCAATGGATCGTGATAAGCGTTGGGAACGGATCAAACGCGCTTATGATTTGATGACTCACGATGGTCCCGGCGATGGTCGTTCTGCCGAAACCATTATATTAGATTCATATCGGGAAGGGGTAACAGATGAATTTGTCATCCCCACTCGTGTAGCATCCGGCGCGGTGGAATCCGGTGATGGTGTCATTTTCTATAATTTCCGTCCCGATCGCTCTAGGCAATTAACCCAAGTTTTCGTCACGTCAGATTTTTCCGCGTTTCCCAGAGAAAAAATAGAACCTCTGACTTTTGTTACATTTACACAATACGATGGCAAATTCCCCGTTTTAGTCGCCTTTGAACCCCAAAATTTGAATAATATTCTAGGCGAGGTTATTGCCAAAAATGGTTTAAAGCAATTTCGTACCGCGGAAACGGAAAAATATGCCCATGTTACTTATTTCTTTAATGGCGGTTTGGAAATGCCTTTTGAGGGTGAAGATCGTGAATTAATTCCTAGTCCCTCCGTCGCCACTTATGATTTAGAACCAGAAATGTCCGCCCTTGAGGTGACACAAACCGCCAGAAGCGCGATCGAAAAAGGTATTTATTCCTTTATTGTGATTAATTACGCGAACCCCGATATGGTAGGTCATACAGGCATTATGGATGCCACTATTACAGCTATTGAAACTGTCGATCATTGTTTAGGACATCTCCTAGAGAGTATCAATAAAGCCGGGGGGACTGCAATTATTATCGCGGATCATGGCAACGCGGAGTTAATGTGGGACGAAGGCGGAAATCCTTGGACAGCCCACACAACAAACCCCGTGCCCTTTATTCTAGTAGAAGGGGAAGGTCGCAAAATTCCGGGTCATGGTGCTGATGTCCCTCTGCGAAACGATGGTTGTTTAGCTGATATTGCACCTACTATTCTGGAGATTTTGAAGATCCCTCAACCACCGGAAATGACGGGGCGATCAATGATTGACAAGGCGGAATTTGATGTCCGTCCCAATCGCACCCCTGTTAGACTTCGCGTTTAGTTTTTTGAAGAAGGAAGAGGTTAACAGTTGACAGTTGAGAGTTGACAGTTGGGCGTTGCACATTTTCGGGATGATAGTCAAATTGGCCTTAGCTGAAACTATTGATCAATAAGGAAAAATATTTTTGCTCTTATTGAAAGCATCTCTTGATTGTGCAACGCCTAAGTCCTAAATTATCAACTGTCAACTGTCAACTGTCAACTGTCAACTGTCAACTGTCAATTACCCATTAACTATTACCTATGTCTATTGTTCAAGTATTACAATTTGTCTGGTTAGGCTCCGCGGTTGGTATTATTGTTTTAGTGTTATTACACAGTCCAAAAGGCGATGGTATCGGCGGTATCGGGGGGCAAGCCCAATTATTTACCAGTACCAAAAGTGCTGAAACAACCCTTAATCGCACCACTTGGGCTTTGTCTGTGATTTTTATGGGATTAACTGTTGTTTTAAGTGCTGGTTGGTTACAACCTAAATAATCTTTTTTTGGTAACGTGACTCACACGATCGCGTTATATCAAGTCCGATTAAATAAACAGAATCACCCTAGGGGCAGGTTGGCCAATATCTTAACTAAAAGCCGGATATTTACTAAACCTGCCCCTCTTCAATCTTTAATGATTAATCAACCGGACTTGATTTTACCAATAGTTTAGTCGTCAATACTTAGGTAATGTCAATGTTGAAAAAATCCTATAAAATAAAAAAATTAAACCAACAATTATCAAAAATTTTACCCTTAGCAATTATCTCACTTATTTTTGTTATTTATATTCCCCTAAAATCTCAAGCAATCAGTCAAAATGAATTGCCAGAAAAATTACCACCTCTAGCAATTCATCCTTTACCAGAGAGATTAAAAAATTGGCAAGATGTCACGGAAAGTGGTGATTATTTTCCTCAGATTAAGACTCCAGAATTCGGACAATTAATTTGGTCAAATTTTCCGATAAGAGTATTTATTGAATCACCTAAAAATACAAATTTGTCTGAAGACTGGGTAAGACTGGTATCTAGTGGTGTTAAGGAATGGGAAGCTTATTTACCATTGGAAATAGTGGCAAAAGCAGCAGAAGCAGATATTAAAATTTATCGTCAAAATCCCCCGTTCAAACCCGGAGAAAGAGCACGTTCTGCGGAAACTCGTTATGAATTATATGTGGATAAAGAAAAAGAAGGAAACCCAGAGCATTTATCCCATCGTTGTACAATTTATTTAAGCCCAACACAAGTAGGAAAATATGTAGCATCAGCCGCGAGACATGAGTTAGGTCACGCGTTAGGAATTTGGGGGCATAGTCCCGTAGAAACAGATGTGATGTATTTTTCACAAATCAGAAATCCCCTCTCTATTTCCCCTAGAGATATTAATACCCTAAAACGGGTTTATCAACAGCCAACCCGGTTGGGATGGACAATTAATAATAAAGTTTAGACTTGAGAATGGAGATAGGGAAAAACTTATTGATGATCCTCTAACTGTTGACGACCATTCTGAACAATACGCAACATATCGGAAAGCTGTTGTTCTAAATTTCCTAAGACATGATCCGCATAATCGTCCGCGCCATTTTGGATATCTTCAATTTCCCTAATCGCGTTAGTCCGCAGTTGTTCTAATTCCTGTTGAGATTGATAACGAAGTTGTTCAATCTCAGCCAGGGTAGCTTGTTGAATTGCTTCACAGTCAAGTTGTACTTGCTGACGTAATTGATCAGCTTCCTGTTGTGCCTGTTGAATCAATCCCATTTCATTTAAAATCTCCGCGGCACGACGTTGAGCCTCCTCAATAATTTCTTGGGCATAAAGTTCCGCGTCTTCGAGAATTTCATCCTTCTGACGGATAATTAATTCTGCTTCTTGAAACGCGATCGGCAAATTGAGGCGAACTAAATCTAACTGCTCCAACAACTGTTCCTCATCGACGAGGGTACGTCGAGTTAAAGGAATGCGAGGACTATCGAGGATGATCTCCTCTAAGCGATTCAATTCCTGTTGAATATCTAGGTTGGGAGTTCGTGCTGATTCTCCATAGGATGCTCCACTTTGAGAGGATTCGTCCTCAGAGTTGACTCCATTACTATCGGGTTCGATTCGAGTTGATTCCTGCTGGCGTAACATCTGTTGTAAATATCTAGGGCGACATGGTTTGGAACAAGATGATCGACGGGGCCTCCAAATTTAGCTATCTCCTTCACAACACTACTACTTAAAAAGCTGTATTCGTTAGAAGCTGGCAAAAAAACCGTTTCAATCTCCCCCATCAGAGTTTGATTAATATAGGCCATTTGGAGTTCCATTTCAAAATCAGAAAGCACTCGCAGTCCCCGTAAAAGGACTGTCGCGTTTCGCATCTTCGCATAGTGTACCGTTAGACCCTCAAAACTGACTACTTCTACATTAGACAGATGTTGCGTCGAGCGACGGATCTGATCTAAACGTTCTTCAACTGTAAACAGTGGTGTCTTATTGGGATTTCGTAACACCGCGACGATCACCTTCTCAAATAGTTTACAGCCTCGCTCCATAATGTCGAGATGACCCAAGGTAATTGGGTCAAAACTGCCCGGATAGATCGCGATCACTTTTTGCCACGTCAACTTTACTCCGAAATTATATAAGGAAAAGGGGATTGGGAAAAGGGGATTGGGAATTGGGGATTGGGACTTGTGAAAGGGGACTTGTGAATAGGATTGGTGAAGAGAAGAAATTAGCAACAAAATTTGACCCCCAGTCCCCAGTCCCTAGTCTCCAGTCCCTAGTCTCCATACCCCTTGATTATTTGTAAAGATTCGTTATGATGGAAGAAGAGACTGATCTTAAATACCTGTGAGTAGGGATGGTTCAGCTTCCTGAGCGAAGCAAAGGAACTAACTCCTGTCAACAGGAATCTGTTGACTACCCATTCGAGAATCAGGAAACAAGCAGAAAAGTTGTTATCAACTTGTTATAAGTCTTGTAGAAAAGCCATCAGTCCAGTCATTTAGCCTACAAAAGAAGGAGCAATCGCTTCAATGGACTACATTGAAAAGGTGCTGGAACAACTTAAAGAATGGGCTCGCAAGCTGATCGATGCTCTCTTGGGCCCTGAATCTGAACCCGAAGCCGAACCTATTCCCATTCCCATTCCAGTTAACGATCAAAAGCGTTATCGGTAGTCCGAGTTCGTACTCTTTGCCTTATCGCTCAGTCCGAGGGGGAATTTTTTTGTTAACTCCCAATCCCCCACGCGATGTCCCTTGTGCTTCGCGTGGGTATCTCTTTGATGAGCATTGATTGATTCACGGATGAAATCTTAATATTTAATTAATGATTTGAATAGAGGTTGGTAAAAAATTGTTACATATCTTAATTTTACATGGACCGAATTTGAATTTATTGGGTTTGCGAGAACCGGGGGTCTATGGTAGCGCGACGTTAGCAGATATTAATAAAATGTTAGAATCTGAGGCGCGGACGCTTGAGGTAAAATTGTCGATCCAACAGTCTAACCATGAAGGGGTTTTGGTGGATGCGATTCATGGGGCTCTGAATCAATGTCACGGAATCTTGATTAACGCGGGGGCTTATACTCATACGAGTATCGCGATTCGGGACGCGATCGCGGCTGTGAATATACCAATGGTAGAAGTACATTTAAGTAATATTTACCGGCGGGAAGAATTTAGGCATCATTCTTATCTCGCGTCGATCGCGCTGGGACAGATTAGTGGTTTTGGCCCCGATAGTTATCGTTTAGGATTACAAGCTTTGGTCTCTTATTTGCGAAAATAATTGTCAGGCATGGAAGAAGGAAGAAGGAAGAAGGTTGACAGTTGACAGTTGACAGTTGACAGTTGACAGTTACCCATTACCCAATCCCCAATCCCCAATCCCCAATCCCCAATCCCCAATCCCCAATCTCAATGCGTTATTCTCTGTTAAGTCAATTTCATGGGACATTACTAGGTGCAGTCTTAGGAGACTGTTTGGCAAGAGGCGATAAACAATCAGAGAGAGGTGAAGGAAGTGTTGTCAAGGGTGAAGAAATAGCCGAAAAAAGTGTAGAAGAATATCCTTTAGAGAAATCACACGTTTTATTTTTATCGACAGAAAGTATCATTACCTGTCGAGGTTTCTATCGGAAACACTGGAGAGAAAGTATCAACAAAACGAATAGAGAGGAAATATCACTTTCTGAGGGAATTTTGCAAATATTACCAATAATGATATTTTACCATGAAAATGAAACAAAATTGACGGAAATCTTACAAGAAATCATCAGTGACTCAGAGCGTGAAGAGAAAGATAATCCGAATCCGATAAGTTTAGGGCAAGGAAAAATAGGATTATTAGGGATAGGATACACGATCGCGCAACTCTTGAAACAGCCCAAAGAACTATCCAACCTGATTCCTCAAACCATAGGTTATCTCAATAGTGATTGCCTCTTTGTAGAACTTCTGAAACTTGTGCAAAATCTGATAAAAGAAGGAGCAAGTTTAGAAAATGCGAAGAATCAACTAGGGCAAAAACTGAAAATGTCCCCCACGATTGCCCCTCAAGGAGGAAAAGGGATAAATGTAGAAAAAAGACTAATTCACGCGATCGTGTTAGGGATGTATTGCTTTTTGAGTAGTCCCCAAGACTTGAGACTCGCGGTAACGCGGGCTATTCCCACTAGGGGGGAAGACTCCCTAATCACAACTTTAACAGGAATCTTTGCGGGCAGCTATAATAGTAGTATCAGTATTCCTGTAGAATGGTATGGCTTCTTAAATTCTATGAGCCGTGAGGAAAAAATACGAGAATTAGCGAAGAATCTCTATCTTATTTGGTCAGGAATAAATGCTCCCCAACAACAATTATCGCCCCACTGTCTGAATATGATCCCCCGTATCTATCGTGATTAGCAAAAATTCGATACACTCATATAGATACACCATGAGACCCAAAATCTGATGTGTGGACGATGAAACACTTTTGCTCTAGCTCTGATCTAATTTGATCTAAATGAACGGGTTCCAGTCATTGATGAGGCGGATTGAACTCACGCGCATGACACGCAAGGAAGATTCCCTTACTCCCAGGGGAAAATGGGGATTCGCTCAGGATATATGGGGATCGATGTTCCGATCCTCAAATACCCTAACTCCGGGTTTAAATGTCTTAGAGCAGTCATCCTCCTCCCTAGAAGGGGAACTCTCTACTGACACGCAAATAAGCGTAAGCAAGTCTCCTAAATCTTCTGTGAAAAAAAAGGCTCCTTCTCGTCTGCTACTGGTAGTCGCGATCTCCTCTCTCACGGGTACAATGGGACAGCGCTTTTATAATCAACCGAAATTGGATGTGGGAACGATCGCGCCTACAACGATTAAGGCTCCCAGATCTGTCAATATCACGGATCTGAAAACAACAGACGAAAAACGCAATGAAGCTCGAATTGGCGCGGTTCCCATATTAATGCGAGATCCGAATGTAGACGAAATGGTTTCACATGAACTCCAAGGAATTCTCAAAACCATTAATCTCAAGCGTGAAATCGCAGGTTCGTTTCCCTTTGTCTCCACAGACATTTTATCGACAAATGTCCAACGGTACTTGCGTGAATGTTCAGAAGCAGAATGGCGATCGCTTCTTAACTGGATAGAATCTCAAGGCAAAATAGCTTCAATATCAAATTCTGAGAAAGAAACGTCCCCCAAGGATCAGGCAAAATTGTCAGGGGAAAAAGTCAATGTCGTATCACCCCACCCTACAGGTGTTTATAACTCCCCGAATGAAGCCAACGCGATCGCTACGCTTGAGCCAAAGGCTATCGAGCAACTTCTCGCCTATCGTCGGACAGTTTCGGCACAAAAATTACAACTGTTAATCACAACAATTAACCAGACGCGAGAACATTACTTTAAAGCCCTCGATAGTCTCAAAATGACATCCCCAAATGAACTTGGACACTTATATAACGAATCACTTTTTAATGTTTCTGATACAGTTTGGGAAAAAACGGAAGTGGGAATTAATCGTGTCGCCCAACGAATGTTAGCTCAAGGTATTGCACAAGGTTTACCTCATGAACTTTTACAAGAAGGTATTCATTCTCAATTACAAGGAGAAGTTCCTTCGGAAACTCAAATTTTAGCTACTCAAATTCTCAATACAGTTTTGCAACCGAATTTAGTTAGAGATGCCCTCGGAACTCGACAGTTAGCTGAATTAGCCGCGCAAAAAGTGAAACCAGTTATCATTAAAGTGCAAGAGGGAGATATCATTGTTAAACAAGGTGATACTATTACCAAAGACGCGTTTGTTGTATTAGATTATTTTGGATTGAGTCGCCGTCAAGTGAATTGGCGAGGTTTAATACTTTTTGTGGGCAGTGTTACCATCGGTGTTGGTATTGTCTTCCTGGTAGAAAAAAAATTTCATTCGGGTTTACGCCGACGAGATCATTTCTTACTTGTACTGCTGAGTCTTTCTGCACCTGTATTAATTACTCTGCACATTCCGGCTACCAGTTTACCTGCTATTGGCATTTTAATTAGTTCTTTTTATGGGGCTCCTTTAGCTGTAACAATAGTAGGGGTTATCTCTATTCTCCTTCCTATTGGTATGGATGTTAACACCGTTCAGATTCTTACCTCTTGTGTCGGTGGTTTATTAGGGGCTTTTATTGCGGAAAAAATGCGCTCACGGGAAGAATTAGCCCTGTTAGGAGGTGCTGTAGGACTCTCTCAAGCAGTTTTCTATTTAATTGTGACATTGATCGTAAGTGCTACCTCCGGTTCGATCTGGTATGCCCTCTTAGGTGCTGCCGCGTTACAAGGGTTAGTTGGATTAGCCTGGAGTATTATTGCCTTAGGATTAAGTCCCTATTTGGAACACGTTTTTGATTTAATTACCCCCATTCGTTTAGCAGAATTAGCTAACCCTAATCGTCCTTTATTAAAACGATTAGCCGCGGAAGCACCCGGAACTTTTCAACATACTTTATTTGTCGCGAGTTTAGCCGAAGCCGCGGCGCGTGAGATTAATTGTAATGTGGAATTGGTAAGAACAGGAACTCTTTATCACGATATTGGTAAAATGCACGATCCTATGGCGTTTTGTGAAAATCAAATGGGAGGGATGAATAAACATGATGAAATCAATGATCCTTGGGTAAGCACCGAAATTATTAAAAAGCACGTTAGTGAAGGAATTATGATGGCGAAAAAGTATCGACTTCCTAAAGCCATTCGCGCTTTTATTCCCGAACATCAGGGCTCGATGTTGATTGCTTATTTTTATTATTATGCCCAACAAAGAGCCTCTGAAGGAATTGGTCCGATCGCGCGCGAGGAAGATTTTCGTTATCCGGGGCCAATTCCTCAATCACGGGAAACGGGTATTGTGATGTTAGCTGATTCTTGTGAAGCGGCTTTACGCTCCCTAAAGGATGCCTCCCATGATGAAGCTTTACAAATGGTTAATCGCATTTTACGCGCTCGTTGGCAAGATCATCAGTTAGATGATTCTGGTTTAACCCGCGAAGATTTATCCATTATTGCGGAGGTTTTTGTCCGCGTTTGGGAACAGTTTAATCATAAACGTATTGCTTATCCCAAACCCCTAATTTCTCCAAGATGATGAAAGAAGGTTAACAGTTGACAGTTGACAGTTGACAGTTGACAATTATCCATTATCCATTATCTATTACCTATTACCTATTACCTATTACCCAATCCCCGTTTATCTGCGGTTACAAAAAAAATCCCGAATTAATTTTTAATCCCGCTGGCAGTTTCCGTGGGAACGATGTATTTTTGCAACAGAAGGAATACCACAATCGCAGGCGTGATCGAGATTAAAGAACCCGCGGCAATTAAACGCCAATCCAGAGAAAAAGTCCCCGCTAATTTAGCCACTCCCAAGGGCAGTGTATAATACTCAGGACGATCTAAAATAATTAAAGGCCAAAGAAAATCACTCCACGCACCAATAAAAACAAAAATTCCTAATGTTACTAATGCTGGCCGGATCGCGGGTATCATAATGTGCCACCAAATCCCTAATTCTGAACAACCGTCAATACGCGCTGCTTCTTCTAATTCTTTGGGAACTCCTAGAAAAGCTTGACGTAATAAAAAAATGCCAAACGCGGAGGCAATTCCGGGTAAAATAATCCCTAAGTAACTATTTCTTAATCCTAATTGAACTGCTAACACATAGAGGGGAATCATGACAATTTGAAAGGGTATCATAATCGTGGAAACGATGCCCGCAAAAATAAGATTTTTTCCCCGAAAGTCTAACCGCGCTAAGGGATAAGCCCCCAGCGCACAAAAGAGTAAATTTAAGGCAACGGTCAGGCTCGCGACTAAGGTACTATTGAAGAGATATTGTCCAAAGGGTGTACTTTGCCAAACTTTGATAAAGTTTTGCACTGTAGGCTTGGTTGGCCACAATTGGGGCGGAAATTGAAAGATGTTTTCCTCCGGCGATTTCAGTGAGGTACTTAATAACCATAGTAGGGGAAATAACATTAATAGCGCGATCGCGCTTAATCCCCCATAGATCAGTAAAATTTTCCACCCAGAAGTATTGAGATTTGACTTTTTACTCATTTGTAAAGATTTGTAAATATTGCTAAATACCCTTGACAAGGATGAAAGAACATTATAATACAGTAAGTCTATTTTAGAACCTAAAAGGAAGATATCAACGGCCGTTGACAGGGGGGTAGTCCTGCATACTAATCTAGTTAGGTTTTACGAACGGTTTGTAGAGTAAAAAGCCATTATAAGAATAGATGAAATATCATATTGCTCCCCGATAATTTGACAACTTTTTAGAAAGAGAACTTTTCGTATTAATTTGTGATTATACTGCTCCTAAAAGCAGATAAACAGAGATTTTTTTTTCTACTTTAAGAGTCGATGAATCATCTGATTTGCTTGACTTTCATAACTACCTCCAAACAAATTAAAATGGTTCAAAATGTGATAGAGATTATACAACGTCTTCCTTTGTTCATAACCTTCTTCTAAAGGCCATTCTTTCTGATAACCTTGATAAAATGCCGACGAGAATCCCCCAAATAATTCCGTCATCGCGATATCCACTTCGCGATCGGCAAAATAAGTCGCGGGATCAAAAATTACAGGTTTCCCATCGGAAGTAACCGAGGCATTACCCCCCCATAAATCACCATGAACTAGGGAAGGTTGAGGATCATAACCTGCTAATAACTCAGGAATTTTCTCTAATAACTTTTCCCCATTAGGAAAATAACCCCCCTTACGTCTCCCTAATTTTAATTGATAACCGATACGATGCTCTTGCCAAAATTCTACCCAATTTTTTGTCCAATTATTAATTTGAGGAGTCGAACCAATTGTATTATTAATATCCCAACCAAATTGCCCTTTTTCTTCTCCCTTAAGCAAGGGATGAAAACGGTGCATTGCAGCTAATTTTCTCCCCATATCTTCCCAAGCTTGATTTCCCCCTCTTCCCCCTAAATCTAACCATTCCAAAACTAAATAAGCCGAATTATCTGAAGTCCCCCAACAAATAGGTTTAGGAACACGAATTGTCTGGGTTTCAAACATTAGTTGAAGTCCGTTCGCTTCGGCTTCAAACATCCCGATATCAATCCCATGATTTAATTTGACAAAATAGTGACGAAAACCACCACTAATTTTATATCCTTGATTGATACAACCACCGCCAACGGAGCGACGATCATCCATCACAAAGCGATCGCGTGTCACTTCGGAAATATGTGCCGTAATTTTATCCCACATAATTAGTTATAGAAGAAGGAGGAAGGAAGAAGGAAGAAAAAAAGATTTTCAGCTATTAAGACTGTCCGAAAAGATAGATACAGAAATTAATGATGATCTGCATCTATCCCGAAAAATTAACTATTTTGCAAAGCCGCTAATAAAGCATCACCCATGCCACGACATCCCACCAGTTTCATACCTTCAGACATGATATCTCCCGTGCGATATCCTTGATCTAAAACCGTAATAGCAGCCTGTTCAATTTTATCTGCGGCAACGGGTTCATTTAACCCATATCGTAACATCATAGCCGCGCTTAAAACTTGCGCTAAAGGATTCGCTTTATCGGCTCCCGCGATATCCGGTGCCGAGCCATGTACAGGTTCAAAAACTCCTGGTCCCGATGCTCCTAAACTCGCAGAGGGTAACATTCCAATACTTCCTGTTAACATCGCTGCCGCATCTGATAAAATATCTCCAAAGAGATTTCCCGTGACAATTGTATCAAATTGTTTTGGCCAACGAACCAATTGCATCGCGGCATTATCTACATATAAATGGGATAATTCAATATCAGGATATTCACTGGCTAAAGCCGTCACGCGATCGCGCCATAATTGAGACACATCCAAGACATTAGCCTTATCAACGGAACAAAGTTTTTTACCCCGTTTGCGGGCAGTTTCAAACGCGACACGGGCAATCCGATCAATTTCTGATTCCGTATAAGCCATTGTATTAACGCCCCGTTTTTCCCCCGTTTCCGTCTCAAAAATACCCTTGGGCTGACCAAAATAAATCCCCCCCGTTAATTCACGAATTACCATAATATCAATACCTTCTACAACTTCCCGTTTTAAACTAGAAGCATCAACTAATTGAGGTAAAATTTTGGCAGGGCGTAAATTAGCAAATAAACCTAAACCAGCACGCAAACCTAATAAACCCGTTTCCGGCCGTTGATGACGGGGTAAATTATCCCATTTATAACCCCCGATCGCAGCTAATAAAACCGCGTCACTATTGCGACATTTTTCCAGAGTTTCATCAGGGAGAGGACTACCCGTAGCATCAATAGCAGCCCCCCCCATTAAAGCTTCCTGAAAATCAAATTTAATATTTAATTGTTGCCCGACTAAATTGAGGACATCTACCGCGACTGCCATAATTTCAGGACCGATGCCATCGCCAGGTAAAAGAGTAATGCGGTAGGATTGAGTCATATTTTTAATAGTTTACAGTTAACAATGAACGATATTTGATTATATCAGAAAAGGTGTTATCGCAATCCTATTTCTCTTGTAATATTGTGGTAGGGGCAATCCCCCCGTCATTGGTGTCAACTTAAGCCTAAAACTATTGAGAAATCTCGCTTTTAGCTGAGTCTCGATCCCCCTAAATCCCCCTTAAGAAGGGGGACTTTGAGAAGATTCTTGTCCCCCCCTTAAAAAGGGGCGTTAGGGGGGATCGGATCTCGCCAAACAGTATTCTGTGACTACGTTTGAGGTTAAGTTGACACCAGTGTCACCCCGTGCTTGCCCCGATCCTCCCGTAGTTTCCCCGATTGCTCACGGGTAGGTACGGGGACACTACCCCTACAAAGTTGTATCAACCTTAAACTGAAATGTTATAAGTTGTATGTGAAAACCTCAAACCTCAAACCTCAAACCTCAAACTTAGTATGAATATTTTAATTGTCGAAGACGAAGCCGAAATCGCCCGATTAATTCAACAAACCTTAGAAGCAGAAAGTTTTAGTTGTCGCATTTGTCGAGATGGGATTAACGCGTTACGAATTTTCCAAGAAGATCCCCCCGATGTTATTGTTTTAGACTTAATGTTACCCGGATTAGATGGTTTAGAAGTCTGCGCGAGAATCCGTCAAAAACCCGGAGCTAAAGATCCTTATATTTTAATGTTAACCGCGAGAGGAGAAGAAATTGATCGCGTGATTGGTTTATCAACGGGGGCGGATGATTATTTAGTAAAACCTTTTAGCCCGAGGGAATTAGTCGCGAGAGTTAGAGCCCTATTACGACGGAGTTTACGACAAGGAGGACAGTCACAAATTTATCAAACTCCTCATTTTTCCGTCGATTTAGATCAACATATTGCGACTCGTCAATTGACATCTCAAACGGAGGAAGAAACCCTGGATCTCACTACCTTAGAATTTAACTTATTAGCGACATTTATTAGTTATCCGGGGCGAGTGTGGAGTCGAACACAATTAATTGATAAACTCTGGGGAAGTGACTTTTTTGGTGATGAAAGAGTCGTTGATACTCATGTCGCTCGATTACGAAAAAAAGTCGAAACCGATCCCTCTAATCCCACTTTTATTAAAACCGTGACAGGAGTCGGTTATAAATTTGAAGATACTGTGTAAGAAGGAAGATGGAAGAAGCAATAAAATTAATGCTTTCAGCAATTAAGTATGTCCTAACTGATGTAGCAGTATAACCCCCAGGGGACTCAAGTCCCCTGCTAATAGCAAAAGTCGGTTTTAACCGACTAAAATACTAATAATTAGTCCTCAGAAGAGGACTTTAGCTATGAGACAGGGGTTTTAACCCCTCGCGGCTTTTTAAATTGCGTCTCTTATTGCCTTTTGCACTTTCTCAACTTGTTTGGGTGCTTCCATTTCCTCGAACAGTTTAATCGCGTTATCAAAATATTCTTGGCTTTTGTCAATCTGACTCATCTTTTGATAAGTTAAGGCGAGTTGATAATAAGCTTCAGCTAGATCGCATTTAGCACCAATTTTATTATTAATTGTTATGGACTCCTGATATAGCTTAATTGCTTGCTCATAATCATTCTTGGAGCAGCAAAAAGTGGCTTTTGTTTTCAACCAATAATTTTTAAGTACAGGATGAAAAGATTTGATCGTTTTGTGTAAATTTTCTATTGATTCTATAGTTTTACTTGCATTTTCCATGTCCCCCTCTGATAAGTAGAAATCACCCAAAACGCACTGTGCAATACATTCACTTTCATAGTCTTGTATTTGCTTGAAAATGTTAATAGATTCTTTAATCTTATTAATAGCCTCTGTAGGATTGCCCATTCCTAATTCACAGCAAGCTATATAAGCAAGAGCATCTCCTTCATTTCTCAAGTAACGTCTCCCAGATTCTTGAGACAATTTGAGTACCTTTTTATGCTGTTTTATCGCAGTTTCATATTCGGCTAAATCCACATATATATAACCAATAGTATTTAATGTCATATATTCGCACCCATCATCATCTTGCTGCATTTCTTTTAATTTATTTACTTGTTCTAAGGCTTGATTACAATAACTAAGAGCTAAAGAAAAATTACCTAATCTAGCATGACTTTTTCCGAGCCAACTCATCGCGTGGGCAGAATAGTAAGCTGAGGTATTTTTAAACAATTCTTGAGCCATTTCTAGGTATTCAATAGCCTGAGTATAGTCACTGATCGAGTAAAGAGAGGCACCAATTGTCCCCACTCTCAGCCCCTCTTCCCCTGTATTTGATAGTTTTCCTTCTAATTTGTTTAAGCTATCAATTAAATATTGAGAATAACCCCAAAATCTTAGTTGATCCCTCATTTTAATACTCTGATCGCCAAAATTAACAGATGTTTCCAGAAGCTTAAATGCACTCGACCAGTCAATGATACTACAATAATGATGGAAAGCCTCAAAAACTATAATTCCATCTTCTAAAGACGTAATTTCTGATTTATTTTTTGACCAAAATTCAGCCGCTTTACGGTTCGCAGTTTCCCAATTTTCACTTTCCCTCAGTCTACTAATAGCCTCTTCACGAATTACTGGATGTAGCCAATATTCTCCCTTATTAAACTCCACTAAAGAGCGATTTCGCAAGGATTCAATCACTAGCATCTGCTTTGTTTTTTGCACATCCCATAACAAACATAATAACCCCTCTCTCGGGACAGTCGGCACATCTTGATAGCGATAACATCCCAAACGACAGAGGAGTTTATGAACATCTTGATCAAGGTTTTGTAGGCGGTTAAACTGACTGGTTACTAAATTTTTTAATTCAATTTTAGCCAACGGAGCGGTACTATTCTCCTGCCAATAAGCAACCATATCTCCACCAAAATCTTCCCGAATTGCCGCGGAGAGGATCTTCATTGCTTTTGCATTACCCCCATAGACTTTGTGCATCGCCTGGATGATGAACATATCTATATTAATATAGCGATTAGTAAAAAACAGTTTCCACGCTTGATCATCCAATTCCGGTAACTGATAATGCGTAATCGTTAGATCAGATTCGCACAAACGTTCACGACTGGTTATTAAAGTCACAGACTGCACGGTTTTATCTGCTAACATTCGCAATAGTTCGACATAGCGATGGTGCGGTTCAATAAATTTGAATTGTTCATCTAATGCCGTTTCTAAGTTATCAATAAAAATGCCTATTTTTCGAGTCTGAAGTTGCAATTGTAGCCGATCCAAAATCTCCCAAAACTCTCGCCCTGGTTCTTCATGTAAGGAGTTTATTAGCCACCCTTGAATGACACTTTCTACAGAGCGGATATTTTCTTTCTCATTCTTGGCCATCGGAAGTTTCAAGACTAACTCAAATCCTTGAGAGTAGAGAAATTGCTCTGCCAAAGTTGTCTTGCCAATTCCCCCTGCAGCTTGGATGAGGATAATTTTTGAGCCTTGACGGATGAGGGTGTTGAGGTGCACGATCGCGTTTTCACGTCCGACAAAATTAGAATTGCCCTCCGCTAATTCGTGGCTCGGTTTACCTGTTTTTGGTGTTATCTCATCTGACTTTGCTGTTGTTGTTTCAACGGGAAGCGCAATCACAGCTTGATAATTTTCTAACAACTCAGGTTTGTACTTAGCAAATAAAGCGATTATGTCAGAACGCTTTGATCGGCGTTCATCTGAAAATTCATTCTCAAAACCAAAAGCCTCAGCAATAGCTTTGATATGTTGTCTAACTGTTGCTGGAGTAATCTGGAAAGAATTGGCGATCTCGTCATCTGTTTTGCCAGCCAAAAACTTCTCTAACACCTCTCTCCTTCTTGGTGTTAGTCCATTCAATGCCCTGTTGAAATCCCGTTGACTCATCATACCATTTAGCTGATTTTTAGTGATTGCACAATTGTTTATTCAGTTTATTTATCAAGACTCACAAAACTAAAGTCTTTGTGCAATGGGTGTTTACTAGACCTATGCCATCATCGAATTATTGATAACACTAATCCCATTGATCTATGTTTTCCAAGCATCCCAAACCCCAATTTGAAGTTTTAGAAGCACCAGAGAGAGGAATCGTGGACGAGGAGATCGGCCCGAACCAACCCGGCCGTGTCAAAGCAATGGGCAGCCATTGGCCTGCCGAAATTTTCCAGCCAGAATCCCAAACCCCTCTCCTTCCTGGCGATCGCGTTCTCGTGCTCGCTATCCGCAATATTACTTTACTCGTAGTCAAACAGTAACTTTTACAGAGGAAAATATTATGAAATCTTTACCAATCTCAGCAAAGGAAGCGAGCGATAGTGGGGAAATGGCCGAAGTTTCCCCCTCCGAAACCCTCGTCCCCCACGTCCACACCTCGACCGAATACATGATAGTGTTGCAAGGTGAAATTGAATTGGCTATGCAAAACCCCAAAATTGGCTGGTGGTATCGCAAAATCTGTTCCCGTGGCGAATGTTATGAAATACCGCCTTTTTGGGTTCATACTGTGAAAAACCTCTCTGGTGATAGTGATGCAATAATTCAGCGATTCTATGAATAATTGACCATAATTCGAGAGGTTGAAATTTGTCACTACCAGAACAAATAACTAGAAAGAACGATCGCTCTTCACAGATGAGAAGCGCGATCGCCTTTTAAGCTGTATAACCATCAATGAATGCCCTTCTAAATATAGTGTTTCTATCTGAGAGGTGAAACACTTGTGGTACAGGCATCTTGCCTGTGACGGACCTTAGCCCGTTCCACATTTACATCTCATTAAAAAATGCTATGGGTGACTTTTGACGATCGCGACGGCCATTTCACCAGCGAAGGAATGGAAATTAAATAACTTGACGATTTGGTTGATCGGGGAGTCTTTGAGATCGAAAGCAGGCAAGATGCCTGCACGACTTTATCAAATTTTCATTCATAAATTAAGCAATTTTCATCCTTAAGTATATTCGCCAGAGACAATTGAGAAATTCTCGACTCGCGATCGCGCATCACAATACCAAGCCCACACAAGGGTAAATCCATTTCCGCAAAAAAACCGTCACAAACAACATCTAATTTGTTATAATTGAGTAAAACTCACCCTTAAGAGTTTCACCTAATTTTATTATAGCTTAAAGATATGTTTTGGATTCTGAAAAACTTAATCAGCACAGATGCACAAGGATGCCTCAGTTTAAACCTCGAACCCAAGTCAACTGAGTATCGCGTTCTCGTCAACGAAGCCGGACAAATTTTATTAGATCCCATCACGAACATACCCGATCGCGAGCAGTGGTTGTGGCAAAACCCACAAGCATTAGCTTCAGTTAAGTGCGGCCTGGCACAAGCAGCTAAAGGTGAAGTACACGATTTGGGTGACTTTTCTGAGTATGCTGATTTGGAGATTGAAGACTGATGAATTTTAGGATAGAATTCTCTTCCTCAGCTAGAGATAGTTTAGTTAGTCTTCAGGAATTAGATGCCAAAAAATACAATAAAGTCCTGAAAACACTTGGATTAATGGCAACTAATTTACGCCATCCTAGTTTGAAAACTCATAAATATGAGACATTATCCGGTCCAAATGAAGAGGACGTATTTGAGGCATACGTCGAAAACAAAACGCCCGCGCGTTTCGAGTTTTTTGGTATTATGGCCCGGAGAAAGGAGTAATAACAGTTATTGCAATTACCCCTCACCCTTAAGTCATGCTCCCCTTGATCCGCGTACATCTGGGCTGAAAAAAAGAAAGCGCGATCGCGTTTCTTTATGAATATCTACGTCAAAGTGTGATAACAAATATAATTAGGTTTTACCTGCATACTCATCCCCACCAAAACCCTCTATAATCCTAACAGTTTCTTAACCTCTGCTAAGGGTACAGAAGGCTGATCTCCCTCTTCCTCCTTAGCCGCTCTCAAATCCATCAAATCTTCCATATCAGCAATGAATTGTTGCAGTGCTTCAAATTCTTCGTAAGAGATCACCGCAAATTCCTTTTTGCCGTTTTTGGTAATAAACTCAGGATGTAATGAAATCATGGATATTTCCTCCAGGCATTTAAGAGTAAGCATCTTTTCGATGTTTGACACGGTAGATTACCAAAACATCTTCCTCAATTTCAAATAAAACTCGGTAATCTCCTACCCGTAGCCGATATTCTGGCGTATAGTTGGTTAAGCGTTTGACATCCCCAGTCAGGTTATTTTGCATTAACTCAATCTTAGTCAAAACTCGGCTTTGTACCTCTACAGGTAAAGATTGTAAATCTTTGATTGCTTTCGGCTTAAACTCAACTTGGTAATTCATCAAACAGCACCCCATCCGATAGTTTCCAGGGGGAGTGAAACCCTAGATATACTGTTTGATAATATAGGAGTATCGGACATCGACTCAGAAACGTCCCATAACAGAATACAGGGATACCCGGACTCTCGATTATCGCCAAATTCTAGGGCTTCGTCGAGTCTTGGGGATTCAGGCATGGCTCTAGGATAACTACTAAACTACCTATCTTATCATCTCATCATTCATACCTGCAATCCCGATGATTATAAGTCAAATTGAGAAGTCGATTAGCTCTTAAGATAATTTGTGATTACTCTATTCTTACCACGAGTCGATCGCGCTTTCCTTCGGGATCATCTTAAAGGAGCAAAAAAACTGTAGTGGGAGCGTCTCGCTCCCTTGTGGATAATCGCTCCCTTGTGGATAATCGCTCCCTTGTGGATAATCGCTCCCTCTTAGATCCCGCCCATTCGAGACGCTCCCACTACCAATTTACTATTATTAAAAGTAGGGACACGGCAGTGCCGTGTCCCTACCCGGATAAGGGTTTTGTAGTTAAGCGATTATTATAGGCAAAAGTTGGCGCAGCCGGAGCGCAGCCCATAGCATTTGGAAACACCATCTCGGTATTTATCAATAGCTGATCGCCCATAAGCTTCGCCCCTACACTTATATATTTTTGTTTACACGGATAATCCCTGAAAGCCCACCCCGCCCCCCCCAACCCCCCCTGCAGAGGAGGGGTCGGGATGAAAGGGCAGCCCCTAAGCGGGCAGTCAGAGTGTATTGCATTTTCAATGAGATCGGTGTAAAATCATATCATTAACCTAAACAAAAAACCATGTTGGTACTAGAAGCAAAGTTAAAAGGAAAAGATTGGCAGTACGAGTTGCTCGACGAAGTAATTCGTACTGCCAATTTTGTTCGTAATAAAGCTTTACGGTACTGGATGGATAATAAAGGGGTTGACAAAAACGATCTGCAAAAACTTTGTGCGATTCTTGCCAAATCCTATGAGTGGGCAGGCCAATTAAATTCCCAAGCCAGACAATCATCTGCCGATAGAGCATGGTTGGCAATCTCCAGGTTTTATGCCAACTGTAAAGAAGGCAAACCAGGGAAAAAAGGTTTTCCCAAGTTCAAAAAACGTGGAAGATCCGTTGAGTATAAACAAACGGGATGGAAACTGGCAGAAGACAGAAAGAGAATCACATTCACTGATGGGTTTAAAGCAGGAAGTTTTAAACTTATTGGTTCTCGTGATTTGAATTTCTATCAACCTTCACAAATCAAACGAGTTCGAGTTGTGAAAAGAGCCGATGGATTTTACTGTCAATTTCTAGTAGATGTAGAACGTTCAGAACCACAATCGCCAAATCTTAAAGCAGTGGGGATTGATTTAGGTTTAGAGTTTTTCTATACCGACTCAGAAGGGAATCAAGTAGAAAATCCAAGGTTCTTGAGAAAATCAGAGAAATCTCTGAAAAGATTGCAACGTCGAGTATCGAAAAAAAAGAAAGGTTCTAAAAACAGAAAAAAAGCCATCAATAAGATGGCTAGAAAGCACTTAAAAGTCAGTAGGCAACGTCGAGAATTTGCTGTAAGAACGGCAAGGACGTTAGTAACATCTAACGATGTGATAGTCTAGGTCGACTTAAAAGTGTCAAATTTAGTGAAGAATCATAAATTAGCCAAATCTATCTCTGATGTGGCGTGGTATATGTTCACAATTTGGGTGGATTATTTTGCCAAAATACGAGGCGTTCATGTGATGTCAGTACCGCCTCATTTCACATCTCAGGATTGTTCTGGGTGTGGAGAAAGAGTAAAGAAATCTCTATCAACACGAACCCATAAATGTCCGAGTTGTGGATTAATTGAACATCGAGATTTGAACGCAGCAAAGAATATTTTGGCAAAAGGTTTAGGATTAAAAAGTACGGCGGGGCACGCCGAATCTCAAAAGCTTGGGGAGACTGATCCTCTGGCTTGTGTTGAGAAATCTACACAGGTTAAGGTTAGTCGTAGAGCCAAGAATCCCACTCCTTAAGGGGTGGGAGTGTCAATGCTAGTCTTGAGTTAAGCCGCCCCCAGTGCCATAGTCCATGAAAATGACTGTATCTGTAGGTAGTTCTGCCGTAAAATTCTAAAATATATCCTGCTAATCGTAAATGACACTGCCCAAGGGATTGCTACATCAGCAGATCGCGATCGGCAGTATTAAGGTATACCCGTGAACTTAAAAGAAATATTCAAAACAGCTAACCCCATTATTGGGGTTGTACATTTACAACCTCTCCCTACGTCTCCCCGCTGGGGAGGGAACCTAAACGCGGTGATTAGTCGGGCCGAACAAGAGGCGACGGCCTTGGCTTCTGGTGGTGTCAATGGAATTATAGTCGAGAATTTTTTCGATGCCCCCTTTTCCAAAGATCGGGTAGATCCCGCGGTGGTTAGTGCTATGACATTAGTGGTGGAACGTCTCACCAGTCTCGTCACTTTACCCATTGGCATCAATGTCTTACGCAATGATGCCCACAGTTCCCTCGCGATCGCGGCTTGTACCCAAACCCAATTTATCCGAGTCAATGTCCTCAATGGGGTAATGGCCACCGATCAAGGGTTAATTGAAGGACACGCCCATGAACTATTACGCTATCGTCGGGAATTAGGCGCGGATGTCAAAATTATCGCGGATGTCTTAGTAAAACATGGACGAGCCTTGGGAAGTCCCCATTTGATGACCGCGGTACAAGAAACCATTGAACGGGCCTTGGCCGATGGTGTCATTGTATCTGGTTGGTCAACCGGAAGTCCTCCTAGTTTTGAGGATTTAGAATTAGCCAAAGCCGCCGCGGGAGATACACCTGTATTTATTGGTAGTGGCGCGAGTTGGGAAAATATTCCCCGTTTAATTAGAGCCTCCGATGGGGTAATTGTCTCTAGTTCACTGAAACGTCATGGCCGAATTGATCAACCCATTGATCCGATTCGTGTTAGTCAATTTGTAGAGGTAACTCGCCGGACTCTTTCTCAAATAGAGGAAGAACATAATCATCACACAGAAGAAAGTAATGGTAAACTTCCTACTCATTCTGCTCTAGGCAAAACGACCTCGAAAATCTAAAATTTCCCATCTCAAAATCCAAAATCATTATGACTCGCCGAAGTTCTACTCCTTGGATTCATCGTTGGTCTCGCATTATTATTGGGGGAATTGCCGCGATCGGTGTCTTAGAAACCACCTATCTCACGATCGCGAAATTTACTAATAGTTCTGTAGTTTGTCCGACGACAGGTTGCGATCGCGTATTAAATAGCGATTACGCGGTTCTCTTTGGTGTTTTACCCTTAAGTTTATTAGGATTATTCGCGTATTTAACAATGGGAACTTTAGCCTTAGCTCCCCTCGGATTCAAGGGCGAAACCCATAAAGAAACGCGAGCGAACCTCGAAAAATCGACATGGTTCCCGATGTTTATCCTGGGAACCGCGATGCCAATTTTCAGCGGTTATCTCATGTATATCATGGCCTTTGAAATCAAGGAGATATGTATTTATTGCGTATCATCCGCGATCTTTTCTCTAGCCCTATTTATTCTCACCTTAATCGGCCATGAATGGGAAGATATAGGACAACTTTTCTTCACAGGACTTATCGTAGTAATGGTAACATCCATCGGAGCATTAGGAGTCTATAATAATGTCAAATCACCGACTCCTACTGTCGCGAGTAATGCACCACCTCTAGTTAAAACAGTTTCAGGACAAGCCGAAATCAACTTAGCCCGTCATTTAACCGAAATAGGAGTAAAAGAATATGGCGCCTATTGGTGTCCCCATTGTCACGAACAAAAAGTTTTGTTTGGTAAAGAAGCCTCCGCGTTATTAGATTACGTCGAATGCGATCCCAAAGGGCAAAATTCCCGAACCTCATTATGTCAAACCGCGGGCATTAAAGGATTTCCGACTTGGGAAATCAAGGGTAAATTCTATGAGGGGGTACAATCTTTAAGCAAATTGGCGGATTTATCTGGATATAATGGCGATCGCGACTTTAAAAATTCTCTTCCTCCGCGCTAATTTTATTAAACCACAAAGACACAGAGACACAAAGGGGTAAATTTGTCTCATTTTGAGGTGAAGTAATGAAGAAAAGAGCCAAAGCGCGATCGACTTTCTTTCCTCTGTGTCCTTTGTGCCTTTGTCGTTATAGAATGTAAATTTGATGATAGGATCAAAATTGGTAATAAATATTTTTGAGAGAGTGTAAAGTATGTCTAAAGATAATCAAACCAGCTTGACAGTAGAAGAAGCACAAAAACTCCTAAAAAATTATACCTGTCTCAATATAAAATCAGAGGAAGATGCCGCGGAAAAAGCGAAAATAGAAGAAGCCTTACGAGTGGTGGTTAACTCATCAGATTATCAAATGTTAGGAGTGTGTGCCTCATCTCAAGAAGAAGGTTTTATCGCCTTACAAAATTATTTAAAGGGACTGGGTTATGAAGACGTAATTGATCCGAATGCTGTCGCCCCCGTAGAGGGTTCAGTTTATATAAAATTTAATACAATGAAAAAGTCTTATTATATTGATAGTTATATTGGGACTTACCGGGGTGTTTTAGTCTCTTGTCAATCCGCGTTTGAAGATGGGGTTAGTGGAACCTTTGGTCATTTTCCCTTAGATTTATTTAACCCTATCTGAAAACTTTAATCAAGGAAATCAGAAACGCGATCGCGCCCTTCCCACTCTCTGTGTCTTTGTGGTTCAAATTTCTCTATTTATCAAAGCCCAATGTGAAGGGTAAAAAAAGCGCGATCGTGTATCTCTCCCCGCCCTTATATTCTCTCGTGCCAGTAATATGTTAGAATAAAAAAACCAAAGGCTTGTTAACAGGAGCCAGTGCGATGCAGACAAAAGAGAAACAATTAGTCATATCTGATCCGAAGGTAATGATGGGTAAACCTGTGATTTCAGGAACTCGCATTACCGTTGAATTAATTTTAGAAAGTTTAGGTGCTGGTGAAACAATAGATCAGCTTTTAGAATCTTATCCACAGCTAACTAATGAAGGAATTTTAGCTGCCCTATCATTTGCCGCGAAAACATTGCGCTCCGATGTGGTTTATCCGATTTTTTCAGGTTAATTATGAATTTCTGGGCTGATGCAAATTTACCTTTTGCTATTGTCGAACGTCTGCGACAGGAAGGTTATTTTGTGAGATATGTTGCGGAAATGGAACAGGGTATTCCTGATGATATTATTCTCAATTTAGCTAACCAGGAAGAGTCTATATTATTGACGGCGGATAAAGATTTTGGTGAGTTGGTATTTCGTTTAAAACTTGTTACTTTTGGTGTGGTACTGATTCGATTACTAGGATTATCGCCTCAACAGAAAGCCGAGATTATTTCTCACGGATGAACACACACGCGAAGGAATTGATCGGTGCTTTTACTGTGATTACATCTCACTCGATTAGGATTCGTAAAATGGAATAAAAAGCCCGATCACGTTCCTTCCAACTCTCTGTGTTTTTGTGCCTTTGTGGTTCAAATTTCTGCTCCTGGGGAAAATGTGAAGGGGAATCAGAAGCGCGATCGTGTCTCATCCCACTCTCTGTGCCTTTGTGCCTTTGTGGTTCAAATTTCTGCGCCTGGGGAAAATGTGAAGGGGAAAAAAAGCTCGATCGCGTCCCTTCCCACTCTCTGTGTCTTTGTGTCTTTGTGGTTCAAATTTCTGCTCAAGGAGAAAATGTCCAGAGAAAAAAAAGCGTACCTTCCCACACTCTGTAGCCTAGTGCCTTGGTGGTTTAAAATAAAAACAAAAAATTAAGGCGAGGAAAACCCCCGCCTCAACATCAAAAATTTGATATCAATCAGCTAATTACCAGCCACGGCCTTGAGTAGGCTTATGCACGATAAAGCTCAAAACTTGGCACTGCTTGACATTATCAAATCCCATTACACGGATGTAGCAATTAGAATTTTCCGAGCGGCAAGCTTGAATTTCACTTAACACTTCTTGCACAGTTTTCGCGCCAAAAAGAGGCAACTTCCACAGAGTCCAATAGTGCATTTCAGCAGCAGAATCTTCGTTAAATTCTACGCCAGGAATATAACCTTGATCCAGAATATACTGGAGTTGCTTCGCAATTTGAGCATCACTCAAAGGAGGCAAATAAGAAAGGGTTTCGTAACGGCGCTCTTTCGGTAAAGTTCTCATCGTTGTCTCTCTCGCTAAAAAGTAAATCAATTAAGTTACAGGATCATCCAGATTGATTTCGTTCTGGATATCCTCTTCTGGGGAGAGGCTGGAGTCTGACCAATTTAGTCGCGTTAAACGCTCCAAATGTTGACGGCGATGTTCTATATTTCCCTGCTTAATTTCCGTGCATACCATCTCAGGTAAAAATTCTGTTACCTCTTCAGCTAGATAATCTCGCACCGTCATTACACGAAACGCGAGCTCTTGATTTACCTCTAACAAATCCTTTAAATAAACCTCTCCATCCTGAATTTTTCCAGAGCTAGAGAAATTACTTAACCAAATTGCCAAAGGCGGATTGGTTTCGCTTAATTGGTTAATAATTGTTCGCACGGCTTGATAAGTCAGGTAACTCGCCATCACCCTTGCTGTGTCTTTCGCAACTTGTTTGATATCCATCGTTGACCCCAGCCCTTGAGATTTTCAATTTAGACTTTAGATTTTAGACTGGGAATCGCGTCCAAGTTGTTTCTTCTTTGACACTACTCTTCCATCCAAAATCCAAAATCCAAAACAGAAAATCATCAGACGGTATCAACGGACTCGAACTCGAACTTGATTTCCTTCCACAGTTCGCAAGCAACCGCCAATTCAGGGCTCCACTTGCAAGCTTCACGAATAACATCGCCACCTTCACGGAACAGGTTGCGGCCTTCGTTACGAGCTTGGATACAAGCTTCCAGAGCAACACGGTTCGCGGTTGCACCAGGAGCATTACCCCAGGGGTGACCCAGAGTACCACCACCGAATTGTAAGCAAGAGTCATCGCCGAAGATTTCCACCAGCGCGGGCATGTGCCAAATGTGGATACCACCGGAAGCCACGGGCATAACGCCAGGCATGGAAGCCCAATCTTGGGTGAAGTAAATACCGCGAGAACGATCTTGCTCGATATGATCTTCACGCATCAGATCGACAAAGCCCATCGTGATAGCTTGGTCGCCTTCGAGTTTACCCACAACGGTACCGGAGTGCAGGTGGTCTCCACCAGACATCCGTAAGCACTTGGCTAATACGCGGAAGTGAATCCCGTGATTTTTTTGACGGTCGATTACCGCGTGCATCGCACGGTGAATGTGTAACAGTAAGCCGTTACGACGACACCATTTCGCGAGAGAGGTATTCGCGGTAAAACCACCTGTTAAGTAATCGTGCATGATGATGGGGGTGCCGATTTCTTTCGCAAATTCTGCACGTTCCATCATTTCTTCACTGGTAGGCGCGGTCACGTTCAGATAGTGACCTTTGATTTCGCCTGTTTCCGCTTGGGCTTTTTCAATAGCTTCTTGAACGAACAGGAAGCGATCGCGCCAGCGCATGAAGGGCTGAGAGTTAATGTTTTCGTCGTCTTTGGTGAAGTCTAAACCACCGCGTAAACATTCATATACTGCACGGCCATAGTTTTTGGCAGATAAACCTAATTTAGGCTTAATCGTACAACCCAATAAGGGACGACCATATTTGTTTAACTTATCGCGCTCAACGGTAATCCCGTGAGGAGGGCCTTGGAAGGTCTTCATGTACGCGATGGGGATGCGGAGGTCTTCTAAACGCAGAGCCTTCAACGCTTTGAAACCAAACACGTTACCTACTAAGGAGGTTAACAGGTTGGTAACGGAGCCTTCTTCAAACAGATCCAGAGGATAGGCAATAAAGCAAATATATTGATTATCTTCACCAGGAACGGGTTCGATGTCATAACAACGACCCTTATAACGATCCAAGTCGGTTAAAAGGTCAGTCCACACGGTTGTCCATGTACCTGTGGAAGATTCGGCTGCTACCGCGGCTCCAGCTTCTTCAGGGGGAACTCCGGGCTGGGGTGTGACACGGAAAGCCGCCAAAATATCTGTATCTTTGGGGGTGTAATCTGGCGTGTAATACGTCAGTTTATAGTCTTTTACACCGGCTTGGTACCCAGACTTGCTCTGAGTTTTGGTTTGGGCGTAGGACATATCTCGCTTCCTAACAATTGTTTAACTTCTTTGCCTACGGGCAGGCTGATCAAGAATATATCAGCAAATGGATCTGTGATTATTTTAATCTTTTTGTATTTTCTATAAGTTTTATTTATTTATATTACATTTGGTAATCTTTCGTCATAATTCTTAATATATTTTTCGTCTCTGATGTGATATGGGGATCAAGTCAGGGTCTAGTTTTGTGGTTCTTTGGCCATGATGATAACCCTGCATGGAAGGGGGTAAGAGAAAATTCCAGATTTTTTACAGATTTGATGGAAAAGAAAGGTGCTAATGGTTTATGCTACGGGACTGCTTTCACAAAATTGAATAAGAATTTATACTTATTCCTTTGGGGTTTAGCATTAAGAAATTTCTGCGCGATCGCGCTTGATACTGATGAGATTTTGGCTCGAATATAACTGAGAAGAGTATCTATCTCTGAAAATTTGTTACAGATGGGAGGTCAGTGGCACGTCTGTTGTAGTACAAGCTTGATCGGCTTGAGTAGCATTTCAAAGGGAAGAAGTAGGGACACGGCAGTGCCGTGTCCCTACCTTTTGGGAACCCATAGGACACGGCAGTGCCGTGTCCCTACCTTTTGGGAACCCATAGAATTATGTAGCCCGATCGCGCTACATAACTGCAATGATGGCAAAGCTAGGCAGGCAAACCAGTTACTTTGCCCATTTTGGCCCAACAGTAGGGAGAAGGAACCTTACAATCGCGGCATTCCCCATCACTAGGTTTTGGTTGAGGAGGTTGAGAATGACAAAGCATGGCAATTAAATGCTGCAAACGCGCTCTAAATTGATCATTAACACGCCATTTGGGAATATCCAAAACGCGATCGTGATCAACTAAGCGCCCCTGGGGAATGTAACCTTTAAACAAATGGTTGGTTTCGGGGGCAAAGGGCAACATTGACAGAATTTTTCTCGCCTATCCCGCACCCCGGATAGGCGATGGGGCTTTAGCCGCCGTCAAACGTCTGTGCTACCAATATGCGCTCAAAAGGATCTCGATGATGTAGAGGAAGACTTAGATAAAACTCAGTGTCTTCAAATGTAATTGGTAGAATCTGAAGGTTAAGATATTGTAATTCTTTGGGTAGGTCTCCAAAGGGTCGATTCAATTGAAGTTTACCCAGATTGATTTTAATGGAAATTTCCCAAAGGCTGGCGATACTAAAATACAAATCGGTTTTAGTATCGATCGCTTCTTTGGCTTTACTACCTAGATTGGGATCGCCCAGTAAATACCAAAGAAAAGCATGAGTATCTAAAAGGAATTTCATGTTACATATATTCCTTTAAATCTTCGAGGGGTTGATCGAAATCATCAGACATAAATATTTGACCGCTCCAACTACCATAACCATGAGTTTCTTCCTGCTTTTCTTGAGATGATTCACTTTGGGGGTGTTTCTCAAGTAGATATTTGGCATAATGCAATATCTCTTTTTTGAGAGAGTCTGGCATCTTGACGACTGTTTGAAAAATCTCTATATCAATAGTCATAATTTCTGTCCCATCTTGGTGAGATTATCTTCTCTTATTCTACTATAAATTACCGTCAGAAGGGACTTGGATGAGGTGAGGTGAGCGCAGCCCTGGTAGTAGACTTTTGGGTTGGGGCTTGGTTTTGATGACGGTATCGCGCTCTTTGGCTAACCAGGCTCTCTTTGGTAATTGATTGAGGCTTTTGGGGCTTTCTTTTGATAAGGCAACACTCTGCGTACAATAATCACATTGGCGAGATAATATTGTCAGTAGAAAAAGAGGTTAGGTTTGTTGAGATGAGGCTAACCGATAAGAGACCGTATCGCGCTGGCACAACTATCACAATCAGGACTTAACCTCATTTACAGATAACGGTGAAAAAATGACACAAATTACCACGACTGAATTACCCCAAAACCTCCAGACTCTATTGATAGAGGTCGAACGTACCAAAACCCCCTTAACCGTCATCCATGAAGGAAAAGCATTAGTAATTATCTACCCTGCCACCGCGGAAGTCCCACGACCTGCTTTTGGGGTGATGAAAGGAAGTGGTGAAATATTAGGAGATTTAATTACTCCTGTCCCCCAACCCTGGGAGGTTTTAGAATGAAACTTTTACTCGATACCCATATTTGGCTTTGGTATTTATTGGGTGACAAACGTTTATCTCTACAACTGCAAAACGCGATCGCGGATTTTAATACTGAACTTTGGCTAAGTCCCATTACCATTTGGGAGACGCTCATCCTTGCAGAAAAAGGACGGATATCTTTACAGCCCGATCCGGTTACATGGGTTAACTTAGCTTTAAAAACCCTAGAAACTCGTGAAGCCCAAATGAATCACGCGATTGCGATTTTAAGTCGCCACATTGTACTCCCCCATCAAGATCCTGCGGACCGATTTATTGTCGCCACAGCCATTTACTATGGGTTAAAATTAGCTACAGTTGATGCCAACCTTACAGGTAATTCGGAGCTAGAAATACTGAGTTAGGCAATAGCAGAATTAAGTCACACAACTGTAGGGCTAACAACTTAAGCAAGATGATGGGATATTCTATATTTCGGTACGCGATCGTGCTTTCTTGTAATGACGCGCTCTTTTGCGAACCAGGCTCTTTTTCGTAATTGATTGAGGCGCTGGTGATGGGTTCAGACGCGATCGTGTGGGGGTGAGAAACCGGGTTTCTAAACAAAATCTCGGTGGCGATACTGAGTTATCTGAGAAACCTGGTTTCTGAAGGACGATCGCGTTTTACCAAAGTTACATTAGCCGATAATTTTGGTTTGAGGGAGGAAATCTAACCGACAGGAAAGTTGCGATCAAACTTTCTTTTAGTAAGGAGATCGCATGGTAATGGCGGTGTATTACCTCTTCATTTCTCCCTTAGACAAATCTCAAAAGCTAATTCGTGACGAAAAAAACAGACATTAAACTCCGCGAAAAAGTTGAGGTGTCCCAGGATTACAGGCACATCTGTTGATCGAGTCCAGGCAAATGCCAGCAAGATAGGCGAAAACTGAGCAACTGTACCCGAAAGCACCAATCCCCGCGCCTCATTGTGAGCCAAATTCCCGCTCAACTGAATAGCAACGGTTTGCTGTTCCCATATTAGCCCTAGTTGTAAACCAATCTCATAAGGCAGGACGTTGACACTTGCACCGGTATCCAACAATGCCATCACTTCTATAGAGTTAGGGCCGTTGGAGAGAGTGATGGGCAAATATGGCATGACACTTGATCGCCCAAGGCTATCAATTCGCTCTGTGAATGAAAATCGTTGACTATCAAGCATTGGCTGATTCCTTGGCGGCAAGTAAAAGTTCTGATAATGCTTGAACTCCTTGAGGATCTGCCTGTGGAGACCATACCACGGCGGCTGTTGATGCTAATTGATTCAGGAGTACATTTTGGCAATGAGTATCTTCAGCAGGTTCTAGGCTGCATCCTTCTTCTTGGGCAACTGCAAGTAGGAGAAAGTGAATGAGTCGAAGTTTATCTTGATGAGATAGTTGACTAACGGTGGGTAAAAGTTCGCGCAGAGGCATATCGTTTGTCTGAGATGATATACATTTAGTTTAGCTGATCGATGGAGTCTCTAAGCAAGTGCGATCATCTTGATCAAATTTACTTGAGTTATGTGAGAACGATGGAAGGACCGTATCGTGCTCTTTTGCGAACCAGGCTCTTTTTCGTAATTGATTGAGGCGCGGGCGATGGGTTCAGACGCGATCGTGCCCTTTGGCTAACCAGGCTCTTTTTCGTAATTGATTGAGGCGCTGGTGATGGGTTCAGACGTGATCGTGCTCATGGCCAACCCGGATATCCTTGGTAATTGATTGAGGCTTTTGGGGCTTTCTTTTGATCAGGTAATACTATGGGTACAATAATCACATTGGCGAGATAATATTGTCAGTAGAAAAAGAGGTTGGGTTTCTTGATGTGAACCCAACCGATAAGAGGCGCGATCGACCTTTCTTTTGATGAGGAGATCGGGATCTTTTGCCAAAGTGATATTATTCGATACTCAACAGATCGATCAATGGCTTAAGATCAAGATACAGAGTGCGATAGGGTACAGATGGAGGTAAGGACTCATTAGGATCGGCAAATTGAAAACCAAACTTTTCATAAAAGCCAGATGCGTTATAGGTGGGAGTGGTATCTGAATCGTAGAGTGCGTCAACAGTCATAAAGCGCACGCCAACTTTAGGTGAAACTTCCGTGGCAACGTACTCCACTGCCCATTCAACCAGACGGCTACCGGCTCCTTTGGCACGTCGATCAACTGCCAGTAAACCAATCTTGATGGCTGGAAACGAACGGTATTGAACACCCTCGTCCAGCAGGATGGGTTCATCAACTTCCAGTTTATCCGCCAGTAGAGTGATATAACCTGCCAAAGCGTCTTCATGCCGTAAAATCCAGCATTGACTGATACGAGCGTCTATCTCTCGCTGAATCCGTCCTTGTCGCCAGTAGGTGACAAACTCACCCCTTAGACAACGAAACCCCTGAGCTGAAATGGTAAGATCCGGGGTCAATTGCTCGACGGGTAGCTCGGAGAAATCAACTCCAGCAAACTTACTTTTGGGGGGCATTAGCAGACTTCTGACGACGACGAGCAACAATACGTTCAGCTAAAGCTAAAGCCGCTTCATTGGCAATATAACCACCACTTTTAAAGGCATGGGCGAGTTTCTGAACTTCGCTGCCTGAGACGGGTTTGGAAACTGTATGTATTGGGTACTTCATAATTTAATTCTGATTCTTTAATTCTATCCTAGCAGGGGTTTCCCTATTTTTTGTAAGTATTTGGAATCAAGTTTTGTCAAGGCGAAACGCGATCGCTTTTTCTTTGCTAGGCTTTTCTCATGAAAGTTAGAAACCGGGTTTCTTAATCAAGTCTTGGTTCAAAGACAAAATTGCTCGGAGAAATCCGGTTTCTTGTCTCGCTATGCAAGTTTGAGTGGTGTGCTCGCTGTTTAGTTTGGGTAGAGGCTTTCTAATATTGTAATTATGTATTTTCTTTAAGCAACTGAATCAATCTAAGAAGGATGCCCAACTGCCAAACATAGCGTTGGAGCTTCCAGTTCCATCTCCCAGTTTAAGTCAAGAATATCAGCAACAATATGATCTATAAACCCACCAAGCCAAACAACCCCGAGTTCTACTTCTGTTGCGGCAAGATCAAAAGACATTCCGGCTGCACCTGCTTCCATGTGAGAAAACCGGCTACCACGAGCACCGTATTTTACCCAACTTCTAGGAAAAATAGAAGTGAGAATAATGACAGCGGCAGGACAGCTAATATCTTGCATCTGAAACGCATCTTTAAGCGAGTGCCAGGGATTTTCAAGACATAAAACCTCAAGTGAGTGATTGAAAGAATTATAATGATAAATTCCCAGCTCTAAGCCAGATACATTAATTGCAGCTATGTACCACTCAATAGGCCATCTCATACCAGCAGAGGGATATACACGCCGTTGTAAGTTTTCGTTTTCACCATTGGTTCGTGCTACAGTATCGAGAATTGATGCTATGTCCTCAATACAGATTGCTTGTAAACTGAATCTCCTACAAGAATTTCGCTGCAATAAAATTTCACGCAAGCTCTTTGATGAACGCTGAATGATTTTGCTACTGTTGAGTGCTACTTTTGGCAGACGATGATAAATCTTTCGATTGATAGCTGTCCAAGCTTCTGGAATTGAAAGCATATCTTCACTAGATGCAGATATGCTTTCAATTCGTGTGGCTTCCTCAAATATGCGTGCAACAGTAATACTTTCTCCTAGTAGATCGTCTTGAGATATATTCTCAGAATCTAAAATTTTTTTAAAGTTCATATCTTCTATATGATGGAATTACAAGAACGGATGAGGGTATTGATGACGTTGCCCGACTGAAATTAAGGCTTCAACACCTAAGCGAGTTTCAGCATTGTCTAGTCTCTCCAATGCGAAATCCTCCATTTCTTCTGTAAGATTTAAAGGCTGATATTGAGGAACTACTATCTTTATGCTGTACCAGCCAAGTTTTTGTATGCTGGTTGGCAGTCTAGGCGTTAAATCAACCGCATAAGGACTTCCTCCATCCTGAGTTACGGCATCGATTAGTTCTGAAAGTGTAAGTAATCTTTCGACTCCAACAGTCGAGGACTTCTGGTTTGCTTGTTGAATCCAATTAGCAAGAACTTGCGCGGCTTCAGTTGTCAACCAATGTCTAGCACGATCTCTAAGAGTATTGAGTGATTTTGATTTAAGAGATGCTCCAGATGTATCAAGTAATCGACGCAACCAAGAGCGCATTTGATACGCCTCTTCTACTGCTCCAAGACAAGCCGTTACTAAAGATGGCGAACACTTTGCCGCAACTGCACAGGGTGGTCCTATTCCGGTATCATCCCAAATAATCGCCATACATACAGTTAGTGGTAATGAGCAAGGAATTTGATATAGCTCGCATCGCAAGTGATAGCGTTTGCTAAGTGCGAGCAATTTCATCAGCATTTGGTGAACCTGTGTATCCCCTGTCGGAATTTTAAGATGAGTTAACTTTAACTGCCGAAGCCAAGCAACTTGAAAAGCATCTCGTTCAATTACTTCGCAAAGTCCGGCATATAAGGCGCCTTCTAGGGAAGAATGTGCAGCGGCTCCCGTGGATATAGGAGATCTCCAAACTGCCTCATTTTCAAGAAAGACATGAGGAACAAATATTAATTGCGCTGGAATATAAGTAGTTTCCCATGACCGTAAGTCAATTCCTTGTAACCATGCTACTTTCTGATCGCGTCGATATTTTCGCTGAGATTCATCGCCAATTGGGAGTTCTACCGGATCGAGAGATTTTAGTCCAGAAACTTTTAAATTATTCCAAGAATTTAACTCCCCACATTCAACACTTAAGTTCCGAGTTGTAGCATATCGTTCAACAGACTCACCCGCCAATTTAGCCAATGCTCTATCAAGCTGAAGTGATGAACCACCAGCAACTTCAGCTGTATCGCCATCTTCTGGACTAATTTCTATTTTTACATCCGCAGCTTTGAGAGTAGCAGAAAGATGCCATATTTTAGGCTCATCATGGTAAGGGGGAAAGTTAAACCAACGTAGAACTAAACTCTGATCGGCTAGAGTCTTTTTCGGATCTGGCGCTGGAGTGAAACGTGGAATCCATGTTGTGTCAACTTTCATATCCTTCCTCACCACAATGTTCCTAAAATTCTGCTCAATCTAGCGAATCACTCTACGGATTTTCCGAAGATCAATCTTACCAGTACATCCTCCGTTACCTGACGAACAAGAGGATTGGCACTGTTCCTGTGTGGCCGCATTCACATAATCTTGATTCAATGAATCACGTTTCCACCAACCACAATCACCAACAGTGGAAATTGAAGATTTGTCATCACGGTTCATAGTCCCTCCTAAGAAAAATAATGTATTAAACTGGATAACACCCTAAATCTTGAGTAGTAAAGTCTGCGAAAGCCCGTTAGACGATCTCATTTAGATTTAGATGGGAGATTTAATTTTCTATGATTACTTATAGTAAATACCTTTGTCTAGCCCCAAAATGTTCAACTTTGTCCCCCTGTCTGCCCCCTCATCGGAGCAATTTCATCTACTTTTGTGCAAAAATGTAGAAAAATGTATTAAACTGTTCCCAAATGTGAGCTATAATACACAAAACGCTCCCATCTCCCTGACCCGATGAATCTTAAAGAAATGTTACATTTTGCTGATAAGATAGTCTTCGAGAAAACCGGCCAACACCTCGACGACTTACAAGAAGCGGTACTCCGAGGAACTCTACAACGGGAGACATACAAGCACATAGCCAAAGACTTTGACTGCTCTGAAAGTAGTGTTAGGCAAGTCGGATCGCAACTATGGCAAATTCTTTCAGAAGAGTTAGGTGAAGATGTTAGTAAATCAAATTTGAGAGCCGCAATGGAGAGGTTGCAAATCTCCATATTTTCCCAAAATTTTGCACCACAACAAGACTGTGTGCAAATAAGTTGCGTTAATTATTGTGGCGAAACATTACACCCACCAAATATACCAAACTCACACCCACCAAATCAAGAAACATCTAACACAAAAAAACCTGAAAGTCCAAATCACGATTTAAGTGAGATGCCGATGTTAGGTGATTTCCTCGATCGCGCTCTTTCTCTCGAAACCCTCAAAACATGGATTTTACAAGAAAACTCCCACCTAGTCACGATCGCGGGCATGAGCGGAATCGGCAAAACCACCCTCGCGACTCAACTCGTCCAACAAATCAAAAATGAATTTGACTATGTAATTTGGCGAAACCTGGAAACACCCCCAACTCTCCCTCAACTCCAAACCGACTTAATCACCTTCTTTTCACAGCAAAATTCCATCGACTTCTCCCCTCATAATAACCAACAATCACAACTAATCAAACACTTACAAAAACATCATTGTTTCATCATCTTAGATAACATTCATTCCCTTTTTTCTCGTGGAAAACTCGCCGGTCAATATGAACCCACTTATGAAGATTATCGCACCTTTTTCAAACAAATTAAAGACTTATCCCATCAAAGTTGTTTACTCCTCATCGGTTGGGAATTACCCCGTGAAGTAGCCCAAGTTCCCCACCCAAATACCCCCTTACATAACCTCTCTCTTCAAGGTTTCGACACCCAAGCCGCGATCGCGTTTCTCCGATCACAAGGCTTAGACATCGAAGACGACTCCGATACACTCATTAACCTCATTAATCCCACAAAGCGCGATCATCGAGTCAACCCATTCTGGTTAAAAAGTATCGCGACTCTCATTACCGAATTAGGAGTAAGCCTCACCGATTTATTACAAAATGATACCCTCTTATTACCCGAAGATGTCAAAGATATTTTACGACAACAGTACGATCGCGTATCTGACACAGAAAAACAAATATTGTCGATACTCCACAGGCAAGATGCCTGTACCACACTCCACAGGCAAGATGCCTGTACCACACTCCACAGGCAAGATGCCTGTACCACAAAGGAAAATCAACCAGTAAAACTGGCAACATTGAGGGAACAACAACCCAATTTAAACTTAGAATTAGTCAATGTATTACAATCATTACAACGGCGTTTTTTTGTCGAAAAAAATGATCAAGGTTTCTGGTTATCACCTCTAATTAAGCAATATCTGGCAAGTCTAAAATGAGTTGTACAATTAAGGTAGGGGCAATCCCCCCGTGGTTGCCCCGATTGCTCATGGTTGCCCCGTCATATCGGGGTAGGCACGGGGGCACTACCCCTACAAATCTGTAGGAATGATTTGCTATCTAGTAACAAACAAAATGGTAAATAGCCCTATACAGATAAACGCCGATTTTTGTTATAACCCTCTGTGTTGATCGCGCTCAATCATAACAAAATACCTTCTTTTTCTATACTGGCTAATAATTCAGGTTGACAAGCACCAACATCAACTAAATTAAGTTCAATATCGCGATCGCAATTTCTCACCATAAGTACCTAGACAAAATTAATTGTATATTTTATGCTTAGATTGATTGGGCGATTGATTGGGCGAATGCCATTCGCCCCTACGGGCGAAATTCAACCCGCGATCGCGGGTTTCGTCTGTGTAGACGCGGTTTCAACCGCCCGGTCTTCTGATGTCTGCATATCTGTGTTTATCTGCGTTTATCTGCGGTAAAAAAAATCGCACTTCCCCACACCGAAAAAACCAGGTTATCTTTCACCCTACCAAGGATTATAATAAAGAATTATAGATTAATTCTTAAATTATCCCCCCTATTCACAGAGTTTCATCACTATGAGTTCACTTATCCCCCTGCCCCCAAAAGTACCAATGGAACGGCGTTTTGGAGCCTTTACCATAGATACATTAATTGTTTGGTTACTCACCTTACCGCTCTCAGGAAATACCATACTTCAATTCATCTTCTTTCTGATATTCTGGTTTGCTCTCAGAATCGCCCTCGCGTTCAAAAATCAAGGCCAAAGTGTCGGACGTTGGGCATTAAATATGCGTGTCGTTGATACCCGATTTAACCGTACCCCCGGCTTCCAAGAACTTTGTAAACGAGAAGGTTTACTCGGATTCTTTACCGCGATCGCGATTCTCGGCCTCAATGCCATTACCTCCGGTAACGCGTCGATCCTGATTCTGCTAGTCCCCCTCGGAGGAGACGCGATCGTAGCCATCGGCGATACCGGACGCTATCGCCAAACCTTCCACGATCGTATCGGTGATACCATCATTATCGGCACAACCCGCGGTTACTCCCTCGATATTAAAGTCAGAAAACTCCTTGACCAAGTGCAACGCAATGTGAGAAGATAAGAAATTGCGTTTAATTTAGTCGAAGCCTTTTAATAATTATGGCTAAAGGTGTCCGTGTCATTATCACCCTAGAGTGTACCGAGTGCCGTAGTAACTCCAACAAACGTTCTAACGGCGTTTCCCGGTACACAACTACCAAAAACCGTCGCAACACGACGGCTCGCTTAGAACTGAAAAAGTTCTGTCCCCATTGCAATAAGCATACCGTTCATAAGGAAATTAAGTAAGAGTCCACGGGAAAGCCCCATAATAAATTATGGGTTTAACCCCATCACGATTACCCATTACTTATTACCTCTCACCCATTACCGACAATAGACTTATGACTTACTTTCGTCGTCGTGTATCTCCCATTAAACCCGGAGAACCCATTGATTACAAAGATGTAGAATTACTGAAAAAATACATCACAGAACGGGGTAAAATTCTCCCACGTCGTATTACCGGATTAACCTCCAAACAACAACGTGATCTTACCCAAGGCATCAAACGCGCTAGACTCGTCGCGTTATTACCCTTCGTTAATGAAGAAGGTTAATCCTCTTTTAGATTTTGGATTTTAGATTTTGGATTGAGGTTAGTTATACTGACATGATCAATAATGAAATTCAAAATCTAAAATCTGAAGTCAAAAAATTCTGTATTCAAAATTTATAATCCAAAATCCAAAACCGCTGGTGGAGAAGGGAACTTTAGTCGAATTTAGACTGCATGGTGATCGCCGTTTAGCCGTAGCAGACAGACCTGATGGTAAAAAGAACTGGGTAGTTATTGATGCAATGGGTCAATCTCATAGCATACCACCCAGACAGATTAGTTATGAAGTAACAGGCGCCTCTTTCAAACCAAGTGATATTTCAGGTTTTCTCAAAGAAGTAGAAGTTTATGCCGATCCTTCTAGTTTAGAAGTCGCGTGGGAATTATTAGACGGAGAAACAGTTGATCCGGGGGAATTAGCCTTATTATTATTTTCGGAAAAAAGCCCATCCCAGTGTTACGCGGCCTATGTTTTATTGTCTAGTGATAAACTTTATTTCAAGCAAAAAGGCGATCGTTACGAACCGCGTTCCTCCGCCTTAGTCGCGGAAATTAAACACCAGCAAGAAGTAGAAAAACAACGTCAAGAAGAATTAGAAGGATTTTGGCAGCGTGTTAGGCTACAATTGTCGGGAGAAACGGTAGAATGGCAAAACAGCGATCGTTCCCGTTTAGATTCTCTGGAGCGGTTTGCCATTCAAGGTGAAGAAGCCAACCATCGCACCCCCGCGTTGGAAACCTTAGCCACCTTGGGGCGCCCAGAAACTCCAGAAGGCGCGTTTCAATTATTAGTCGATCTGGGTTTGTGGAGTCCGCACGAAAACTTATTTCTGCGGCGGAGCCAGATACCCATTAACTTCTCCGCTAAGGTATTGGAAGTGGCTCACCGTTGTCTCGAATCTCCTCCCCCCGATCTTGATGCAGCCCATCGTCTCGATCTTACCCGTCTCAAAGTCTATACCATTGACGATGAGAGTACGACTGAAATTGATGATGGTTTAAGCTTAGAATTTTTAGAGAATGGCGATCAACGTCTCTGGATACATATTGCCGATCCGACTCGTTTATTAGAGCCTGGAGATGAATTAGATTTAGAAGCTCGCCGTCGGACAACAACGGTATATTTACCGACGGGAATGATTCCCATGTTTCCCCCAGAATTAGCAACGGGGCCGATGAGTTTAATTCAAGGTAAAATTTGTTGTGCCCTCAGTTTTAGTGTGATTTTGGATGAAAGAGGAGCCTTCAAAGATTATAGCATTCATACGACGCACATTAAACCGACTTATCGCCTCACCTATGAGGATGTCGATGAGATGTTGCAATTAGGGGTACAAGCGGAACCGGAAATACACGCGATCGCGCTTTGGGCAAAACGCCGTCAAGAATGGCGACAATCCCAAGGATCAATAAGTATATTTATGCCCGAATCCGTGATTAAAGTGCAAGGAGATGACATTAATATTTATGTGATTGATGATTCCCTTGCGCGTCAATTAGTCGCGGAAATGATGATCCTAGCCGGAGAAGTAGCCGCGGATTATTGTCATCAAAATAATTTAGCAGTTCCCTTCCGTTCTCAACCGCAACCGGAATTACCCAGTGATGAAGAATTATTAATTTTACCCCCAGGTCCCGTGCGCTCCTGTGCTATGCGTCGCTGTATGCCGCGATCGGAAATCGGGTTAACGGCTCTGCGTCACGCGGGATTAGGGTTAGAATCCTATACCCAAGTAACATCACCCATTCGTCGTTATGCGGATCTTTTAACACATTTTCAAATTAAAGCCCATTTACGAAAGGATGAATTACCATTTTCCTATGAACAAATGCAGGAAGTGGTAATGAGTTTGAGTGTCGCGGTGAAGGAAGCCTCGAATGTGGAGCGTCAAACAAATCGTTATTGGGGATTAGAATATTTACGGCGTAACACCGATCAAGTATGGGAAGCCATCATGTTGCGTTGGTTAAGGGAAGACGGAAATATGGGGTTAATATTGTTAGAAGAATTAGGGTTAGAATTAGCAATGCGTTTTAATCGCCAAGTGCAATTAGGCGATCGTTTTGAAGTAAAAGTAACCCATTGTGATCCTCGCACAGAAGCGATTCATTTCCAAGAAATGATCTTCCAAACCGCGCAATAAATAGTAGCTTGGGTTGAGCGAAAGCGAAACCCAACACTTTTACTATACACCATTTCTTAATAGTATTATTTTCGCTTTTTTTCTGAACCCAAAAGGCACAGTTATAGTAGGTTGGGTTGAGCGAAGGCGAAACCCAACACTTTTACTATAGCGGTTCTCACAAAGATGGAGTATGCCAAAACCCAGTTTTGTCAAGCATTTCAAGTTTAAATGAATACCTCATCTATCCAAGAAGTGCTATATACACCATTTCTTAATAGTATTATTTTCGCTTTTTTTCTGAACCACAAAGGCACAGAGGACACCAAGATAAGACAGCAGTTCCCGCGGTTATCAAAGACGGTAGGGACACGGCATAGCCGTCTCCCTAGGCGATATACGAACCCAACATATAGCATTTCTTGGATCGATGAGGTATAGATTTAAACTGAAAAAGCTTAACAACACTGTTTTTTTGCATATTCCATCTTTGTAAAAACCGCGATAAACACAGATTTTTTACACAATAACAACTCCATCAAAATTAATTATGATTTTGGCATCTTTCCAGATAAATTCGCGCTACTGTATCACCCGGATTACGCTCTAAACAATCCTGAAATAAAATTGAGGCCTCCCGAAATTGCTGCAAATTAATTAACGATAAAGCCTCTAAAAATATCTGGGAAGTCGCGAATTTGCCCTCCCTTACTTCTGGTAAATCCGCATCAAATACTTCATAAACTGTTACCAACTCGGATTTACCCTTAACCTGCACCGTATCAATCATACGAATCCCATAAGCGTTAGGATTTTGTAAATTGGCAAAAGTATTATGTGCAATTAACATCGAAACACCATAATTTTTAGTCAATCCTTCAATGCGAGAAGCTAAATTAACCGCATCACTAATCACAGTACCATCCATACGATTTTGTCCGCCCACAGTACCCAACATCAGAGAACCAGTATTAATACCAATACCATTTTTAATGGGAATATAGCCTAATTTAGCGCGATTTTGATTATATTCGGGAAGTCGATGCAGCATAGCAATTCCCGCTTTAACTGCATCATCAGCACTACCCGGAAATAAAGCCATAATTGCATCACCAATATATTTATCAATAAAGCCATTATTTTCAATAATTGCTGGCTCCATGCGACTGAGATAAGAATTGATAAATCTAAAATTCTCTTCTGGTGTCATCATTTCGGAAAGAGTCGTGAAATTACGAATGTCTGAAAATAAAACAGACATTTCTTTTTCCACCTGATCACCTAACTTTACATCAACAATACTTTCCTTGTTTAAAAAGTGCAGAAATTCACGGGGGACAAAGCGCGCATAAGCTTGGTTAAGTTCAAATAATTCCGAGGTAAACTTTTCTCGCTCTGCTTCTGCCCGTTTTCGCTCCGTAATATCTTGAAAAGCTACAATGGCATAAGCAATATTGCCTTTTTCATCATAAATAGGCGTACCCCTACTTTCAATGGGGATAATCTTATCACCTTGATGAATTTCGATATTATCAATGATTGTCTCTTCTCCTTTTAGGGCTCGCACAACGGATAATTGATCCGAGGGATAGATTTGATTTGTCCCCGCATAATAGATTTGATAAGTATCTGCTATTTTTTCCGCGGTGATTTCTGATGCGACTCCTTTGCCGAGTAATTCCTCCGCGATGCGATTGATATATTGTGGTTTGCCAATGACATCAATTACCCCTACACCTACTGGCATTGCTTCTAAAAATTGAGCGAGTCTTCTCTCCTTTTCGCGTACTTCTGAGTAAAGTTTGGCATTTTCAATCGAGATCGCGGCTTGAGAAGATAATAGTGTTAAAACCGCTAATCTGTCAGAAGTAAATGCTCCTGTGGTTAAATTGTTTTCTAAATATAAAATACCACTGAGTTTTCCTTGATTAATCAGAGGAATACAGATAACTGACTTCGGCTGATGTCTTTGAATGTAGGAATCGTTGGTAAATTTACCCTCACGAGTGGCATTATTTAATACGACATTTTCTAAGGTACGGGCAACGTAATTAATAATCGCAGGTGAAACCGTCTCACTATTCTCAATAGGAACTGACTGCAACAGTTTAATGCTATCATCTTCCCCAGAGCATTCTGCTTCGATGAGTAAATTTCCTTGGTTTTCTAAAATTAATGAGCCTTTTTGTGCGCCAGCATTCTCGATGAGAATTTTCATTAATTGTGCCAGTAATTTATCGAGTAAAATTTCGCCTGAAAGGGTTTGTGATGCTTTAATTACTGTTCCCAAATCTAGTGCTTCACTACCCCCTTTTCCACTGGTACTTGTCATAGATGTATCAATGGAAGTTATACCTGTTGTCGTGGGTTCCAACTTCTGTAATAGTTGGGGATATCGTGCCTCTAAATCATTCACTTTTGCCATAGCTCCCCAGTGCTGATAGCAATAGCGAGCCTGTTGCATATAGACTCTCGCGATCGCGTCTTTTCCTCTCTCTAAATAAAACTTAGCCGCGAGCTCATTCCCTAAAGCTTCTTCATTAATATATTCGTTTTCCTTCGCCAGCGCGATCGCCCGATCATAACAATCCATAGCTTTCATTTTTTCACCGAAAACTCGATGTAATTCAGCTTGCACCATATAAAATTTATGCAGATAATTCATTGCTCCATAAAATGCTAAATTTTTCATCTTTTTTTGATACTTTTTCACCTTCTCTACAATCTTTCTCTTTTCCAGTTTAGATGCAGCATTATATATATTTAATAAAATTAAACAATCATATAAATAAAAAATTGGAATTAACATAGTCCCCGTTACACTATCTACATAATTCGCCGCAAGAACCCCATATTCTAAGGCTTTATCACTATTTTCAAACAGATAAAAAAGTATCATTTTATTCAAATATAAATTAAAAATAACATAGCGATCGTTTGCCTGAATATCGAGGGGTAATCTTTCTAACTCATGATAAGCTTCACCAATTAAACAACAAGGATCATCGGAGTACCCCATCAAATTTAAAACCATCTGGCGATTAAGATTAATATTATTAAATTTCCGTGTTTGCTTTAATTTCTGTAGAGCATTACTATATTTAGCCCCTTCCTTTTCCACAACAGCCAATCTTTCTCCAATGCAATAAGAATAATAACAGTAAAGATTGGCACAATAGCCCGCGTATTCTAAATCACCTGTTTCGATACAATGAGAGTAATTTTCTCGAAAAGCTTCTAATGTGTGCTTTCCGTGTTCATGAAAGTGTTTAATTAAAGAATTAACGATATAAACAGTCTTAGATACTGCTTGTCTATTGTTTATTTTATCCAACAAATTTAAAGCTAAGTTACCAAATTTAACACCTAATTTGATGTCCCCTAAGACACCACAGAGACTCGATCCATAGGAGGCATACATGATTGGGGATAAAGAAAAATTACCATATTTAACTGACAAATGAACTGATTTTAAAATTATCACTGGTAATAATTTAGGAGCCACATTATAGACAACGGAATTAATACTTAAAATAATCCCTATTGCCGCGAGTTTATTCGGATCAGTCATGGGCGGCTGATTAATTAAATCTTCAATACTCTTTCCTATTAAGGCAAACTTTAGCTCCATGAGACTGAGAAAAATATCTAAATTCGTGGTTTTTTTAGGAAAATGTATGCCTAACATTTTGAGTACAGTCAACCCTGTATTAATCGCATCCATTAGTTTATTTTGAGTTATTAAAGACGCGATCTTAACTTGATAAACTTTCACCTTATCCGGTAGTGTGTTCGCTTTTTCTAGCACAACATTAACCAATCTATCCATCTCGTAAAAATCACCACATAAGTATCCCAATTCGGCGGCTTCCACATACAACTCAAAGCAAAGAAGATACTGAAATTGCCATCTATCTGCCCCTAATAATTCTAAGCCTTGCCTGAGATATATATAGGCAGTTTGATAGGCGGTGGCTGCTTTGGCTTTTTTGCCCGCGATCAGATTTAATTTAGCAATTTGCTCTCGCTCTTGCTGGTTATCTATTAAGGAAATTCCACCATTAATTTGATTGACAATATCAAATATTTTTTCCTCTTGCTCTTCTAAAAGAGTATCCTTAAGTAGTAATTGACCAATTTCTAAATGAAAGGCTTGTTTCTGATTTTCTGGGATAAGGGAATACGCGGCTTGTTGTACTCGATCATGGACAAATTTATAGACTATTTTTGATTCATCAAATGTGTCGATAAGCAATAATTTATAATCATTGTCTATTGGTAAGATTAAACCCTCTTTCACGGCTTTCCACAGTGCATTTATTATTTCTACAAATGTCATTTTACCCACCACTAACAATGTTTTTAAACTAAATTTATTGCCAATACACGCGGCTAATTTTAAAATATTCTGTGTTTCTTGTGATAATTTCTGAATTTTACTCGCCATTAACTCCACTACATTGTCAGAAATAGGTACAATTTTAATCTGTTCTAAATTCCATTGCCACTCGCCTCGTGTAACATCAAAGTTAAGTAAGTTTTCTCTATAAAGAGACTTAAAAAATTCGTTCATAAAAAAAGGATTTTCTTGAGTTTTTTCATAAACTAATTCTGCTAAGTCTTGAGCTTTTTCCGAGGAACATTTAAGAGTTTCGGCGATTAATTGATTAACGGTAGCTAATTCTAAAGGACCGAGAGTAATATTTTGGATAATTGTCCCCGTTTTTCTGAGGCTATCAAGGGTTAACATCAATGGATGAGCCGGACTAACTTCGTTATTACGATAGGCGAGTATCAGGAGCAGATATTGACTATCCGGTGCTGTTATTAGCAGTTCAATCATTTTTAAAGATGCTGATTCAACCCACTGCAAATCATCCAGAAAAATCACTAATGGATGTTTGGGATTGGTAAAAACATTAATGAAGTTTTGAAAGACTAAGTTAAAGCGATTTTGGGCTTCTCTTGCTCCCACTTTTGACACAGGAGATTGTTTTCCAATAATAAGTTCTACTTCGGGAATCACATCTATAATTACTTGAGCATTGATACCAAGAGACGTGATAATTTTTTCTTTCCAAATCGCGATTTGTTCTGCGGGTTCAGTTAAAATCTGTCCGATCAATTCTTTAAAGGCTTGAATCAGGCCACTGTAAGGAATATTTCTTTGAAATTGATCAAATTTACCTGATATAAAATAACCCCGTTTTTCCGTAATTGGTTTATAAATTTCCTGCACTAGGGCTGACTTACCAATTCCTGAATAACCCGCAACTAACATCATTTCACTTTTGCCTTGACTTATTCGATCAAACGCGGTGACTAATGTTTCAATGTCTCTCTCTCTACCATAAAGTTTTTGAGGTATTTGAAATCTTTCTGAGATGTCTTGCTCACCTAAAGGAAAGACAACAACTTTTTGATGAGTTTGTAATTGGTGTAAACATTCTTCTAAATCGGCTTTTAGTCCCCAAGCACTTTGATATCTTTCTTCGGCGGTTTTTGCCATTAACTTCAGTACAATATCAGAAAGAGTTTGAGGAATTTCTGGATTGATTTGGCAAGGGTGGGGTGGTAGTTTAGCAATATGACAGTGAACTAATTCCATCGGATCAATAACATCAAAGGGAAGTCGATTTGTTAAAAGTTCATAGAATGTTACACCCAGGGAATAAAAATCTGTACGATAATCGATCGCGCTATTCATTCTACCGGTTTGCTCCGGCGACATATAAGCAAGAGTGCCTTCTAAAACATTGGGATTACGAAAGCTTTGTATTTCCCGTGATAAGACGGTAGAAATACCAAAGTCTATAATTTTAACTTGTTGTGTGCTAGGATTATAAAGAATATTTGCCGAGTTAATATCTTTATGAATAATATTCTGTTGGTGAATAGTCCCTAATATTTCTGCGACTTTAATTGCGATATTTAAAAATTCATCTATGAGGATTTTTCGCTGAGTTATTAACATTTTTAAGGACTCTCCTCCAAAGTCCTCTAAAATCATTACTAGGCTATTTTGATCCTTTTCTAAACCATAGGCTCTGATCGTTCCCTCCAGGGTGAGGTTACGGGTAATTTCATATTCGAGTTTGTAGCGAGTAATTTGTTCAGGTGTGGGATACTCGCCTTTGAGTCGCTTCAGAATCACTGTCTGGTTATCACTCAATCTCTGAGATCGGCAAACAATGGAGTTCGCGCTTTCATAAATTTTTGTGATGTTAATATACCCCGGAATTGTTAACATAGTTTTACTTGAGATATTGTTACATAATTATATCGACGATCGCGAATTAAACTTCTACCCCTGATTAATTTAGTAATAATACCAATTTTTCTTTGACTTATACTTAGGTTGTTTTGTCAATCCCTAAATTATGATTAATGTGGCTTTAGGGTAGGGTATGAAGGGAATTCCGATTTTGTCGTGATGTCAACCCCGCTGACAACCCAAACTACTGTTAACTTGACTCAAATTATCGAAACTGAAACAATTTTTCCACCGTTAATCCCCAGGAAACCCTTGCTAGACAGAGAAAAATAAATGGCTTGTGGGCGATCGCGTCCTGGTTGTCTCTGGCGCGATCGCATTTTTTTCAGGCTATTGACAAGCAAAACACATTTTGCCGAAAAAAGTTTACCCAAGATAAGGGTATTGTTGGGGTTTAGTTTTCAGTAATTCTTCCCAATATTTGATCGCATTATATTTGGTAGTTTCTATATCACGCTGTTTGTGAACTCTGCCTATTTCCATAAGAAAATATGTCAGTTTAATCGCAGTAAATAAATGAACAAAACCCACAGATTTTAAATTTTGTAAAAACAAATTTAGGATGATTTTTAATTTCTGTTTATGTCGAAAGTTCCGCCACCATTGCATTTGATGGATAGCAATACTATTTTGATAATCTAATGTAATTTCAACTGCCGTAAATTTATCTTTTACCTCATAATAAAAGTGCATTTCTCTATTATAATCACCCGCTTTATAAGCTAAATCAGCATCATCAGCTAATTGATAGGCTTCACTGATTAATTTACCCGCGATTTCCGACTGCTGCTGACTATAACCAAGTTTTATATAGATAGTCGCAGCGGCATTGGCTAATTCGGTAAACTCCTCAGCATCATGTAACCAATATATTTGTGCTTGTAATTCCCCCAACATAACAGCTAACTTTTCATTCATAGTTTCTTCTCCGCATTCTTCAGTGATGAGACTAACACAATAATTACTTTAGCTTAGCATTTCCCCAGAAAAACATTAAGCATTGAATCTGCATTTATCCAGTTTAATATTTGATTGATTACGCTGATCGGGTGGGGGAATGGCTCGTGATCGTGTTTTTGATGACACTTATTATATTGAGCTTCATCTCACCCGATCAAAGACCAAGTTTTCCGAGTTAATAAGGTGAAAAACCTTCTTATAGCAATCCTATTTCCCATGAAAATAACATAGATCTGAAGAGAGAAAACACTTTTCTAGCAAGGATTGAACGCCTCCCGTGTCTGTGCTATATCAAGGAAGTGCTGTATAGATAAAACTAATTGTTCAGGAAATTTGGACAAGCTAAAGGGATCATTATCCTAAACTCCCATACCAGTTACCCAATTTTTCACAAATATTAAATTTTGAGAAGTTTATTTTTTCCCTCTAGCTCTTTTCGTTTTGCTATGATACTATAAAAGATTATGAGCGGGGTTCGGTTAGTAGTGTTTGTTTTTATTATTAATAGGTATTTCCCTTTTGGTATTGGCAAGCTTCTCTCCGAAATCTCAATCTATACACTTATCGGATTTTGGAGATATCTCATGTCTATTTATGTAGGCAACCTTTCCTACCAAGTAACACAAGATGCCCTCACGAGCGTCTTTGCAGAATACGGATCAGTTAAACGTGTTCAACTACCCACAGATCGTGAGACAGGACGTTTACGTGGATTTGCCTTTGTCGAAATGTCATCAGAAGCAGAAGAAGTGGCCGCGATTGAAGCCCTCGATGGTGCAGAATGGATGGGGCGTGATCTAAAGGTGAATAAAGCTAAACCTAAAGAAGATCGTGGTGGTGGTTATGGTGGTAATCGAGGTGGTAACTCTTATGGTGGCCGTAATCGCTACTAAATTCAACAGGCTTTTAGGTATATTCAAATACTGCTTTTGACAGTGATTCATATCCTTAAGTTTCAATATCTGAGTTGAATTTAACCTTAACAAGGCTTGATCCGTCGCGATCGAGTCTTTTTTGTATTTCTCGCTTTCTATGTGTTAGGGGGAGCCAAGACAAACTTTTCGCGGTAAATAGGGTTAAAACCCATGCCCGGTAAGGAAAATACCTCAAACCATACCGATCAATGTTTTAAATTATTTCGTTTTTTCGAGGTAAAACCGATACCAATAAAGGATTTTCGCCCTTTTTTTTATCCAGAAACTTAACTAAATTTATGATTATTCAGATGAGATTTTTCCGACGCATTCTCCTCATTGTCAGCATCCTTTTTCAATTCTCGCACCATTTCTTGTCCCATACCGATAACAAATCCAGAAACTACCCCAATATAAACCCAGTTATAATCAAGTCTCTGATATTTCTCTTCAATAGGATTCGTAATTTGACTAGGATTACTGGTATAAGCCAAATCCGCCATAGAAAACCCCAAACAACCACCGATAATGGCCGATACAACACTCCCAAAACCAATTAGTCGCAGATTCATCCGTCTTCCCCTCCTTTAACATAATTAACGATATGTTAAGTTTTATTAAGTTTTCTCTTTCCTTGTAAACATCCATGAATTTTGATGATAAAATCGAGAGAAATTCCCTGTACTTTGAGATTAACAAGGGTTGAGAAAAAAAAACGGAATCCTTACATTTCTTAATAGGAAGCTCTCGTAATTTTCAGATAAAATATATTGATATGCGTAATATTATGAGGTTGGGTGGAAAACAATTGTGACTTCGAGGGCGACTCCCTTGCTGTGTTCCACCCAAGCTACTCTTATTTCTTATTGCTCCGGTGACATCGGTTTTTGGGACTGCTGCTCTTCCGAAGAGGAACAAACAGGAGTAGAGGGCGTATCGCGCTCTTCTTGCCGAGTATCTAAATGAGGAGTGTCACTATGAGGGGAGTCAATATCTTTGACAGAAGACTCATCAGCAGCAATTCCAGAAACTTTCTTTTTTTTATGAGTTAAATTCCGTACCCACGCGACAAAATCATTAATCAAATCATATTTAGGTTTACTCGGTTTCGGTTTCGGCTTCTTCGGTTTATCCCCATCCAAAAACCACTGTTCAATAGTCTTAATCACAATATAAAGATTAGGTACAATTAACAAAGTTAAAAACGTAGAAGCCACCATTCCCCAAAACACCACCGTACCCAAAGAATTACGACTCGCAGCACCGGCGCCCGTTGCGATGACTAAAGGATAAAAACCCATCAAACTAGAACACGCGGTCATCAAAATTGGGCGTAACCGTTCTTCACCCGCCTTAATAGCCGATTCCGTAATTGATAATCCCTCTTGTCGTGCTTGATTAGCAAATTCTACAATCAAAATCGCGTTTTTAGATGCCAAACCAATTAACATCACCAACCCAATTTGACAATAGACATCATTTTGCAAACCGCGTAAAGATTGACCGATCAAAGCCCCTAAAATTGCCAGGGGTACGGTAATCATAATAATCAACGGATCAATATAACTTTCATATTGGGCAGAAAGTACCAAAAACACAAGAATTACACCCAAAGCAAAAATAGCAAAGGTTTGCCCTCCAGCTTGTAATTCCTCTAACGCGGTTCCCGTCCATTCATAGCCAATACCCTGTTCAGCCACTTGTTGAAAACTCTGTTGCATGGCTTGAAGGGCTTGGCCCGAACTCAAACCTGGTTTCGCTCGACCTTGAATTTTAATTGATTGAAATAAGTTGTAATGGTTAATCGTTGGCGGGCTAGATGTGGAAGTGATTTTCACGAAATTACCCAAAGGAATCATCTCACCCCCCCGCGATGATCGCACATACAATTTATTAATATCATTAACGCGGGAGCGAAAATTCTGATCGGCTTGTACATAGACGCGATATTGTTGTTGGCCAAAGACAAAATCATTGACATATTGACCTCCTAAATAAGTCTGTAACGTACCAAAAATTTGACTAATATCGACATCAAGAGCTTTAGCTTTATCTCGATCTACAGAAACAATAAGCTGAGGATTTGTCGTAGAAAACTGTGTGAATACACCCATCAATATGGGATTTTGATTCGCTTTCCCTATCAAGTTATTAGACGAATCGATGAGGTTATCAATATTTAAACTCCCACCACTGCGGTTTTGTAATTGAAATTCAAAACCAGCAAAAGAACTCAATCCTTGGACGGGAGGGGCATTGACAGCAAAAACTAGAGCATCAGGAATTTGGAAAAATTTGCCGTTAAGTTCTTGGAGAACTCCATACACAGATTGAGATTTTTCCTTCCTTTCTTCCCAAGGTTTAAGAATATTAAAAAGAATCGCTTTATTAGCAGCACCGCCATCAAAACCAAAGGAATTGATTACCAAACTCGATTGAACTTCAGGATTTTTGAGAATTTCTTTTTGTACTTCCGCGGTTACCCGTTCCGTATAGTTTAGAGAAACGCCATCTGGTCCTTGAACAATCACGAGAAAATAACCCTGATCTTCTTCAGGAATAAATCCAGAAGGAACCACTTGAAATATCCAAACAGTTAAGGCTAAACCGACAATAAAACCCACCATAACCAGACCTTTAATCTTCGCGAGAAAATGAAGTATTTTGGTATACTTCTCTTGCATTTTCTCAAAGCCCCAGTTAAAACCTTTGAAAAACCACCCTAACCACCTTCCCCCCGGTGGCCCTTCTTCTTTTCGCAGTAAAACTCCCGACATACTAGGGGAAAAACTCAGCGCGTTAAATGTTGAAAAAGCAATAGAAAACGCGATCGTCATGGCAAATTGTTGATAAATAATACCCGTACTCCCCGGAAAGAAGGCGACGGGAATAAATACAGCCATTAAGACAACAGAGGTAGCAATAACCGCGCTTGTTAATTCTTTCATTGATTCGATCGCGGCTTGACGAGGTTTCATTCCCTGACTAATTTTGACGCTGATAGATTCCACAACAATAATCGCGTCATCCACCACTAAACCCGTAGCTAATACCATGCCAAATAAAGTGAGAGTATTAATGGAGAAATTCGCCACTTTCATGCAAGCAAAAGCACCAATAAGGGCTACGGGAATTGCCACACTAGGAATAATGGTAGTGCGCCAGTCTTGCAAAAAAACAAAAATTACTAAAACCACCAAAAAAATCGCTTCAAAAAGAGTTTTAACAACTTCTTCGATGGAAACCTTCACAAATAAAGTAGTGTCATAGGCAACACTTATCTTCATCCCAGGGGGAAAATCTTTACTGAGTTTATCAATTTCAGTTTTGACGGCACTTGCAACTTTTAAAGCATTACTTCCGGGTAATTGATAAATCCCAATCCCTACACCCGGTTTCCCATTAAAAAAAACTGAAGAACTATAATCTTGGGCTCCTAATTCCGCCTTGCCGACATCTTTTAATTTAACGAGAGTGCCATCGGGGGAAGTTTTCAGCACCAGATTCTCAAATTCTTGAGCGCTTTTCATGCGACTTTCTGCGCGTAAAGTAATTTGATATTGTAAGTCTTTGGGGGCTGGTTGTTGACCGATCGCGCCAATACCCACTTGAATATTTTGTTCTCTGAGAGCACTACTAACATCTAACGCGGTAAGTTGACGTGCGGCTAATTTATCGGGGTCAACCCATAAACGCATGGAGTATTTTCTTTCTCCAAAAATAGTGGCATCTCCCACCCCTGGAATCCGTTTAATCGCATCCAACAGAAAGAGATCGCCGTAGTTACTTAAAAAGATACTATCATACTGATTATTTTCTGAGAAAAGACCATAAACTAATAATATATTTGTCGAAGCTTTTTTGGTAGTAACGCCTGTTAATTTAACTGTTTCTGGTAGGTTGGCTAAGGCTAAACTCACGCGATTTTGCACATCAACCGCGGCTAAATCTTTATTTCTTTCTGGGGTAAAGGTAACAGTAATATTACTACTGCCATCGTTATTACTACTAGAAGAAATATATTTCATTCCTTCTACGCCGTTAATTTGCCTTTCTAAGGGGGTTGTCACAGTATCTTCGACTGTTTTGGCATCTGCACCAATATAAGTCGATCTCACTTGTACTTGTGTGGGTGCGATGTCTGGTAATTGCGCGATGGGAAGGATCGGAATTGTGATTCCTCCTACCAATAAAATTATCAAGGTACAAACGGTTGTTAGTACCGGGCGTTTAATAAAGGTGTTAACGAATAAGAGCATACGCGATCGCGCTTTTTTTCAGGAATGGTGGCTAAAAATTTAAAATATTATCCTTTACCATTTTTTTGATTTTTTGTCAAGTGGCTTAAGAAAATATTAATATTTTTGGAGCTATTTGAGAGGCAATATTGAAGAGGATAACATATTGTGTGATCAATCACTAAAATCAGATGGGAGTGCTTATTTTCGGCAAAGGAACCGGATTTCTGAAGGCGAAACCCAGTTTCTTCAGTGAAATAATAGAGGAGCTGGTGTTATAGAGGAATACGGGGAAATAAAAACGCGATCGCGAATCCACCAACAAAAGTTAAAATACTAACAAATAACACCGCGATGATTAAAGTAGGAGTCATGGTAGTAGAAACATTATATAACAGAAAGAAGAAGGAAAAAGGAAGAAGGAAGAAGGAAAAAGGAAGAAGGAAGAAGTAATAAACCACAAAGGCACAAAGGCACAAAGGAAGAAGGAAGAAGGAAGAAAATCAATGGTTTTGGCCATTAACAATGTCCTAACCGTTGAGGTTGCTATAGAGTTTCTCAATTATATAAAGTACAAAAACGTTCATGATCGCGTCACGTTAGGCAATCCCACTTAGCCCCAAGGGGGGAACCAGAAAATAGGGAGCATCTCAAAGAAGCAAAAAAATTTTAGTGGGAGCGTCTCGCTCCCTATTAGATCGGGAGCGAGACGCTCCCACTGCCAATGTACGTTTAGGAGATGCTCCCAGAAAATACCCCATAAGGAGGTTGGGGAGAGCAAGCCCTTGTACCTGAGCAAACGGAGAAATACCATATTATTTTTTTATAATATAAACATTGGCTATTACAGATTTATGTCAAAATCATGTCATTCTTTTGTCAAAATGAATCAATAATCAACGACAAAAGTCCCAAATTAGCAGAGGAAAAAGGAATTAAGAGAGGAAACGGAAGGGAAAATTAATCACAAGCTATAAGCAAATAAAATCGAAAAGTGCTACCCTTTCCCAAGACACTTTCCACCTCAATTTTCCCCCCTTGTAATTCAATTAAACGACGAGTGATCGCGAGTCCAATACCCGTGCCACTGCTTTGATGATTTCGGCAAGATTCTGAACGCCAAAAACGCTCAAAAACATGGGGTAATTCCTCCGCGGAAATTCCTTTTCCCGTATCAATAATAGCCACCCAAACTTGATTAATTTCAGCCCAAGCTTTCACAATAATTGAACCCGATGCCGTATAACGCATCGCGTTACCAATTAAATTGACTAAAACCTGTTCAATGCGATCAGGATCAGCCATTACCATTGGTAATTGATGGGGACAGTCCAATTGCATAATCGGGCCATCTTCCCAAAGTTGATCAGCAAATCTTTCCACTAATGATGCTAATAAAGGGCGTAAATTAAGAGGTTTTAAATCAATCGCTAAATAACCCGCTTCTGCCTTAGATAACTCTTGTAAATCATTTACCAAACGCTCTAAACGTCGAGTTTCTAAAATCAAACGATAATAAATTTCATCAGAAGCGTCGATTCTGCCATCGGCTAATTCTTCTAAATAACCCCGTACAATAGTTAATGGTGTTCTTAATTCATGGGTTAAATCTGTAATTAACTCACGTCGTCGTACTTCCACACATTCGAGACTACTTGCCATTCTATTAAAACTAGAAGCCAGTTGATTAAGTTCTGGAATTTCATTATTAGGCATTCTTTCTGTTAATTTACCAGCCGCGAATTTATGGGTAATTTCTTCCATTTGTGTTAAGGGTTGCATAATGCGTTTAGCCACCCAAAAACTTAACCCCCCCGCCGCGGTAGTTCCGGCAATCACAGCCCAAAATGTGCTACGATTCCAAGCAATTTCAAATCCTTCTACCAGTTGAGTCCGAGCGTATTTCAGGGTAAAACCAGGGCCTTCTAATTGTTCTAAATGTCTGACAAAAAAAGTAGGTGATGAGATTTTTCCAATAATGACAAGGGAGCTTACTCCCACTAACATTACTAAAGCGTGGGATAAAAACAGACGCGATCGTAATCCTATTTTATTCATTAATATGGGTAATGGGTAATTGACAGTTGACAGTTGACAGTTGACAGTTGACAGTTGACAATGATCAATTAATTGACTTACGCACTGGAAGGATGGCGTAATTTCTTAGTGCCTAAGTCCTATTTTATAACCTTTGAGGAAAAGTCTTGCTGTATAAGCTTTTTGGCG
>JBBITB010000017.1:0-74523 GCA_037440985.1 Microcoleaceae cyanobacterium bin_387
CACTGTCCACTGTCAACTGTCCACTGTCAACTGTCAAACCCTTATGCCGCCCTTGCCGTGCGTAAGTCCTATAACTGTCAACTGTCAACTGTCAACTGTCAACTTCCTTAATTTAGGGCATAAGTAATTTAGCATCACCCGGTTTAGGCAGAGGGAGAGGAGAAGTAGAAGGAGGAGGAGTTTTGCTTTTTGAGGGAATTGTCTGGGGGGAATTTCCGTTAAAGATGTCTACCAAGACTTGTACTAACGCGTCCCGTTGGGCACGGTTAAGACTTTGAATCACCTTCACATCGCGCTCCATCGGATTTTTCTGCAAACTATCAGCCCCAGGATAAACATCTTCCACCAGATAATCAGGAGTCACCCCCAAATAATCAGCCAAAGTCAACTTCCAATCAAAACGATAATTAGGGGGCCGTCCCTTCACATAAACATGATAACGAATTAACCGTCCCACCAAAGTATTCTCAGACGCGACTTTTCCGGTTTCCTTGGCAATGTAAGTATTTTCTAAGGGGAAGTCAGGTAAATATTGATAAACGAACCGCCACACCTCTTGAGGACGTACTGGAGCCGCCTTTGTCTCTTGAGGTGAAGAGTCATCAGAAGGAGTTTTCTTTGGCTGTGGAGGACTTGCTTGAGAGAGAAAGTGTTGGGAAGAAGGGGAAAATAAGGGAACTTGGGCGGAAACTGGTAAATAATCCGACCCCAATAACCCCTCCCACAATACCAAACTTGAAACACTCAAGAAAATCAAGATAAAACCGAAACCCCGTTTCATCATTCCCCACCAATAATGTCTTGTTGGGTTAACTCCTCAGACATTTCTAGTACAGCCCGGATCACTGGTTTCAAGACTTGATCATCATTGTCGAAATCTTCATAACGGCGACGTTTGGCACGATTGGCCACTTGTACTGTAATTTTATAGCGATTCGAGGATGCACTAACTAACTCCTCCGCGCGAAGGGTTAATTGACTAGAATCATAGGTGACGTGCTTCGGCATTAGTTTACCCACTTTCTCAGATTTCCTATCCTAGTTTAATATGGCAGGATTCTTAATCCTAGTTTAATATGGCATAATTGCTGATCCTAGTTTAACATGGCATGATTCCTAATTGTTTGAGTAAGTATTTGCGCTTATGCAGGCAACCATCATCGAATCTTTGAATCAATGGCCGCACAAATCGCGCCGCCACCCCCTGAAATTGGTCGTCCTTGGAGATAGTTTAGTCTATGGCTATGGCGATCACCAAGGGGGAGGTTGGGTGGAAAGACTGCGACGCCGTTGGATGTTACCGAATAGTCCGGGTCATGTTCTTTATAATTTAGGGGTTCGAGGCGATCGCGTCCATCAAGTAGCCCAAAGAATAGAAAACGAGTTTCGCTATCGTGGCGAATTACGAAACCGAGTACCGGATTTAATTATTTTATCGGTAGGGGTGAATGATTGTGCTAGAGTACAATTTCCTCACGGTCGTCATTTAACACCGATGAATGAATTTCAAGCAGTCTTAGAAAATTTGCTTGATCAGTCTCAACAACTGTGTCCCGTTTTGTTTGTGGGCATGGTTCCCGTTGATGAAGCCAAAATGCCTTTTCAAGATTGTTTGTATTTCCGTTTAGCGGATCAATTTCGCTATAAAGAAATCACAAAATCAGCTTGTTTAGAAAGGAATATTCCTTATTTAGACTTATTTGAGATTTGGATGAGTCGGGGCGAAAGTTGGTGGAAAAGTCGTTTGACTGCCGATGGTTTACATCCTAATGTCGCGGGTTATCAATCTTTATTTCAAGATATTCTCGTTTGGGACACCATACGCGAAATTTCTGCTAATAATTAACAGTCTTGGGAAGGATTCAGCCGTTTTCTTAATATTGTTTTGAAGGATAAACTGGGGTAATTTTCTTAATTTTATCCTTTCGGTTGCTAAGACTCAAGAAAATCCTGTCACCATCCTCTTATTTCTGTAGACAACGGAACCCAAGAATACTGGGCAATTACTTACGTCAAGGAACTCAAGAAACCGGGTTTATATCCCTCGATTATTGTCGGCAATTCCCCCTTTAAAAAACCCGGTTTCTGCGTAAGTTATATAATAGAGAAATAAATTCTTTTTCTATCTGTTTACTCATGCTTTTGTTTTTAATCAAAAGCCCTGTGCCGCCACCTGATAGAACTTATCGTGGCATCATTCCCCCACTTCATTCTTCATTAGAAGATAACTGTTTTTTCTCCGGATCTAAAGGTAAAAAGAAAATCGTTAACATCCCAGGAATCGTGGCAAACACACTCATAAAAAAATAATTGCTATAACCCATTTGTTGTTGAATAAATCCACTAAATAAACCCGGAATTAATACCCCCGCGGCCATAAACCCCGTGGTAATGGCATAATGAGAAGCCTTATATTCAGGCCGCACGGTTCGCATCAGAAAAACCGTATAAGCTGCTACCCCTAAACCATAGGTAAATTGTTCAATGGAATTAACAACATAAGCCCATTGTAAACCCGGTTGAGATAGGGCTAATAACCAATAAAAGATATTCGTTGTGTTTTGCATAATTGCCATTGGCCATATCCATCTTTTTAACCCCTGTTTAGCAATGAGATAACCACCGATTAATCCACCTACTAATAAGGCTATTACGCCAAAGGTTCCCGATAATATTCCCATTTCCGATGTGGAAATGGCTAATCCGCCCTTTTCTATTTTATCCATGAAAAAAGGTGCGGACATTTTTATAGTTAAAGAATCTCCTAATCGGAAAAGTAAGACAAACGTGACAATCCAACCTATATGATCTTGAGTAAAATATGTCTTAAAGGATTCGATAAAATTAATTTTTTCGCCTCTTTGCCCTGAGGCGACTGATTCTTCTACTGTTGTTTGGGGATAGGGTAAATACCAACGCTGAAATAAATAAATTCCTAAAAAGATGATCGCGCCTAAGAAAAACGCGATCGCCCATCCTAGTTGTAATGGCTTAACTTCTAAATTTAACCCCAACAGGGAAAGCTGAATGTTTTGATAAGTTTTTGTGCCATTTTCATTAATTAAATATTTATCCGCGATCGTACCTGCGAGAAAAACTAATCCACCACTCCCGACAATAACCGCACCTCGATAGGCTGTATTACGCACTCCCACAAATAAGGCTTGTAAATCGGGATTTAAACTAATTAAATAAAAACCATCGATCGCGATATCATGGGTAGCGGAAACAAACGCGATCAGACTCAAAATAATCAGGCAAATAGTAATAGGGTTAGGAAATAAAACCCCAAGGGCTAAACCAGCAAAGAGAATTGTACAGAAAATTTCACAAATTAAAATCCATTGGCGTTTAGTGGAATAGACATCAACAATAGGCCCCCATAAACCCTTGAAAACCCAAGGCAAAGATAAAAGACTGGTTGTTAAACCAATGAAATCATTACCAACACCTAACCCTTTGAGGAAGATAATAGACATGATATTAACAATGGTATAGGGAAATCCTTCGGCAAAATATAAGACGGATACCCATAAACCAGCGTTTCGTTTCGTTTCCTTTGTTAACATCCTTACTCCTCATTGACTATATTTAATGACTCCAGTAGAAAAGAAACCGGGTTTCTCTGCCCTCAAGTTTACCCCACTGCCCTCAGCTAAAAACAATACCTTTCCCATTTTTAGGGTGGTTGGCTTTCGTGCCTCAACCCAACCACCATAGAAATCGTTTTTTCCCTTGGGCGAAGGAAGGTATTGTCAAAAGAAATCGGGCGTTTCTCTGCCCTCAAGTTTACCCCACTGCCATTTTTTAGGGTAGTTGGGTTTCGTGCCTCAACCCAACCTACATAGAAATCGTTTTTTAGGTTTGACGAAAGTATTGTCAAAAGAAAGCGGGTTTCTCTCCAGTTTATCAGACTCCTATCAGATAAAAAGAAACCCGATTTCTCGGATTAATTGACAAATCGGAGTCGATCGCGTGTAGAATTGCCACCTAAGATCATCACAACTTAGACGAGAAGGCTCTATATTAAGGTGGTGTCACGATACACCTCTGAGGTTTTTTTGTAAAGAAACCCGGTTTGTGCCTAAGTCTCACTTGTATTATCTCTTGAAGGTTCGCTCTAACACAGTTACATGATTACAAAATCAAAATCCCTTTTTTTGTCAATCTTATTTATGATTGGCATGAGTGTGAGTTTGTTTCTCACACCGCATCCGTCATCGGCGACAATTCCCACAATAGCCCCAACTTCACAATTACGCGCTTTTTGGGTGGACGCGTTTAACCCAGGGCTGAAAAGCCCTTCAGAAATATCAAAATTAGTCGCGGATGCACAAAAGTCCAACGCGAATGTCATTGTCGCGCAAGTGCGACGGCGGGGTGATGCTTTTTATAATAGTACCCTCGAACCCCGGAGTAATGATCCCGATTTGGCTCCTGGGTTTGATCCCCTTCAAGATTTAATTACCAAAGCTCACGCGGTGGGCTTACAAGTTCATGCTTGGATGGTAACATTACCCGTAAAATTAGGGGGATCTCTTCCTCCTTCCCATGTCTGGTTGAAGCATGGCGCGAATGCACCCGGACGCGATAATTGGGCGATGTTGAGTTATGATGGCGAGTCTCCTAGTTTCCTCGATCCCGGCCATCCTGACGCGCTTGATTACACGGTATCGGTGTATTTGGATGTTTTGAAGCGTTATGATGTCGATGGTTTACAGTTGGATTATGTGCGTTATAGTTCTCCTAATTGGGGATATAATCCCACATCGGTAGCCCGGTTTAATCAACAGATGAAACGCAGTGGTACTCCTTCTCCTAATGATGCGGTTTGGAAACAGTGGCGGCGCGATCAAGTCACTAATTTAGTGCGGAAACTTTATATTGAGAGTATGGCGATTAAGCCTAATGTGAAGATTTCTGCCGCGACAATCGCGTGGGGAATGGGTCCGAAAAATGATCAAGATTGGTATAATACCCAAGCCTATAAAGAGGTATTGCAAGATTGGCGTAGCTGGTTAGAAGAGGGTATTGTTGATATAGTTATGCCCATGACTTATCAGCGCGAATATAATCGCCAACAAAAGCAGTCTTATGACTATTGGATTGAGTTTACTAAGGATCATCAATATCAACGTTATAGCGCGATCGGGCCGGGAAATTACTTGAATTACATTGAGGATGCTTTAGCTCAAATTCGTCGCGCTCAACAACCTTCGGGCAAGGGTAATTTTGCTCACGGTGTGGTTTTATATTCTTACGCGAGTAGTAATGTTTATAGTAACCCGGATTTGCGTTCCCAAGGCACGGGAGATTTACCTCGCAAACCTTGGAAATTTGCGCCTCAAAGTAATGAGTGGTTTTATAACGCGTTATCGAAACCGAGTCAATATGTTGATTTAGCAACGGGTAAAACTTTGAAGACTGAACCCGTTTGGCCCACACAGGTTTCGGTTCCCGATTTTCCTTGGAAGTCTCATCCCAAAAAGGGCGCGATCGCGGGGATTTTGCGTCTTTGTTCCCCTACTTGTGACGCGGTGAATTTAACATTACAACCGATGGATGTTAAGGCTCCTAGTCGCACTATTCGTACTGATGGTAAGGGATGGTTTGGCGCGATCGAATTGACACCCGGAACCTATCAAGTTAGTGTCAATGGAATGAAATTACAACAAACCGTTAATGTCAGTGCAGGTCAAGTTTCCCGTGTTACATTAGGGAGTTAGGTAATCGGTAATCGGTAATCGGTAATCGGTAATCGGTAATCGGTAATCGGTAGGTTGGGTTGAGGTACGTTCGCGTAGCGTGCGCGTAGCGCAAAACCCAACATATCGCGATTCTCGGTTGAGTGAGGTACAGTCATAACGGCTGAAAGACTTATTCCGAAAGCCTTTGGCTGTACTTCATAAAATTAAGAACCGATCTATACGAAACCCCACATATTCGTTGGGTTTCGCTAGGCTCAACCCAACCTTGTATATTGGAAGAAGTGGTAGACCGTCCCAACCTGGGTCAGAAAAGACCGCTTTGTAGCAAGGGTCACCACGACAATCTTCCTGAGAGAACTCGAACAGTCGCCAGGGTCAAAGTTGAAAACTATTTCAGTTTCCAAGATTTAGTCCGCATCGGGCAAGGATGAGTGATATCGGTGAAGATGAAATCAGAACCCAATTAACCTGATGCACAGAGAATAACTTATGGAAAAGAGTAGTCAGTGGGTAGGGATTGATGTCAGTAAATCAACCCTTGATGTTTACATCCGTCCGATAGGAAAAACACTGAAGGTAGGCAACACGGCAGGAGATATTTCTCAGCTAGTTGATCACCTCAAATCTGACGAATTAAACCTAATTGTCATTGAAGCGACAGCAGGCTGAGAAACCGAACTGGTGATTCAATTACAAGCCGCATTGTTACCCGTAGCATTAATTAATCCACGTCAAGGACGAGACTTTGCTAAAGCCACTGGAAAGTTAGCCAAAACTGATGTAATTGATGCCCAAATCTTGGCACATTTTGGCGAAGCGATGAAACCTAAAGTCTTAGCAATGGAGTCAGATTCAGCACGCCAATTAAGTGAATTAATCAGTCGGAGAAGACAATTAGTTGAGATGCAAACTGCGGAAAAAAATCGGCGTAGTCGTGCTCGTGGTAAGGCTTTAGCTGATATTGAAGAACATCTTGATTACCTCAATCAACGACTGGCAAAACTTCATCAAGAAATTGAGGAACTGACTCAAAGCAATCAACAATGGATTGATAAAGTTAACTTGTTGAAAACCATTCCTGGTATTGGTCAAGTAATTTCCACAACTCTCGTTTCAGATTTACCTGAACTGGGTCAATTAACGGCTAAACAAATCTCTCGATTAGTGGGTGTTGCACCTCTTAATCATGATAGTGGTCAACACAAAGGTAAGCGGATGATTCAAGGAGGTCGCGCCCATATTCGCTCGGTTTTATATATGGGGGCGGTGGTCGCGATGCGTCATAATTCTGTGATTAAAACTTTTTATGAGCGACTGGTACAACGGGGTAAGTCGAAAAAGCTAGCTTTGACTGCTTGTGTTCGGAAAATGTTAGTCATTTTAAATGCGATGGTTCGGGATCAGCAACCTTGGTCACCTCCTGAGAATTTACAACCGATTAGCTCCTAAGATTTTCAGTCATATTTGGCTTTCAAAAAGCATTAACAGTTAGTGGCAAGCACCCCACTAGCTCATCTGAGCCTGTCCTTTTTTTGACAGAATGAGATTTCTTCTTGGGCTTCAACTCCTGATTTTTTTGAGTGAGACCCCTTGACAATCAAGACAGTCGCTACAAAAAAAGTATGAATTCAAGAAAAACCCGGTTTTTCAGTCACAACCTTTCATAAGTTAACGCCAAAAATTTCTTTTCTTAAAATCTGTGTTGAGGAGCGTTGAAGTTTTGAGAATTATCGCCATTTATTGAAAGTCGGTTGGGTTGAGGTACAAAACCCAACATATCGCGATTCTCGGTTGAGTGAGCTACAGTCATAAGGGCTGAAAGACTGACTCCGAAAGCCTTTGGCAATACTTCATAGAATATAGAATTAAGAAGTGCTATAGTTGTTTTTGCAGTATTATCTACAAAACTTACGCACTCCGACCAAAGAAACCGGGTTTTTCAACCGAAATTGACAGTTTTAACGAAGTATTTTGGTGCAAAAACCCGGTTTCTGAGTCACAGGTTTAATCGTCAAGAATACTCGCGAGTAATGCTTTTTGCGCGTGCATTCTGTTTTCCGCCTGATCCCAAACACGAGATTGAGATCCTTCGATCACTTCATCGGTAATTTCTTCATCTCGGTGGGCGGGTAAACAATGTAAAACAATGGCATTTTTCGCCGCACTTTCTAATAATTTACGATTAACTTGATAGGGTTGAAAAAGGGGAATGCGTTGTCGGGCTTCTTCTTCTTGTCCCATACTTGCCCAAACATCAGTATAAATCACTTCTGCACCTTTGGCAGCTTCCAGGGGATCTGTTGTAATCAAAACTTCAGTTTTACCCTTCGCGATCGCGTTAGCTTTGGCAACAATATCAGGATTAGGTTGATAATCTTTCGGGGTAGCAATTCGCACATTCATTCCCACCATAGCACAACCTAACATTAGGGAATTAGCCATATTATTACCATCACCAAAGTAAGATAAAGTCAACCCTTCCAATTTGCCAAAACATTCTTGTACAGTTAATAAATCAGCCATCACTTGACAAGGGTGTTCATCATCAGTTAAAGCATTAATAACTGGAATTTGGGCATAATTAGCATAGGTTTCTAAATCTTTTTGTTCAAAAGTCCGAATTGCCAAAATATCTAAATATCGATCTAAAACTCTCGCGGTATCGACTAAAGGTTCACCGCGACTTACCTGGGTAACATTAGGATTTAAGTCGATAACTTGCCCCCCTAATTGATACATCGCGACACTAAAACTGACGCGTGTTCTTGTTGAAGCTTTCGAGAAAAGTAAGCCTAAAATTTTATTGCGTTGGAGCTTTACCATGCCGGACTTTAGCTTCGCGGCTAAATCTAACAAATAGAGTAATTCATCTACCGTTACATCAGCTAAACTTAATAAATCTCGTCCTTTTAATGAATCCATAATAACCTCTCTGTTTTGACTTATTAACAAGAAAACCGTCAAGATGACGGTTTTACTTCAGATAATCGCATGGTTTTTTATACCAATGCTTCGATGGGGGTTTCTTCCCAATTCTCGAAAAATGCGCGATCGTATTTTTCCAATTGCTCGATCACCCCATCGATCAGATCCCATCCTTGTGCGACAGTTTCCACTCTCGCCAATTTGCCGCGTAATTCACCCGCGTGAGGGAAACCCTTAGCATACCAGGTTAAGTGTTTACGAGCTTCACGAACACCGCGATCGCCCTTATATTCCCACAACCCCCGTAAATGTTCTTTAGCACACTCCAAACGCTCAATTGGTGTCGGAGATATCTTTTTTTCACCCGTTTTCAAGAAATAATCAATTTCCCCCACCAAAAACGGATAACCCATAGTTCCCCGTGAACACATCACACCATCAGCACCCGTTTCTTCTAAACACTTAACAGCAGCTTCTACGGAAAAAATATCACCATTGGCTATCACAGGAATCGAAAGAACATTTTTCACCTTACCAATCCATTCCCATCGAGCTTGGCCATTAAAACCTTGAGCGCGTGTGCGGCCATGTATCGTAATCATTTTCGCCCCCGCGTCTTGCATTCGTTGGGCAAATTCGATAATATTAATATCTTGATCCGACCAACCAATACGGGTTTTTACAGTTACAGGAACCGTTACAGCATTAACCACCGATCTCACAATTGATTCAGCCGTTTCTGGGTCGCGTAAAAGAGAGGAACCACCGCCATTTTTAGTAATCTTATTAACAGGACAACCCATATTAATATCAACAGTATCCGCCCCTTCTTCCACAGCTTTAATAGCAGCTTCCGCGAGAAAATCCGGGCGACAATCAAATAATTGAATACTAATAGGATGTTCATTGGGTTCAACTTCCATCAGACGAGGAAGTTGTTTAACATAATGTAACCCCGTCGCGTTTACCATTTCCGTGTACATCATAGAGTCCGGCGCGTAACGACGGACAAAGCGACGAAAAACCAAATCAGTAACGCCCGCGAGAGGAGATTGTAAAACACGACTTTTCAGTTGAAAATCACCCAAATTTAGGGGAAGAGCTAATCGTTGTTTTAATTCCGGGGATAGTGTAACCATTGTCGGCTAAATTATTTTGAGCATCTTTTTCAATTATACACGATATTGTAACATAAATGTAAGCAGAAAGTTATTATGTTTTAGATATTGTCTCAAATTTTATTGCTCGGTACTATGATAACATTTTTTTTCCCAAGGGTATAACCACAAAGGACACAGAGAACACAGAGGAAAGAAAAGAAAGACGATCGCGCTTTTGTCTCTTGATACCTTAACCTGAAAGAGAGGGAAAAATCCCCCTTTGTGTCTTAGTGCCTTTGTGGTTTATTTCTCTTCATTCCTTTGAGATGTGATGCGCTATCACCTCCCGACGACGATCGCGAAAAATATGAGAGATTAACCAAACAGACGGCAAATACAACCAAGAGATTACGGTTTACCTTAATACACAACCCGATAGAGTCCCTTAAAGTAAAAACTGTAAACAGAAACAGTCTTAATGCTGTGGGACATAAAACCCAAATTCATCACCGATCCAACAAAGGTTCGGTAAACCCCCCTTTATAAGAAGGTATATCCTCCCATAGCCTAAATGTAATCAACGTAATCTAAGACTGTATCTCATAAAAAAACTGTCCCACTCCCCAAGAGTGGTCAAAGCAGTACCCTTATAACCTTATATCGTCATTATTGGAGTCGGAATACCCCTATGGGAAAAGTAGTTGGAATTGACTTAGGTACAACAAACTCTTGCGTCGCAGTGATGGAAGGCGGTAAACCCACCGTTATCGCGAACGCGGAAGGGGCTCGCACGACACCCTCTGTCGTAGCCTTCGCCAAAAATGGTGATCAATTAGTCGGACAAATTGCCAAACGTCAAGCCGTGATGAACACGGAAAACACTTTCTACTCCGTAAAACGGTTCATCGGCCGTAGAGTAGATGAAGTGACAAACGAAACTACAGAAGTTTCTTATAAAGTTCTTAATGTCGGTAATAACGTAAAATTAGATTGTCCGGCACGGGGCAAACAGTTCGCACCAGAAGAAATTTCAGCCCAAGTGCTTCGTAAACTGGTAGAAGATGCCAGTAAATATTTAGGGGAAACTGTCACTCAAGCAGTGATCACCGTTCCCGCGTATTTTAATGACTCTCAGCGTCAAGCGACTAAAGATGCGGGTAAAATTGCCGGCATTGAAGTCCTACGAATTATTAATGAGCCTACCGCGGCTTCTTTAGCCTACGGTTTAGATAAAAAGAGTAACGAAACTATCCTTGTTTTTGACCTTGGTGGTGGTACTTTTGACGTATCGATCCTAGAAGTGGGAGATGGTGTTTTTGAAGTATTGGCCACGAGCGGTGATACTCATTTAGGTGGTGATGATTTTGATAAGAAAATCGTTGACTACATCGCGAGTGAATTTCAAAGAGCCGAGGGTATTGATCTTCGCAAGGATAAGCAAGCTTTACAACGTCTCACAGAAGCCGCGGAAAAAGCGAAAATTGAACTTTCTAGCGTTACTCAAGCAGAAATTAATTTACCCTTTATCACCGCGACTCAAGATGGTCCGAAACATTTAGACTTAACTTTAACACGCGGTAAGTTTGAGGAGTTATGCTCTGACTTGATCGATCGCTGTCGCATTCCTGTGGAAAATGCTTTGCGTGACGCGAAGTTAGATAAGTCTAACATTGATGAAGTGGTATTAGTGGGGGGTTCTATTCGTATTCCCGCGATTAAGGAACTCGTTAAGAAGGTATTAGGAAAAGAACCCAACCAAACGGTTAATCCTGATGAAGTTGTCGCGGTGGGTGCTGCTATTCAAGCGGGTGTCCTCGCGGGTGAAGTTAAGGATATTCTCCTTTTAGATGTTACTCCTCTGTCTCTGGGTGTGGAAACTCTCGGCGGTGTGATGACTCGTATTATTCCTCGTAATACTACTGTTCCTACGAAGAAGTCGGAAACTTTTTCCACCGCGGTTGATGGGCAAACCAATGTAGAAATTCATGTTCTACAAGGGGAGCGCGAAATGTCTAATGATAATAAGAGTTTGGGGACTTTCCGTCTTGATGGTATTCCTCCAGCACCTCGTGGTGTTCCTCAAATTGAGGTTATCTTTGATATTGATGCCAATGGTATTTTGAGTGTTACCGCGAAGGATAAGGGCACGGGTAAGGAACAGTCTATTAGTATTACTGGTGCTTCTACTCTCGATAAGTCTGAAGTTGAGAAGATGGTTAAGGATGCTGAAGCTAATGCGGCGGTGGATCAGGAACGTCGTGAACGCATCGATCGCAAGAATCAAGCTGACTCTTTAGCTTATCAAATTGAGAAGCAGTTGGCAGAGTTAGGTGATAAGGTTCCTACTGCTGAGAAGACTAAGATTGAAGGCTTGATTAAGGATTTACGTGACGCGATCAGCAAGGAAGATGATGAACGTATTAAGTCTTTAACCACGGAGTTACAACAGGCTTTCTATACCGTTAGCAGTAACCTCTATCAACAAGCGGGTGGAGCTCCTGGCGCCCCCGGTGAAGGTCCTAGTGCTGGTGGCGGTTCCCCCAGTGGTGGTGATGATGTCATTGATGCTGATTTTACTGAGTCTAAATAATGTTTGACTCCGAGTGAGTGATGTTTAAATTACAGTAGGGGAAATTATCAAATTTCCCCTATTCTTTTTTTGAGATCACGCTTTTTTTGAAACCGTAGTAGGATTAATTGGTTTTGCCATAAGTCATTATCGCGATAATAATACACTATTTTTTATTTTGATCCAGCAAAAATAACCTGTTAGCAGAAAGTTTCAGGGATATTTACTCTATAATATTATTTAGGCTTTAATATTATTTACGCTTTAACACAGATTCGGGAGGATTTGTCTACAGATAAATACTGTACAAATGACCTCCTTCTATACTGGTTACGGATTTTGCTTGTTCTCGGTGATTTGCCTCCCATACTCTTTATTAACCCTTTTTTTGGGTCAAAGAAAGGAAGAAAATAAGTCACTGGATAGATGGAATTGACTTACGCAGAAACCGGGTTTCTGAGGGATTTTTTCTGCTTTTGGCTATCAGTATCAAACCAGAAACCCGGCTTCTTTCATTTTATTTGAGAGACTGGTTTCTGCCTGATAATACCTTTGTTATTCTAGGTTTAACTATCAAGGATAATAAAAGCGATCGCGCTCTTCTTTTATTTTACCTAAATAACCCGAAGAAAGTTCTATAGAAGAGAGCATCTGCTATAAAGCAAAGACGTTAACAGTTCTCATTACTAACAGAAACGCTCATCATCTCTCCTGAGTTCGCACCCATTTTAATAAAGCATTAGTCAAGATGGTACTCACCTGTTGGCCGTCAAACTCAAATTGGGACTCCTTACTGGTGATTTCATGCTCTAAAATCTCTGTACCCTTCGCCGTTAATTCTACGACGCGTGATAACTTGTTTGGGGAAATCGCGATCGCGCCCTCTTCCTGTAACTGCTCGAACACATCGTTATAAGTATCCATCTTTTCACGGGCTCGGAGAATACGTTTGCCCAACTCTCCCCATTTCACCTGAGATTCATGGGCACCTAAGTCCCACAATGTCAGCAAAACCCGTACTTTAGCCTTCGCATTCCAAAGTTGTTGCTCTTCGGGTGTCAGGGTGTTTTCATTTTCTACAGTCTGATTTTCTTGAGACATATTTCTATTAATGTAATGGAAACTATGCCAGAAGTGACTCCCCGTAAGGGTTTGATTTTTCTCTGGCTAGATAAAAATAGAGAAGCTGTTCAAAACCTCCTCTAACCATGATTTTACAATATTGTGACTCTTTTGGGAAGATTTATTTTCACAATATTTTTTTCTCGACGAGTTGTCCCTTTGGTTCCTCTCTCCGTAATTATACGGGGATATCCCCTCATTTTGATACTTTGTTTTCTGATCTATTATTATTTTTACCGCGATTCTTGATCGTTGAAATAATACGCGATCAATCTTGTTATTAGTCTAATTCCAAATCCCCCACGGTTGTATTATCCTTGATCTCATAGCCAAAATACACCAACTATGGGATCATTAAGTAAGACCAAAAAAATCAATAAAATGGAACCTACACTCATAGCTTGGTAGATATTCAGCCTGACATGATCTATGCAAACCTAATGGTATGTTAGTATCTTTTGGCAAAAAGCAAATTCCCTTATGTCAAAGATAGAACCCCCTATCATAAACACCTCAAAGCCATTCAAAATCCTAGAGGAGCCACTCATGTAATGATCAGTCTTGTTCATTCTCAATAATTCAAGGATAATTAAAATCATGAATGTAGTCAGTTTAATCAATTATCAAGTTTACATAATTTAGCAAAAATATGCGCTTCTATAGATTTTAATTACCTTGTGTAGAAACATCTCGAATCCTCTAATTACCAATCGGCAAATACTTTAAAATTATTAATCGTTTATTTCAATTATTTCCTAAATATAATCTTTTCACGTTAGGAAAAGTGAAAAGATTTGATGGCTTTTCACAATTCATATAGGATGGCGATAGTTTGCCCGAAAAATTCCATTTGAGAAGAGAGGGGATGAACAATCGGGGCAACCACGGAGGGATTGCCCCTACTCCCCTATCTTGATCTCAAGCCGTTTATTTTGACTTGAGAAACCACTAGCCCAGAATCATCATGCCCGCGGGGGGTAAGTTTAACCGGACATAGGCACGGCCATCTGTCGTTGCTTGCTCAACGGTGACGGTTTCATTGGTGGGAGGTTGTTTCAATTGTTCATCACTCCAGTCAGCCCGATAGAGAACTTGTAATGTTGATCCCGGTGGATGCAGGGAACCATCTATGGTGACATCGGCTCCACGGGATTCTACTCCATTAGTATTGAGGATCATCACGACTTCATGGTAAGCCAGTACCATCGACCAACCAAATAGCTCTCCTGCTCCGGGTATGTGGAAGGGATAGCCACAGAAAGAGGTTTCACGGGGATAGCAAATTCCCATACGCAGGGTACGCCCGATCGCGTTAGCTCCGTTACGCAAGCGCGCGATCGCGGCAATTCGCAGATAAGTGGGATGATTAGGGTTAAAGAAGTGACAGCCCGTCGTCTCAAAGGCCCCAAAAGGTCCACCAAACATATCTTCACGAATGTAGCGATCCTCTCCAAAACGTTGAGGTTCAATACTGTAGTCGTGGGAACCCTCATTACCATCAAAGGCTTGCTCAGTACCGTAATAAATGCAGGGAATACCCGGTGTTGTCAGTTGAATACCGACGGCATGGGCCGATTGCCAATAGCGGTGAGGGGTGTTATTGTGGGCGGCAAAACGCTCTTTATGAGATCGGCAAGACATATCGTGATCGTCAAGAATCGAGACATGAATGCGGCCAGTCTGAACATAGCGTTTCATGTCGTTATCGGTGCCATAACGATTGAAGAAATCCATCGGGTTGCCCGTGCCACGTGCCGAAGAGGCTAGAAGGTTTGGAGAGTTATTAATGTCGAGAACCGCAGTTAAGGCGCGATCGAAGACACTACCAAATAGTGATAGATAATTAGTACCAATCAGGTTATCTGTGATTTCGCCCACGAGCAAAAAGTTATCTTTGCCGATGGATTGGGCATAGCGGAAAATGGCAAAGCTGAATTGTTGACAAATATCTTTGGGAATGTGTTTAGCCGCGTCAATACGGAAGCCGTCGCAATCGGTAACGGCAATCCAATACTGGTAGCAACGGATAATCGCGTCTAATGTCGCGTGGTGGTAGCCATTTAGTTTCTTTAAATCAAAGAAATCACCTCGGCGAAACTCCGCGTTGGGGTCCATCGGATCGGGATTGCTCCAGTTAACGATTGAGCCACATTGGTTGTAGGCTTCCAGATTTTGAAATTCTTGAGGCCAGCAACCGTCTTCTAAAGTTTGGATCTCTGGGATGGGCTGCCCACTACCGGAACGCCAACCACCAAAGCTGTAGGGCGGCTCATAACGGTAGGGTAATGAGTCTTCGATGATGCCTGTGAGATCGGGACCGTAGAACCAGTTATTCGCGGTATGATCGATCACGACATCCAATACTACTACCATGCCGCGATCGTGGGCATCATCGATCAGATCACGCAAATCTTGAGTCGTGCCAAAGCGGGGATCAATATCAAGAAAGTTCTGAATCGCGTAGCCGTGGTAGGTTTTTAGATCGGCGCGCTGTTTAAACGCGGGATTAAGCCAAAGTCCGGTGATACCTAACCCTTGTAGGTAATCGAGTTTGCTGCGAATGCCCTTGAGCGTACCCCCTGTAAAGCCTAAACCGGCCTCCATCCAGGCTCTTTTGTCTTTTATTTGATATTGTTGAGGATGCTCATAATCGAACAGGGGACGCTCTCCCTCTCGACCATCACTGAAGCGGTCTGGTAGGATCTGATAAAAAGTATGATTTTTCCATAAGAAGGGACTGGGAAAAACCCGACCTCGGGGTTCGAGGTTAAGATTTGCAACGGTAACAGGTGTTTCCGTTTCAATTCGCGAGTGGGTTGTCATGGGTAAAACCTCTGAGAAAATAACTGGCTCGCCTGTATATCAGGTTATCTTAAATAATCAATAGAGGGCGATCGTGAAAGCTCTGCCCCAATCCTATCGCGCTATGGTTTGTAAGTATTGACTTTCTCGCGTTGCCGTTTCAGTCCCACTCCTGGGGATTTATTCAGGTGGATGACTCGGTGGTAAACTATCAAGGGTGTTTAAATTAAGTAATTCAGAGTTACATTAAAATGGCCGAATCTAATCAGGTTCCTTTATTGTTAAGGGCCGCGCGTGGAGAAGTAGTTCACCGTCCCCCGGTATGGATGATGCGACAAGCGGGACGTTATATGAAAGCTTATCGACAATTACGAGATAAGTATCCTTCTTTCCGCGATCGCTCCGAAGAAGTCGATCTCGCGGTGGAAATTTCTCTACAACCTTTTCGTGCCTTTGAGCCCGATGGCGTGATTCTCTTTTCTGATATTCTCACTCCTTTACCGGGTTTAGGGATTAATTTTGACATTGTAGAAAGTCGTGGACCGATTATTGACCCCCCTATCCGCACTCAGGAACAAGTTAATAATTTACATCCTCTTGATCCCGAAACTAGCTTACCTTTTGTCCGCACAATTTTACAAACTTTACGCGCAGAAGTGGGCGATCGCGCTACGGTGTTAGGGTTTGTCGGAGCACCTTGGACTCTCGCGGCTTATGCGATTGAGGGTAAAAGCTCTAAAGATTATGCTGTTATTAAGAGTATGGCATTTTCGGAACCGACTCTACTCCATCAATTTTTAGGGAAAATCGCGGACGCGATCGCGGTTTATGTCAGATATCAAATTGATAGTGGCGCTCAAGTGGTGCAAATGTTTGACTCTTGGGCTGGCCAACTTAGTCCCCAAGATTATGAAACTTTTGCTTTACCCTATCAAAAACGGGTTGTGGAACAGGTAAAAGCGACTCACCCCGATACTCCGTTAATTCTTTATATTAGCGGTAGTGCAGGTATCCTCGATAGAATGCCCAAATCCGGTGTGGATATTGTTAGTGTTGATTGGACTATGGATTTGGCTGAAGCTAGACAACGCTTAGGTATGAATGTCGGTGTCCAAGGTAATATTGATCCTTGTGTTTTGTTTGGATCTAAAGACTTTATCCGCGATCGTATTATTGATACCCTTCGCAAAGGCCAAAACCGTCAGCATATCCTCAATTTAGGACATGGAGTATTACCAAGCACTCCTGAAGAAAACGTCGCGTTTTTCTTTGAAATGGGCAAACAAGGCGATAAATTATTAGCTGAATAATTTTGATACCGATTGGGGAATGGGGAACGGTAATTAGTGATTAATAATTACAGCACTTTTCGATATTATGAGGTACGTTAGATCCCCCCTAGCCCCCCTTAAGAAGGGGGGGACAAAGAAAGTCCCCCTTCGATCGGGGGATTTAGGGGGATCAAGATGTACTGCATAGCAGAGGAAACGGCTGTAAGAGTTAGTCGTCAGTGATTTGATTAATAATTAATAATCTCATAGCCAACACCCAGCCCCTATTCCCCATTGGGAGCATCTCCTAAACGTAAATTGGTAGTGGGAGCGGCTCCCTATTAGAGCCCGCCGGGAGCCGCTCCCACTACAGTTTTTTTTGCTCCTTTGAGATGCTCCCTCCCCAGTCCCTATTCCCCATTCCCAATTCCCTAGTACCAAAATGACAGCAAAAAAGATTTTGATTACAGGTGCAAGTGGCTGTATCGGTCATTATATCACCGAGAAATTAATACAAGAAACTCAACACGAACTTTATTTATTAGTTCGGAACCCCGATAAATTAGGTTTGGATTATAAAGCCCGTACGGGGATTAATATATTACAAGCCGATTTAAGAGATATTGATAAATATAATGAGTTACTGAAAACCATTGATGTCGCGATTCTTGCCGCAACCGCGTGGGGGGGATGGCAGGATGTTTATGATATTAATATTCTCAAAACGATCGAATTAATTAAAAGTTTATCACCGGAAGTTTGTCAACAAGTTATTTATTTTTCTACCGCGAGTATTTTGGATCATAATAATCAATTACTCAAAGAAGCTGGGGAAATCGGGACTGATTATATTAGAACTAAATATGAGTGTATGGTGCAGTTATCCCAGTTAACTAATATACCACCAATTACAGCGGTTTTTCCCACATTGGTGATCGGAGGAGATCAAAATAAACCCTATTCTCATTTAACGTCTGGTTTACCATTTGTGGTGAAGTTAATTGATTTAGCACGATGGTTTAAGGCGGATGGTAGTTTTCATTTTATTCATGGTGTGGATATCGCGCAAGTGGTTAGTTATTTAGTGGAAAATCCTAGCGTATCTAATGAATTACGAAAATTTGTCTTAGGAGCTCCCGCGATTACTGTTAATGAAGCCGTGGAACAAACTTGTGCCTATTTGGGGAAAAAGATATATTATCGGGTGGAGTTAAATTTATCCTGGGCTAACTTTTTTATCTGGTTATTTCGGGTTCAAATGGCTGAATGGGATAGATTTTGTTTGAATTATCGACATTTTACTTATCAGAATCCGGTGAATCCGAAGACGATAGAATTACCGATGTATTGTGAAACGATGACGGATGTTTTAAGAGTGATTGGGATTCAGAAAAAAGTGTAGGGGTGAAGCCAGCCGCCAGAAGCCAGCCGCCAGAAGCCAGCCGCCAGGGGTTAAAACCCCTGTCTAATAGCTTAAGTCCTCTGAAGAGGACTAATTAAGTTGAAAAGTTTCTTCTGAGGAAGGAAAATTTCATAAAGTAGTGCAGCCATCTTGCCTGCTTTTGAGAGCAAGCGCTTCCTGACAAACCCAATAGTCAAATTATTTAATTTCCATAGAGAGATTGAGATGCTCGCGTTAAATTCTCTAGTAGTTGGTGGTTAATCGGGTTTCGCCTTCATTCATTATGGCTCATTTTTGGAGTATGGTAGTCGGCGACGGGCTGACACGATCGCGTCTTGTTGTTTAGCCTGTAATAACTGCAAGGAACACCAAAAAGCTTAAGAAACAAAAGATTTTTCCCCTCTTGCACTGTTTTTTGATCATGAAGGGAAACGCGATCGTGTTAGCCTTTGACAGATTCTTTAAGGAAAACCCGAACAATATCAAGTTTTTTGCGATCAATCCTCGTGGCTAGAATGTATCGTCAAATATTGAATAAAACCCGTAGATACTCTCTTTTTTCCTTTGTATCCTAATCGTCCTTTGTGGTTATGTCATTAGCCATAGATTGGGTTGAATAAAATAGGGATTTTCGTGACAACTATCTTTATTCAACCCAACCTACTGTTATTCATCTTTGGTTGCTTTAGCCTCCAAATTTTCTAAACGACTTCTTAATTCTTGATTTTCTTTCTTGAGTTGATCAAGCTCTTCTCGTAACTTTTTCACCGCGTGATCGGAGCCGATATTTTTCTGGACTTTTTGCACTGCTTCCTCCGCGATGCGACGTACACGCCCATCGGAGGTTTGTTGCGATAAAGTTTGCAAAATACTGATCGCGTTGGCTGTTTTCATTTGTCCTAAGGCGTTAACCACCGCGACTTGTGTTAAGAAAAATGTTTCCCGTGACAGTTCACCTAAACGTTGTAAAATGCGGTCTAAATTAGCCGAACTTTGTCCCGTTGAAATTTTACCTAATGCGCGAATTGCCCCTAACCGTAAGGGTTGGGGAGTCCCCTGAGTGGTATATTTGAGAATCAGGTTTAATGCTTCTTCCGACGTTTTCATTGCCGAAAGTCCCGCGATCGCGCCGCAACGCACTACCTCATTCCAACCTTCTCTTTCTTTCAAAACAGTTTTTAATAATTTAAGTACCTGTTCATCCGTAGGTTTATCTTGCAAATGGGACGAGGCAATTTCACCAATAGCCGTCACCGCGGAGGCTTCTACATAATAACTGGGATCTCCCTTTTCCACTAAAGGTTTTAATGCCTTATAACTCTCATTAGTTTTAATATTGGCTAAGGCATTCACCACCGCCCGACGCACCCGAGCTTCTTTATCTTTTAACCCATCTTCTAAAGCCTCAAAAGCTTGATCAAGTTTAATTTCTCCTAACTGTTTTGCTACCTCAACACGCACCCCCCAAAATAGCTCATCTTTTAAGGATTTTGCCAAGGCTTTTACCGCGTCTAAACCCCCTTTTTTTCCTAATGCTTCGGCAGCATAAATACGAGAAATAGGATCGGGATCTAGTTTTAATTGTGCCTTTAATTCGGGAAGCGGATACTCTAAAGTAACGGTTTTGAGATAATTATTGCCTAAGTCAAAACTGATATACGCGGGTTTTTCCGCTAAGGGAAAATAAAAACTTTGTTCCCGTTCGTGGATACGCACTGTAAACACTTTGCGAGTGGTATTGCCGTTTTCATCTTCCCCTTGAGTATAACCAAAACCAATGGGAATTTTTAGATCAAAGAGTTCCTTATTCCCGTTGTGATTATTGTCTTTGACTTGGGTTTGAGTAACGGTAATTTTGGCTAATTTACTATCAGCATCCCAGGCATAAGCTACTTTATAATCAGGATGACCCCCCCGATAAACATATTGGTCAAAAATGAATAATAAATTATGTCCCGTAGCCCGGTCGATCGCGTTTAATAAATCAACTGTTTCCACCGTTTTATGGGCGTTATCTTTGACAAAGGTTTGAATTGCCTTCAGGAAAAGTTTTTCCCCTAATTCCGTGCGAATGATATGATAAACACAGGCTCCTTTTTCGTATAAATGACGATCGTAAAGTTCTATGGGTTCTCGATAAACATGAGTGACAATCGGACGACGATAACGGGAACTATCTTCCTCTAAATAATTGCGGGTTTCATTTAAACGATAATACGCGGCTTCTTCTTTGCCATATTCATTTTCAGTCCAAAGCACTTCCGAATAAGTAGCCATTCCTTCTTTGAGCCACGCGTGAGACCAATGTTTGATTACCACCAGATCCCCAAACCATTGATGGGCTAATTCATGGGCGACTAAACTTTCTGTATTGCGGTTATCTAAAGAGGCGCGTTCATCTAAAAGACAGCGATCGGTTAATAATGTTGTCGATGTATTTTCCATGCCGCCAAAAATAAAATCATCGACACACACTTGCGCGTATTTAGGATAAGGATAAGGATAACCAAAGGCTTCACTAAAAAATTCAATCATGCGAGGAGTTTTCTCCATTGCACGTTTAGCATCTTCTTCCCTTCCTTTCTGCACATAATAGTTAACAGGAATAGTGCGAGTCACTTCCCCTGTCGCGTCTATTTCTTGCCATTCATCTTTGATTTCAGCAAAGTCACCCACTGCTAATGTCATTAAATAAGTTGGATGAATTTCTTTCTGATACCAATGATAAATTTTAGCATCACCCTTAGTTTCGGTGTGTATTAATTCACCGTTAGATATCGCGAGATATTGTTTAGGAACCTCGACACGAATTTCCGAGGTTGCTAATTGACCTGGGTAATCAAAACAGGGAAACCAATAACGGGAATCTTCGTCTTCCCCCTGAGTCCAAACTTGGATTTCTTTATTGGGATAATGTTTATCAGGAGCGATAAAATATAAACCTCGTTGTGGTTTTTCTACAGAATAAGAGATCGCGATTGTTAAAGGATGATCGGTTTCAGTCGGTTCCTGTAAGTAAATATTTAATTGTTCATTATCGTAGTCAAATTTTTGTTTGTTTTCGCCAATTTTGACCGATTTAACATTAAGATTAACCCCATCAAGAGTTAATTGAGTAATACCACTACGAATGGGGTTGAGACGAATACAACAAGTCCCTTGAAAACTTTGATGGGGAATATCGAGAATAATATCTAGGAAAATATGCTCAACTTGACCGGGGCGATCGGGGTTATAATGGGGACGCGATCCCGGTAACTCAAAGGATTTATGACCATTCTTGTCTGCGTCGAAGTAGGATTTTAACATGGGAATATTGAGCAGTTATGACGTATAAATAGAGTTCTTAATCATTATAACTGATCCGCGTGATTTTACCAAGATTTTTTTCCCCGATGACACCCCTGGGATTTTCAGTCAGGACTGATAGTTAAGATTTGATTAAAAGGACTCAACTTTGCTGTCCCTAAGTTAATTTGGGGATGGTATTTGGGCTAGAATTGTAAATCTAGGGCTTCTTTGATTTGAGTGATATTCCAATCATTAATACCTCGTAGGGAGTAATCTGTGGGATGAAGGGTATCAATGAGAATCACCCGGGGATCTTGATTAGCCCACACGATCGCGCTGGGGGGGAAACCATCTTCGATCCAGACAATTTTCTCACAAATTTTACTATGATAAATCGCGGCAATGGTTTTCCCCTCTTTTTCGGCAATGATAGAAGGATCTAACTTTGATGTACTGAGAATATAACGAGTTTGTTGGGGAGTGAGAGGATAGGCACAAGGCCAAATTTTCGTTTTCGCCCATTGATTCCAAACAATAGAATGAGCTTGCCAACCAAAGGAAAGCCAATGGGGTTTGATCCAGTCAGCTTGATCAACAGCTTGCAAAAGGGGAAGGGCATAAGAAACCGGAAAACCATGTAAATCATGGCCTTGATATTTACTCAAAAATTGGGCAGATTGTGTGCGGGCATTGATCACACCATCAATATCAAGAAAAAGATGAATTTTCGCCATAGGAGTTGGGGAATAAGAAGGGATAGAGTCGGAAGAGTGATCGGAGCCGTGATCTCTCAATTTTAGTCCTGGGTTTGATTTTAAACGCGATCGGAAAAATCTTGCGCGAAGACTTGTTTAAGAGACTTCTGATAACAGTATTTTTCACCCCAACTAACCCCCCCTTGGCAAGGGTGAAAATTTTTTTTATATTCCCTTTTTCTTTTGCTAGAATGGGATTAAGAACAAAAAACTTACCCTGTGATGGCAAAAAGCAATTAATACCCATGTACCAGTCACCAATTCGTCCCTTATTCAGGGCTAAACCTAGAAGAAAACGAGTCATCCCATAAACAACCAGGAAAACACGATTCCTGCACCTCTGATACTGTTACACCTTGTCAACCTTGTATATGGGATTGGGAAGAAGAGACAGGGGGAAAAATCCTCCTCCTTAGTCCATCTAAAATAGTGGCATACATCCACAGCGATTTCTTCTGCCCATCGCGGAAGCTGATAAGTAGAAGCCATCAATGTTGTGACACATCTTCTCACCAAGACTCAACCGATTACAAACGTTGCCACAAGGAGACTATCATGTTTAACCACTCACCAAAAATTATTAGTTTAGTTTGGGCAGTCCCTCTACTTCTTTGTCTCTGTGTGACAGAAAGTAAGGCAGCTATAAATAAAACTATAATAGAAAATACAAGTGCCAGCGCGATAGCTGCGCTTGAGCCGAAGGCTATCGCGTCTTCTTGTTCCCAGGGGCAGCCCCTTTATGACAGGAATTTTATCACAGGTAATAATGAAGTATTAACTTCTGCTGTGGCAAGAGAAAATCGCACAAAAATTACTAAAATTAGTTCGGATAAATTGGCCCAAGAATTACAATTATTGATCGCGGCTCGCCCCGATCAACAAACAAAAAAATGTCGTGTCTTGGGAGATTGTTAAAGTTAAGGATAAAGCCATAATATATCTTGAATAGAAGGACAGATGACCATGATGAATCAACAAGGCAATGGAGAAGCCCAGAACCCCAATCAAAACGAAAATTCCTTACATCGCCTTTCGCGAACTTTAAAAATGTCAGAAGGGCAATTTTCCCTAATTTTAGCCCGTTGTAATTATGTACATTTACAACAAGAAATGGTGCAACAACTTCATCAACGAGTCCCTGTCCCTATTCGAGAGTTTGTTTTACCCCCTAATATCAAAACTCTTTACAGCGCGATCGTCTCGGAAATGAAAGACAAAGACTCACAAGCCTTAATGGTATTTGATTTAGCAAAAATTCAGAGTATTGATCAAGTCCTAATTGCCGCGAATAATATGCGCGAAGAGTTTCGCAATACCTTTAAATTTCCCTTGGTATTATGGGTTAATGATAGTATTTTGAAAAAGCTGATGCGACTCGTTACAGATATCGAAAGTTGGACAACAACGGTCGAATTTATCTTAAGTCCACCCGCATTGATTAATTTTCTGGAAAGTCAAACAGAAGCCCTTTTATCCGCGTTATTAGAGCGGGGGGTTTGGCGACAAGCAAATTCCGAGATCCTGGGGGCAGAAATTTGTCAAGAAATTGAGTCCGCGATGGAAGATTTACCCAAATATAATGTCACTTTAACCCCAGATTTAGAAGCAAAAGTTTTATTCCTCATCGGTCGAGATAAAGTCGCATCTCATCATTTAGAAATTGCCCTAACAAATTATAAAAAAAGTTTACAACTTTGTCAAAAACATCGTCAAAAATATTCCGGTCAAGATCCGACTATTTCCTTTTTATTTGAAGGATTAATATTATTTTTTATCGGTTTGTGTTATCGTCGTATTGGGGAAGGAAAAAGAAGCGAAAATCAATCAGATTGGAGACAAGCCAAAGCATATTTTCAGCAAAGTTTAGAAATTTTTGCCGAAGCCAATCGTGAAGATTTAGTCTCTCAATATATTAATCAATTGGGAGAAGTTTTAGTTTTGTTGCAAGATTGGGATGAACTCTGGGATGTCGCAATTAAGGGGCGTTCATTACATCAAAATAGAGGAGAAGCAGCCCAACTTGACTTAGCACAATCATATATTTTTTTAGCGGGTGTTGCCCTTAATAAAAAAGAGTGGGAAAATGCCAAAGAATGGTCAAATATTTCTCTGGAAATTCTGGAGCAAATCGAAATTACTAGCGAACAATATCCATCTTATCGACAAAAAAAAGCTTTATATCTGTTTATCTTAGGTCAAGCCGAAGAAGAGTTGGGAATGCGATCGCAGGCGATTAAGCATTTAGAATTATCCCATGCCAACAGTCAACCGAATTATTCTCCCAGACTGTATTTACATATTTTAGATAAATTAAGACAACTGTATTTTGATGAAAAAGATTATCGAAGCGCGTTCCAAATAAAACAAGAATATCGCAGCATAGAACATCTTTATGGATTTCGAGCTTTCATGGGTGCGGGACGTTTACAACCCCATCAAGAAATTATTAATACATCCCTAGATTCCACGGATACTAATATTAGTATTTCCGATGAAATTAGAGCATCAGGTCGATTAAATGATGTCAATCGCTTAATCGAACGAATTAGTAGCACTCAGTATAAATTGACCATTATTTATGGTCAATCAGGGGTGGGTAAAAGTTCAATTTTAACCGCAGGTTTAGTTCCGGCATTAAAGGAAAAAATTATTGATACCAGGGTAGTTTTTCCGGTAATTTTACAAGTTTATCAAGATTGGATACGCGACTTAAAACGTCAATTAACAATGGGAATAGAAGAGCATTTTTATCTGGAGATGCAAGAAATAATAGCCTCAGAGGAAGAAGAAAAAAATAGTCCCGCAGTAAGTTTTAATTCTTTTTCTTTGGCAAATTTGCCCGATCTCGAAATCCGAAAAATGCTAGAATTGTTAGAGGAAAGAGCTGGAGAAAAAACTTTTGTTTTAATTTTTGACCAATTTGAAGAATTTTTCTTTACCTGGAAACAAAATCAAGAAAGAAAACACTTTTTTGATTTCGTGCATCAATGTATGAATATACCCTATTTAAAAATTATCTTTTCTATTCGAGAAGATAGACTGCATTACTTATTAGCGTTTAATCGTAGTCAGTTATTATCAAATGCTGACCCTAATGGTATTATGGGAGATATTTTGAGTAAAGATATTCTTTTCTATATTGGTAATTTCATGGCCGAAGATACTTATAAATTGATCGAAAGTTTAACCGAGAAATCACAATTTTATTTAGAACCCAAACTGATCAAACAATTAGTAAAAGACTTAGCAGGGACGGGAGAAGAAATACGACCAATTGAATTACAAATGATTGGGGCACAACTGCAAGAAGAAAATATTACCACCTTAGAACAATATCAGAAATTAGGAGAAAATCCTAAACAGAAACTGGTGGAGAGCTTTTTAGAAGAAGTTATTCAAGACTGTGGTGATGAGAATAAATTTGCCGCTCGGTTAGTTTTATATTCTCTCACCGATGAAGAAGAAAATAGACCTTTAAAAACTCGTACCGAATTAAGTCAAGATTTAGATAAATGGCAACAGGCTCCCCACTTAGATTTAGTTTTAGAAATCTTAGTCAAATCAGGATTAGTATTTCGTTGGACAGAAGAACCCACGGAATTTTATCAACTGGCCCACGATTATTTAGTGACCTTTATTCGCCAACAACAGGAAGAATGGGAACAGGAAAACATCGAAAAGTTGCGTCAAGATAATGCCGAAAATAAACTTGTCATTGCCAAACTTGATGAAGTCATCAAAGCGAAAGAAAAACAACAAAAAGCCGAAACTCGTCTGAAGTTGTTTGCCATAGGTGGCGCGATCGTGATGAGTGTTTTAGCCCTCTTTGCGCTTTATCAAGGACAACAAGCCGAAAAAGCCAAAATTAAAACATTAAATTCGGGTTCAGAAGCCTTGGTTACGTCCCCTGAGCGAAATCCCTTAGAATCATTAGGAATTACCATTAAATTAGGGGTGGAATCCCAAAAAACAGAGATCGCTCCAGAGTTGAAAGAATTGATCACGCAACGACTCAGATATGCCGCGGCTTCTACACAAGAATTAAACCGGGTACAAGGAGATGTAAAAAGAGTATTAACCGTGAGCGTTAACCCCAAAAAAGATATAATTGCTTCGGCGGGGGTAGATCAAAAGGTACATTTTTGGAATAAAAAGGGTCAACCAGTATTAGAAGAATATAAGGATAAATTTGACCATAAGAGTAGCATTTATAGCATTAGTTTCAGTCCCGATGGTCAATTATTGGCAACAGGAGCCGATGATAATAAAGTAAGAATTTGGGACCTGAAAACAGGTAAAGCACGGATATTAGAGGATCATAAAGATTCTGTAACACGAGTAGCATTTAGTCCCGATGGCAAAACCTTGGCGAGTGCGAGTGCAGATCAAAGCATAAAAATTTGGCGAGTTGTTGATGGCAAACTGTTGAAAACCTTAACAGATCATAAAGATTGGGTGTTAGGCTTGAGTTTTCATCCGAAAAATTCTAATTTGTTGGTCAGTGGTAGTCTGGATGGAACCATCAAACTCTGGACTTTAGATGGTAGTAAACCAACAAAAACCCAGAGCACTCCGAATAATCCTGGGATTTCTAGTGTCGCGTTTAGTCCAGATGGTAATACAATTGCCTCGGCGAGTAAAGATAACACGATTAAACTTTGGGATGTGGAAAAACTTGGTCAAGAGAATAACCCGAAAACGCTGAAAGGTCATAATGATGAAGTGATTGATGTTAGTTATAGTCCCGATGGTAACACCATTGTTTCTGCGAGTGCGGATGATACTGTCAAGATTTGGAGTAAAAATGGTGTTTTATTAATGACATTACGAGGTCATGAAGATGATGTTAGAGCTGTAACGATCGCGGCTGATGGTATGATTATCTCCGGTAGTTTTGATAAAACTGTCAGATTTTGGCGACCAGAACATACACCTTTAACCACAATTTTAGCAGGACATGGTGATTGGGTTTATTGGGTGAATTTTCGTTTTGATAATAAAATTATTGCTTCTGCAAGTAGAGATAACACAGTAAAACTTTGGCAACCAGATGGGAAGTTACTCAAAACTTTAAGTAGTGATTTATCACCTGTTAGTGCCGTAAGTTTTGCGCCAAAAGGAAACTTGTTAGCATCAGCAACTCACGATGCCACTGTGAAACTCTGGACACTAGAAGATAAAGACCAGGGAGTAAATGTTATCAAGGAACAAACTCTTAAGGGTCATAAAAATAAAATTTTTGGTCTTAGTTTCCGCCCCGATGGTGAGGTAATTGCCTCGGCTAGTCAGGATAAAACCATTAAACTTTGGCAAGTCAAAAATGGTAATATATTGCAAACACTTACTGAGAACAGCCCAGTTTCTAGTATTAGTTTCAATCCCAAGAATGGTAATATAATGGTTTCAGGGGGTGAGGATCAAAGTATCAAGATATGGAGAAATGATGGCAAACAGATGAATGAGTATAAGACGATTAAATTAGATTTTCCCGTGACGGCAGTCGTGTTTCACCCGGAGGGTCAATTTTTTGCTTCAGTGAGTGATGATAATAAAGTGAGATTTTGGGATATTGAAGGGAGTTTATTGTTTCCCCCATTGGATGCACATAAGGAAAAAATTTCATCTTTAAGTTTTAGTCCCGATGGTAAATATATGGTGACAGCCAGTGATGATCAGACGGTTAAACTTTGGGAAGTCAATGGTAAAACGGTAACAGTAAAAAAGACGCTGATCGGTAATTTTCAGGTTTTCAATGTGACTTTTAGTCGAGATAGTAAAATGTTGGCGTTAGCGAACCGTGATAAAACGGTGGTTCTTTGGCCTTTAGATAATTTGGAACTGAAAACTATTGTTGATAAGAGTTGTGAGTGGATCAAGAATTATTGGCTCTCTAATAATTTAGAAGGTCAAAATATTGATCACACTCTTTGTGATAATTTAACAAAGGAAGAAAAAAATTAGGGAGCCCAATTTTGTGAATAGTAACCCACCGACTCTTAAGGATCAAATTTTAAAATGGTTGAACACTTTGTTAGTTGCCAATGTCTTTTTCGTATTATTTGCCTTTGCTTGGTTCGCGATCGCGCTTTTAGGTCGTTCTCTGAAGGTCAATTTGGGGTTTGATCTCTGGTATCAACTATGGCAACCCGTTTTTACTCCTGCCATTGGTTTACTCATGGGAGGCGCTATACTCAGCGGCATTATTAGTCAAATTTCTCAGCGTCTCAAGTCTCAGTAATCTTTTTGCTCACTTACGCAAAAAACTTCGGCACTGAGAAACCGGGTTTCTTGATAGTTTTTCGACAGAGAAACCCGGTTTCTTTACCTTATCCTAGGGAAAAATATGATGATGACAGTTAAGCTTTTGTCACAATGGGAAACTCGCGTGTGATTCACAATTTCACATAATTCGTCAAATCATTATCCGGTAAAAAAAACCGATATTTGAATTAAAAGTAGTGCAGTCATCCTGTCTGTATCTAGGCTCTCCAGCACCAAAATGATACTATATAATAGGAATATTCAACCGGATGTAAGATTAACTATTTTGGTTATTATGTATATTTATATTGATTGAGGGCTAAGACTCTTATGACAGTTAAATTACTGTCCTGATGGGTTAGTCTATAATAAGGATACAATAGCTATGATAATATAGTAGATTGAAAAGCACATCATTAGTCAGGATATCAAATTAGGGTTAAGACCAAAAAAGCTTAACATAACTTACCTTACCGCAAAAGAAATACTTAGGTATATTTCTCAGTATAAATATTACTAAAATCACTTATTTTATGTGCATAAATATAACTGATAATTGGTAAGTTAACGTTCATTAATACTATCTATTAAAAAAATGAGGATGTCAAAAATGCCATTAAATTTACGGAATTTTTTTCTCGCGTCCAATCCGGCAAAAACCATTAATTTAGGCAACCCGGACGACAGTAAATATTATATAGATTTTGCCTCAGTACGGGGTGGCAAAATAATCGAACAGTTAAAACGCACTATCACTCGTCTTTCCCCAGATGAGCCGACTTGTCAATTATTTACTGGACATATTGGGACTGGTAAATCGACGGAATTATTACGTCTTAAGGAAGAATTACAAAAAGAGGAGTTTCATGTTGTTTATTTTGAATCTAGTAAAGATTTAGATATGGCAGATGTAGATATCACTGATATTTTATTAAGTGTCGCCCGTCAGGTTAGTGATAGTCTCGAACAAATCAAGATTAACTTGCAAACGGCGAGATTTAATGCTTTACTTCAAGGGTTAGATGATGTCTTGAAAATTCATCTTAATGGGGATTTTTTGGACTTAGATGGGAGTAATAATAGTGATAATTTTAAGGGTTTATCTCTATCTTGTGCTATTGGTAAAATAACCGAAAAAGCGAAAGATGCGCCTAATTTACGTTCTCAAATTCGTCAGTATTTAGAACCACGGACTAATCTCATTTTTGAGGTGATTAATCAAGAATTATTAAAGCCGGGAATTGACGAATTGAAAAAGCTAAATAAAGCGGGTTTAGTGGTCATAATTGATAATTTAGATCGGGTAGATATTTCCATTAAACCTACGGGGCGAAGGCAACCTGAATATTTATTTGTGGATCGGGGAGAACAGTTAAAAAAGTTTAATTGTCATGTGGTTTATACAATTCCTTTAGTGTTAATCTTCTCGAATAATTTAGGTCAATTAACGAGTCGTTTTGGGGTTGATCCGAAAGTATTACCAATGGTTCCCGTGCGGTTACGCGATGGAAGTGACTGTTTAGAGGGATTAGATTTATTACGCAAAATGGTAATAAGACGTGCTTTTCCTAATCTAAATGGACAAGACAATTTAGAGTTAGTGATGGAAGTTTTTGATACACCGGAAACTCTCGATCGCGTGTGTCGAGTGAGTGGGGGTCATGTGCGAAATTTATTGCAATTAATTTATAGTTGTGTGCAAGAGGAAGATCCGCCATTAACACGAAATATTCTGGAAAAAGTGATTCGGCAGCGTCGTCATCAATTAACTTTAGCGATTAATTCTGAGGAGTGGGAATTATTGCAACAAGTGGCTAAATTTAAAAGTGTTAGTGGTGAGAGTAAATATCAAATGTTGTTACGCAGTTTATGGGTTTTTGAATACCGTTATCGTGATGATTATTGGTTTGATATTAATCCTATTCTGGAAAATGATTAATGAAGGAAGAGGGAAGAGGGAAGAGGGAAGAAGGAAGAAGGAAGAAGGAAGAAGGAAGAAGGAAGAAGGAATCAGTCAGGGGTTAAAAACCCTGCCTCAAAGCTAAAGTCCTCTGAAGAGGACTAATAGATAAGGAATCAGTCAGGGGTTAAAACCCCTGCCTCAAAGCTAAAGTCCTCTGAAGAGGACTAATAGATATGGAGAATCCACTAGGTGAAACGCTCAGAATTGAATTTTTATGAATCAATCTTTGAAGGACTTTCGCCAAAGGACTAATGATTTCTTCAGTCCTCTTCAGAGGACTTTCGCTATTAGACAGGGGTTTTAACCCCTGGGCGGGCGGGGCTGTTTCATTCTAAAATTTCGTGACTTCTCGAAGCCTTATGCCGCGGGAGTTTTAGCCAAAATTCCTACTAAAAAGCCAGAAATTATAAAAAAATCCTGTTTTGCTCACTGAGAGAGGCTTTGGAAAGACAAAGATGGAAAATTGAACCGTAGAATGAAACAGTGCTGCCTTGATAAAGGGGGATCGGGGGATTTAGGGAGAGCTTTTATGTGTAGCAGTGTTTTATGAATTTGGTATTAGACTTTTGGGATTCTCACAAACCCCATTCCTACCTGAATAAAATGCTCATCTCCTGTCAACACATAGTGACTTCCTCGCTCTCTCATAATTACCATAGAAGTAAGATCGGTAAAAGATATCTAAGGTTTATCTTGAAATTTTAGTCTTAACTCCCACGCCGCTTGGAAGACTTCAGAATTTACTCGCTCAATCCGCAAGTTCCCGATCTCTCTTGCCTTAAATATGCCCTCAACAAATTTCACCGCGTCTTGAAATATTTCCCGCTTAAACATCAGCGTCATCACTTCGTCTAAAACATAATCACTGGTGTACATCGGGATTTTAGCTGAAAGCATTTCTGCATAAATCTGTTTAACTTGTTGATGGTAAGAATCACGGCGATGTCCCAATGCTAAGAAAGCCCAGGTATCTATAAAAATGGCTGAATATTTTTTCATCTGACTGCTATATTTTAATAAAGTTCAGCTTCTATCTCCTCAGCCGAAATCGGTTCTCCTGAAAGGATACCAGCTACCGATAACAGCGGATCTGATGAATCTTCTCCTTGATGGCGCCATGCGACGAAATCCACAAAAGTTAGAACTTCTTGCAAAGCTTGTTCCGGTAAAGATTCCAATTTATCGACAATTTTTTCCTTAATCGACTCCATTTTTCACCTCCGCGATTACCTAGAATTATAATTTATTGTAGCCGATCGCGATTAGTGCTATATTTTAATCAAGTTCAGTTTCTATCTCCTCAGCCGAAATCGCGTCTCCTGAAAAAATACCCGCTACCGATAACCGCGACTCTAATCAATCTTGATCTTGATGGTGCGATGGGAAGAAATCCACAAAAGTTAGAACTTCTGGCAAAGCTTGTTGATGCAAAAATTCCAACTTATCAGAAAATGGGATCATAACGCAAGTGGCTAGTTATAACCGGGTTCGATTCGATCCCTCCTAGCCCCCAGATCCCCCTAACCCTGAAGTGGGGGGAAGCATCTCAAAGAAGCAAAAAAAACCGTAGTGGGAGCGTCTCGCTCCCTAGGGATCGGGCTAGGGAGCGAGACGCTCCCACTGCTAATTTACGTTTAGGAGATGCTCCCAGTGGGGGTTGGGGGATTTATGGCACAATTCATCACTAGCAACTTGAGTTAATAGGTTATTTTTTATCTTGCCCATTACCCATTTCCCATTACCTATTCCCCATTACCTATTCTCATAAATAATGACGAAAATTAAAGGTTCGACAAAATTACTCGGTGTGATTGGTTATCCCATTGCACATTCTTTATCCCCTCTCATGCACAATGCCGCGATCGCGCATTTAGGAGTAGATTATGTTTATCTCCCTTTTGCCATTAAACCGGAAGATTTAAAAGTCGCGATCGCGGGGTTTTCTGCCATCGGTGTCCAAGGTTTTAGCATTACTATTCCCCATAAACAAGCGATTTTACCCCTATTATCAGAAGTGTCAACTGTCGCCCAAGCCGTAGGAGCCGTTAATACTGTTTATCGTACTGAGAAGGGATGGGGAGGAACTAATACTGATGTCGCGGGTTTTTTATCCCCTTTAACTTCTCCTGATTTTAATATTAATCAAGATTGGAGTGAAAAGGTTGCTGTCATTTTAGGTAATGGTGGTGCGGCTAGGGCTGTTGTCGCGGGATGTGCTCAATTAGGATGTGCGGAAATTCATCTCCTCGGACGAAATGAAACTAAATTAAGGGAATTTCAAGAGAGTTGGATTGATTCCCCGATGCCTGTAAAATTAAACGTTCATCCCTGGGAAATGTTATCGGATTTAATCTCTAAAGCGGATTTATTAGTGAATACAACCCCAGTCGGTATGTCCCCTCATGGTGATGTTTCTCCTCTTACAAATAGGGAAATGGAGGGTTTGAAAGAGGGCACGATCGCGTATGATTTAATTTATACTCCTAATCCGACTTTATTTCTGACACAGGCTCGTCAACAAGGCGCGATCGCGCTCGACGGTTTAGAAATGTTAGTCCAACAAGGCGCGATCGCCTTAGAAAAATGGTTACAGCAACCAGTCCCCGTCGATATTATGCGTCAGTCATTAAAACAACATTTGGGATTATAAACGAAGGAAGAAGCAAGAAGTAATTAAACACAAAGGCACGAAGACACAAAGGAAGAATGAAGAGGGTTAACAATTAATAATTGAGAATTATCAATTTTTAATTGTTACTTATTAATTCCCATTACCCATTACCTATTACCCATTACCTATTCCCCATTACCAATTCCCCAATCACCATTACCTATTCCCCATTACCAATTCCCCAATCACCATTCCCCAATCACCATTCCCCATTCCCTATTACCCGATTTGGGTTAAGCTAGGAAATATCAAGCCTGACAATGCCATTATTTATGAAATTTCCCAAAATTGCCGTAATTTTCCTATCCTGCCTCATGGCAATTTTCACCTGGTTATCAGCACCAAGCGCGATCGCGCTTACCCAGATTAAATTATCCGATCTGTCTTATCACGAATGCTCCGCAGAAGTGGGCAAGGGACTGGTTAGCAGTGGCGATATCTTACCGATGAATTGCTTTATTATTACCGGGAAAGCCGAAAATACTAGCGGTAAACCTGTCCATAATGCTGATATTTATGGACGGATTTTCGACGCGAATGGCGATCCTATTGCCCAAAATCGCGGACGTATCGGTGCTATTGATGAAGTCCCCCCTGGTATTAGTGACTTTGAATTCCGAATTAGCGTTTCTGCTAGTCAACCAACCCCTTTAAGCTTAGAAAAATTTAAAGCCGCGGGGTTTACCGGTACTGTGCGGCGCTAACTACTCAAAAAAAATGGGATGATGCCGTGAGTCATCATCCCATTTAAGTTAACTTAAAAATTCAATTAAAACGCGGTTTGTAAACCACCCAAGGCGGAAACTAAAAGCTGAGATACAATCTGAAGGACAAAAAAAGCAATAATGGGAGATAAGTCAAGGCCACCCAGGGGAGGAATTATAGACCTAAATAAGTTAAGATAAGGATCGGTTAACTGACTCAAAATAGAAAAGGGCGGATCATACCAATTAATATTGGGGAACCAGCTTAACAAAATTCTAACGGTGAGGATAAGAGTATAAAGGTTGACAAAGGTTACTAAGGTATTCGCGAGTAGCCCTACAGAAGAACTCATACTGATTTATGCTTTTTCTTAAAGCTGAGAAGGGATTGTTTTAGAGTGTAGCATATCATGTTCAACTTGAGGTTCGTTAGTAGTAAGACATAAGCCCCACTACCAACTTTATTCAGTCTGTCTCTTCTGGATATTCCGATGCCGTTTTTTCCACACTACCCAATTGTAGCCGCACTTCATCAATGGCATGATTAAGTTGGGCGATTTTATCTTCTAGGCTCAAACGTGCTTGTTCAATCCGTTCTGCTTCTCCTTGACGCAGTTTACCATTTCTGGGAACCCCTTCCAATAACTCCGCGTTGAGTGACTCATCGGCGCGTTTGGCTAATAATACACCAATAAACCCACCTACCAAGCCACCGATCGCGGCTCCTACTATTAATCCACCTGTAAAACCGTCTCGATTACTCATACCTTGTCTAACTCTTTCTTTAAAGCTTCAATGTCTCGCGATTGCTATATTTAAGTCCCAAAGGTGCGATCGCCGGCATCCCCTAAACCGGGGACAATAAATCCTTGTTCATTAACGTGCTCATCAATAATGGCAGTATAAATATTTAAACTGGGATAAGCAACACTTAATTTTTGTAAGGCATTAGGCGCGGCAACTACTGAGAGAATCCGAATTAAACTCGGATCAATACCCCGTTTTGTCAATTCTGCCATTACCATCATAATTGTACCCCCTGTGGCCAACATCGGTTCACTGATAATCACTCGCGTGGCTGGGTTAAATTCGGCAGGTAATTTGTTTAAATAACAAGTAGGTTCTAAGGTTTCCTCATCACGGGCAATACCCAAATGATAGACAGATGCCAAGGGGAGAACACTTTGAATCCCTTCCAAGAGCCCCAACCCTGCGCGTAAAATCGGAACTACCACTAAAGGTGCTTCGGGATCAATAAATGTCGCGGGACATTCAGCTAAGGGAGTCTGTACTATAGTTTCAACAGTGGGCAACCATTCACGAATTGCCTCATAAGTCAACCATCGTCCCAATTCCGTCATCGCGGAACGAAATAAGACTGATGGGGTTGCAACATCACGGGCAACGGCTAACCAGTGTTTGATGAGGGGATGGGGAGGTACATAGACTCTCAATTGTACAGCCATGCTGAAATTTTGTATAGGGTGTTAGGTAATAAGCCTGTAGTATCATACCTTATTTTTGTCACCTTTTATTTGTCACCATTTTAGAGAAAGAGCGCGATCATGGGATGTTAGATATGATCTTGACATAAGAAGTCTCTCAAATTATTCTAAGAGTGCTATATAGCAATCCTAAATAGGTTGTGGTAAAAACCTAGGGGTAGTGTCCCCGTACCTACCCCAAAGAAGAGGGCAACCACGGGGGGATTGCCCCTACAAAAATAGGACAATTTCTATAGGATTGCTATATTTTTATCGACATAGTTTAAATCAAGCCCTCCAGAACATATCATGGTTTCTCAGATCAAAAAAATTGGCATGATTTCTCTTGGGTTCTTGCCTATTCTTCTCTTTATAAATTTACCTAATTTTAATAAATTTGTCAATTCTCTATGGCATCCCAAATCGGTTGAGATCAAAAATAAACCGATTCAGGACGCGTCTATCAAACCCACACCGAAACCTCCGGCAACAGAAAATTTTGATGTAGTAGTGTATGGGGATGAATTACCCGGAATTTGTGCCGCAATTTGGGCAAAAAAAACATTAGGAAATAAGGGTAAAGTCGCCTTAGTCCGTTCTAATAAATCCCAGGAAATGTTAGGGGGACTATTAACCCGTGGAGGATTAGCTTATTTAGACTTTGATAAAACGCCTCTTTGGTATTCTCAACCCTATAGTCAATGTTTTAGAACTTTTTTAAAGAAAGCGAATGTTCAAGCCTCTTGCGTGGAACCCAACGCGGCAGATCAAGCATTAAAACAGATGTTAGCGGAAGGGAATATTAAGTTAATTTCCGAGGCAAAAGTTAAGCCCTATCTCGCCGATCAAAAAATTCAATACCTAGAAATACCTCAAAAACATTTACACTTAAAAGCCCATTCTTTTATTGACGCGACTCAAGATGCCGAATTAGCTAGAAAATCGGGTTTATCTTATTATCGAGGTTATGAATCCCAAGATCCCAAATTAAGAAATGAAACCTTGTCTGTTTCAGTAATTCCTACGATCAAAGGATTAAAAATTTCTGATATTGCCAGAGTGGAGGGGAAGATTTTACAGAGTGATGACATGATGTCAATTATCGAGAAAAGGATTTGGAGACAAGAAGATCCCAAGTCGGCTAAATTTTGGCTTAATAATTTTTGGCGACCAATTTATAAAGCTTATTACGATGGTTATTATATTAGAAGTGTCGCCTTAGGAGCGACTTATCATTTTTCCCATAAAGTCCCCTTTGATACGGATGGTTTCTTTTTTGATAAGGCAAATATTTGCGCGATTGGAGATAATGCCGTATCGTGGAATGGTTTTTTGTTTAAATATCCTGTAGAAACCTTAATTAAGATGGAAGAAACCGGAAAAAAACCGACTCCTGAGATGGAGAAAAAAATGGCTTCCTTGCAAGAATGGTTACAAAGATTATCGGGAAAAAAGATAAAATTTGTCATGCCTGAAGAACTTTATATTAGGCATAGTTTAAATATTAAAGATGTGGTTGATCCCTTAACGGGACAAGAAATTATTAAGGGGGGAACATCCCCAGAGCAATCAATAGGTACATTTTCTTACGAGTTTGATTTGCGTGGGGGAGTGAAGGGGTTATCGCTGAAAAATCCGCCTCTTCCTGTGTATAATTTTGGCATTGAAAGTGCTTTGGCGAGTAAAATTAAGAATTTAGCAATTGTGGGGCGATCGTCAGGATATGTAGGGATCGCGGTATCTGTAGGACGTATTTTAACGGTTAATATTTATCAAGGGCAAGGGGTTGGAGTTGCCGCGGCTATTGCCAGTCAGTCGCGGATTTCTTTAAATAGGGTGACATCGAAAGATGTCAGGGAAAAATTAGAGAAGTTAACGGGAAGACGAACAAGATTTTATGGACGTGATACGAGTCAAGGGGTGAATTATAGTGATATAAAATAGTAGGGATGATAGTTTGAGAAACCGGGTTTCTTTAGGGAAATTTTCATTTGAGTTAACAGTCTCGAATGAGAAACCCGGTTTCTCCTGTTACCTACTCTCTTTTCTTTCCTCTGTGTCCTTTGTGCCTTTGTGGTTATATTATTAAAAAAGTGATCTTGTCCCCTCGTGACGATCGCGCTAAATACCCCAAATTTCGTGGGATTACCGAGACAAACACTCGAATAGGAATATCATCGACAGAATGATCAGAAAAAAGAGCGCGATCGTGTCGAAAATCCTGTCACACTTTTTCTTTTTCGATTTAAGCTTCTTTCAGTTGACGAAGACGTTTTTCATATTTATCTTCAAGGTGGGTTATCATATCACCAATTTTCTTCATTTGGTGTTCAAAAACTTTTGCCATCTCCAGTAATTTAAGAAGTTTATTTTCATCTGGTAACTGTCTCATGGTAAAGTCTCCAAGCGATTAATAATCCGTCCCAACCCTATTTTAGCTTTTCTGTAAAAAATCACTCCAATTGCGTCGCCTGATACGTTCTAAATCTTCACTTTTCCATCCCATCACTTCTCTTAAGAATTTACCGACAATAATCGGTTTAATTCTCTGTCTTAAAACCGCAGTAGTCTCATCCACAGCCGTCAAATCCTTATCATTTGTTACCAAGTAATCAACACCAGCTTTGATCGCGGCTAATGCAATGGGAATATCATTAGGATCGCGTACTAAATCAAGATTCCCTTGTATTTCTTCAGGACTGGGAATAGGAACTAACTCGTATTGACTAATCGCCAAGAAGTATTCTAAAGCTTCTCTTTGTTCAGGAGTAGCTCGAAGCTTCCACCTTTCCAACTCCCTAATTGTTAGCTCAGAAAGCACTAGCTGAAAATCCCCTTTCAAAGCATGACGCAGGAACTCATAAAACCACCGAGGGGATAAAATACTAGAAATCAAAACATTTGTATCCGCCATCACTCGGAGAGGATTATCGGAGTTATCCCCTTTATTAACTAACTGTTTTACCATAAATTTCTCGATAAACTTCTGTTTTGATTTCTTCTAGCTCCTGCTCTATCAAGTCCTCTGTGAGACTGTCTTCTTCCGCTTGTAAACCTGCCTTTAGGCAAAGTCGTTCAAACTCCTCTAATTGATATTTTTTCCGGCGGTTAGACGCTTCCGAATCCAAATAAAACTCTAGTGCTTTTATCACGATCTCTTGCACCGGATCTCCTGTATCGTTTAACTGGAACATTAATTGATCTGGTATTTCAACGGTCAATGTGGTCATAGTTATCCTCCGAAGTATTAAATGAATCTCCCTATACTCATCTTATAATAGACTAAAGGCTTTGACAACAGGTGAAATACTAGAAATTTTACCCTATCATCAGATCCCTATCAATCCTTAACAATAAAAAACTTGGCTTTTCTCTCAATCTAACCCGATCGCGCTTTCTTTCTCAACTAGCTCAGGAAGGGAGAAAAGAGCGCGATCGTGTGGAAAATCCTGTCAAACTTTTTCTTTTTCGATTTGAGATTCTTGCCCTTCACTAATCCGTTTTTCGTATTTATCGAAAATCACTTTTGCTAATTCACATTGTTCTCTCATTTCTTGTTCTAAAACTCTTGCCATTTCCAAGAGTTCCAGTAATTCCTTTTCATCGGGTAGCTTTTTCATTGTAAGTTCTCCAATCGCCTGATAATGCGTTCAACACCTATTTGAGATTCTATCGCTCTACCGAGCAAATCTCCCAAGTCTTGGCCCTGCTCCTGAACTACTTCTTCCCCCACATTATCGACTGACAGAAGTTCAACAGTAGCCTGTATCCGTCTTTGGTAGATTTCAACCAAGAATAGGGAATTATTGAGATAGATATAGAATTGCACCATTATATCATTATTGGGAAACATTTCGAGAAGCGGTCTCAGAATATTTAGCCCCTTTTTTGCTTTTGCCTCAATCTCTGTTAATTCTTGGTTCAGCCGGTTAATTATATCACTAATTTCTGGTGGGATATGGATTGACTCCCATAATTATTTAACGTACCAATTATACCATATTTATTGAGCTTATGAATAGTCAGATTGTTAACTTTTTTAAGGCCCGATCGCGCTTTCTTTATCAACTAGCTCAGGAAGGGAGAGAATAACGTGCTCGTGCTGCCTTAGCCATGGCTTTTTTAGGTTTAATTTAACATAGGAATAACATCATGGAAACGAGTATAATTAATCATGCGTTTGCCATCAGGAGTAGTCGAAAAAATATCGACAAACTTATAATTCCACAAAATCTCATCCGCGATAAAAGAATGACGGGCATGAATCGTTTGGGAAACCGTTTCATCCAGTCCCGTTAAACTAATAATAATTTCTGCTTCGTGTTGAAAAAAATCTTCGGAAGTCATCCCATATAAAGGGCTAGTTTCATCAATAACGTGCATCACCGTCCATGTTAAAGAAAAAATAGGTGTCTGACTTCTCACTAATTTTAAATCATAAAAACGACGCAATGATTCCCCTTCCTGTGACACCTCATTGCGAACAATAGTCGCCATTTGTTGCGCCTCAATAATTTGATTATTGCGTTGATTTGCCGTCCGATACATCAAAGTTAAAACCCCATTATAAGGGGCAATTACAGCAACATTACTAAACAGTACCTTCGCCGTCGGTTGGGAAAAACGGGCAAAGGCTAATCCTGTAATAATCGCGACTCCTAATAACCCCACAAAGGCTTCTAAAGTGACAAGAATATTGGCATAAATCGTACCCGGATAGATCGCACCATAGCCAATCGTTGCGAGAGTTTGGACACTAAAGAAAAACGCGTCTTGAAAAGAACCATGTTTAGCATTGACTAAACAATCACCTCCCAAAAGATACGCGATCGCGAATCCCGTATTAGTCAAAAAATAAAGAGCAAAAATTAAACTAAAAAACTGCATCCATGAGAGAGTAATTAACCCATGATACAAGTCCTTAAAACAGGGAGAACCCCCGATACGTTCCACCCTGTTTACCTGTCCATCTCGCCTAATTAAGCGGGGAGAATTTTGGATCAAATGACGATGTTTTTTCATTTTTTGAGGAGGGTGCTAAAGCCTAATTATAATGTAGAATCTTCTCGTTTTTTACGTCCTAATAATTGAGCGGCTAAAATACCACCGACAAACCCAAAAAAGTGTCCTTCCCAAGAAACTCCGGGTTGAGAGGGTAAAATTCCCCAAATTAAACCGCCATAAACAAAAAATACAAATAATGACAGGAAAATTGACCCAAAACTGCGTTCAAAATAGCCGCGTAGGAGTAAAAAACCCAAATAGCCAAAAATTACCCCACTGGCACCAATATGCACAGAATTGGGTGCTCCAAATAGCCAAACACCTAAGCCACTGACGAGCATTGTTATCACACTGACGATAAAAAAGTCACTGGTATTTCGTAACATAATTAACCATCCCAAGGTGATAAAAGGGAGAGTATTCGCGCTTAAGTGGGCAAAACCACCATGTAAAAAAGGCATATACAAAATTCCCCATATTCCTGAGATGCTATGGGGATGTACTCCGTAAATTTTTAATCTTCCGTGAAAGACAAAAATATCAATTATTTCAATGATCCACATTAGCGCGACTATAGCGCCAAGAATCAGTCCTTGGGTTTGAACTTCCCTCACGATCGCGTTCACTTCATTCTTGCTCATAGAGGACACCAAAATGTCGTTTCCTCTATTATAGATTTTTTGCCGGTGCTTGATATCAAGTCCCGCTGATTAATGATAATATTGAGTCGGGGCTGGTTGAGGGATATCTTGCTTCTAATTAAGATATTAGCGAACCCGCCCCTACAGTCATTAGGTATATTTAAGCGGACTTGATATGAGGTGTTAAGAGGTATTAGGTTTGGGTTTTTCGGCTGGTTTTTTTTGCTTCTTTTTTTCACCTTCGACTTATAACTTTAACATACAGCGGAAACCGCGAGGTACACCCACTTATCGTTCAATCCTCCTAGGGACAAGGCATTGCCGTGTCCCTACCGTGTTTCATAACAGCGGGAACTGCTGTAGATATCCTACCACTTACCACCTAATATCAACATTTCGCGTGAATTTCTTTAATCCCATTAATAACACGAGCTAAGTCTTCCTCTGTTAAATTAGAACCGGAAGGAAGACATAAACCACGATTAAATAAATCTTCCGCGACTTCTCCTCCAATACATTCACAGTCGGCAAAAACTGGCTGTAAATGTAACGGTTTCCACACCGGACGGGTTTCGATTTTCTGCTGTGCTAAAGTTAACCGAATTTCCTCGCGATCGCGTCCAAATTTTGCCGGATCAATCGTAAGACAAGTTAACCAACGAGTCGCTCTGCCAAAACTCGCTTCTGGCATAAAATCAATCCCAGGTAAATGCCCTAACTCAGCTTGATAAACTTCATAATTATGTCGTCTGGCTTGTACTCTGTCTTCTAAAACCCGTAATTGTCCCCGTCCGATCCCCGCTAAAACATTACTAAGACGATAATTATAACCGATTTCAGAATGTTGATAATGGGGAGCCGGATCGCGAGCTTGGGTTGCTAAAAAACGCGCTTTTTCCACTAATTTTTCATCTTCAGAGACTAACATTCCCCCTCCCGATGTCGTAATAATTTTATTACCATTAAAAGAGTAAATGCCAATCTTACCAAAAGTCCCCGGGACTTGGCCTTTATAGGTTGCCCCTAAAGCTTCCGCGGCATCTTCCACTAAAGCCACTTCATAAGTATTACACGCGTCTAAAATGGGGTCTATATCGGCACTTTGTCCATAGAGATGAACTAGGACAACGGCTTTGGGTAATTTGCCAATTTTAGCCCGTTTTTCTAAGGCTTCTCGGAATAACTCAGGGTTGATATTCCAAGAAACGCGATCACTATCGACAAAAACCGGTTTTGCGCCTAAATAAGTAATGGGACTAGCGCTGGCAATAAAGGTGAGAGTCGAGCAAAAAACCTCATCATCTGGTTGCACACCAATTAAGCGTAAAGCCAGATGTAAAGCCGCGGTTCCCGAACTTACAGCCGCGGAGTGGGAAGAACCCACCAGGGCGGAAAATTCCTTTTCAAAAGCATCGACATGGGGACCAACAGGCGCGATCCAATTTGTATCAAAGGCTTCTTGAACGAACTCGAGTTCGCGATCGCCTATATGAGGTGTTGAGAGGAGAATTTGTTTTGTCATTACTTCTAACTTTGCTTGTAACTTGATAGATTTGTCTGATACTTAAGCGTTAAATTTACCATCAATTTCATCCCGATACGCGATATAAATTATCAGGATATCGCCAGCTAATTAACTGTTTCATCACGGGATTGATGGATCATTTAGTCACGCTTACCAACCGGTATGAATTAATCCTATAATCGAGTCTTTGCTGGGGGGAGCTTGGCTAACAATTACCTGACTTTCCATACTGATGTAGAAGAGAATCGTCACTATTAACCCTATGGGAGAGAAGATTCGCCACGTGATCTTGATCCTACTCTATCCGCGATTAACTTAACCACGGCTGTATCTTCGCCGCTTTTTAGAAGCAAAATATCTATTCATAAAACCAGACCTTTCTTCTAACACTCTACCATCTATGAGCCATATCAAATTAGCTCAACCGGACTTGGAGCAATTGACAAACCCTCATCATAGTTTATCTAACATTATGCCGTCATAAGTATTCAGTATTCCTAAGCGATTCCAAACTTTTTCGTACAAGTTAGGTAAAGGATCTAAAAGGCTTTGCCATGCTAGATCAGTCTGAAATTTCTGAATACTATTCAAAGGATATTTTCCTGATATCAATCCTTTGATGAAATTATTGGGCCAGGGATAAGCAATGTATTTAGGCTCTGTAGAAGTAACCTCTTTTTTAAGGTTTTCAGGTAATTGAGAACCTTGAGCTAACAAAATACCCATCTTTACAAAATCTACTCCATAATAGACTAGCCCTGCAAAACTAGCCCAAAACCTGGGATTACATTCTAAAACCTTGAGTGAAGAATCTCTTTCATCTAATCTGATGTCAAAACAAGCGACACCCGTATAATTGCAGGAAGAAACTATTTTATGAGCTATATCCATAATGGCATCGTTCTTGCGGAATTCGAGGAAATCTGGTGTTCTTCTATAAGTTCCCCAAGCGAGGATTTTCCCATTTTCTGCCAGTACACCGAGTATGATATCTAATCCCGGAATATATTCCTGAATCAATAAAGGTAATTCATTTTCTACCTTCTTGTTATAAATATATTCCTTGATTTCTTCAAGGGAATCAATTTTCTTTACTCCCTCTCCATTCCCTAAATCTAATGGTTTGACAATCACCGGAAAATCCAATTTTAATGAATTGATTTGTTCCTCTCTCTCAATGAAAATAGTCTCTGGAACCGGAATCTTTTCTTCTAATAAAAATTTATAGAAATCCCATTTATTGTGCAGATTATATATTTTTTCTGCACTGGTTAAAGGGAAGACATTAGCTGAAGTTAATTTTTCTTTGACTTTGGCCACCAAAAATGTACCTAATAAACCGGCTGGAATAATAACGTCAATTTTTTTCTGTTGACAGTACCCATTGATATTTCTAACTATTTGCTCAACTTCTTTTGCTGATGATGATTCCGAGAGATGGTAGGAAGTATAGTTTTTACAAAACCTCGAAAATCGTGATGAACTTGAAGATTTCCATATATTTATTAGATAAGGATTTAATTTCAGTAATCCCAGGCATCTCAATATGGATAGAGTTATACCTTCACTGGAAGAAATTATCAATATATTCATCTATGTTCTCCCTAACTAATAAAATATATGGTAGCACAAATTCTAGCCATGTTAAAGGTTGATACAAAAATTTACATCCTGAGTGAAAGCCCCCCTAAAAATCATAAATTTTTCCAGAAAACATGAGATCCTAAAAACCATAAATATCACTAATTTTTTGACCCCTCCAACACAGAAAATAGGAGAGTTTATCTAATAGAGTATGTCCCCATTGTGCCGGAATAAATACAAGCTGTCAAATAAAATCAGTGATCAAAAGCACATTAATTGGTCGAGTGATCCCCTTGACATTTTCGGTAATTAATACCCATTACGAAAAGGACACGGCACTGCCGTGTCCCCCTAGCCCAATTTTTAACAACGGGTATAAATCGTCAAGTTTTAAGTGCATCTTTTTTTTCTCATAACAATTGAACTCCCCAACGGAATCGATAGATATCCCGAATTTCATCATCATTAACTGCCGCGTCTCCATCATCGGATAAATTATAGCAATCTGTCAGGAGTCGTAACAGATTTAATGTTAATAATAGGAGTGCGAGTGTCTCACTTTTCAATAGTTTCCGGGCGTGCAAGATGCTGGCACTCCGAAAACTATCACAACCTATTTAGGATTGCTATTGTTATTAAGCGAAACTCACTTTTCGTTTCTACGTCACAAATGTTGATCAAGCTGTCAGATTGAACATGAGGCGATGAGCCAATTTTTCCCCCTTGGGTTTCTTCGTCAAATTCTCATTTCCCATGATTTTTAATTCGCAAAACAAAATACTTATTTTCCTCCACGATCGCGGTTTTCAAGGGAGCATCCCGGTTTGGCAAATACGAGAGTTAGGGCGAAGCATTCGGATTATAAATTATCGGTTTTGACTCCTAGATTCTTTGCCCGAATGCTATGCGCTGCGCTCCGGCTCCGCGAGTTCGGTAATCCAAGTCTTCAGGGAAGACCATATCACCAGTGTTACAAAGGGCGTGAGCTTGCTTAAAGTGGAAATCCTTGCGGGTATTGTCAATCGTGTGGTGAAGTCTAGCCACTTTGATTCGTTGTTTCTCGTAATTTTTAGACCCCTTCTTTTTCCGAGAAAGTCTGCGTTGCAGCAATTTCAGCTCCCTTGGCATTACTTTCAAGAACTTCGGCGATTGTACGAGAACACCGTCGCTAGTTGCCAAAAACTTATTAAGCCCAACATCTACCCCAATGGGATGTCCATGAGGCATAGGATCAGGAACACTAACATCGCATTGAATATTGATAGAGGCATACCATATCAGCTTTGTTAATTATCCGAACTTGCTTAACGACAAAGCCACTTGGAATTGGGCGATGCAGGTTAATGGGAATCAGCCCCCAACTTGGGCAAGGCAATATGTACCCCCTGCACTGGATTCTGTTTAAATTGAGCAAACAGCAAGGACTTGAATTGTCCAAACTTTTTCAATCTGGGGAATCCATGTCCAACTTTTTGAAACCCATCCCAGGCTCGGTGCAGTTGTTTAATAGCTTGCTGTAAAACTTGGCTTGGTACTTCACCCAATCGGGGAAATACCTTTTTAGCTTTTGGCAAGGCATTAAGCTGATTCACTTCGCTTGGGATGGGACTATCAGCAGCCATGATACAGCGGAAACCGCGGTTATGAGGTACACCCACTTATCGTTCAATCCTCCTAGGGACACGGCATTGCCGTGTCCCTACCGTGTTTCATAACAGCGGGAACTGCTGTATATTCATGACTGATAGAACATCTGTCAACCATGCACTTCCGACTATTGCACCAATCCTTAATTTCGCGTAGCCCATAGTTATAGGCAACCCCACAAACATCCATCCACTCAAAGAGTGACTGCTCTTGAGTGCTGGTGGGATAGATTTGATCGCGGTAATTCATGGTGAGCATTTCACTATCCCAGCATATTTAGTGGCAGATGCAATACCAGTAAATATAAAGCCGTCCTCAAGGACGGGGTTTTCCACCCAATTTTCTCTATAAATCCCTGCAAGGGAGGACGCTTGCAATACTACAGCTCATACCATCGCACACCACAATATAAGACGGTTTATCCCTCGGAGATCCCCCTAAATCAAGAGCAATTCCGGGGACATTGAGCCAATATCCGGTTCCCCCCTCAACCCCCAGGGCTAGGGGGGATCGGACTTAACTGAACCCTATTGCGATATAGCCATCCTAAATCGGTTGTCATATTTTTGGCCTCCCCTCTCAGAGTGGGAGAGCAGGGCTCCCATTTTAGGGACAGGTTCCCCATTGCTGATCAACCCATTAAATTTTCGATTTTTGGTTTTTGTTTTTTTTGTTTCGTCTTTTGTTTTTTGTATTTCATTTGTCGGATTTCCTGTTTCCAAAGAGGTGGGTCCTTTCAAGCGATAATATTTGTTTGGATATCGCCAGCGAATAAATTGATCAATCACTGGATTTATCTCTACCCTTACCGGAATAAATTGTACATTGAACCCCATTGACAGTTTGAAATCAGTTAAGGACTGCTTTTCGGGCGAGTGTTGACCGCTGACTATTTCCTTAATCTTGCCAGAGCGTTTACAAACTTGTACAAATTCAAAAGTCAATGTACTACCGATGTCGGTTTTTAAGGCTTCCGTTTTCACCAGCCTTTCATCCATGTAAGCAGTTCCTTCGATCACGATCGCGCTTAGATATCCAATTAATTCGTCACCAAGGATACCTCCCATGACAAAATAATGTCCCGAGTCTATATAATCATTAATTTTTTCTAGATATTGTTCTCGCGATAAAAAGTGCTTGTTTTTAAATCGCTTCATCGCAGATGCAAATATTTCATATCCCTGCTGCTTTAATAATTGTTTCGCAGGATCTCCAGTTAATTGAACCAATTTCACCATTCTTTGGCATTTACGGATATGGCTTCTGCGCTTTGAGGCAAGACTTTCCAAATTATAAGATTCCAAATCTTGCAACAAGATAATAGGCATTGCTCCATTGGCTGCTGATAAAGAGTCTGGTTCCAAAGATGCACGAAATCCCCAAGATAATGGTGACGGACGGGTGGCTTGATCTGCGCTCAAGCGAGCCATCCAATGAAGTGGTTCATAAAAGCCCGGATAAATCTCTTTCCAGTAGCGATCGTGATGGATTAAAATGTGAGTTCCAGACTTCCGAAGAATATCAGCCAATTCTTCTTCTCTCAGGGAGTGCAATTCTGCGTCCGAAAGATCCAGCTTCTGAAAATATCTAATTGGCATCTGATTTGTTCTTCCCTGAATTCTACACTAATCAACGATTGTTCGGTAAATGCACCCTAAATCTTTCGGAAAAGACGCGTTTTCTAAGTATTCTAAATTCAGACGTACTTTTTCGGGATAAATCACGTCATTGTTATATTGAATGGGATCGTGAACATTGGCTAAAATTTCTTCCTCGTTCCGGTAAGCCAAAGTCGCCGGGCCCGTAATTCCTGGTCTCAATAATAGGAGTTTACGCGCTTCACCTTCGAGCTTATCTGCATAACCCGGAACATCAGGTCTAGGACCAACGAAGCTCATTTCTCCCACCATAACATTCCATAATTGTGGCAATTCGTCAAGTTTCCAACGACGTAAATACCGACCGATCGGTGTAATTCGTTTGTCTCCGGCAACAGTAATTGTACTATCTCCTTCTTGACGAACATACATTGTGCGGAATTTTTTAATCTGAAAAAGCTTACCTCCTTTCCCCACTCTCTGTTGAGTAAAGAGTATAGGGCGACCATCTGTGACCCCCATAATAATCGCGATTATGCCGATGGGAATTGCTAAAATCAGCAAGCCTAAAGACGCGGCAGTAAAGTCGAATATACGCTTGCCAAATCGCAAGTACAAATTCAAATCGCTATTGGGTATATTGGGATTAGGATGATTTTGATTCAGCATATTTATTGCATCATTTCTACAGCTACAGGATTAATATTACCACCAGAAGCTACAAAAGAACTGCCATAATAAGCAAATTCTATCAGTAAAGGGAGAGGATCGTGCCAACGAAAATCATCGTAGCTACAATAACGACCGGGCAAGAAAATGCGTTTCAGTGCCTCCAGAGGAGCCCCCAGTTTTCCACGACGGAGATCCCCAACACTAGCAATAGTTTCACCCACGATCCAGAGGCTAGAAATTGATGGGGATACCGGTTGAAAAGACTGGGCATCTGGTTCGCCTTTCGTTAGCATTGTGACTAGCCCTCTAGGGAAATCATAGCCATTTTTGACCGCGAGATTCAGAGCACCCCAAAAACGAGGATTCATTTCGATCAAATAGGCAGAAGATTGTTGAGAATCAACCACAAAATCAAAATGTCCGATGCCCGTCCAGTTAAGTTCTTTCGCCATTTTTTTGGCATAATCTTCTAAGAGAGGAAAATGGCAACGTTCCCGAAAAACACTCGTACCAAAAGCTCCTTCCTTACAACGGAGATAGCGTTCGGTGAAGCAGGCTTTGACCTCGCCTTCTTTTGCTAAAAAGCAACTGCCATAAATACTCCCTTCAATATATTGTTGCAGGATGGGCATTTGGTTATTTTCCAAACCAAAATCTTCGACAATTTCCCGGTATTTCTCAACAGCTTCCGACGGTGAATCGATGCGAAAGACACCTTTACCACTGTTACCACGTAGGGTTTTAATCACGAGAGGAAATCCCAGTTCTCTCGCCAGAGAATCCACTTCCGAAATACTCGAAGGTGTCAGTGTTTTGGGAACGGCCACTTGCGCTGATTCGGCAATCTTAATAATTTCATATTTATCCATTACTCTGAGTAACTCATTGCGAGAAGGGCAGGCAATTATCAGATTAGCCGGCAAGCGATCGCGATAAGTTTGAATCGGCAAACTATCCTCATGTACTGGTAACAAAACATCAATTTGTCGTCGTTTCACGATCACGGCTAACTCAGTGACATATTGCTCCGGCTCTTTAAATGGATGGGGAACCAAATCAAAACCGCGAACAAACCGGGAAAAACGGGTCATGCTCAAAGGTGTAAAATCGCACACATAAACATCCCAGCCAGCAGAGGCAAGACTTTCGGCTGCTACATAAGCAGTGCGACACCATCCATAGGTCAATAATACGCGCATAATCATCCTTTTATTAGTTAATCATTATATAAGGAAGAAAGAAGTCCGAAGTCCGAAGATACAATAAAATCAAGGCTTTGAGCAATTAAGAACGTCAATACGTCAAAGTGTCGTGCGATAACAATGTTCGGTTTAATGTCGATCTCTGAGTCCAGAATCCCATCGCCTTTAGGGGTGGGAGTGTCATATTGTGACGCGTCTTAAAGCATCCGCAATGCAATTTATCGACATTTCACCCAAACTCGCGTTGCACGGCACAAGGACCAACCGCGCTGCCAGAGCGTGCGCGTTAGGTAGTTCCTCTGGCCCACCGAGGAGCATGGGGTAGTGTGTTTCAGTCTGCACGCCGCGTTCGTAAAGAGAACAGCGCACGCGATAGACGGACTCCAATGCTTGTTCCAGGGGGGCATTGACAAGCACAGGGAAGAGATGAACTTTGGTGTGATCTGTTGTGTCGCCCAAGGCCACGAGCGTCTGACAACTTGCCACCGCGTTCTCCAAAATGCGCGTATTTTCCTGCTGCCGGGCCACCAGTTGACTACGCCGCCGCCACTGCGCCAGCCCGATCCCCGCCTGCAACTCCGACATCGCCCCAGCACGCATTTCCTGTAACACAGCCCGCACTTCCGTCTCCGTCTCCGGCGAAGGTGGCGCTGCCCCTCCCAACCCTTTCGGTAAATAATCACCCGCGATCGCCCGCAAAGCATAATTCACGAAAAGCGGTAATTCGTCTTTGGTTTTTGGTATTATGTCCTTGAAATTTGGTGTCACATTGCCCGACTTCAGCCATAAGACACCACCACGAACTCCTGTGATAGCCTTAAAATTGAAGCTCCACACACCCGCGGCGCCACGGAAGCCACAGGACTCGTACCCCGCTTGATAAGCCGCGTCCTCAATCACTGGCAGGCCCAAGCTCGTAAGCAGCGCGTAATCTTGGTCTAGTCCGTAAGTGTTTGCGGCGAGAATGGCATCCACACGCCCAGCCCGGACTGTTTCCCTCAATTTCTGGGCATCGAATCGCAAAGAAGACGTAGCACAATCAACCACGACAATTTCCGCCCCCCCTGCCCGCAAACCTGTCAACGCGGCCGGACAGATGTAACCAGGCACAGCCACACGAGCCACGCCCAGAGCCTTCACCGCCAAAGCCAGTCCGTAACGAGCCGATGCCAGCAAATGAGGTCGCCAGCCTGACGGCGCAAATGCCTGCAATTCTTGAGTGAGCGTGTCTGTGTACCGGTGTCCCACTAAGGCTAACGCGGCATTCCCCAGTTCCGACACACCCCAGTCGGGTATATTGATGCGAATGTGTTTTTTCATCACTGACTCAAGGCTTCTGCATAAAGGTCTTCATGGAGTTTGATGATATGCTTAATCTGATAATTTTCCATTTTCCGTCGTCCATTTTCCGCCATTTTTTTTACTTCCTCTCGATGATCTAAAATCCAAGCCATTGCTTGTGTAATTCCAGGGATATCGCCTACTTTTACAAGCAAACCACATCCGTCTTCTAGCAGCTCCTGAGTCCCACGAATTTTAGATCCGATCACCGGAACTTCCAGGGATAAAGACTCCAATACACTTCTCGGTAATCCCTCCTGTTCGGAAACTAAGATAGTTGCGATAGAAGCTCGCACTAGCGCAGGAATATCCGGGCGCTTCCCTAAAAAATGTACCCGCTCTTTCACTCCTAAATCTGAGGCTAACTGTCCCATTTCTTCTCGCATCGAGCTTGAGGCTGCGCCAGCTAAAGCCAAATGGACTTCCGGTCGATTCAACGCAGCAAAAGCCCCGAGCACATCAGGATGACGCTTGCGGGGAATCAATTCTGCCACTTTTAGAAACAAAGGAGTTTCGTCAGTTATCCCCAGGCCTTGACGCACGCGTGCGACTTCAGCTTCCGAAACCGAATGAGGATTGTAATAATCCAAATCCACACCGATTCCGGGCATATAGCGAATGCGATCAGATGGCAGAAGATGATATTTTTGGGCGGCTGCCTCATCCTCACGATTAATCGTTACTAAATAATCAGTCCAAGCACCTGCCAGTTTTTCTAATGCCAAAAAAATGGCATTTTTCCACGGTTTCCCTCCCGAATGAAAATGAAAACCATGAGCGGTATAAATTACCTTGACTTGTCCCTGTTTTCGCAAATTTTTTAAGGCATATCGGGTGACAAACGCGGCGACAGGAGTGTGGACATGAATAATATCATATTTCTGTTTTTCCATGACTTCTTGAATCATGCGTGGAGCCTCCAGTAAATTCCTGGGATCAAGGGGATTGCGAGACCATTCCATTTCCCAAATATGATCAAACGTCTCCCAACAGTCAGAATTAGCAGATATTCCCTGAGCCATCCCATCAACCAGCCATCCTTGCTCCCGAAAATGTCTAGCAAAGGGAAGGAGAAACGCCCTTAAAGTGCCGGGAACTGTCGTAACAATGAGAAGCCTGTGCATGGTGATTAAGTCCTCTTTATTAATTAAGTGAAATTTACCTGTAATCAGGGGGAGCCTCCAGTGGCAACGACTCGGAATAGCCGTCAGATATTGGGATAAATATTATTCTGTTAAATGCTCATATAATTCTTCATATTGATTGACAATAGATTCTAAAGAAAAATCCTTAATCACCCTGTTTCTCGCTATTTTTCCTAACTCTTCTCTTGCCCCGGTTTCCATTTCGATTAACTCTTGCCAAGCCTCGGCTAAGGCTTGGGGATTTTTGGGGGGAACAACTCGCCCTGTATTACTGACAATCAAAGCTGAATCGCCTACATCTGTCACCACACAAGGAACTCCACAAGACATGGCTTCTCCTATTACTAAAGGAAATGCTTCTCCGTAAGCAGAGGATAAACTACAAATATCAAGGGCGGCTGTTAAACGATACATATCACTCCGTTGCCCCAGTAAGTGAATGTGCTTTTCTAGGTGGAAGTTTTTGATCTGTTCTACTAAAGTTAAATTGTCATAATCCACTTCACTACCAATTAAGAGAAAGTGAGTGGCTGGGTGCTTTTCTTGCAGTAAAGCCGCGGCTTGGATAAAATTAGCATGATCTTTCATCGGATGATACCGACCGATAAGACCAATTAGAAACGCGTTTTCCGGTAAGCCCAACTCGGATCTTACTGCTAATTTGGCTTCCGGGGATGGGAGAAATAATGAGGTATCAAAACCATTGGGAATAACAGAGCTTTTTTCAGCCGAATATCCCAAGGCTTCATGTTGTTGTTGACTCCCTTGAGAAACAAAGACAATTTTAGCAGTTAAGTGGGATAAATAAGCTCCTATTTTAATCAGAGCAATCGTCAATTTTTTCTCTGAAGCTAAGGAAGCAATAGAATGATGAATCCCCCAACAAACAGGAATCTTAGCTAATGATAATAAACTGGATAACTGCGCTGCTATATTAGCATGATACATCCAACTTTGAATCACATTTGGTTTCAATTTACCCAGGAGACTTACTAATTCCCCTAGAGATTTTATCGTGGGTATTCCGGCCTTCATTCCCAGGGTATAAATGGGGATGTCAAACGTGGCTATGCGATCAGCAAAAATTCCCCGATCCATCATAGAAATAACCACCGGTTCAAACTTTTCTCGGTTAGTTTTAGAGAGGAAATTGTAAAGCATCATCTGGGCTCCCCCTGAGGAGAGCGAGGTAATAATATGAACGACCATAATTTTTTGACTTTTCTCTGTTTTTCTCGGCATTAATTTTCCTCCGATGTCTTACCGTAATTGGGGTGAAATAAAGAAACTTTGTTGAAGAAGAGCAGAAAAATAGAAAGGGATGTTAAATACCAGAAGTTAGCCACTAAAAAAACTCGTGGATCGCCTGACTGCTGGTAATCAACCCACACCTGTGCAGTTAAAACATAAAGATATTTTGTCCAATAATTATCATTGATATGCCTGCTGACAACCGTTTGCACAAAACGACCAATCCATCCATAAACATAGGTAACGATCGCGAGCCCTGTCCATGACATACTATAAACTCCAAAAGCCAAAAAACCTGTTGGTATCTCAAAACTGCTGCCTATTTCTCCGAGTCTGTACTGGGTATTGAAAAAAGAAATACTATTTTCTTTTTTAATACTAAATACTTTTTCTGGAATAAAAGATAAAACTCCATAAATCCAGTCAACAAATAAGCGAAAATTATAATATTCATTAAACGCGGTATCTAGGGACTCAACCGGGAAGGCAAAATTAGACATCAATTGATAAATATTAGAGCCTCCTCCATCAGACGGTTTACTATTCTTAGCCTCTATAAACCTATCCACAACAGCATCAAAACCATTAGGAACGGCACTCAGGCTCCAAAAAAACTCTTTTCCATATAAGAGAAATAAAGCACCAAAAGCAAACATCGGGAGGGTACTCCAAGTCAAAATTCGGTTTCCACTTAAGACATAAACTAAATAAAAACCAAAGAAGTAATAAATCAGGATCGCCCGCCCCCCTGACAGAGTAGATGCCAAGAAGGCAACGATGACTGAAAAGATAAAGACGACGATAAAAACAAATTTTAACAGTTTGTTGGTAGTGGGAGAGAAGGCAAAGGCCGCGACTAAATAGGATGCGAATAATGAGCAATACATAAAGTGCTTCACAAATACCAGGGGGCCGCTATCTACTCCAGCATTTGAGCGGATTAAAGTGATGTTGGCAATAGCATTGACAACGCCACCGTATTGAGCTCCATAGACAAAAATTGCCACCGAGGCAAATAGGAGTAAAGCCACCCCATACTCGAAAACATATTTCTTTTTTTTGGCTTTAATGAAAACCTGTTTACCCAAGAGTCTTGCTGACTTTGAATAGAAACCCAGTAGCATTAACAGATATCCGACCCAAACCGCCCAAATTGTTTGAGGATTAGTGGTATGTGTATAAGGCCTACCCATATTCATCTCTAAGCTGCCATTATTAAAATCAGCTTCTAACAAAAAACCTGGGATACCATAGGCAAGAGAAAACATCAGATGACCTAAGGTCAAGAAATCCCATTTTCCCTTTTTGGGTCTAATGAGTTCTAGACAGACCATAAAACATAATAATCCCAGGTAAGATAATGCTGCCATAATAGGATAAAGTTTTCCGGTTTCTTAAGAGCAATTCTGCGAAGAGTAGGCTATATAGATATCAATTGTTAGGTATAGCTCAAGGCTGCTAAATATCCAGACACCGAATTATCAAGCGAAAAAAACATTGCTCGCGACACGAACCCATCCCGATCAGTTGGAGTTTCTAATACCTGCAACATGGCTTCGGACATGGCCACTATATCACCCACCGGCACTAAAGGTCCATATTTTCCCCCTTCTAAAATTTCATCAGGGCCTGTTGGACAATCTGTGGAGAGCACAGGACAGCCGCAGGCCATTGCCTCAATCAGTACCGTTGGTAGTCCTTCCCAACGAGAAGAGAGTACAAAAGCACTCGCCCGACTCATGTACGCGTAAGGATTATCTGTAAATCCTGGTAAGGAAACATCTTCATTAATTCCTAGTTTGTTAATCATTGCCTCTAGTTCACTGCGGCACTCTCCTTCCCCTAAGATTATCAACCGAGCCTGTCTTTGCTTTCTTACCAGGTGAAAAGCTTGGATTAAAGCTGAGAAGTCTTTCTGTTGTGTTAATCGCCCCACTGCTAAAAAGACTGGTACATCTTTATCCTCAAACCAGGGATGATTGGCGGGAGATTTCGCCTTCGCCAACAATTCTTCATCAATAACTGGGTTATAGATTGTAATTACCTTCCCTGGTGGAAGTCCAAGCTGTAATTCAAAATCCCGTGCTACCCCTTGGGACACTCCCACAATCGCATCCGCACTCGGATAAAGCCACTTTCGTAGTGGCGTAATTAATTTAGCCCTTCTCAATTGAGATTTGGCAAATGACATGGTGTTATGTTCTACCAGCACTAACTTAGTTCCTGTGCCTGCCCATTTCTGGGCTAACACTGCTACTACATTGGCATGGCTCAGGTGAGACACTAGCGCCATTGGTTGGTTTTGCCGCAGATATTTCGATAAAGGCCCGATCGCGTTGATGACACGTCCCCCATTGAGATCGATCATACGCACGCGATCGGGGACTTGTGTTAAATAAGGGCCTTCTGCCTTAGCCAAGACAAGATCCAATGCCACATCTTGACTCAACATCCCTTTGAGTAAGTTGACTACCACCCGCTCGGCGCCGCCGCCGTGGAGATTAGGAAGAAAGAAGGCAATACGCTTTGTACTCATGAGCCAAACCTCAGAATAATTAATTGATTTCGATTAACTTTTCTCGATCCAGATACTTGTTAATTTTTATTTGACAGAACCCCAGCAGACATAGGGATGAAAACAAGTAAACACAGCTTGTAGAAAGTGCAATCCCTTTAATACCCATCCATTTCATAAAAGTATAGTCTAGTACGATATTAATTATCGAATTCGCCGCAAAGAAAAATATTAATGCTTTATTAAGTCGCATACTCGTGATCAATCTAATCGATAAAATATCTACCAAATAAAAAGGTATTTGCAAGGCATATAAAGACTGAATTTGAGATACTAAATTTGCATCTTGCAGTGTAAATGAACCTCTTTGAAAAACCAGCCTTACCAGAGGTTCAGAAAACCCGATAAAAAAGATAGTCATGGGCACAGAAATTAAAAAAATTAGCCCCACATATTGGTTAAGAGTACGACGTAAATCTACCCAGTCTCTCTTAGCAACCATCTTGGAAAGGTAAGGAACTAAAGCTGTGCTTAATGCCACACTCATTAGGCTAATTGGGGACGCGATCAACCTGTTCGCGTAGCTGAGGGATGCAACGCTTCCTGGTTCTAATCTTGCTGCCATAGATTGATCAATCACACCAGCACTACAAATGATAAATGCCGCCGTGATCGAAGGTATATACTGTTTCGCGACTTGTTTGAGGGAAGGATCAAATCCATACCATTTAGGTCTTAAGGACATACCTTGACGCTTGAGTGCCAGTCCTATCACAATCATCTCTACTGCTGCACCGAAGAGCAATCCATTTGCTAAAGCATAGACTCCCCAGCCCTTACAAAAGAAGAGAAATAATATGCCCATAATATGGATACTCGCGGGTGTCAGAGCGGCTACAGCAAAGCGTTCTCCCGCATTCAAAACAGCACCCCAAGTGCTTGTAATCCCATTGAGAAGGATAACAGGTGTCGTAATGTGGAGTAAAGAGAAAGTAAGGCTCAACTTTTGAGGGCTAAAACCTGATGCAATGAAGGGCAAGTAAAACGGTGCTGTCGATAACACGATCAGGATGACGCTCAAGAGAATAGCAGCACTCCAGAGCGTCGCTCCTGAAAAAAGTTTTTGAGCAGCTTTTATCCCCTGAGTTTCTCGGACTTGAATATAGGTAGGGATGAGAGCGGAATTAAAGGAATTACTTGTCACACTACAGAGGAAAGAAGGAACCAGCAAGGCAATCAAACAGGCTTCGAGATCGTCGCTAGTACCAAATCTCCAGGCAACCACAAATTCCTTCGAGACAGAAATGAGTTTAACCAATACGGTTAAGATCCCAACAGTCATGGCTGCGCCAAAAATTTTGCGACTCATCGAGCCGCTTGTTAGGTTCTTCCAGATGTTAACGAATTTCTGCATTTGACGTATTTTCTCGGCTTGGCGATCAGTTACTGTGCGGTTACATTGGGGCAATAATCAGACTACGCCTTAAGGAATTATAACCGGTAGAGGCTTCCCATACATCTTGATTAGCGAGCCGGATCGAATATTGCGGGCGATGGTAGAGTCTGGGAACCGGATCTGGCAGATTTAAGAATACATCATATTCTCCAGATGGTATGTCGGCAGGGATAGTCGCAGCAAAATTGACAGTTATGGTAGTACCAGGCATCCACCGACGTGGATCTTCCTTAAGTCCCCAAGAGTATTCTCTTTTCGTTTCGCGATTTCGCACAACGATTTCTACCTTACGAGGATTATAGGGACTTGCCCAACCCTCATTCGTAATTTGAAAACTCATGGAAAAAGTACCCGCCGATGGGACAACTGTTGGGAGGGTGGTATTGATCAGGCGGAAGCGGTATCCTAAACGGCGTTTAATGTCCTCCATACAGCCTTGGTCGATCCATCCCTGATAGACAGCTTTTGAGTCATTTTGATTGATTGTCATACTGCTCCAGTGCATTCGCTCGAAATCAGCCAATGCACCCGGACAATCATCGTATTCGGGTTGATGGCTCGGCCATGCCGGTTCACCTCCCTGTACCACATATCTGTTATCAAGGTTGAGCCAGGTTTTTTGTTGCTCTACCATAGCAGGAGCTGTGCTGTTATAGGTTCCAGCATCGTCTATGCTGGCTCGAAACGCGTCATTATGGTAGCCAGTTCTAGCTCGGTAAGAACCATTGAATGCTTCTGGCTCTGAGAGCGGATTGATGTTGTTGAATATCTGCTTTTTTTGTTGAGGATACCGGATCGCGACCATCCGCTCTGGTGGCAAAATGGACAAGATTTTCCTGATAATTGCTTTGGCATCATCAGTCACATCTAAATTCCCATTATCGACTAGCTTGTTAGTCGAATGGTGCCACTCTCCCCAGTAACCAACAAAACCTGCTTCCATGTAAGCAATTACATCGTAGTTCGCGGATAAAATTGGTTGTAATTGTTCCACATGAGAGATGATTCGGGTCTTCGGTGCATCCGGTCCACCTCCTAACCAATTGTAGGTAAACCGAATAATTAATTTTACTCCAGCTTGACGGGCGGTTTCACAATCTAGGGAAATCATCTCTAGAAAAGCCGGCGACAGGGGGCTTTCTCTAAATTCTGCCAGAAGGTACATCCGGCGTACTAAAGTCAGGTTTTGATTTCTCAGTTTTCGCAATTGTGAGAGTTTTAAAGGTGAAACCGGATTATTTCCTATGGGGTCAATAGCCAGCAAAAAGCCTCTTTCTGGATTGGGAAAATCCTCATCACTACTTGAATACAATTGCGTCTTTTTCTGTGTTGAATCCGACGCGATCATAGGTGCACATGATATCGGTACTAAGACCGATATCAAAATCACCCAAATTTTGATCCAGTTTCTCATGTGCTTGGTCATTACTTTCTTTTTTCTCTGATTGGCACTATTACTGATGTAATTTATGGGGTTGGTTGCCAATCAATTTCATCGTGACATCCGCTTCAACAGGTTTCGAGAAATAAAATCCCTGACCATAGAAACATTTAAGAGATTTTAGGTGATCCATTTGCTCAGGCGTTTCTACTCCTGTGGCAATGATATCCATGCCAAATTCTTGCGCGATCGCGATGACTTTTTCCAGTTTTTCTAAATTGACCTTGTTGCTTTTTACACTACTGATCACAGAGGAATCGAGCTTCAAACTGTCGAACTTGCCATATTTCAACCGGGTCAAATTGTAGAGACGAATTAACGACTCCCAACTCAAACCACAGTGATCAATTTGTAATTGAACACCGAGAGATTTAAGTTTGACAAAAAACGCGGTGGCATCCTCTGAATTTTCGATCAGATCCTTTTCCGAAATTTCTAGTTTCAGACTAGAAGCTTCTAGCTTGGTTTCCGTTAAAAGTTCCTCAAGTTGCTTAATTAAGTCCGGTTGAAAAAACTGCTGGCTTGTCAAATTTACGCTAATAAAGAGGGGGGGATTCATGGGAAACTGACGCTGCAAAATAGACAGTTGGCGACAGGCTTCATGGAGTACCCACCAACCTATGGGAATAATTAGACCCGTTTCTTCTGCCACTGAGAGAAAATCAGTTGGTATCAATAAACCCCGTTTGGGATGATCCCATCGCAACAAGCCCTCAAACCCGATGGTCTGATGATTATTGAGGTTGATAATCGGCTGATAATATACGCGAAACTCTTGACCCTTAATCGCCCTCTGCAAATCATTTTCTAATTCTATAGACTCAGGATTTCTCTCGGTTGGCTTCGGGGGAGTCTTATCGTGAGCCATCTGTGAAAAATGATCAGGAGCAGACTTTTCCATTGAATACCCACGAATGTATTCGGGAACTAATTCCTCTAGGTAATGGACAATTCCCTTCAAGTCATTTTTCTGGGCCGCCTCACCAAGCCAAATGACTTTTTCCTCAATATCTTCTGGTATTATCCGACTGGCATTACCCAAAATGAGGATTTTTTGATGTTGCGTTTTTTCGTAAGTCTCACCCGCAACAAAGAGTTCTTCAAATAATTTTTCCCCTGGTCTTAGTCCTGTAAAAACAATATCAATATCTTTGCCTACTTCATATCCAGAGAGGCGAATTAAATCTTTCGCCAAATCTACGATTTTTACCGGTTTTCCCATATCCAACATGAAAACTTGACCCCGACCACCGAGAACCGCGGCTTGTAATACCAGTTGCACTGCTTCTGGAATGGTCATAAAGTAACGACAAATATCTGGATGGGTGATGGTAATGGGGCCTCCTTGGGCAATTTGATTTTTGAAAGTAGGGACTACACTCCCGCGACTGCCCAAAACATTACCAAAGCGCACTACCACAAAAGCACGACCAGTCTTTTTGGCGGCTTGGAGTACGACCATTTCTGCTACTCGTTTGCTACAACCCATAATGTTTGTGGGATTGACCGCTTTATCGGTGGAGATCATCACAAAGTTCTGCACATCGTATTTGAGTGCTAGTTCCACCAGATTTTTCGTTCCCTGTACGTTATTGGTAATAGCTTCTGGTGGGTTGAGTTCCATCATCGGAACGTGCTTATGGGCCGCGGCATGGAATACTACATCGGGTCTGAATTTTTCAAAGAGGTATTCGAGGCGATCGCGAAAGCGAATATCCGCGATGTATGCTGTCAGATGGGGAAGTGGTATGTCTCCTTCTCCTTGTTGTTTCAGTTCCGATAACACCCGTCCCAGTTCTTGTTGAATGTTAAAGATCGAGTTTTCACCATGTCCTACAAATACAATCTCCGAGGGGCGGCATTTGAAAACTTGGCGACATAGTTCACTACCAATGGAACCACCACCACCTGTAATTAAAACTTTCTTACCTTGGAGAAATTGATAGATTTTATTAACATCCGTTTGAATAGTTTCCCGACGGAGCAGATCTTCAATGGAAATCTCACGCACTTGCTGTAAGTCAACTCGACCATTCAGAACTTGATGGATACCCGGAAGTGTACTGGTTTTCACTTTCAGCCCTGCACAAATATCAAGGATTTCGCGAATTACTTCCCCGGAAGCTGTTGGCATCGCGATGGTGACTCGATCAATTCCGAGGGTGCGAACCAAATGGGCTATCCTTTCGTGATTTCCCATGACACTTAACCCACGAATTCGTAAGTTAAGTTTATTGGGGTCATCATCGACAAAGCCAACTGGCTCTAGTCCCAAGGCCGGATTTCGTTGCATCTGTTCGACAAGGGAGACTCCGGCTCGTCCGGCTCCCACCACCAGAATGCGCTCGGCTCTCTCATTTCCTTTGCGCTGTTTTTGGCTCAGTCTTTCCAGTACCGGAATACTGAAGCGAATACCCCCTAAAAATAAAAGGGTGATGATTGCATCAAGAATCGGTAATGAAGAAGGCACTGAAGCCAGAGGAAAATAGTGGAGATGTCTTAAAGCTTGAAAGATGAATGTTTGCACCAGCAAGGCAATAGAGGTCAATACTACGAAAAGACCTAATTCATCAATCCCTGCATATCGCCAGTCCCTCCGATAAAAACCCCCCATATAAAATACACTGACTTTCACTGTCAGCGAAATTGCGGTAGCTACGAGAAGAGGGACTAGATAGGCTTTGGGCGTCCATGATTCTAAAAGAATATCCAGAGCTAAAAGAGGGGTAACTGTGAAACAAAAAATATCAATCATCAAGAAATGACGATTTCTTAAACTGATCAAAAACGTAAAGAGTCTTTTGATAAGACTGACCATGCGACTACCTCTCACAACAACTACAGGTTCTGGTCAAAAGTGAACACAGTCACGTCAAGCGGCTGGATCTCAACTTTTGCTCAAATAGGGGGGGGCGGGCGAGACACCCGTGATCGTGCCTGTCTGCGGGCGAGACAAGCACTACAGATTTACAAATTATGAGATGCACCCCAGGTCAACTTGGCATTCATGATATTCCTCTCCACCGCATTTTTACGGAGATAGCCCCCTATTTACCATCATACCGTTGACTACTTAGATATAATCCCTTATGGATCGTTGCACAACTGATATAAATCGTATTTTTCTACTGACTTGACACACGGGTTATTTTATCCTCTGTTGCCTTACCAGTACCTACATGGGACTCCCTCACCCAATAAGGGCAAGCTACATTCAGATTTGATTATAGCAATCCTCAAAGATTTTCTATGTATAAGTATACTGATGAATTTTGGGAAAATCAAATTTTTGTTCTTTCGTAAAGAACAAAAATTTTATAATCGGAAACGACCGGCATAAATACCAATACTCAAAAAGGTTTTCCCTTGTCACCAAATATCTTGAACCGGATTTTGTGGCGGAGCATTAGGAGCGAATAAAATACAAGGAATTAAAAAATCATCTGTCGTACCCCATTTATGATAACAATTCTCTAAATTCTCCAAATCTCTGATAGGTAGCTCCATCCCAAATTAAGATGATTTTCTTCTTTTTATATTGGTTTTGTCAGTATTTTATAAATTCCACTGTTGATTTTTCATCCCCAGATGGATAACTTTGAACATGGAATCTTTTACTTGGATAATTCAATGCTCTCCCATAATTTTGTCGCTGTTTTTCATTGGTAATTGGAACTTAAATTATTATATCTGATTGACCCCAAAGGTAGCCATTCACATCTCCATGAAGTAGATAAAAATCATCTAAAAAAAATACTATTACTTCCCCCAATTCTATACTAGACCTTTGTTTCGATAACATCTCATTAATTTCTTATCTCTTTTTTTTAACCTTCTCTTCGTCAAATTTGGGATTCACTTTCTGAGAATTTTTTCAACTAATATTTTCCTGCTCAAAAAGTTTATAGTAGCTTTTTGGGGATTTATATGTCACCCCAAATCATGGCTCAAAATAAGTAAATAACTCATCTAAATTCCAATACTTTTTTTCTTTAAACACTCAATTATTTCTTGACATTATGGAATACTTAAATACCTTTTTTAACCTTTATATCTTAGTTTTAATTCGGCGAGTTTTTTTACTTTATTTTTTTTTCATGCCCAATAAAAAATTCGCTCCTGTACACCTGAAATTTGGCTGTTTTCACGGTAATTTTTACCGGTGAGTGCCATTCTGACAGCTATTGCTCGTTTTAGTTCTCTTGCCGAAAGATTACTCTCAATTAAAATTTCGGTCTTCAGCTATTTCTTTGTTCCGCTCTTTTTCTGCCTGTTGTAAGTCATTCATAATTTTTATTGTCATAATTAAGTCGTGTATAGCCTTTCTCAGAAAGATGAGGTACAATAACAGCAGTGAGTAAACCAATTCCAAAGATTTTCTGATGTAACTTGCTCGAAGGCAAACTCAATCGCTTTTCCTAATTCTTGAGAGTTCGTGGTCTTCAGGGAACGAAGAATATTTTTCAGTTTTGACCATAAATTTTCAATCGGGGAGAAATCCGGCGAGTAAGGAGATAAATATATTAATTTTGCCCCTTTATTTTTGATAGCTTTCTCTACTTCTTTTCTATTGTGAATACTACAATTATCCATCAATACACAAGCCCCTTTCCCGAGTTTGGGTACTAGCTTTCTGATGATACAAGCCTCAAAGGTTAGTGCATCTGTTCTACCTATTAAATTCACTGATGTTAGGACTTCCTTAACTGATATTGCTCCGATTATACTCAGGGTAAGAGCATCTCAATCATGCTTGACAAAAGCACTTGAGAATCTGCATCATATAGTCATTGTTCATCGCCGCCCGTTTTCTTTTTTGTCGCAAGCTACGCCGGAGGGTTGTTTCTTGATTGACGGCATTAAGAGCCATCCGTCTTAGTAGAGCCAAATTCCGAGGGCTGTTTAAGGAACGAATGCGGCATTGATCTTCACCAAAGGTAACATCTAAACTCCAATGAACTTGGTTTTCAATGCCCCAATGTTGACGAATAGCACGACCATTAAGCTCGGCATCTACTGGTAAGGAACTGAGGTAAAACTGCACCTCATAAGTGGTTTTGTTCCAAAGATGACGGACTCTTTCCACAATAACAATAGTGCGAAGACCCGCCCATTGTTCTTGTTTGTAAAGTCCTGCTAGTGCCCTCACCGGTACCGCCCAAACTTTTCTAGTTTCGACACGATGATGTCCCTTTTCTGTTCGGGAGTCATAACTGATTTCAATCCCCACAAAGTCTTGAGTTCTTGCCGTCTCAAACCAGTCTTTGACTTGAGTGTAAAGAGTGGGATGATTTTTGTTTAGTGTGAGGACATAATCCGCTTTTTTCTGACAAATAAGTTCCACAATCTCCCTTTGAGTTCCCATGGCATCAATGGTGATAATCGCTCCCGTAATGTCGATTAATTCTAGTAGGGCAGGGATCGCGGTGATTTCATTAGAATGGTCTTCAACTTTGACTTGGGCTAGTACCAAACCTTGTGTACTCGCCCAAGCTGTAACTAAATGTAAGTTTTTTAAACCTTTCTCTGTGTCATAAGAACCTCGCAAACTTTTTCCATCAATCGGGATCACCTCTTGGAAAATTGAACCCATAATTTGTTGAAGCCATTGGGATAACTTCTGCTCCAAAGCTTTAGGGTCCAGCTTTTCAAAGACCCGACGAAAGGTATCATCGCTGGGTATTCCATTGGGTAACTCTAAAAATTGCTCTAACCATTGCTGCTTACTGAGCCCGTAATTTTCCATATCTTCCCACCCATCGGCTCCGGCGATGACAGCTAATATGGCAATGACGAGAATGTCTTTGAGTAAGTGTTGTTTGGTTCGCTCCACTCTCGGATCTGCTAAGTCATCAAAATAAGTTGAGAAGCTCTCTTGTAACTGTTGGATGGAGATAGGTTTGGGCCTCTGGAGTGAGGGCTGTGATTTTTCCCTTGGCACAACAGGAGCGAATCCTTTCTCCATTGACTTTTCCTCACCTTGATGACTTAGCTTTTTCAGCATTATACAATTACTACTGACTGGATGCCTCCCCTATATCTTGGCTTTTTTGTCAAGTACCATTTATACCAAATTAGATGAGCTTACCCTGCGATTATACTGACATTTTTCCCCCGTTTATTTGGTCTTTCCCCTTGAGCTCTTGAACCTTTTAAAGACCGAGCATATAACCTAACCATTGCCAAGTTTACACCGGATTCATCAATGAATATTAAGTCTTTTAAATCAAGGTTTTTCACCTTTTTCCAGAACTCATATCGTAGGTTTTGAACTCGCTCAGTGCCTTTCCCTGAAGGGCAGAGCGTTTTTTTTTCCAAGTCATATTCAAAAGTTTTGTCATTCTTCCCATTGTTGCCCTACTGATGGTAACACCTATTTTTTGATACAGTAAATAACGCAGTTCTTCCAGAGTGGCCTCATTATTCGCTTCAATCAATTCTGCTAAAATGAGTAGCTGTTCGGTATTGAGTTTACCTTTGACTCCGCATCGGTTCGTTCGAGGCGCAATATTTTGGGTTTCACGATACTGTTTGAGCAACTTTTGCACAAAACTCAGGGATACACAAAAACGTTTAGCTATCGCTTTTTGTGAGATGGGTTCATTGTGATACACATCGAGAATTTTTTGTCGGAAATCAATAGAATAAGCTTTCGTTTTTTCATAATCATTTATCAGATTTATTGGGTAAAAAAAGAGCCGTTAGTCGAGGGTAGTCCTCTTGTCAAAGACTCTGGTCTGGTTCATCCCTCCACTTATAACGAGGCGATAACTCCATCGCCAATTATAGTTCTAATGATGTTTTTTCCACATTTGAGTGAGTCAGTGACATGATACCTCATTTATCTGAGAAAGGCTATATATTATATCATGCTCTTGATAATGATTTAGGATTGCTATATATCCCACATTCCGCAGATGTGGGTCGTTTTTTTTATCTGTTGTGAAAACTTGGAAGCGAAACGCTTTTGGGCTGGAATTATGCAGTTTTAGCATTACAGAAACTTATCAAATTTACCTAAACTAAGTAACTTGAAATCATTGACTTTTTCTCATATATTCATGTTGCTATTTTATCCTGATCACTCATATTTTGAAGCAATAAAACTTATGCCAAGAGCAAATTCTCTTGACTAATTCATGAAATTTTTTCACAAATATCTACACCTCGCTCTCAATCGTTATTCACTTGAAAATATTAAATAGTATTGACAGCAATACTCTCCTAAATGCCGCAATATATCTTGGTGCTCTTGGGTTAAATTGCTGACCTGATTCGAGCCATTTATCGTCACTAAATGCACCGCCTGAAACATCTGAAATATCCAGCGCATTGTTGGCTTATTGGTCAATTTTTTTACCTGATTCTTCACTTGCTCATTGGTAGCTTCTAATCCTTGTCTCAATTTCCTTTGCGCTAGGTTATACACTAACAAACACAGTCCCATTATCATTCCGATTGCTTCAACTCGCTCCGGCTTTTTCACGAATACGCTTGCCGTAAAAAATAACGGTTCTTTGATAAATCTCAATCCTCTCTCATTACTTTGCTGCGCTTTGTATTCCGATAATACCTGTGAATTGCTCACGGCTTTAGTATCTAAGATATTTGTGGCTAATATAAATCTCCCCGCTTTGACTTTTTCCGCTTCGATTGCTGAAATTATGGGTTCTATTTCACCCGTTACTTGATATACCATTGTCTATTTCTTGCTCGCTTTTTTGATCTTTCTTTTTGTTATTTTAACTGGTTTTGCTTGACATTTTATTTCTGTTATTTGGTGATATTTCCATGAACATGATAACTTTTTTATGGCCATTTCTGCATCGGCAATACAAGCAAATTTTTGTATAGATAGCTTACGCAGTGAGGCTTTTGCTGATTCTAACTGTTTCTCTACTTCCTTGACTATTTTTTTAATATCTGCTTGTTTTCTCATTTCACTTTCTATTACTAGCCATCTTTGCTTGATGTTGGCATACTCACCGCTTCTGGTTGCTATTTTATAGCCTTTTATTTGAGAGTCTTCCCAGTCACTATCTTCAATGTTGCCGATTTTGTTTTGAGCTGATTTGAGGCTTAATGGTACTCGGGTTATCCATTTCATTTCTGCCATTGCTGACAAATTTTTCGCTGTGTATAAGGCACTATCTGCTACACATATTCCGTCAAATGTCCACTGATTTTTAAACTCTTTCAATCTTGACACAAAGACACTTTTATCGTCGGCGTTTCCGTCGTCTATTTTTAGATATAATGGTACGTCTCCATCTCCACTTACGATCGTATCAATGATAAATTGCTTCAGGTCTGGTCTTCGATCTCTTCAATAGCCATGAACGATTTTTATGGTTTTCATGGAAGATTCTGTATCTTCCGATTCTGCCTCAACTTCCTGGCTTTTTCCCTGACAGTTTTTGTATGCTCCTTCTACTGATATTGAACTGCTATCTAGGTGAACGCTTTTCATTAATACTTGAAATTTAATCGCGGCTTTCAGGGCAATTGCCGTAAATAATTTTGTGGTTCCAGCTTGATGATATTTGTCTAAAGCTCTCCCAATTCTGTCATCATTTAATTGTTCGGGTGTCACTCCTTCTCCAATTAGATGTTCTGTTGCTTTTCCCACAAAAAATGTGTCAAATAGCTAGATTGGGGCGCTCAAAAACCCCAATCCATTCAAAATCATCGCTTTCATTACTTGTCCTGGGCTGACGGTTTCTTTAGCTTTTATTCCCACTTTTTTGTTGACTTCTTCTACCAATTCCATCTCGTCTATTATTCCCGCTACTATTCCCAAATGGTCTAAATTTACGATGTTTATCGCTTCAGGAGGAGTTTTCATTGTTTTTCTTTTTGCTCTACTTCAGGTAATTATTATACACTAAAAAAGCCCGAAATTATTGCACGGCAATAATTTCGGGCTTTGGTGATTCCGAATCCATCATAAATTAAGCTGGTTAAATATCTGCGGAATGTGGGATATATTACCATCTCTGAGGAAAATATTTTATTGAAACCAATCTTTACAAAAATTTGCAGTTTTTATTTCTTCACATAGATTAATAAAGCTTTAAATTCAATATTTTGGGGACATTGTTCCCCCAAATATACACCGAATGCTTATTGTTTACGGGTTTGCGTAGATTTACGGAGTCCCCCTCTCTTTTTCTCCCGATAAATACTGAGATTCTCTGGCGGGAAAATATTTGACTGAATCGGCATAAAAAGATTGACAATTTTCCCCCGAATATGCTATAATTGTCTATTTTAAAATAAAAAGGCAAACGTTAAGAGGTCAATTATGGAATCTCAAGAAAATTCGATCGGATTTCAGCAATACTGGCGAATTTTGAAACGACGTTGGCTACCCGCGTCCTTTGTATTTGGAGCTGTCATCATCCTTCTAACGCCAAATGCTTTGATGGAAAAACCCGTTTATGAAGGGGAAGGTAAAATATCTTTTAGGAAAACCAGTCTCACTTCTTCTTTAACAGGCTTAGGTAAAGAAATTGGCTCGTTTTCGACTCTCAGTGATCAAAATAATCCCTTGGTTACAGAGATAGAGATTATCCGTTCTAATGTCTTGATACAAAGGACAATTAACAAACTTAACTTAAAAGATCAGAAACAGAAACAAATGAAAGTTAAGGATCTCATGAAAAATCTTTCCGTGAGTATGATTCGGGGGGCGGATATTTTGACGGTTTCATATAAGGATAAAGATCCTAAAAAAGTGGCGAATATTGTCAATACTTTAATGAATTTCTATATAGAAAATAACCAAACAACGAATCGAGCAGAAGCGGTTTCTGCACGCGAGTTTATTGAAAGTCAGTTACCCAAGGCTGAAAAAGAAGTCCGTCAGGCGGAAAATAATTTGCGTGAATTTAAAGAAAAGAACAAAGTAGTTTCGCTTCAAGATGAGGCAAAATTTGCCGTTGACACAATTGCTAATTTAGAACGCCAAATAGCCGATGTAAAGTCTAATTTAGCCTCTGCACAAGCACAATCAGAGGAGTTTCAAAATCAATTAAAAATGACACCGAAACAAGGAATAATGTTAGCTGCACTAAGTCAATCTCCTGGGGTACAGGAGGCACTTAAAGAATATCAATTTGTCGAACGGCTGTTAGATATTGAGCGAACTCGTTTTCAGGAGTCAAGTAGTATGATTGTGACTTTGAAAAGTAAAAAAAATGCTTTAAAATCCCTTCTTGATGAACAAATCAAAAAAGTGATTGGGACGGAAAATGAGATCCCGAATGGTACACTGCAATTGGGAGAGCTTAAACCGAAAATTATTGAAGAATTTGTCAAAGTTGAGGTGCAACGTCAAGGTTTGGCTCATCAAGTGACAGCTTTATCAAATGCTTTAAATAACTACAAAGAGCGACTCAATAATTTGCCCCTGTTTGAGAAAGAACAGCGCTCATTGGAAAATACCCTACAGCTTGCCCAATCTATCTATGTGGATCTCCAGAAAAAGCGTCAAGAAATTAGTATTACGGAAAATCAGAATGTAGGAAATTCTCGTATTATCCAATTAGCAGTGATACCGGAGGAGCCTCTCGCCTCTCGCAAATCTGTATTTTTACTCTCTAGTGTATTTTTGGGAAGTGTGTTAGCTTTTGCTACAGCTTTAATATTAGAATCACAAGATCACTCAATTAAGACCGCGGAAGAAGCTAGAGAATTATTTGGTTTTACGTTATTGGGAATTATTCCATTTTATAAAAAATCCGAAAGAGCTAAAGGAAATTTCCTCCGTCCCAAATTAGCTTCACGCGAAGCAGAAGCGTCTCCTGTACAAGTAATTGTTCGAGATAGACCTTACACTGCTATTGGTGCGGCTTATCGGATGCTGCAAGCGAATTTACGCTTTCTTAGTTCTGATAAAGAGATTAAAGTTATCGTGGTTAGTAGTTCTCTTCCTCAAGAAGGAAAGTCCACGGTTGTTGCTAATTTAGCCGTAACAGTAGCACAATTAGGTCGTAAGGTTTTACTCATTGACGCGGATATGCACTGTCCGGTACAGCATCAGATTTGGGAATTGTCTAATCAGGAAGGTTTGAGTAATCTTATTGTTGGACAAGCGGAAGCCAAAACTGTAATTAAGTCTGTCCTTGATCATTTAGATGTTCTTCCTTGTGGGGTGATTCCACCAAATCCGATGGCCTTACTTGATTCTCAAAGAATTTCTTTATTAATTCATCAATTTTCCGCGAATTATGATTTTGTCATTATTGATACACCCGCGTTAAATATTGCCGCGGACGCGCTGATTCTGGGCAAAAAAAGTGATGGTTTATTATTAGTTGCTCGTCCCAAGGTATTAGATTCAGGAAGTGTCGCGTTTGCCAAGGACCTTTTAAAGAAATCTCATCAGCCGGTTTTGGGGTTGGTTGTCAATGGTGTCATTCCTCAAAATGAACCTCATAGTCATTACTATTTTGCCGATCAATCTGAGAAGTCAGCACGAAGCTTGAGTAAAAATTGATCCTTTAATTGTCATTTTTTTTCTCGGTCTCCTCTTCTTGATTTTTCTTGTTTTTTTGGCGAAGTTCCCTGTGTTTTTCTTTCAGTTGTTTAACGCGATCTGGATCGGCATCAGAACGCCAAAAAATCCGGTGATCTCGAATTTTAACACAATTTTCTTTCAGACATTCTCGCCAATCATCGCGTGATATTTTCCCTTGGAATTTATCTAATAATCCCCATTGTTCTTCTAAACGAGTTAGTTTAGCAAATTTTTCATAGTGGGGATAATCCGGTGTCACCAATTTTTCTTTTCGGATTAATATTGGTGGATTAGGAGAAGCAGAAAAATTTTGATATTTCACGCGTAAATCCCTTAAATCTATTTTCATAGAAGTTTGTAAAATCGGATGAGATTCCGTATCAAAATCGGGATAAAAAAGATAAGATATTTTCGGTTGTCTAATATGAAATTTAATCACGTTAAATCGATCAAGACGGCCGATGGTGCGACTGGCACATCCTTCATAAACTCGTAAAAATGGATCTAATTCATCTAGGGCGGAAATATGCACTAATAGATAATCTGAGAAGTTCAGTCCTATGGGACTATTATGACAGGTTTCGGCTATGACGAGGGGATGTCCTAAACTTACTAAGAGGAAATTCGCGATCGCGTTAGCTTTGTAATAACTACCAAATAAGCTTTTGATGTCATTTCTAATCAGAGGTGATAAAGGTTTTTCCACTTCTTCATCATCAAAATTACTCAGGGCTAAATATACGATTAAATCTTGACGACGTTTCTCCGCGATCGCGTCCCATTCTTGTTTCTCAGTCACTTGTAAAATCACTTGAAAGGCGCGTTTAAAAGTTCTAAATTCTGCTTTAATGGCCGCTTCTTCGGGGAATTCATCCTTCATAGGAAGACGACCGCGATCGCGGATAAAATTCATCAAAGCCGTCAGTAATTCTTGATAATCCTCAAAGCGTTTATCAATGAGACGAATGCGAGGAGTGCTTAACTGACGATGAAACTGGGAAACTCTAAAATTTTCCGCTTCTCTTTCATCTCGAAAGACAAAATAAATCCCTAACCCGACGGGAATAGCATCAACATTTAAAACTTGTTCGATATAAAATTTTAACTCTTCCTGTTCATAATATTTTTGAAAAGTATTACGGGAAGTAATAATACCATCACCATAGGCAATTTGATTTTCCTGTTGATCATTAATCAAAACTTGTGCAGCAACAATTAACACTTTTTGAGTTAAATTCCAAGCATTAATTAAAGCTTCTCGTCGTTCTTCTAGTTCTTCAATAACATTAATAATATAACCCAAATTGACAATATCTGCCAGAATTAGGGGAGTATTAGGAGAATAATAAGGGTCCCATCCGGCTGTAATATAACCTTTGTCTGTAAGAATTTTAACATCAGTCCCATAACCACATCCATAGTCAAAAAAACTGGTTTCTTCTGTTAATAAATTTGCTTCTAACGCCAAACGCACAGGTTTTGATAATTCTTTGCGAAACATCGCGGCTTTATGACGATCTATAAAAGTGAGGTTTACCGGTTGAGATATGGGGATATTTGAAGTGGTAAATTCTTGTTTTTTTTGATGTTTATTTTCGGTAATAACTTCAGGTTGAATCACATGATGATCGATAATTGTTACACCTTTATCGTCTAAGATTTTTTGCCATCCTTGGAGTGTTCCAATAAAACGAGTATGATCTAATAAGCCTAATTCTTCTTCCTGTTTTGTCAAATTTGCAAATTTTTGATAATGAGGATAATTAGATGTGACAAAGGTTTCTTTGCGATGGAGTATGGGGGGATTTTTATTAGGATCGTAATTTCGGGTTTGAATTTTTCCGGTTTGTAAGTCAATTTGAGTGCTTGTTTTTAAAGAAGGATGGGGATTTTCATCGAATTGGGGATAAATTAAATAAGAAATTTTAGGAGCATCGGTATTAAATTTGATTAGGGTTGTTTCTGGGAGAATTTCTAAATAATAACGGGCTAAAGCTTCATAATATCTTAATACGGGATCGAGAGATTCTAACGCGGAAATATGAATATAAAGAGCCGCGGGAAGTTTTTTTCCTATAGGACTTTTTTCGCAATATTTTTTATGTCCGTATTGACATAAGTTTAAACTTAATTCATTAGCTAGTTGACCCGCATTCTGATAAGTCAAAAAAAAGAATTTTATATCGTTTTGGATGATAGGGGAAAAATCCGAAAAGTTTTGCAAATTGGGAGGTAATTGTAATGGGGTATTTTTTAAGGCGAGATTTAGTAAAAGATGGCAACGGTGTCGAGCCGTGATCTCGTCCCATTCCTGCTCATTTGTCTGTTGTACAATCAGAGCAAAGGCTTGAGCAAAATTGGTATATGTTGTTAAAATTTCCGATTCTGTCGGTAACTCACCCGCGAAGGGAAGACGACCGCGATCGCGCACAAATTCCATCAACGGTGTCAGAAGCGAAACCAGTTGTGAGTTAAGGTTTGAGAGACTATTGAAATCAGGAATTTTCCCAAATTCATGATCCTGTTTCATGGCGAAATAATTTAATTTTTATCAAGTTTTTGTTTTTGCCAGTTAAGGGGAAACAAAACAAATTAGTTAACTCAAGTGGCTACTGAAAAGAGCCGACATTTTTCAGCCCCCCAACCCCGCGTCATAACAATTTGCTCTAGTGCTTCCCGTATGCAAAGGAGGTTTCCTCAAAGGTAAACCTCCTTTGCAGTATCTCTTTATCATCCCTCCGTCAACAGGGCTGTTTTCTGGGTTTTATTCCCTTACTTCCGATTATAAGTACCTAGACAAAATTAATTGTATATTCTGTGCCGAAATTATTGAGGATTTTTTCCACAGCTTCTACTAAAGTAGAATAACTCTCATAATCTTCACTCTCTAACCATTTATATTTAATGAAACGCCACAATATCTCTATAATATTTAAGTGAGGTGAATAATTGGGTAAAAAGAATATTTCTAATCCTTTTTCTTTCCATTCATTTTCTTTATCCCACAGAAAATTATTTTGATGAACCGAAGAATTATCCATGATTAAGAATGTCTTTTTTGTGATCTTTTCACAAAAATCATCTATACAAGCTATCACCACATCACTATTAATACTACAACTAAATGTATAAGCATCTAACTGATTATCTCTACTCATAAATCCTAACACATTTAATCTTTGACTTCTTTGACTCTTTATTTCTATTTTTTGATTGACTTCCTGCCACGCATAAGGAATATAAGGAATTAGACAAAATCCACTTTCATCTACATATCTGATTTCTCTTTCTCCTTTTTTCTCTCGTTTTTTTAATTCTTCTAATTCCTCAACTTTCTTTTTATAAAAACATGGTATGGCTTCTCCCCCTACTTTTCTTCTGATTCTATACCAGCCCATTTTCCCCGCTTTTATTATTCTGGTAATTGTTTTTGAACTCACGATTTTTCCCCATTTTTCTGCTATTTTTCCTCGGACTTGATCTAAGTCTTTTGGCGTTTCTTTTCCCCAGTTTTTTATTTGCTGTTCTTCAATTTCACTAAAGGTTTTTTTTCGGCCTCTTCCTGATTGATTATAAAGTCCTACTAACTGCAATGATTCCCAAGCATTGAACCAGTTATAAATAGTGTTACGACTTACTTTAAATACTTTCATCAATTCGGCTATTGTATATCCTTGATAACTTAGTTGAATACAATGCGCTCTTTGTCTTACTTGATCATGTTTACTTTGTTGATAAATGCGAGCTAACATTTTCAATGTTTCCTTTGTTAATCCTTTAATATGTCTCATTTTTAGCTCCTTTGAGCAAACTAGGCTCTTAATATCTACAGACTAATGTTAGTTTACTCTATTATATACTATTTTTCCAATATACAATTAATTTTGTCTTATTACTTATTGAATGAAGGCTGTTGTACCCCGACATCTGAGTTGACTCAAATAGGGAAGTG
>JBBITB010000018.1:0-3563 GCA_037440985.1 Microcoleaceae cyanobacterium bin_387
TAGCGTGGAGCGGGGAGCGGGGATTGGGGAATGGGTAAGTGTCCCTCTTCCTTGTGGTCCACCAGGGCTTAAAACCCCTGTCTCATAGCTTAAGTCCTCTGAAGAGGACTGAAAGAAAAATGCCCCTTCTTCCTTCTTCCTTCTTCCTTCTTCCTTCTTCCTTTGTGTTTGATTATTTCTTCCCTCGCTTGGGTCTCCTCCCCCGGGAAATGGGAAATGGCGACTGGGTACAGGTTAAACTTAAATGTCAGAAATCGGGTTTCTCTGGGAAGGCTTTCTCACGAATCCTCCCCCAAACAATCATAAAAGCAAAAGCAAAAACAGAAAAAATATGGATGCGATGGGATTTTTCAAGCAAAGTGAAGGGGAATGGCGATCACAGCGTAGTACCCATCACTTAGCATTCCGCCAAGCGGAAATTGGGGACTCAAATATTCAAGTAACAACCCTAACAGCAGAAGATCCAAGGATTATCGAAATTTGTGAGATTCATGAAGTCGATCCGAGCAGGGCTGCGGGGGGGGCTTATGTCACTTGGAATGGCACTATGTCTTGGGATAAAGATGATGAAAACCATAAAGGAGAGACTGTTTTCGCGATCGTCCCTGATGCGGATAATCCCAAACAAGGATTAATGTTACGAGAACGGGGTTATGCAGAAATAGTTCCCGTCGCGGGACGGTTTGTCATGGATGATGAAGGTGGTTTGGTCCTTATTACCGAATATGAAACCATGAGCGCGATCGAGCGTTTCTGGTTTCCGAATCCCAATGTGAGGATGAGAAGCAGTACGGTGAAGCGTTTTGGCGGTTTCAGCACTTCTACTTTTTGTACGGAAGTCCGGGTTGACCCCAATTTGACGGCTTCTCAACCTGTATCGGAAGCAAACTCCAATCAGTTTTATTCTGCCTTTGGCTGGTAGAAAAGTGGGGAATGGGGACTGGGGACTGGGGATTGGGGAATGGGGAATGGGGACTGGGTAATCGGTAATCGGTAATCGGTAATCGGTAATCGGTAATCGGTAATCGGTAAGTCCACCAGGGGTTAAAACCCCTGTCTCATACCTGAAGTCCTCTAAAGAGGACTGAACCCCTTCTTCCTTCTTCCTTCTTCCTTCTTCCTTCTTCCTTCTTCCTTGATTTTTTGGCGGTGTCCACGGTCAAATGTTACAGATTGTTGCATGAACTCAGAAAAATAATCCGTAGAGCCCTATCATCCCGTAATCTGGATGATGGCTAGTTGTAACAATCCACTGGTCAGACCGAGAATCACAACTTCTAAACTTTAAGATTACGGAGATTGTCAAGTGGCGCTTCCTTTATTAAGCTACGCTCCTAAGAGCCAAAATCAGCGGGTTGCCGGTTTTGAAAAACCAGGTGATGAACAACCCAGAATTTACACTACTGAAAACCTGCTCACCGCGGGTTCGATGGATGAGTTAATCTGGGCAGCCTATCGCCAAATCTTTAGTGAGCACCAAATCCTCAAGAGTAGTCGCCAAACAGCCCTCGAATCTCAACTCCGTTATGGTCAAATTACCGTGCGGGACTTCATTCGTGGTTTGGCTTCTTCTCCCGTTTTCCTGACACGCAATTACGAAACTAATAGCAACTACCGCTTTGTTGAGATTTGCGTCCAGCGTATTCTCGGCCGCGATGTCTATAGCGAGCGCGAAAAGATCGCGTGGTCGATCGTTGTTGCTAACAAGGGTGCTCAAGGCTTTATTGATGAGTTGGTCAATAGCGAAGAATACTTGAGCAATTTTGGTGACAATACGGTGCCTTTTCAGCGTCGTCGGGTGTTACCTCAGCGCAATGCTGGCGAAACGCCTTTCAATCTCAAGACTCCTCGCTACGGCGAATACCATCGTTCTCAACTCGGCTTCCCACAAATCATCTGGCAGACGAGTGTCCGTCGTTTCGTCCCTCAAGAGAAGCAGCCTAAAGCGGGCGATCCTTCCCTCTATTTGGGTATGGCACGGTCGATTAATCCGAAAAGTAATCCCACTCCGAGAGTACCTTTGGGCAATATCAATATTGACACGATGGTTCCCCGGAAGCGCTAATTGGCTGATTTTCGCTTAAGTGTTGAGTAGGGAATTTTCCTTACTCTTTCCTTGTGAGTTTTGAGTTTTGCGGTTTAAGTTGGTTATCAACTGGGAATCCAAAACTCAAAACTCATCTCTTTTTTTTGGGGTTAGGGCTTGACTAGAAGGAAAATGGAAGATGCAATAAATAAATTTAAGGGTTTGTACAATTAAGAACGTCAATATGTCTTCGCGTAGCACTATAACCTGGTTTTTTCACTCCAAATGCTGATGGGAAAAATCACTATGAGTTTTGTCATATTTTCGTGGGGAAAATAATTATCGTCTTTACGAAAGTATTGCTAGAGTCTTTGTGTTGGGTTTCACTTTGTTCAACCCAACCTACTTTTGCTTCTTTAAATACGTTTTCGCAAGATTTCTAATAATGTGATAAATTTTTCGGGTAAGGGCGCGATCGCGTTGATGATGTCTCCGGTGATGGGATGTTGTAATGTTAATTTCCAAGCATGAAGGGCTTGGCCGGGTAATTTTACTCCTAGGGAATGATGGGAACTGTAAACGGGATCGCCTACTAAAGGATGACCGATATGGGTACTATGAACTCTAATTTGATGGGTGCGTCCGGTTTCCAATTGATAGTGAATGAGGGTATAATTCCCTAATCTTTCTTTGATTTGCCAATGGGTAATCGCGATTCTTCCGCCTTTTTCTTCGGGTATAATTGCCATTTTTTTTCGCTCTACTGGATGTCGTCCTATGGGTAAATTAATGGTTCCTGTTTCGGTTTTGGGTGAACCATAAACTATGCCTAAATATTCTCTTCTCGCGGTTTTGGCTTTTAATTGGGCTTGTAAGTTTTGATGGGCTATATCGGTTTTCGCGATCACGATCGCGCCACTGGTGTCTTTATCTAATCTATGCACAATTCCGGGTCTTTGTACACCCCCAATTTCCGCTAAGGGACAATGGGCTAAGAGGGCATTAACGAGGGTTCCATCATGATGTCCGGGGGCGGGATGAACGACTAAGCCCGCGGGTTTATTGATGATAATTAAATACTGATCTTCATAGAGAATATCGAGGGGGATGTCTTCGGGTTTTAAGTCTAAGGGTTCCGCGTCTGGGATGGTTAGGGAAACGCGATCGCCTTTTTTGACGAGTTCTTTTTTGGATTGACAAATTTGATCGTTAATCGTCACATGACCTTTTTCGATCAGTGATTGAAGACGCGATCGAGATAAATCTGATATTTCTTGAGATAACCAAACATCTAAACGGTTATTTTGAGAAGTTTCTTCGACTAAAATAAGGAGTGTTTCCATAGGATATTAAGAAATGAACCACAAAGGCACAGAGGACACAGAGAGGGAATGCACAAAGGGTGAAATTTCACAAGACATTAAGTGGGAATAGCTCATTGGTTTTACTAAAATAAGGAGTGTTTCCATAGGATATTAAGAAATGAACCACAAAGGCACAGAGGACACAGAGAGGGAATGCACAAAGGGTGAAATTT
>JBBITB010000018.1:3663-10928 GCA_037440985.1 Microcoleaceae cyanobacterium bin_387
GTGGGAATAGCTCATTGGTTTTACTAAAATAAGGAGTGTTTCCATAGGATATTAATATATGAACCACAAAGGCACAGAGGACACAGAGAGGGAATGCACAAAGGGTGAAATTTCACAAGACATTAAGTGGGAATAGCTCATTGGTTTTTACTACAATAGGGAGTGTTTCCATAGATAGTATATCAATACATGAACCACAAAGGTACAGAGGACACAGAGAGGAAATACCTAAAGGGTGAAATATCTCGACCAAGCGATCGCGAAAAAAATATCCATAATCCTGATTTCTGGTTGGTTTGTGCTGAGAACTACCAATTTACGTTATAATCTATTATAGGGTAAATTTTGTGCATGATTGACAAGTTATCTAGGGTGATTCACTATTCTTTATACATAATTTCGCTCAAAACAACAAAACTATGCTTCCTATTATTCCTGGCTATCAGACTATTGCCCAAATTTATGAAAGCGTCAATTCCTTAGTTTATCGCGCTATCCGTCAGAAAGATCGGCAACCTGTGATCTTAAAATTTCTCAAGGAAGATTCTCCCTCTCCCCAGGAACTTACCCGCTATAAACAAGAATATGATATTACTCATTCCCTTAAGATTGAGGGAGTTATTAACGTCTATGGTTTAGAATATTATCAAAATTATTTAATTCTCATTTTAGAGGATTTTGGGGCAATATCTTTAAGGGAATTTGTTAATAGTAAAGATATTAATTTTCATGTGTCTTTGCCTTATTTTATTGCGATTGCAGATATTTTAGGTCACATCCACGCGTCTAATATTATCCATAAGGATATTAATCCTAGTAATATTGTGATTGAGCCATCAAGGGGGATATTAAAACTTATTGATTTTGGTATTTCTACTCAATTAAGTCGAGAAAATCCTACCCTGAAAAATCCTAATATTCTTGAGGGAACTTTAGCCTATATTTCTCCAGAACAAACTGGACGTATGAATCGGACCCTGGATTATCGCACAGATTTTTATTCCCTTGGTGTCACCTTTTATGAACTTTTAACGGGAAAATTACCTTTTGAAACAATGGATGCTTTAGAATTAGTCCATTGTCACATCGCGAAGCAACCTATTGCTCCTCATGAAGTTAATCCAGAACTGCCTTTAATTATCTCAGAAATTGTCATGAAGTTGATGGCAAAAACGGCGGAAGAACGTTACCAAAGTGCTTTTGGATTGAAGGCTGATTTAGAAATTTGTCTGAGTCAATTACAAGAAAATGGTCAAATTTTATCTTTTCCTCTTGCGACAAAAGATATTTCTGATAAATTCCAAATCCCTCAAAAACTCTATGGACGTTCTCAAGAAGTGGAAACCCTCTTGAAGGCTTTTGAACGTACCAGTGAAGGGCCAACAGAATTGATGCTTGTTGCGGGCTATTCTGGTATTGGAAAATCGGCCTTGGTGAATGAAGTACACAAACCTATTACTCAAAAACGGGGTTATTTTATTTCTGGGAAATTTGATCAATTTCAACGTAATATTCCTTACTCTGCGGTAGTGGCAGCTTTTGATGGATTGGTGCGACAACTTTTAACGGAAAATGATGAAGAATTAAGGAAGTGGCGAGAAAAAATACTCACGGTTTTGGGAAGTAATGCTCAGGTTATTATTGATGTAATTCCTAATGTCGAATTGATTATTGGTCCTCAACCTCCAGTGCCGGAATTAGGGGCGATGGAAGCTCAAAATCGTTTTAATTTGGTATTTCAAAACTTTATTCGGGCTTTTTGTTCTTTGGAACATCCCTTGGTTATTTTTCTGGATGATTTGCAGTGGGCTGACTCCGCCAGTCTGAAATTAATGGAGTTAATGATGAGGGATAATAATACTCATTATTTATTTTTGATTGGGGCTTATCGAGATAATGAAGTGACTCCTACTCATCCTTTAATGATGATTTTAGAGGGGTTACGAGGGCAAAATGTTACTATTAATCAAATTACTTTATCCCCTTTACAACCGGAGCATATATGTCAGTTAATTGCTGATACTGTACATAGCAATATTGACTCGGTAAAATCTTTGGCTGAGTTGGTGAATCGGAAAACAGGGGGCAATCCTTTTTTTGTGAATGAATTTCTCAAAACTCTCTACACGGAAAGCCTTTTTACCTTTGATTTTGAGAAATTATGTTGGTTATGGAATATCCCTCAAATTGAGGAAAAGGGTATTACTGATAATGTTGTGGAATTAATGATTGGTAAGTTAAAGAAACTACCTGGTTTTACTCAGAATTTTTTAAGTGTGGCGGCTTGTATCGGTGCTACTTTTTCCTTAAATACTTTATCTGTTGTTAGTAAAAAATCGAGGAAAGAATTATTTAAAGACTTAGAGCCTGCCCTTCAATCTGGGTTAATCTTGCCTCTTTCTGAGTTAGATGCAGATTTACTTATTGAAGACTATCAATTTTTGCACGATCGCGTCCAACAAGGGGCTTATGCTTTGATGGATGAGGATGAAAAAACCGCGATTCATTTACAAATTGGTCGAATGTTGTTGGCACATAGCTCCGAAGATACGCGATCGGAAAAACTTTTTGAAATTGTTGATCATCTTAATCAAAGTCGTGTATTAATTATTGATGAAACCGAAAAAATTGAATTGGCGACTTTGAATTTAGACGCGGGTACTAAAGCTAAAGATGCTACCGCGTATGCCGCGGCACAAGAATATTTTCTCGCGGGTAGAGAATGTTTAAACTCTACAAGCTGGTTGGAATATTATGATTTAACTCTTAATCTCTATCTTGAATTGGCAAATGTTGAATTTTTAATCGGAAATTTTGAAGGCTCGGAAGAATTAATTGCCCTAATTTTGACTAAAGTGAAAACGCCTCTGCAAAAAGCGGAAGTTTATAATTTACTGCTTTTACAGTACACCATGATGGCTAAATATCAGGATGTCATTGAAACTGGGCGTAAGGCTTTAAAGGAGTTAGGGATTGATTTACCTGACTCGGATTTAGAAGACGCGCTCCAAGTTGAACTCGCTCAAGCTCAAGCCAATTTACGCGATCGAGAAATTTCTTCCTTAATTAACGCGCCAGAAATTACTATTCCTGAACAAAAATTAACGATAAAATTATTGTCTAATATCGATCCAGCAGCCTACTTTGGCAATCAGAAACTCTACGGAGTAATTGTTGTCAAAATGGCTCAACTTTCCCTCAAGTATGGTCACATTTCAGAATCATCAAAAGCTTATGTTACCTATGGAATGATCCTGGGTTCTATATTAGGAGATTATCAATCAGGTTATGAATTTGGCTGCCTTGCGGTTGCGCTCAGTGAAAAATTAAAATCTCCCTATCAAAAATGTAGTGCTTGTTTAGTTTTAGGGGGTCATCTTAATCATTGGTTAAAACATATTAAATATGCAGAAAATCTTTTGAGTGATTCCTATCACGCGGGTATAGAATCCGGCGAATTTCGCCACGCGGGATACGCCCTTGAGCATCAATTACGTTATCTCTTCTATCAAGGTAACAATCTTGATACCTTGATAGAGCGTTTACAAAATTATCTCCGGTTTAACCAAAATATTAAAAATACATGGGCTACCGATGGGATATTAGGGTTTCAATTAGCCTTTTTAAATTTAACCGGGATGACTTCTAATAAACTAGATTTTAATAATGGAGAAATTAATGATCAAAAATTTTTAGAACAATGTCTGGAGCATAATAGTTTTGCTTGGTTATGTACTTTTAACATTTTTAAAGGACAAATCCTCTACTTATACGGTTATTTAGATGAGGCATTAACTTGTATCGGGGAGGCTCAAAAGTGGTTATCTTATGTTTTAGGGCAGTTTCAAACTTCTGAATATAATTTTCACTCATCTCTAATTTGGGCTGGTATCTATTCTCAAAGTTCTCCCGCACAACAAACAGAATATTGGCAACGCCTAGAGAGTAATCAAAAACAAATGAAAATTTGGGCTGATAATTCTCCTGATAACTTTGAACATAAATATCTTTTGATCGCGGCGGAAATGGCTCAAATTGAGGGAAAGATTTTAGACGCGATGAGTTTATATGATCGAGCGATCTTGTCCGCCCGTCAAAATGATTTTATCCAGAATGAAGCCTTGGCTAACGAACTCGCTGCCAAATTTTGGTTACGTCAAGGAAAAGAGGACTTTGCCAAAATTTACCTACAAAAAGCATTTTATTGTTATCAACTTTGGGGTGCAAAACGTAAAGTTGAAGATTTACAGGAAAAATATCCCCTTTTATTAAAATCATCATCATCATCTGTAAATTCCGTTACTACTACGCGTACAAGTACGATGGTAACTTCAACGGGTACAAGTGCCTCCGTCGCGTTTGATTTTGCGACAGTGATGAAAGCTTCTCTCGCGATCTCTGGTCAAATTATTTTGGAACAATTACTCACAGCTTTAATGAAAATTTTGATCGAGTGTGCTGGTGCTGAAATCGGTCATTTAATCTTAGAAATTAAGGGAAAATTACTGATTGAAACCTCTGGGGGAATTGACGATCAACAAATTACTGTTTTACAGTCGCTTCCTATTGAAGGTAACTTGCCTGTTTCTATTATTAATTATGTGGCTCGTACTCAAGAAACTGTGGTATTAGATAATGCTACCTCCCAAGGTAATTTTACTAATGATCCTTATATTAGTAGTCATCAACCGAAATCTATTTTATGTGTGCCTTTGATTAATCAAGGTCAACTTATTAGTATTGTTTATTTTGAAAATAATCTCGCGATCGCGGCTTTTACTCCAGAAAGAATCGAAGTTTTGAAAGTCTTGTCAGCTCAAGCCGCGATCTCGATTGAAAATGCGCGACTTTATCAAACTTTGGAAGATAAAGTTAAAGAGCGTACCCTTCAACTGGCGGAAGCTAATCAGGAAATTATGGTACTTAATGATAAACTTAAGGAAGAAAATGTACGCATGAGTGCGGAATTAGATATTGCTAAACAGCTACAACAAATGATTTTACCGAAACCTTTAGAATTAGAGTCTATTGAAGGGTTAGAAATTGCTGGTTTTATGGAACCAGCCGATGAGGTTGGTGGTGATTATTATGATGTTCTTCAGAGTGGTGATAACGTTAAAATTGCTATTGGTGATGTCACAGGACATGGACTTGAAAGTGGTATGTTAATGTTAATGGCGCAGACAGCAGTCCGCACTTTATTAGAGGGAAATTTTGCCGATCCTCAAGATTTTTTAAATGTGCTAAATAGCACTATTTATCAAAATGCTCAAAGGATGAATAGTGAGAAAAGTATGACACTTGCTTTGTTGGATTATTCTCAGGGAAAACTACAGTTAAGTGGTCAACATGAAGAGGTTATTATTGTACGCGCTAATGGTGAAGTCGAACTCTTAGATACTGTTGATTTAGGTTTTCCGATCGCGTTAGTAGATGATATTTCTGATTTTGTGTCTTCAACGCAGGTGCAATTAAATTCTGGGGATGTGGTGGTGCTCTATACTGATGGCATCACGGAAGCTATTAATATTAATCAAGAGCTATATGGTTTAAAGAGACTTATTGAAATAGTTAAACTCCATTATCAATGTTCTACCCATGAAATTAAGGAGGCTGTTATTAATGATATTCGTCAACATATCGGAACCCAAAAAGTCTATGATGATATTACTTTAGTCGTTCTCAAACAAATTTAATCCCATTTCTTTACCATCGGTTACGACGCTCCGGGTTCGCCAAATACCATTAGTGAGGGCGAAGCATTCGGATGATAAATTATCGTTTTTGCTCGATAGATTCGTTGCCCGAATGCTTCGCCCTGACTTCAATTAAAATCACAGAATAGGAGAGCCATTCATCAAATGCTAAAGAAAGAGAACCTATTAAAACTAACAACATTCCTAGGATAAATAATGATAAAGGAATTCCATAAGTGATAGAATTATGGGATAGGGAGGAATCTATGCCGATCGCGAAGGAGGTGAGCACAAAGAAAACTACGGCTATTGTCTGAGAAATAATGGCATTGCGAATATACCAACTCCTCTTCACTAAGATATTCATTTGATAATCAATATTTAGATATCTGTTTTCCTCGATAATTTGAGGTTTTGCATCTTGCTCAAAGAGATGGAGTAATTTTCTTTTCTCCTCATTTAAAACCCGAATCCGCGTAAATACAGCACTTTGTCTGGTATTAAGACTTAACACAAATAACCATGTCGATGAAATCATTACCGCGGGGGCGAGAATTGATTGTATTGCTTGAGTTATAGAAATTGAGGTCGGCATTGTGATAAAATTCCATGAAGATTAACAACATTTCCGATAATCGCGATCGCGGGTGCTTCAAATCCTACTTCGGAAATTTTATCCACAATTGTCGATAAATTGCCGATTAATTCTTCTTGTTCCGGGCGCGTCCCCCAGCGCACTAATGCCACTGGAGTTTCGGGATTTAATCCCGCGTCTGTTAACTGTTTTATAATATAATTAAAGTTATGAATCCCCATATAAACAACTATAGTTTCCGAACCCAGCGCGATCGCGTGCCAATTCACTTCTGGACGATATTTACCAGCGCTTTCGTGTCCCGTGACAAAGGTAACTGAAGAACTATATCCGCGATGAGTTAAAGGAATCCCCGCGTAAGCAGGTGCAGCAATTCCTGAAGTAATACCCGGAATTACTTCTACAGGAATACCCGCGTTTACTAATTCTTCCATCTCCTCCCCACCCCGTCCAAAAATAAAGGGATCACCCCCCTTTAGACGCACGACAATTGCATGATCTTTCGCCTTTTCAATTAATAATTGATTCGTTTCATTTTGTAATAAGGAATGACGGCCTTTGCGTTTTCCTGCATCAATTAATTCGGCTTGAGGGTTAATCATCGCGAGGATTTGGGGACTCACTAACGCGTCATAAATGACGACATCCGCGCATTCTAATAATGCTTTTCCCTTCAGTGTCATTAACCCCGGATCTCCAGGGCCAGCACCCACTAAATAAACTTTACCTATAGACATATCTGATGCTATCTCCATCCTCTATTTAATACTGAATTTAACTCTTAAGCACCTGTAGTTAGAAACCTGTTTTTTTGACAATACCTTTGCCCAACCTCAAAAACGATTTTTATGGTTGTTGGGTTGAGGGACGAAAACCAACGCATTTTTTCGGTTTCCCTAAGAAGTAGGTTGGGCTGAGGGACGAAACTGGTTTTTGGGTTTCGCTACGCTCAACCCAACCTACTAAGAAATGGC
>JBBITB010000018.1:11028-71287 GCA_037440985.1 Microcoleaceae cyanobacterium bin_387
AACCCAACCTACTAAGAAATGGCGAAGTCGCTTGGGTTGAGGGACGAAACTGGTTGTTGGGTTTCGCTACGCTCAACCCAACCTACTAAGAAATGGCTGAATTTAACTCTTAAGCACGCGTAGTCAGCTTACAGACAAGATGCCTGCATTACTTTTTCACCAATCATTTTAATCTATCAAATTTAATACTAAATTTATCAATTCTTGATTGGCATCCAAGGGATTTGTCAAATAAAACTCCACCGCGTGATACTGAGTTTTAAGTTGTTTAACTTGTTGAACGATCGCGTCAGTAATACCTCCTGAAAATAAAAAATAAGGTAAAATGCCGATGCGATAATGTCCATCACGAACTAAACGAGCTACTTGTTGATCTAAATTTGGAGAAACAGCCCAATAAGCCGAAACCGCCCCGACTTTCTGGGCGACTTCTTCAACTGTTAGATTTCCACCGAGACGACGACTGCCGTGGGCTAATAATATCCATTGAGTTTGAGGTGAAACCGTTTCAATTTCCCTGTTTACCCAATCAATTAAACCCTCTTTTTGAGAACCCAAATGAGGACGCAAATTTAACTTGACTTTTTGTCCCAGAATTTCTTGCGCGATCGCGACTTCTGCGGGAATATCATCTTTAACATGAATACCCAAGAGTAAAAACAGAGGCAATATTTGTACATCGGTTAAACCCAAAGACAAAGTATATTCCCCAAACTGACATAATTGTTGGTGAAGCGCGTGATCATTTAACTCTAAAGTCCCAGATCCGACTCTAGCCGCGATATCGGAAGGGGAAAGACTCCCTTGAGATAAAGTGGCTAACCGAGTATAGAGAAGATGAGCCACCTTTTCTAAACCGAATTGATGGCGAGGATCGGGACTTCCATGAGAGACTAAAAAATAACTAGAGTCTAATTTCACCTTTTGTGCATCTATACCAAATAATTACTATTTTAACATTAGACATTGACAATTCTTGCTTTTTTTCGGATCATAATTAAGGTAAAAATATCACCTTTTAAGATTATGACGCAAATTCCGGTCATTGTGAATGGAGCCGCGGGTAAAATGGGTCGCGAAGTGGTGAAGGCGATCGCGGGGACTTCTGATATTTCTCTTTTTGGCGCGATCGATCATAACCCAGCTTTATTTGATCAAGATATAGGTGAATTAGCCGGTTGTGGTGCTCTGGAGGTTCCTATTGTCAATGATCTTCAGGGGATGTTAGCATTGCAGTCTCAAGAAAAACAACCGGGGGTTATGGTTGATTTTACTCATCCTGACTCCGTTTATGAAAATGTCCGTGCCGCGATCGCCTATGGGATTCGTCCCGTGGTGGGTACAACAGGCCTAAGTCCTCAACAAATTGACGAGTTAGCGGAGTTTGCCGATAAAGCCAGTATTGGTTGTTTAATTATTCCTAATTTTTCTATAGGAATGGTTTTATTACAACAAGCCGCGATCGCAGCTTCCCGTCATTTTGATAATGTTGAAATCATAGAATTACATCATAATCAAAAGGCAGACGCACCCAGTGGCACCGCGGTTCAAACTGCCCAAATGTTAGCAGAAATGGGTAAAACATTCAATACTCCTTTAGTCAAGGAAACGGAAAAGTTAGCTGGAGCCAGAGGCAGTTTAGCCGACGAAGGAATACGCATTCATAGTATACGTTTACCCGGACTAATTGCCCATCAAGAGGTAATATTTGGCGGCCCAGGACAAATTTATACACTTCGTCATGATACCAGCGATCGCGCCTGTTATATGCCAGGAGTTCTCTTAGCCATTCGTAAAGTCCTTTCTCTCACTTCACTGGTTTATGGTTTAGAAAAAATCTTGTAAAAGGTAAGGAAGAGGGAAAAAGGAAGAAGGAAGAAGGAAGAAGGAAGAAGGAAGAAGGAAGAAGGAAGAAATTTTAATACGAAAAAGTCAATCTTTTTTAGCTTCTTTCGTCTTCTATCTCTTGTCTTTAATGTTCTCCCTTCTATCGCGTATCCATAAAATCATTGATACAGATTTGTAGGGGTAGTGCCCCCGTGCCTACCCCTGATCGAGGAGGGCAACCACGGGGGGATTGCCCCTACTTCTGTATGTTCTATTTCCTATTTCCGATCTCCGATCTTCCATCAAACAGAGAGTGATAAGTTATAATAAGTTATGATCAATTATAAATCATGTAATTTTACTAAAAACTGAGCAATGATGCCTAATAACTGATAGATTTAATTTATCTTCCTCCTTCTTCGTTCTTCGTTCTTCGTTCTTCGTTCTTCGTTCTTCCTTCTTCCTTCTTCCCTCTTCCTTCTTCGTTCTTCCTTCTTCCCTCTTCGTTCTTCCTTCTTTTTTATGCTAGTACCATTAACACGCCAATCCTTTGAACAACTGATACCCGCGGTTGCCACATCAGAGCAATATAAATATTATTGGGGAAAATTCCCTGATTTACTCAAACGCCTCTTGATTTCAACAGTAATCATTTGTGCGATGATTATTGTGTATTTTATCAATCAAGATACGGGGGGAATTATCATTGTTTTTGTGATTATTGGTGGTTTATATTGGTTTTGGGCTCCAGTCCTTTGGGCTAGTTTACGAAACATGGATTGTCGTAAATATAAATATTGTGGATTTTGGCAAGGACGAGTTTTAGATGTTTTTGTCACAGAAGAATTAGTCGGGCAAGAAGAATCAGTTAACAAGAAAGGACAATTAGTAATTATTGATAATTTTGAAGAACGGATTAATGTCGAAGTCGGTGATCCCACAGGTTTTTCCACAATAATTAAAGCCCCTTTTAAACGCATTCATGATCAAATTAAACCAGGCCAAGCTGTGTTGATGTTAGTGATGTCTAATGAACCTGATCTAGGACAAATTGAGAAAGTTTCTGATATCTATATTCCTAGTCGTAAAATTTGGGTAAGTGATTATCCTTATTTACGCCGCGATCTCTTTATCGAAATTAGTAATCAATTGAAAAAATCGCGTAAATCTTCTCCCCCATCGAATGAAGAGACTCCGAGAAAAAGACGGGAAACTAGAACCCAAAAACCACGATATTATGATTAGCGTGTAGGGTTAGTAAAACAGTCGGTGATTAAATTTTAGAGATTAAGCCAATAGACATCTCCCCAAATTATTGTAGGGTAGGCATCCTGCCTGCCAGAGGCATTATTTTTGAAAGATGTCTCCCCAAATTATTGTAGGGTAGGCATCCTGCCTGCCAGAGGCATTATTTTTGAAAGACATCTCCCCAAATTATTGTAGGGTACGCTAACCCTGCCAGAGGCCTTATTTTTGAAAGATGTCTCAATACTTTTTCTCTATTTTACCCACCACAATCTCTAATAATAATTGTGGGTGAGGTGGAGATTTATCCTTAAAGTTTGATACTTTCCATAGTCGCCACCTCACCCACACGACAATGGAATTAGGGCGATCGATAAAAATCATTCTCAGGAATAACTCCTAATGCCTCTTTATTCTGATTAATACAACCAGACTTTTTGACATATTGACACACTCTTGCCCATAATCTACCTTTTGAACCCGGAGCGCCACTGGAAAACATCACTTTATCTCCGGCTTCTATTGTTACACCACAAATGCTACAGACTTGGATTTTGTTATCAGGAATAGCTGTCATATTGAATATTTTTAGGGTTGACGATTTGTGCCTTAGCTTAATCGAACTTTCCTAAAAATGCACATTTTTTTGTCAGCTTTTCCTGACAATGTTTATTGGTATTATTGACTACCAAAACGCGCTAAAATTTCCTCACGCGTTCCATTTAGTAAGAGAAGAGTTAATTCCTCTACGGGTATTTCTAACATGAGCGCGATCGAGTTTTCTAAAGGTTCATCAAGGTCGCCAAAACGCACCCGGAAAAAGTTTTCAATCATGAGACGTCGTTCATTTTTTTGTCCTTCCTGTTGTCCTTCTTGTAATCCGGCTTGGCGGCCTTGCTGTAAAGTGTCTTCGCGCCACTGCTGATACGCGGGTGATAAATTCATAATCAACTCCTGCTCCTCATTACTTACAATTTCCTTAGAATCTAAGTTCATCCGCCAATTAGAAAGCACTTCCAGTGCATTATTAAGTAAAGGATGACCTTTCGGGAGATTTGTTAATTCATTAATCGCCTGTTTTTGCACTTTTCCCCTTCCTAAAATTCTTAACCAAAGTGTTTCTTCCGTTAAGGGCAATTTATTAATTGCTACAATGGCAGTCTTGTACATTTCAGGAAGAAAATAAACACCAGATGGCCAATTTCCAGTCTCATCAAGTTGGGAACCAAACCCTTTAATGATTCTAGCAGAACAAGAAGGCAGTAAAATCCATAAACGGGCTAAATCCGATTCTAACAGAGAGTTTCCTTCTCGTGGGGCCTGACGCAGTAATTCGCCGTGAAGCGAAAATAACTTTAGTAAACAGGTGCGGACTTCTATGGGTGTTGCTGGGTTCCGATATGGTTCCAACAAACAAGTCCCTGATGCCATTTTACCTAATAATCCTAACACCTGCGGATCGGTTGCAGGGGAAGGTGAGGGCACAAACCAAACATCTACCTCGCGGACTTCTGGCGATACTTCATGGCCAATATCAACTTGCCCCCAGGGTGCTAATAATTCCGCGAGATACTGTTTGGCAAATTGATCGTGGGGAGTTCGTGTCATTTTATTCCCCTTCTTTGATAAAAGTTATTATGTCAGTTCTATGGTAATATTATATCATTCTTACTAACACGATCGCGTCTTATTTGCCAACTATGAGTTACTATATTTCACCAACTTTTCTTGATAAAGTAGCAGTTCATATTACCAAAAACTTTCTGAAAATACCCGGTATTCGAGTTCCTTTAATCTTAGGTATTCACGGACGCAAAGGAGAAGGAAAAACCTTTCAATGTGACCTAGTTTTTGCTAAATTAGGTTTTGAACCCGTGGTCATTTCTGGGGGCGAATTAGAAAGTCCTGACGCGGGTGATCCTTCTCGTTTATTACGGTTACGCTATCGAGAAGCCGCGGAACAAATTCGAGTCCGGGGTCAAATGTGTGCCCTATTTATTAACGATTTAGATGCTGGAGCCGGTCGTTTTGATTCCACCACTCAATATACGGTTAATACTCAATTAGTTAATGCTACCTTAATGAATATTGCCGATAATCCTACTAATGTACAATTACCCGGAAGTTATGATGATACACCTTTACATCGGGTTCCTATTATTGTGACAGGAAATGATTTTACGACGTTATATGCACCCCTGATTCGTGATGGACGGATGGAGAAGTTTTATTGGAATCCCACGCGTGATGATAAAGTTGGTATTATCGGGGGTATTTTTGCTCCCGATGGTCTTTCTCCAGGGGAAATAGAACAATTAGTTGATAGTTTTCCTGCACAGTCTATTGATTTCTTTAGTGCTTTAAGATCGCGTATCTATGATGAGCAGATTCGTGATTTCATTCATCAGATTGGCATTGATAAAGTATCGAAGCGTTTAGTGAATAGTGTGGAAGCACCGCCGGAGTTTGCCCATCCCAATTTCCAATTATCCCATTTAATCGAAATTGGTAATTTGATGGTAGGGGAACAGCATAAGATTCAAGAAATGCGTTTAGTGGAAGAATATAATCAAGGGCGACTTTTTTCCAGCGAAGACTCTCAAAGTGGGAAAAAGATTAACCCCAATACCCAGAGCAATGATTCTAGTAAATATTTTAAATCCTATCTTGATCCCAGTAGTAAGCCTGTCAGTAATGGACAAAAAACATCTCTGAGTGATGAAGTGGTTGAACAGGTGCAACAACTTCTCTCCCAAGGGTATAAAATAGGGATGGAATATGCTGATCAACGACGATTTAAAACCGGTTCTTGGCAAAGTTGTGCTACTATTCAAAGTAATGGGGAAAAAGAGGTAATTGCCTCTTTAGCAAATTGTTTAACTGAACATAATGGGGAATATGTGCGGTTAATTGGGATTGATCCAAAGGCTAAACGGCGGGTGATTGAGACGATTATTCAGCGACCAAATGGCTGATTTTATATATAGTGTGGACCTTTCAGAAGTAAAACTTGTGGCACAGGCATCTTGCCTGTGACGGGCTCAGAGCCCTGCATTTACATCTCAAATGGAATTGCTATATGTAGGGGCGAAGCTAAAAAACCGAAATCCGGGCGGACACGGGAACACCGCCCCTACAGAAATCGTTTTTGTACTTCACTTAGCTGAAAAGGGGAGCATCTCCTAATTGTAAATTGGTAGTGGGAGCGTCTCGCTCCCTATTAGATCCCGCCGATTCGAGACGCTCCCACTACAGTTTTTTTTTGCAAATTTGAAATGCTCCCGCTGAAAAATGCTGTATCTCCTAATCACTTTGGCGTTTGCTATAGTTAATTTTTAACTCTGAAAAGGAGTAGGAAAGATGACAGTAACTAAACTACGTTTATGGACTGTGGATGAGTATCATCAAATGATTGAGACAGGGATTCTCGATGAGGATGATCGTGTTGAATTATGGGAAGGTCAAATAATAGAAATGAGTCCTCAACTCCCTCCCCATGCGGCTACTACGCAATGTAGTGCGAACTATCTTAGCAGTCTTTTAACTGGTTTAGCATATATTCGGATGCAGCTACCCATTACCATTTTTCCTAATTCTGAACCAGAACCAGATATTGCTGTTGTTCGCATCGAATCTAATCAATACTTTGACCATCATCCAACGCCGGATAAAATTTTCTTAGTGATAGAAGTAGCAAATACCAGCTTGAGAAAAGATCGCCGACAAAAAGTTCGCGCTTATGCTCATGCTAACATACCTGAATACTGGATTTTAGATGTCTATGAGCGGCAAATTTATGTGTTTCGGGAACCGCGTAATGACACTTATCAACAAGAAATTATCTTGAATGAGGAGGCAATTTTTTCAATGGTGGCTTTTCCTGAAATTGCGGTTTCTGTTAGGGAGTTATTCCCTTAATAAGTAAGGTGGGGGCTGCTAGTTAATGATATTTTTACTCATCGGTAGAAATGATAGTATCCCCTACATAGGAATTGTGCTGATGCACATAGGTTTCTAAAGTCCGATCGAGTTTTAATAATAAGAGTGTTGGTTTAGAATCTGATAGGCATTGATCATTCACATTATCTTCTAAAAAACAACGTCTTTTCAGCGATTGGATTGCATTCAAAATGATCCCTGGAGTATAATCGGATATTTCCTGTAACACTTGGCTCAAAGTTACAGCTTTTTCTTGTTTAGCTAAATAATTCACTATCTGCTTTTCTGATTCAGCTAATCTCACCGATACTCGATTAAGTTGAGATACAATTTCATTACTCAATATTAACCCCGGATAAGATAAAAAATCGGTCATGCTTCCGGCAAATAATTCTTGAATCATTGTTGCTGTCATTTCTAGCCATAAAGGATGACCTTGATACTTATCAATCAAAGTATCCCACATTTGCTCCTCTGACAGTTTTTTATCTCTTAATATTTGTTTCGCGGATTCTCCCAAACCTGTAAGTTTTAAACAACGGGTGAATTTATGACGAGTTGCGATCGCGTCTTCTGGTTGTTCGCTGGTAATTAACAAGAAACTACTGGCATGACAAAACTCAGCAATTTGTTTAAATAACAGATAATATCCCTCAAATTCTGCTTGATATTGACCTTCTATTTCTCCGGTTTCAAATAACATCTGCAAGTCATCTATAATTATTAAACAGCGATGTTTGCGTAGAAATTTTAGCAATAAATCAACTTTCCTATCAAGGCTATTGGGAAGAATGGGGGAAATCAATGTTTGCACTAAGTCTGTTAAAAAATCATCTATAGTTGGACGATACAGGAGACTGCGATAAACAATATATTGAAATTGCGTTTGGATTTCTTCAATTAGCTTGATAGCAAGCGTTGTTTTGCCAATGCCAATAATGCCAATTAAGGTAACGATGCGGAACCGATCTTGAATTAGCCAGTTTTTTAAAGTGTTTAATTCGTCATTTCGTCCGTAAAAGGTGGTAATTTCAGGGGCGGTATCTATGTCGAGGTATGGTTGGTTTTCAGTGGGTTTGGTTTGGGGAGAAGATGTGCGCGATCGCGTTCGTTCTGAACAAATACTTACTTTATTGCCATTTACCAAATATCCTATTGAGCCACTATTAGAGATAATAATTTTTTCTAAAATATTCCGTGCATTTAATTTATTAATATCTTCCCCTAAAACATCCGATAAATTTTGCCATAATTCCGATGCTGTATCTCGAACATGACCTTCACTTAAATTATTTTCTGAGGCAATTTTGCCATATTTCTGACCTTGTAATGTACCTTTAAGTATTGTTTCTTGCAGAGAGTCTAAGCGATCGCCCGTATGCCTAAAAAGCAGTTCATCTGCGAGTTTTAATGCTTCTGCAATGTCCATAGATTGATTAGGTAGGTGGGTTTTTCCCATTCTATCCGATCTTTCCGACATTTTTCCGACATTTGGGCAATTTTTTGGGAAAAAGTTCCGATCTCGATCCGACTGACAAAGCGATGGGTAAAAGCCCATAATAATGTCATAAGCAAAGTATCAAATAATACTTTGCTTTATGGGTCTAGTATTCGGAATGGAGTTTTGGAAGATGCTCAAAAAACATCGAAGTTTTATCACTAAATTAGTGGGTTTAAGTACCATAGGTGTATTCATTCCCATGTTCTCAATCACTGCTCAAACCGAGTGGCCATCTGGTTATTACAGAAAAAGTGATCGACCAGAAGTTTATTACTTGAATTCCAGCAACTCAACCTACTGCCATGTTCAAAATCCGTCCCAAATGGATACTTTTGGAGGGTTTGGACAAGTCCGAGTAGTTGGCACAAATAGATTCTTGGCAGGAGCTAATAACATAGGTGAGTGTGGCTGGCTAAACGGCTTTTATAGAAGAAAAAGCAAACCAGAAGTATATCGTCTTAATAATGATACAAAAGCCTGTTGGGTAAGCAGTCCTGAGATGATGGATGCTTACGGTGGATTTAAACAAGTAAGAGTAGTTGAAGATTCATCAGACCTTTTCGCACAGCGTGAATATGCAGGTGACTGTATATGGCCACGTTGATAAGTTTACTTTTATCTGTTTTTTAAGGAATTGATCGCCCTTCTCTTCTCTAAAATGCGTGTAGCCAGCCCCAGGCATCGCCCCTACTTTCTGATTGAGTTAAACAGTAGGATTATCACCCTGATTATGCGGATTTAATAGAATATATTGATGGGAAGCATCCCGATAGTGTAAAAAGCTTTTTTTTTGGAGTGGGAGCGTCTCGCTCCCTAGCTCGAACCCTAGGGAGCGAGACGCTCCCACTACCTATTTACAAAAATGGGATGCTCCCGAATATATCGGGAGCATCCCCATTTTTCAAATATATCCCAGGGGCGAAGAATGGCGGCAGTAAATCTCTAACTAATTTTGTCTATTTAATAGGTGAAAATGGAAACTCACTCTTAATATTCCAATGATCGCGATCGTGAATTAACAAGGTTAACTGAAATACAGTAAACTCAAAGTTAAGCGATCGCGTTTTAAATTCTGGCCAAGCCGCTTTGAAATTCTCCTTGGTTAAATCTCGAAATGCGACTGTTATATGTGGTGTAAAGGGGCGAGTTTTGGCAAATGGATCGGCAATTCCTAAGTTTGTTTCTAAATATTCACTTAGGTCTTTTTCGAGCTCTAGTAATGCTGGGGTTTTTAGGGGATTAGCATAAATGACGCGGGGTGGAAAAGCGGCAAAACCTGATAGGGTGATGGGGACTGGGTGATGCGCGATCGCAAATTTTTCTAAGCTTTCTTCTACTTTGCCAATTTCTGCTGTCACCCATTCAAAAGGCGGTTGTAAGGTAATATGGGGAGGCGACTTTAACGCGGCACGACTCCCGAAATGTTCCGCAAAATACTGTTTAATTTCTGTGATAGAATCTTGAATTTCCTGGGGCGGGAGAAGCGCGATAAAGAATAACCGTTTTGTTTTATCCATAATAGTGAAGGAAGAAGGAAGAAGGAAGAAGGAAGAGGGAAGAGGGGGAGGAGAGGGAAGAAGGAAGAAATAATCAACCACAAAGGCACAGAGACACAAAGGAAAAAGAAAACTTTCCCATCCTCCCTATCTCCCCATCATCCCCAATCCCCAATCCCCAGTCCCCAGTCCCCAATCCCCATTACCCATTACCCAATTCTAAAATGCCTTGGTTTGTCAAAATTGAAAAAGGAATTGTCGAAAAAGCCATTTTTGACCAATATGTGCCCGCCCACCGCGCTTATGTCCGTGATTTGATCGCGAAGGGACATCAGGCAAAAACGGGCTATTGGGCGCGACGTGGTGGCGGAATGTTACTCTTTGAGGCGAAGTCTATGGAAGAAGCCCAAGAAATCGTCGCCCAAGATCCCCTGGTGAAATATGGTTGCGTTACCGTTGAAGTCTATGAATGGGTTATTGTCGAAGAATAATCTCCAACTACAGACGCAGAAACCGATTTTCTTTCAATTAGGGGTTGCCAAATTTTTATCCGGTGTGTTATAGTGATAAATGAACTGGACTTACGCGATTGCAACGCCTAAACCTTGTCAGGACCGGAAGGTAGCAGCAACATGGGATGCTTGTAGTAGGCGTAAACTCCGGTTCACCTTGTTTTAGGGAGCTCATTGCTATGCCCGGTTTTGGAGATATTATTCAGAAGGCGGTGTACCTGGGTGTTGGGTTAGCCACCTATGCGAGTGAAAAAGCAAGCAGCAAGTTAGCAGAATTAAAAACAGAAGCGCAAAAGTTGGCTGATGAGTTAGTCAAACGCGGTGAAATGACTACAGAAGAAGCTCGTCGCTTTGTTGATGATATGGTAAAACAAGCACAACAGCAAACTCCTCCTCAAACTACAAAAGAGGAGACACCTTCGGAGCCGCGTCGCATTGAAATTTTGGATGAAGGGGAAGAGACATCTTCACCCCAAGATACAGATGTAGATAAACTACGTCAAGAAGTTCAACGGTTACAGGATGAATTGCGAAACCTGAAACAATAATCGGTTTTTACTTCAAATTATTCATACGCCTCCAACAGAGCAACCCAGTTTCCTTTTACTGATGAAACTGGGTTTTTTTGTTTAGTCTTGAGAAGTCGCGATCGCGATCAAGTCTTCTATTTTCTTAATATTAAGATCACCGGCTAAATAACCAATACCACGATGGAGATGGAGACGAAATTGAGTGGCTAAAGTCTCTTTTTCCGTACCTAAACCATCTTGATCACAACGCTGTTTTAAAGCCATTATCAGTATATCAGAGATTTCACCGCCCAACACATTCCAAGTTAATTCCACATTACTATCGGAGGGAATGGGCACGGGTGAGGGAATACTCGATTCTGCTAAAGAGCGACACAATGCCCATCTACATAATATATTCCATTGCTCTATTTTGGTAATTCTCTTTAATTTACTTAGTTGCTCCTTTGCTGTTTGCGATAACCGCACGCGATCAACTGGGGGTTCCATATTTTCTATTATAACTACAAATGAACAAGATGATTATAATATATTTGTGTTTTTCTGTAGAGATTTTGGCTTTTTTTTACCGCTCCTAAACGCAGATGAACACAGATGTATTAGAGATTTTATAGGAACATCCTATAATCGGCTTATCTAGTTGTCTAATCTGCGTCTATCTGCGTTTAGGAGCGGTTTCTCCTATTTTACCAGAAGTATCCTTTTTGGACAGTTGTTTGGCGTTGCGCTCCGTCATATTTGAGGAGATATTCGATCGCGATCGCGTCATTTTGTCTTAAGTTTTTGACTTCATTTTCGCCAATTTCGGTATCAGTGGATAAGAGAATGACTTGATGGCTGGCACAGGGGAAATATCTTTCGAGTAAGTTATGACGGTGGGAGGAGTCTAAACGGCCTAATGGGGTGTCGATCGCGACGGGAAGACGACGGCCGGATACTCTCGCGAGCCCCCAAAGAAACGCGATCGCGAGTAATTGTTTTTCTCCCGCGGATAAGCGATGTTTAGGGACTGTTAAACCTTGGGAATCATAGAGGGATAAACAAAAGGTTTTAGTGTCAATAACAACACGGTTTACTAAGTCAGATTTATGGAGTAAATAGCGGAAACATTCCGTGACTTCATTTTCTAATTTATTAAGTTTTTTCAGGGTTAGCTTTTCCTGAAAGAGTCTTAAGGTAGTTTGAACTTTAGCCGAGGCTTTGATGATATGTTGATGGTTTTTGAATTTGAGATGGTTTTCGGTAAACTCTTGCAATTCTTTTTTGGTTGTCTTAATAGCATTTTCCAATTCATTGCGGCGAATGAGCAGAGAATCATAGTCAGATTGAATTTTCCATCGTTGGTTTTGAGCGTCTCTCACGTCTTTTTCTAATTGTTGATAAGCTTCAGGAGAGGCTGCGGTGACAATTTGCCTTTCTAAAAATTCTATTTCCGTTTCTATGTCTTCCAGTTGCCCTTGTTTTTCGATGGCCTTTTCCGTAGCAATTTTGATTTCGTAATTGAGCAGAATGTCAAGTTGTTTTAGGGCTTCGGGATCTGCCATTAACCAATGTTTTTTGATTCCTTGAAGTTCGGTAGTAAGTTTTTCATTTTCCTGAGCCAAGAAGTTTTGGATTTTCTCGAATTGGGTGGTTTTTAAGGATAAATCTTTGATATAATTTAAGAGACGCATATCTCGCTCTTCTAAGACTTCTTTAGTAAGGGATGCTTGTCGATCGCGCTTTTCTTGTTCCCCTTGAATTTTGGCTTTTTCCAAAATTGGGGTGATTAATGCTAATGGTAAAATATCCGCGGCTAATTCGCGTAGAGTCTCACGGTTTTTATCGGCTTGATGGATTAAGTCGGTTTTTTCTTTGTCGAGAAGGCTCCGATCGCGGGCTAATTTTCCTCCTTCATAAATAAATTTATCTTGAGCCACGCGATAATCTTTTTCGGCTTCGCTTAATAGATTTTTAACAGAAAGTAACTCTTTTTCAATAGAGTCCAATTCAGAGGTTTGAAGGATGAGGTTTTGTTCAATTTCATCGAGGGTAGAAAGTTCTTCAGTATTGGCAATTTCCCGACGTTTACGACTGACTAATATCTCCAAGTCTTTCGACAAGCGATCAGCTAATTCTAAACCTAACAGAGATTGAATGGCATCAATAACAAGGGGAGGAGGAGTATCCATTTCCGCTAATTCTTTAACTTGTTCACCATCAAAAAGAAAAAGATTAGAAATACCAATAGGTAAGAGATTTTCGATATATTCATCCCAGATATTAGCCAAAGCTTTATCCGGCCATTCATCATTATCTAAAATACCTAAAGTATCTTTACCTTCTTTAGGGTTAGGTTCCCAATAACGGACAATTCTTAGTTTTTTCGGTTGATCATCTTCAATGACTTCAAAAGCTAATTCAATACGAGTTTTTTCTGTAGGTGGAGTGTTACGGTTAACGCATTGGGTAAGAAAGTCTATATAGCTTAAATTACCGCGTGTAGAACATTGAGCACGTTGGCCATAAAGGGCAAGCCTAATGGAGTCCATAAGGGTTGTTTTTCCCCCGCCATTCATACCCCCAAATAAAATTATCGGGCGGCTGCAATCGTCTTTTTCATTGCGAAGATCGATAATTTGTTTTCCTTGGTAGGGACCGAAGTTTTCCAAAACAAGTTCTAAGAATTTCATAGGTAATGCGTAAGGGTAATGGGTAAGGGTTATTCTGTCAGTTATTCTGTCAGTCTGCCCGGAGTCTGCCCGGAGTCCGCCAGGGGTTAAAACCCCTGTCTTATAGCTTAAGTCCACTGAAGTGGACTGATTTTTTTAGTCCTCTTCAGAGGACTTTTGCTATGAGTCGGAGACTTGAGTCTCCGGCGGAATATCCTTATTAGAATGTCAATATTGAGGTTCATTCGGAGTCCAACGAGAAGGAGGATCATCTTGATTAGTAATTTGTTCCAGATAAGAATTGATACTGCCCTTTTGATGATGTATCTTTTGATTGATCACATAAGCCACCGCTTGCTCTAATTGCTTTTGTCCCAAGGAAAAGACGCCATATCCTTCTTGCCAACCAAATTTATCCGGGTTATTAGAAAAAATCTGATTGAGATAATGGGAACTACTGCCTTTGAGCAATTTCACTAATTTAGAAATTGATAAATTCGGGGGAATAGATATTACTAAATGAATATGATCCTCTATACCATCGCACGCGTGAATAATACAATTTAGGCTGTCGGCTTTACCGATAATATAGGGATATAGTTTGGCTTCTTTCTCAGGAGTAATCATGGGAGCGCGTTCTTTAGTAGCCCAGACTAAATGATAGTAGAGTCGCCATAATGCCATCGGTTTTTCTCCTTTTTTTTTGCTCAGAAAAATCAACAGAATTTGACTCAGATTTTTAGTCCTCTTCAGAGGACTTTCGCTATGAGTCGGAGACTTGAGTCTCCGGTGGCTCTTACTCTTCTTCGGAGAAGTCGTCTAAATGATAGTAAAGTCGCGATAAAACCATCGGTTGTTCTCCTTTTTTTGCTGACGAAAATTAACGGAATTTGACTAAGGTTTTTAGTCCTCTTCAGAGGACTTTTGCTATGAGTCGGAGACTTGAGTCTCCGGCGACTCTTACTCTTCTTCGGAGAAGTCGTCTAAAGAAACTGTCCCAAATTTCATTTGACCCCAGGTTAACTGTTTTACAGTATCAATGTCACCCTCAGAAATCGCATTTCTTAAGTTCCGTTTATTATGGGCGTTTTCAATGGCCTCATCTTTGGATCGCGAACTGGTATCAAAGCATTTTTCCAGACTTTCAAAAACCCCTCGCCGGAATTTGGTTTGATATTGTCTTTCTGTATCTAATAGTCTTGCCATTAATTCTAAGTGCATTTCGTCTTCTTCACAGATTTCTAACAACACATCCCATTCATCAGTCCCTAAGAGTTTTTTTTCTGCTTCGGGACGACTATCGAGAAAGGGTTCCCCGGTGGCTTCTTCGTAAATACGAGGTAAGCTGTCGTCAAATTCGTGTTTTTCTTCTAGCCAAATTCTCCGAATTTCGCTTAATTCTTCATGGGTAATAAGCGTGATTTCTCCCATTTCGGGTGGGGCTTTTTGGCGCAGGTGTGTTTGTGCTTCTAATACTCGTCTTAACCAATGTTCCCGCCAATATTTTGTATAGGGACCCGGAATTGGTTCTACTGTTGTTTCCCCATTCGTATCCCGTTCAAATAGTTCGACTTTCCCATAGATACGCCGAAAGTCTCTTTTGTCGCGATCGTTCTTAATATCTAGTTCGTTGCGGATTTCTAATAGAGGCTGTAACCATTCTTTTTCCTGATCATTTTCAATCATGGCTGCCATTGATTTGTCTTGGTTAACCATTGTACAAACCCAACACCCAAATCGAGAATCTCCACAGCTAGGTGTTGATGTATCAACGACTAGAGGACATTCATTATCGGCTGTCGCTCCTCGATACATCGAAAATAAGTCTTTATTGCTATGTCCCCAAGGGTTTTCCCACTGCATTAAATAGAGCCAAACTTCATCGTCTCGCCAGTCTTCTATGGGACTATAAATTAATGAATTTGGTAAACGAGCATTGGGACTAAGCCGATCGCGCAGTCTGCCCGCTTCATGTTTTTTCATTGTGGCTGCACGTTTGAAGCTTTCGGCTTTCCGAGTACCTAAAACCACGATTGTTTCTCCATGTACTCGAACCATTTCTCTAATAAAATGGTTCACAGGTTGAATTTTCATTCGATCTGTACACCAGCGAAATCCATTCCGAGGTGCTGGATATCCCCTTCCCATTAAACATACCCAAAATGTTTCTTTTACGGAAGGATTTAATAAATGTGGTTCGATGGGCATTTGGTGGGTTTTAGCTCCGATTTTTAGGGTTTCTATTGATTTCCTTACCCAAGCCGCAACGATAGGATTTTCTACTAAAGTATCTGTGGTAATTACATAAATTTTTTTCTGGCGTTTTTCTACGGGAAGTCCCACGATCGCGTTCCAAATAAGTTGTAATACTGTAGTGCTATCTTTCCCCCATGATACACCAATAATCCAAGGGATATCGTCACTACAATATAACTGTTGAATTTCTTGAGTTAGCGTTTCGATATTTTCTACTAACTCATCAACGGTACGAGGTGGAAAAAATGAACCTTGAATCGCCGTCATCGTTAAAAACTCCTAAAAAGATCAGCAAAATGTTGCCAGAAAAGACGTTATTATTCCTAAATCTCTCACGGCACAAATAATCGCATTTTTTTGGACTCACGATTATTTTTAACTTCTTACTTCTTGACAAAATGACAATTATATGCTAATTAACCATCAACATATTTGTTACTTTTTTCTATTATTACACATTTTTTTAAAAAGAAACAAAAAACTTTGTAAAAATTTTAAATCTTTGCTAAAATAGAGAAATCACCCTAGAATGATGTCCCATGAATGCCCCGATAAACCCCCCGGAAGACTTGGCTAGTCAAATTCTTGATCAAGAAAAACGTGAGCGTGACACGATCGCGTTTCTTTTGGATAAATACTTAGGAAGAGACGATCGTTTATTAGTCCAAAAAACCCAAATGGGAAGTACAGAAGCCTATATCGGTTCAGTCAATTTAGAATGGTTAGATAGTAAAGTCCGTTTCGCGTCTCAATTACCCCTGTTTCGTCAAAAATTTGACCCCCAAACTAACAATGTGATCCGTGATGAAGAAACGATTGATGAAATTAAACAACGTCCCCTCGACTGGTCCCGTCAAGCACCTTTAGCCCAATATTTAGCCGCCCGAAAAACTCATAAATTCCCCGCGTTATTAGTTGTCCAAAGTCTCCCCTGGGTGGACGATCCCAACGCACCTGAATGGGATGAATCTGGACGCGCTCGCCAATCCTCCGCCGATTTTTTACCCATTGATCAAAATGAAAATGTCGGATTTTTAAATCTGAAAAATGTCTCCGTTTTTGCCTTAGACGGACAACATCGACTTATGGGTGTACAAGGGTTAATGTCTTTAATCAAAACGGGAAGATTACAACCTTTTAATAAAAACAAAAAAGCCGTCGTTAATGCCATTACCGTTGATGATTTACTGGAAGAATATCAAATTAATTTATCCTATTTACAAAGTTTAGCGAAGGAAAAAATCGGCATTGAATTTATCCCCGCGGTGGTTCAAGGGGAAACTCATCAAGAAGCACGTTGGAGAGTGCGATCGATTTTTGTTCATGTCAACTTAATGGCGGTAAAATTAAGTCATGGACAATTAGCCCTTTTAAATGAAGATGATGGTTTTTCCATTGTCGCGCGTAAAATTTCCATTTCTCATCCCTTATTAAAAGAAAAATCAGGACGTAATCCCCGTGTAAATTGGGATAGTGCAACCGTCGCGATCAACTCAACGGTTTTAACGACATTACAAGCATTACAAGATATGTCGCAACGGTATTTAAAACATAAATTTCCCCATTGGCTACCCTCCGATAAAGGCTTAATTGCGATGCGTCCCGAAGATGGTGAATTAGAAGAGGGAATTGAGCTTTTTAAACTCTTGTTTGATGGGTTGGCGACTTTACCTAGTTATAAGCGCATAGAAGGGGGAGAAGAAACATTTACCTTAAGACAATTTAGCTTTGAAAAAGGGCGAGGGGAAGGACATATTTTATTCCGTCCCGTTGGACAAGTTGCTTTAGCCCAAGCTTTAGGTATATTAGTCTTTAAAAATAATATTTCTTTACAAGAAATATTTAGGAAGTTAGAGAAATATGATTTAGATGGTGGGTTTAGTAATATGGAGTTTCCTGAGTCTTTATGGTATGGGATTTTATATGATCCTAATAAGAAACGGGTATTAGTTTCTGGGCGAGATTTAGCGACAAGGTTAATGGTTTATATTTTAGGGGGAATTACAGATGATTATGAAAAGGCTCATTTACGTCAAGAGTTAGCGGAGGCGCGGAGTATTGAAGGAAAAGCGATTAGTTTTTCTGGTAAGTTTGTCAAGCCCAGGGACGTCGGTTTACCTCCTATTTTGACTTAATTATATAAACCTGTAATCGGAGCCTATTACAGCCCTAGGGAGCCAGAGGCTCCCAGTACCAATTTGCCAAAAGGGGATGCTCCTTTTATCCTCTTACCCACCTGAAAATTTTAGGGTTTATGAGAAAGGGCGCGATCGCGTAAATAAAGCCACAATAAAATAATCATAGAGAAACCACAAGAAACTTTCCAAACAAATAACCACCAGGGACTCCACCATGCGCCCGTTTGTACTTCGACAATATCTGATAAACCAAATAAGAAAAAAACCAGGGTAGTAATAATCCGATGGATTCGGATTTTTCCCGATGTTTTCAGTGCCGTAATCGCGAAACCAATAGGAAAACAAAACCAGATAAATGCTTCGATATAATTGCCATTTACATAGATTTTTGCTAATAAATTAGCTTGTGCTTCTGCTTGTTCTAAAGAAGCAGGATTTGACATGATATGCCAGGAATAAGCACCACCTATTCCCAGAAAAATAAAGAGAATTGTTAGTCTTACTGTAGCCCCTTGGGTGAGCTTCATAAATTAATTGGTAGAGTGTGTTAGGTGGTGACTATTTGGGAGAAAAAGAGAATAAATTAAAATCAACCTCACCCACATTTTTACTGGAAATGTGATAGAAATATCGGTTGATTTTGTTGGTATTGCCCATAAGTCCGTCAGGGGTTAAAACCCCTGCCTCAAAGCTAAAGTGGGAGCATCTCATTTTTGTAAATTGGTAGTGGGTTGGCGTAGCCTGTGCGGAGCATCGGACGTCTCGCTCCCTAGAGATATAATAGGGAGCGAGACGCTCCCACTACAGTTTTTTTTGCAAATTTGAAATGCTCCCGCTAAAGTCCTCTAAAGAGGACTAATACACCTGGATCTTCACTAGATGAAAGGCTCATAATTGAGTTTTTATGAACCAGCCAAAAGTCTAATAATTTCTTCAGTCCTCTTCAGAGGACTTTCGCTATTAGACAGGGGTTTTAACCCCTGGGGGATTTAGGCTACAACTGAAAGGCTCATAATTGAGTTTTTATGAATCAGGGTTTGAAGGACTTTCGCCAAAAGTCTAATAATTTCTTCAGTCCTCTTCAGAGGACTTTCGCTATTAGACAGGGGGTTTTAACCTCCGGGCGGCTTTGGGCTTAAGTTGACACTGGTTTTGAGTAAATTTTGGTGGGTAAGACGGCTCAAAATTTTCCCATTACAATTAAAAGTTAATGGCCGTCTTACCCACCCTACAACTTCCCTCTTATTTCAATAATTAATCATCAATTTGCCAAACATCCTTGGCCAGGGAACCATCTTCGAGTATAATCTTTTTAGGACGCATAATTAAAAGCACACGACCTAAAAGAGAATGTTCCGGTAAATCTTCAAACCATTGGATCTCAATTTGACCGTTATTATCATAAATGAAATAACTATCATCTTTCCATTGCCGTTGACTACGATCGACTACGATTAAAACTTGTTCAGGTAAACCAAGTATCGGTGTGGGTAAATTCTGACTATCTCCTAATAATCCGATGGGATCTTCGGCATAACGAATCACTTGCCAACCCGGAAGCGCGATCAATGCACCAATGCCATTAAATTTTACCAGTTGAAAAGGCTCGATAGGTTCTAGTAATGGTACGGAGTTCCAATCTTCTGTAGAAAGAGGTAATTCACCCGCGATCGCGATAATACGGGGTGACTCTTCATCGGTTTCAAAGCGATGAATGGGAAGACGAGGTGCGGTTTTTTTGGCAACAACTGTAAAATCCATTAATAATTGTTCAAGTTGTTGGCGAGCCTCCGGTGTTTGTGCGAATTTTAAACCACGAGCAATTAACCTCGATCGCGTTTGTAAATCGGACTGTTGTCGGGCAAATTTCCAACACTGAAAAGCCACCGTGTCCCCAGGAAGGGAAGAAAATCCTTGGGGTATCATCCCCAAACGAGAAAAATCCTTGACAGCTTTGGCGACATCGCGAGCTTCATCACAGTCTAATTTATGAGATAAGGCAAAAGAAGCCGCCGCGACGCGTTCCCCTTGTGTCAAAATACGAAACTCATACAAAACATCACTACCCTTAGTTAAAAAATGCGATCGCACCTCTTGGGGTGCATCACCATTAACCAAACTGGTGTAAACTTGTGCAGCCACACTGACTTGATTTTGCTGGATCGGCTCAAAACCCGTTTCCTCAAAAATAGCCTGGGTACTATAACCCCCTTTGAGGAGTTTCGAGCACGCGTGTCCCCAGTCAACCCAAGTTTGTTCCTTACGGCGCAGCATTTTAATTAACTGCTCCGTCTCCGTGGCAGTCAAAGGCGAATCAGAACTAGAATAAGGTAACTTTTGGGGTGTGTCAGTCATAATAAACAAATTGCGATAGACTCTATAGTTGATACTATGGATCAATGTAGAATTATTGATAGCCCCCACTCCTTGAGGGCTTTTAATTGTAATCTTATGGATAATGCCATCGCAGAGCTAGATAACATTAAACGCCAGTTAATGAGCCTGAATCGACCCAAAAAGCCTAAGATGTTGGTTGTAGATGATGAGCCAGATAATCTGGATCTCCTCTACCGCACCTTCCGCAGAGATTTTAACGTTTTTAAGGCAGAAAGCGGTATTCGTGCCTTGGAAGTGTTAGACGCGGAAGGGGAAGTTGCTGTTATTATCTCAGATCAGCGAATGCCTGAAATGAAGGGAACGGAGTTTTTGAGTAAAACCGTCCCCCAGTTTCCTAATACGGTGCGGATTATTTTAACCGGATTTACTGATATTGAAGATTTGGTAGATGCTATCAACTCTGGACAGGTTTATAAGTATATCACAAAGCCTTGGGACCCCAATGAATTGAAAGTAGTGGTCCAACGTGCCGCGGAAACTTATGAGGTACTTAAACAGCGCACTGAAGAGTTAGAGCGATCGCAAGTTCAAACTAGACTCTTGGAATTTTTAATGCAGACGGTTCAAGAGTATAATAGTATAGATGCGAGTCTTGATCCTCTCGCGAAGATTATTAGCGATCATGTCTGCGCGGATGTTTGTATTTTACAAGTGCTCGAAGGGGGTAATTTAACCTCTCTTCAAGGCACTCATACCACTGGTGGCTCGGTGACAAATTGGTTGGCTGATGATCCCCTCGTGATCAGCGCGATCGCGTCTCAAAATATTCAAGCTTCTGTGAATGTTTCCGCCGATCCTAATCTGGCTAATGTTTCCCATTATCAAACATCAGGGATTCAAGCTCATGTTTGTCTTCCTATTATCTATCACGAAAACGCGATCGCGCTTCTTTCTCTCCAATGGAAACGCCCCTGTACTCTCCGCCCCGATGAAGTTACTACTATTCATCTTGTTTCTCAATTATTGGCCATCGCCTTAACCGCTTTAAAATGATAAAGGGATTGGGGACTGGTGACGGGGGACTGGGGAGATGGGGAGAAAAACGGGAGCATCTCAAGGAGGTAAATTGGTAGTGGGAGCCGATCCCTCTGAGATCCCTAGGGAGCGAGACGCGGGCACTACTAAAGGTTTTTTTGCTTCTTTGAGATGCTCCCAGAAAAACCAATAACTTATAAGTTACATCCGTTAAAAATTCCTGGCTAATTTCTTCTTTTCTTCTCTTCCCCAATAACCCAATCCCCAATCCCTAATCCCCAATCCCCAATCCCCAATCACCTATTCCTCCAATGACTCAAAACGCCCAAGAGATCCAAGGGATATTTAACCGTATCGCACCCATGTATAATCAACTTAATGATTGGTTAAGTTTAGGACAACATCGTGTCTGGAAAAAGATGACGGTGACATGGAGTAATGCGCGTCCTGGGAATACTTGTTTAGACTTATGTTGTGGTAGTGGAGATCTCGTGATCGCGCTGTCTCAACAAGTAGGCCCTTCCGGTTATGTCTTTGGAGTGGATTTCTCACCCCAACAACTGGGGATCGCGCAACATCGAGAAAAACCCTTTCTCATCCCCTCAAGCCCCATTTCTTGGGTAGAAGGAGATGCTCTAAATATCCCCTTTCCCCCCAATACCTTCGACGCGGCTACAATGGGATATGGCCTGCGTAACGTCACTAATATTCCCCTGAGTCTCCAAGAATTACATCGAGTCCTCAAAAAAGGAGCAAAAGCCGCGATCCTTGACTTCCATCGTCCCGATAACCCCCTAATGCAAACCTTTCAACAATGGTATTTACAAAACCTGGTTGTCCCCACCGCGGAAAAATTTAACCTAACCCAAGAATACGCGTATATAAACGCCAGCTTAGAAAAATTCCCCACAGGCTCAAAACAAATCAAACTCGCCTACGAAGCCGGTTTTACTCATGCCGTCCATTATCCCATTGCAGGGGGTATGATGGGAGTATTGGTTATCACCAATTAATATGAATTTCTCAGAAATTTGGTTTTATATTGCCCCACCAATTTTAGGGGGAATAATTGGCTATTTCACCAATGATATCGCCATAAAAATGCTCTTTCGTCCCTATCAAGCCATTTATATCGGAGGGCGACAATTACCCTTTACCCCAGGGTTAATTCCCAGTAACCAAGAAAGATTAGCCAAAAGAGTCTCAGATACAATTATGGGGTCCCTGCTCACCCCTGAAGAATTACAAAATTTAGCCAGACGTTTGTTAGAAACCGAACGAATGCAAGCGGGTATTCTCTGGTTATTTCATCTTGCTTTAGATCAAGTAAAAGCCGATAATGAACAAAAAACAGCTAAAATACTCGCGAATATTTTACGAGATTTAGTCGGCGAATCAGTCCCTAAAGTTTTAAAGACTTTAGCACAAAATGAAGATTTTTTAGAACTTCAATTAAATCAAATTTTTGACCAAATTCTTTTAGAATTTCAACTAACGAACTCCCAAGCACAACAATTATCAGATTGGTTATTAAAAGTGGTATTACCCCCAGAAGTAATACGTCAAGTTTTAATTGATTTTCTCACTGATCGCAATATTTTAATTATAGATGAAGGATTTAGAGAAAGAAGCAGTGGCACATATTGGGTAGTTGCCAATTTATTTGGATTAAGAAATACTCTGATTCGCTTACGCACCTTTTGTCTCGATGAAAAAGAAGCCACAAATGAACGTATTAGTGAATTAATTAAATCCTTAGCATTAAAAGAACGTTTTCAAGAATGGCTCTTAAATTTATCCATGCAAAATTTACCCATTTCTACGGTAAGACAATTAAGAAAAACTATGCGAGATAGTGTCCGTAATTATCTCCAAGAAAAAGGACCGGATATGATTCATAGTTTAAGTTTATCAATAGATTGGGATCATATTTCCCATTTAATTCTCACTCGTCTGCAAAATTCAACCGTCATGATTTCTTCCTTAGAATTAGTTAGTCAAGAATTGGCAATAATTTTAGATAAATATTTAGAGCGAGATTTAGAAAAAATTGTCGCGCAAGCTATTCCTATTTTAAATATAGATCAAGTCATTATTAATCGCGTTAAGGCCACTTCTCCGAGAGATTTAGAGTTAGCTATTGAGGGAATTGTGAAAAGTGAATTACAGGGGATTGTCAATTTAGGAGGCGTTTTAGGTGTAATTATTGGTTTAATGCAAACATTTTTTCTGCTTTGGCAAAAGTAATAAACCGGAATAAATAAACCCTGTTTCTCAGATTGGCTCTTATTTATAGCAAGTGTAAATGGGTTGTAGAATCAACCTAGGGGCAATCCCCCCGTCGTTGCCCCATCCCCTTGACAAAACTGGGAAGGGTAGGCACGGTGATCTACCCCGACAAATCTCTATGAATGACTTAGACTTGCTATATCTGTTACACTAATAGTTAGTTCGTCTAACTAAATTATGGCAAACATCCAACCCACGTTGTCTGCAAGCCTCAAAACATATTCTCGCGCAGGGCTAGTTGTGCTTGGTGTCAGCTTTCTAAGTGCTTGTGTCGCGTCAGAGGCTCAATCACTCAAAGCCCAAGGTGGCAAAGGAAAACCCGTTCCCGTTGTGATCGCGACTGCTACCCAAAAAACTCTCCCGATCTTAGTACGGGGGACGGGTACTGTCGAGGCTTATAATACCGTATCCATCAAATCCCAAATTGCGGGACAATTGACAGGGGTTTATTTTCAACAGGGGCAAACTGTCGCGAAAGACACCCTATTATTTAAAATTGATTCTCGTCCCCAGGAATCAACTCTGATGCAAGCAGAAGCCAATCGACAAAAAGCGATCGCGGCTGTGAGTCAAGCCGAGGCGAATCGGGAAAAAGCCTTGGCTGCGGTTAATCAAATCACCGCGAATCGAGAAAAAGCGCTTGCAGGAGTTAACCAAGCCAAAGCTAATCAACAAAAAGCGCTTTCGGGGGTTAACCAAGCTAAAGCCGATCAACAAAAAGCTTTTTCTGGGGTTAACCAAGCCAAAGCCAATCGGGAAAAAGCCCTTGCTGGGGTTAACCAAGCCAAAGCCGATCAGCAAAAAGCCCTTGGAGGTGTGAGTCTGGCTAAAGCGAATCAAGCTAAAAGTATCGCGCAAGCTGAAGATGCTCTCACCCGGGCCGATCGTTACGCAAAATTACTAGAAGATGGAGCCGTTAGTCAAGATCAAGCGGGACAATTAAAGACTGAAGCTTCCGCGAATAAAGCCTCCGTTGATGCCAGTCAAAGTGAAGTCAATAACGCGATCGCGGGAGTGCAGTCTTCCGCCGCGGGAATAGAAAACGCTCAAGCCGCGGTGCGTGCCGCCGATGCCGAAATCGAAAACGCCCAAGCCGCGGTGCGTGCCGCCGATGCTGAAATCGAAAACGCCCAAGCCGTTGTGCGTGGAGCCGATGCGGATGTCGAAAACGCTCAAGCCGCGGTGCGTGCTGCTGACGCGGATATGGAAAACGCCCAAGCCGCGGTGCGGGCGGCCGATGCGGACATCGAAAGTGCCAAAGCCGCGGTGCGTGCAGCGGACGCGGAGGTTGAAAAAGCGAAAATTCAACTTTCCTATAGTTCGATATTTTCTCCCATTAACGGAATTACAGGCAACCTGAAGGTAAATGTTGGTAATTTAGTCAAAGATAATGATACAAACCCCCTTGTTATTATTAGTCAAACTCACCCGATTTATGTATCTTTTGCTATTCCCCAACGAATGTTACCTGAGATCAAAAAATACATGGGGCAAAATGGCTCTTTAAAAGTTGAGGCCTTAATTCCTAAAGAGGAAGCTCGTCCCGAAAAGGGTGAAATTACTTTTGTTGATAGTGGCGTTGATACCACAACGGGAACGATTCAACTTAAAGGCACTTTTACTAATACTCGTGATCGGCTTTCCCCCGGACAATTTGTTAATGTCGTTTTGAAACTAGCCCAAGAAGATAACGCGATCATTGTTCCCACCGTAGCCGTACAAACCGGACAAAAAGGACAATATGTATTTGTGGTAAATTCCGACAAAACTGTAGAATTACGTTCGATTAAAGTGGGTAATACAGTCGAAAATGAAACCGCGATCAAAGAAGGACTTAAACCCGGTGAAAAAGTCGTAATTGACGGTCAATTTAATTTAGTGCCTGGCGCTAAGATAGAAGAAAAAGAGGCCTTAGGTAACAAAGGAAGTTCACCCACTCCAGGGAAAGAAGAAAATTCCGTCACTCCGGGGAAAGAAGAAAATTCTGCCACTCCGGCGAAAGAAAGAAGTTCAGGAAAGAAAAGGAAAGATCGCAATTAATTATTACCCATTACCAATCACCCATTATTAACTAGCATGAACATTTCAGAGCTATTTATTCGTCGCCCGATTATGACTGTCTTAGTGATGGTTGGTATCATGGTATTTGGGTTAATTAGTTACCAATCACTCCCCGTTAGTGATTTACCTAGCGTCGATTATCCCACTATTCAGGTATCAGCAAATCTTCCTGGGGCGAGTCCAGATACAATGGCAGCATCCGTCGCGACACCCTTAGAGCAACAATTTTCCAGTATTGCTGGATTAGATACAATGAGTTCTGGTAGTGCTCTAGGAAGCACTCAAATTACACTACAATTTGACTTAAATCGCTCGATTGATGGTGCGGCTCAAGATGTACAGGCGGCGATTTCTAAAGCCTTATCGCAGTTACCTAGTAATATGCCTGCGCCACCTTCTTATCGCAAAGTTAATCCCGCGGATCAACCGATTCTTTATATTGCCCTCACTTCGCCGATCCTGCCTTTATCCACTGTGGATAAATATGCAGAAACGCAATTAGCTCAAAGACTTTCGATGGTGAATGGTGTCGCTCAAGTAACAGTTTATGGTTCTCAAAAATACGCGGTTCGTATTCAAGTTGATCCTCAATCTTTAACCGCGAAGGGATTAGGAATTGAGCAAGTCGCAAACGCGATCGCGCAAGGCAATAGCAATCAGCCCACCGGCACACTGTACGGCGCAAAACAAAACTTCACGATTGAGACAAACGGACAACTAAATGATGCCGATGCCTACCGATCATTAATCGTCGCGTATCGCAACGGAGCCCCAATCCGTTTGGGAGAAATTAGTCAAGTGATCGACAGCGTAGAGAATGATCAAGTCGCGACTTGGTACTTTAACAAAACAGGGGGAGAGAAACAGAAAAACCAAGAAAAAGACAGAGGCAAAGTCAGCCCAGAAAAGCCCCAAAAGCCACAGATTCGGAGAAATACGGGAACAAGGGGGATCGTGTTAGCAATTCAGCGTCAACCAGGGGTAAATACAGTAGAAGTCGTGGACGAAATTAAGAAAATTTTACCCAGTTTTCGGACACAAATTCCCGCGGCTATAGATATGAATATTCTCTATGATCGCACTCAGTCAATCCATGAATCCGTTCAGGATGTTAAATTTACTCTTCTGCTTACTATTTGTCTGGTAATTTTAGTAATTTTCCTATTTCTTCGCAACATTTCCGCGACTCTTATTCCCAGTTTAGCACTCCCTTTATCCTTGGTTGCCACCTTCGGAGTTATGGGATTTTTGGGTTACTCCTTAGACAACCTTTCCCTGATGGCATTAACTCTCAGTGTCGGTTTTGTTGTGGACGATGCAGTAGTAGTGCTCGAAAATATTGTCCGTCATCTCGAAATGGGAGAAAAGCCCTTTGAAGCCGCGTTAAAGGGTTCTAAAGAAATTAGTTTTACCGTCATTTCTATGACAATTTCTCTAGTCGCAGTCTTCATTCCCCTGTTGTTTATGGGAGGAATTTTAGGACGACTATTCCGAGAGTTTGCTATTACTATTAGTGTATCAGTTTTAGTATCTGGCATGATTTCTCTGAGTCTAACGCCGATGCTTTGTAGTCGTTTTTTGCGTGTCCCTTATCACCAAAAAGAAAACAGTAATGGCAACGGCAACGGCAAGGGAACTATTTTACTAGAACAAACCCTAGAGCGAAATGGTGGGAAAAATCACCATAATTTCTTTGGAGAAAAGGGCAATAGCAATGGAAATATTTTACCAGAACAAACTTTAGAGCAATATGGTAATGGCAATGGAGATATTTTACTAGAACAAACCTTAGAGCAATATGGTAATGGCAATAATTCAGAAAACCCTTTAGAGCAAAATGGTAGAAAAAAACAGCGGATTATTTCTGACAAAGTATCAACAAGTAATAATGCTGTTAAAATCTCACAAAACTTAACAATTATTCTATATAAATTTTCAGAAAATTTATTTGATGGGATGCTCAAAATTTACGATTGGAGTTTAAAAAAATCACTGAAATACCATCGAAGTACAATGATAATTTCCCTCGTGATTTTCATCACCACTTTATATTTATTTGTGGTTATTCCTAAAGGATTTATCCCCAGCGATGATAACGGACTCTTGAGTGTCACCACAGAAGCCGCTCAAGACATTTCCTTTGCAGCAATGGCGAAACACCAGCAAGCACTAGCTGAAATTATCAGTAATGATCCGAATATAGACGCGATTAACTCTAGTGTGGGTGCGGGGGGACCGAATGCTTCTGCCAACGCGGGGCGGATGTTAATTCGCTTAAAACCTCGTTCTCAACGTCTTTTAAGTGCCGATCAAATTGTTCAGAAACTACGTCCAAAATTGGGAACAGTTCCGGGTATTAGAGCCTTTGTGCAGAACCCTCCATCTATTCGGATTGGTGGCCAACAAACGAAAGCTCTTTATCAATTGACATTGCAAAGTGTCAACCAACAGGAACTTTATCAGTATGGCAATATTTTGGAATCTAAACTGCGTGAAATGAAGGAAATTCAGGATGTTAACAGCGATTTACAACTAAAAAATCCCCAAGTGAATATTGAGATAAATCGGGCTCAAGCTTCGGCTTTAGGTTTAACGGCTCGTCAAATAGAAAGTGCCCTCAATAATGCTTACGGAACGCGTCAAGTTTCCACGATTTACGCGTCTGATAGTCAATATAAAGTTATTATCGGTGTTGAACCAAAATATCAACTAGATCCCACGTCTATTGATCTGCTTTCTATTAGTTCCAGTAATGGCAAACAAGTGCCTTTAAACACGATCGCGACGATCGCGAAAGGAGTAGGACCTCTCACTATTAATCATTTTGGTCAACTGCCCGCGGTTACTATTTCTTTTAATCTCAAACCCGGAGTATCTTTGAGCGATGTTACGAGCAAAATTGAGAAGATTGCCCGCGTAACCCTTCCTGGCTCAATTACTACGCGTTTTCAAGGTTCTGCACAGGCGTTTCAAGCTTCTATTTCCGGGTTAGGATGGTTGCTATTAATTTCGATTGTGGTAATTTATATTGTCTTGGGAATTCTTTATGAGAATTTTATTCACCCCCTCACCATTCTTTCTAGTTTACCCTCGGCGGGATTTGGTGCATTATTAACATTAATTTTGTTTGGTATAGAATTAAATATTTATGCTTTTGTAGGCATTATTTTGTTAGTTGGTATTGTTAAGAAAAATGGCATTATGATGGTTGACTTTGCCATTGAAAGTAGAAATAATAAAGATATAAGTCCTCGTGATGCAATTTATGAAGCTTGTTTAGTCAGATTCCGTCCGATTATGATGACAACGGCTGCGGCTTTAATGGGAACATTACCGATCGCGTTAGGATTAGGAGCGGGTGCGGAGTCACGACGGCCTCTGGGTTTAGCAGTAGTAGGAGGGTTATTATTTTCTCAACTTTTAACGCTTTATATAACCCCAGTATTTTATATGTATATGGAATCTTGGCAACAAAAATCTCCGAAGAAGTCTTCTGTTGTACAGACAGTTTCTTCTTCTCATTCCCCGATTTCTTCTTCCCATAATATAGATAGGACTATTCAGGCAAAAGACAGCGCGAGAAAAGAAGAGTTTACATCAGACGAAAAAGTAGGAATAAAACAGGGATTAAGTAATCAAGGAAGTTCCGAAACTGACAATTATGACCGCAATTAATTATTACCCATTACCTATTACCTATTACCCATTACCTATCACCCATTACCAATCACCAATCACCCATTACCAATCACCAACCAGCATGAACATTACAGAGCTATTTATTCGTCGCCCGATTATGACTGTCTTAGTGATGGTTGCTATCATGATATTTGGGTTAATAAGTTATCAATCACTCCCTGTCAGTAACCTTCCAAACGTCGATTTTCCCACCATTCAAGTATCAGCAAATCTCCCTGGAGCGAGTCCAGAAACAATGGCTGCTTCAGTAGCAACGCCCTTAGAGCAACAGTTTTCTAGTATTGCAGGATTAGAGACAATGAGTTCTAATAGTGCTCTGGGAAGCACTCAAATTACACTGCAATTCGACTTAAATCGCTCGATCGATTCAGCCGCTCAGGATGTGCAGTCCGCGATCGCGAAAAGCTTGCGACAGTTACCTAGTAATATGCCGACACCGCCCTCTTATAAGAAAGTTAATCCCGCGGATCAACCGATTCTTTATATAATTCTTACTTCGCGGATTCTCCCTTTATCTACTGTCGATAAATATGCAGAAACGCAATTAGCTCAAAGACTTTCGATGGTAAATGGTGTCGCTCAAGTAACAGTTTATGGTTCTCAAAAATACGCGGTTCGGATTCAAGTTGATCCTGAATCTTTAGCCGTGAAAGGATTAGGAATTGATGAAGTCGCAAACGCGATCGCGCAAGGCAATAGTAATCTACCCACGGGGACACTGTACAGCACTCAGCAAAACTATACAATTGAGGCAAATGGACAACTCCAAAATGCTGATGACTACCGATCGCTCATTGTCGCGTATCGTAACGGAAATCCCATTCCCTTGGGAGAAATAGCCCAAGTGATCGACAGCGTTGAGGATGATAAAGTCGCGAATTGGTACTTTAAGGGAACAGGGAAAAACCAAGGCAACGGAAACCTGAAAGAGTCCCAAGAATCGACGGATGAAAATAGTGCAACAAAGGGAATAGTGCTGGCAATTCAACGTCAACCAGGGACAAATACAGTACAAGTTGTAGATGATATTAAGAAAATTTTACCCACATTTCGCTCGCAATTTCCCGCGGGCATAGAAATGAATATTCTCTATGATTTCGCTCAGTCAATTCGTGAATCCGTTGATGATGTCAAATTTACCCTCCTGCTTACCCTTTGTCTAGTAGTGCTGGTAATTTTTCTCTTTTTGCGTAACATTTCCGCGACTCTTATTCCCAGTTTAGCACTCCCCTTATCCTTGGTTGGAACCTTTGGAATTATGGCATTTTTGGGCTACTCCCTCGACAACCTTTCACTGATGGCATTAACGCTCAGTGTGGGCTTTGTTGTGGATGATGCCGTAGTAGTGCTGGAAAATATTGTGCGCCATATCGAGATGGGAGAAAGTCGCTTGGAAGCCGCGTTAAATGGTTCCAAAGAAATTGGTTTTACCGTCATTTCCATGACGCTTTCTCTCGTCGCGGTTTTCATTCCCATGCTATTTATGGGGGGAATTTTGGGGCGATTATTCCGTGAATTTGCCGTCACCATCAGTGTCTCAATTTTAGTATCTGGCGTAATCTCTCTGAGTCTAACGCCGATGCTGTGTAGTCGTTTTTTACGTCCCGGGCATCACAATCATCCCCACGCGAATGAAGTGCATTTCTCTGAGCCGATATTAGATAAAAATACTCCTAACCCAGAGGCTCCTTTACCTGAAAAATTATCAAATCAAGAGCATCCTGAAATTACTCTGAAAAAGGAAAAAACACCCTCAAAAAGTTGGACAAAATTTTTGTATGATCTTTCCGAAAAATTCTTTGATGGCATGATCAGACTTTATGATTGGAGTTTGAAAAAATCTCTAAAATATCATCGTAGTACAATGGTAATTTCCCTCGCGGTATTGATCGCGACTGTGTATTTATTTATTGTTATTCCTAAAGGATTTATTCCCAATGATGATATCGGACAATTGAGTGTGACAACGGAATCAGCCGAAGATATTTCCTTTGATGAAATGATCAAACATCAGCAAGCACTAGCGGAAATCATCAGTCGCGATCCTAATGTAGATGGAGTAAACTCTAGTGTAGGTGCGGGTACTACCACTATTTCTGCGAATACCGGGCAAATGTTAATTCGCTTAAAACCTCGTTCGGAACGGACTTTAAGTGCCGATGAAATTGTTGAGAAATTACGTCCTAAATTGGCAACTGTTCCGGGTATTAGAGCTTTCTTGCAAAACCCTCCATCTATTAGTATTGGGGGGCAACAGACGAATGCTCTTTATCAATTTACTTTGCAAAGTGTCAACCAAAAAGAACTTTTTCAGTATGCGAATCTTTTAGAATCAAAACTGCATGAAATGACGGAACTTCAGGATGTTAATAGCGACTTAAAACTGAAAAATTCACAAGTAAATATTGAGATAAATCGCGATCAAGCTTCTACTTTAGGTTTAACAGCAACTCAGATAGAAGACGCGCTTAATAATGCTTACGGAACGCGTCAAGTTTCCACGATTTACGCGTCTGATAGTCAATATAAAGTTATTATGGGTTTAGATCCTAAATATCAACTAGATCCCGCCGCGATCGATTTGCTTTCTATTCGTGCCTCTAATGGCCAACAAGTCCCTTTAAACGCGATCGCGACTATTACGAAAGGAGTAGGGCCCTTAACGGTTAACCATTTTGGCCAACTTGCCGCGGTGACGATTTCATTTAATTTAAAACCGGGGATATCTTTAAGTGATGTCACGGGAAAAATTGAAAAAATCGCTCAGGAAACAGTACCCCCTTCTATTAGTACCAGTTTCCAAGGTGCAGCACAAGCCTTTCAATCTTCTATTTCGGGGTTAGGATGGTTGTTAGCGATCGCGATTTTGGTGATTTATATTGTCTTAGGAATACTCTATGAGAATTTTATTCACCCCCTCACCATTCTTTCTAGTTTACCATCGGCGGGCTTTGGTGCATTATTAACATTAATGTTATTTGGCATAGACTTAAATATTTATGCCTTTGTGGGAATTATTTTGTTAGTGGGGATTGTCAAGAAAAATGGTATTATGATGATTGACTTTGCCATTGAAGTCAGAAACAATAAAGAGATCAGTCCCCGTGATGCAATTTACGAAGCTTGCCTAGTCAGATTTCGTCCGATTATGATGACAACAGCCGCGGCTTTAATGGGAACTTTACCGATCGCGCTTGGTTTAGGAGCGGGTGCGGAGTCACGACGTCCTCTAGGTTTAGCAGTAGTAGGAGGGTTATTATTTTCTCAACTTTTAACGCTTTATATAACCCCAGTCTTTTATATGTATATGGAGTCTTGGCAACAAAAGTTTAAGAGAAAATCATCCCCTTCGGAAGAAGTTTCTACCGTGCCATGAGAAACTGGGTTTCTTTACCTCAACATTATGAGGTAGGTTAGATCCCCCCTAGCCCCCCTTCCCAAGGGGGGGACAAAGAAAGTCCCCCTTCGATCGGGGGATTTAGGGGGATCAAGATGTACTGCATAGCAGAGGAAACTGCTGTAATAGCAGAAAATAAGGATTTACATTCCCATAATTGAATAACCTGCATCTACATAAATCACTTGCCCTGTGATTCCACTGGCTAAGTCACTCGCGAGAAAAGCTGCGCTATTACCAATTTCTAATTGAATGACGTTTCGTTTTAAAGTTGATTTGTCAATTATTGGGCTGTAATTTGACAACTCTGGAGTTTTTTGCCGATGGGAGAGCTATTTATTTAACCGCAGATAAACCCAGATAAACACAGATGTTTTTTGGCACGATTACTGCTTTTCATATTACCTGTATTCTTTTGGCTTCCTGGCGCGATCGCGTCGGATGGGGGGGTTAGGTTGAGTTTTAAGATATTCTGATCTCACCAGAAAGTTATCCGCTCAACCCAACCGACAAGAGATAATAAATAATCAGGCTATTACCAATTACCCATTATCCATTCCCCATTACCTATTAACTTCTGAGAGTGACATTAAACTGCTTTACCAAAGCATCGCGAACTTTTTGCTGTACAGGATCAATATCAGTATCAGAAAGAGTCCGATCACGGACTCGATAAACTAAACGAAAAGCCAAACTCCGTTGTCCTTCGGGCACATTTTGACCACGATATTCGTCGAATAACTCCACTGATTCTAACAAATTCCCCGCGGCTTTTTGCATCACACGAGAAAGTTCGACAACCGCAACATCCACAGGGGCAAAAAAGGCCAGATCGCGATCGGCCGCAGGGAAACTAGAATACACACTGAATTTATGAACTAAATTCTCAGGTTGGTTTAAAGTTTCTACCAATATTCCTAAGTCAAATTGGAATACATAAACCGCCTCCGGTAAACCCTTTTCCTGTTGTAATTGGGGGTGTAATTGTCCAAAAATTCCTAATGGCTTTCCGCTCAAGAATAACCCAGCCGTGCGCCCCGGATGTAAATGAGAATTTGAGTTATCCCGTTGATATTCAACCCCAATACCCAACCGTTGAAAGACACTTTCTAATATGCCCTTAGCTTCAAACCAAGTTAAAGCGCGATCGCGTCCTCCCTGTTGCCATTTCCCCTGAGTCGGATCACCACCAATAACGCCCGCGAGCATATCCTTTTCCCGAAGAGAGTCCCCTTCCTTCCAGAAAATTCGACCAACCTCAAAACCATTTAAAGGTTGATTTCCCTGTTCTAAATTATACTGAAAAGCATCAATTAAACCCGTTAACATCTCTGTGCGTAAAGCCGAATATTCCACAAACAGAGGATTGGCAATTACCACTTGATTCTCCCCTTGGGTTTTTACCAGAGAATAGTGCATTAACTCAGTTAAACCCGATGCACGAAACGCGGCTCGAATTTGTCTCAAAGCTTGCTCTTCTAAAGGTAAATAACCCGCGGAAGTTTTACCCGGTAAAGTCTCCGCAAAATTATCATAACCATGTAAACGAGCAATTTCTTCGATCAAATCAATTTCTCGTTCCAAATCACGATAACGATAAGACGGTACTATTACTGTCCAAATACCAGGTTTCTCCGTCGCATTAATTTCACAACCTAACGCACTTAAAATGCCCTTAATTTCTTCCGATTTCAGATAAGGTTCACCGCCATCATCTGCCCTTTTCAGAGTCCCTAAAACATGATTTACACGCTCTAAACGTAATTCCACAGAACGAGTAAAAGACTCAGAAGTACCCACCACACCCGCGATTTTTTGGACTGTAGGAGTACCCCCAGCAATTTCTCTTAACAGATGAATCGCACGATTACAAGCAGTCATTAACGCGGCTTGATTAACACCTCTTTCATAACGAATAGAAGACTCCGAGCGTAACCCTTGAGCTCTCGCGGAGCGACGAATCGTAGGGGAATCAAAAATTGCCGCTTCTAAGACTAAATTAGTCGTTCCCTCGTGAACTTCCGTATCTTCACCTCCCATGACACCCGCGATCGCGACAGGTTTATCATTAGCAACAATCAGGAGATTTTGGGATTGTAAATTACGAGTTTGTCCATCTAAAGTTTTAATCGTTTCACCCTCCGTAGCAAAACGAACACCCAGAGAAATGTCATCACTTCCCGTCAAAGACTGTAAACGATCACGATCGAAAGCATGAAGAGGTTGTCCCCATTCCAATAAAATATAATTCGTCACATCAACAACATTATTAATAGGACGAACCCCCCCCGCTTGTAAGCGTTGTTGTAACCATTGAGGGGAAGGGGCGATTTTGACATTCTCGATGCCAGTACCGATATAAACCGGACAACCCTGGGAAGCCGAAATCGAAACCCTCAACCCCGCGTCAGTATCAGGAAGAGAAATATCAGGGACTTGGGGTAATTTCAACGTCGCGCCCGTCAACGCGGCCACCTCACGGGCGACTCCCACCATACTTAAAGCATCAGCGCGGTTAGCCGTCGCCGTTAAATCTAAAATAATATCATCCAACCCCAGAAGCGGGCGCACATCACTTCCCAGAGAAGGAAGTTCCCCATCAAAAATATGAATACCCGCGGACTCTTTCATTAAGCCCAATTCCGCCAAAGAACAAATCATGCCCTCAGAAGGAACACCGCGTAACTTAGCCGGTTTAATCTTTAAATTAACATGGGGTAGAAAAGTCCCCACCACCGCGATCGCGACAAAAATATCAGCCCTCGCGTTAGGAGCACCACAAACAATATTTAAAGGATCTTCTCCAGTGCCAATATCCACCTGACAGACACGAAGTTTATCAGCATTAGGGTGTTGTTCACACTTCAGGATTTTACCAAGAACCACACCATCAGCCCAAGAGCGACGATCCTCGATATCTTCCACCTCAAAACCCGCCATCGTCAAGGTATGAGCCAAATCTTCTGGGGACAAATTAATGTCCACTAATTCCCGTAACCAATTGAGAGAGATACGCATTCCTTTAGTTTTCGTCCTTTTTTGTGCATTTTAGAATCAGGGGTTAATAGCCCTTGTCCAGTACGGACGTAAAAACCGTACAGGAGAAGACAAGAGATAACCCTCCGAGAGAATCATTACCGATGACAATTGAGCACTAGAACCCTATCATATAGGGGGAAGGGAAACTTTAGCCCAATTCCACCCCTCTCAACTGATCAATCAACAAACCAAGTAACTTGACAAATACTTTGAGAATACTTCCATCATTAAATCAAGCCAAATGCGTTAAAACGCGATCAGTTAAGGACTGCGGAACTTATTAAAATTAAGGTAGAGAGAGCCTGACTATTGGCAGGTGCATCTCCCAAAAAACTGCCATTGGCATTAGTCCGGTGCAGAAAAACGGGGCTCCTGGCTCATCCCTGTCAGCAAATTTTCTTGAGTCTCGTCCCACACGCGGAGAAAATTGGCAAAATATAAGCACTGTTGATTTATAACATGAGCTACTGTATTAATCCGGCCTGTCCCCAACCTCAAAACCCCGATAATCTCCACCAGTGTAAAACTTGTGGAGCGTCCTTATTATTGCGCGATCGCTATCATCTGATGCAGCCCCTTGGCCAAGGAGGTTTCGGCGCGACCTTTCTCGCCCAAGATATCATTTTACCCGGTCGTCCGATTTGTGTGGTGAAGCAATTACGACCCACCACATCCTCTCCCCGCGTCTATGAAATGGCAAAGGAACTCTTTGAAAGAGAGGCAAACACCCTTGGGAAACTCGGCGATCATCCCCAAGTCCCTCGTTTATTGGATTTTTTTGAAACCGAACATCAATTTTATCTAGTTCAGGAATATGTTCGCGGATCTACCCTCAAGCAAGAGGTAAAACTAGAGGGAATTTTTGATGAAGAAAAAGTAAAAGAATGTCTGCGTGATTTAATGCCACTTCTCCAATATATTCATAGTGAAGGAGTGATTCACCGAGATATTAAACCCGCGAATATTATTCGGCGAATGCAAGATAATCATTTAGTATTGATTGACTTTGGCGCAGTCAAAGACCAAATTAGTCAAACCATTTTTTTCGAGAACCCCGAAGATAATAGCGGTGCAAATACTAAATTCGCGGTAGGAACATTTAGTTTTGCCCCCCCAGAACAAATGTCTCTACGTCCCGTTTATGCTAGTGATATTTACGCGGTAGGGATGACTTGTTTATTTTTGATGACGGGCAAATCTCCCAAAGATTTAGATTATGATCCCAATACAGGGAGTATTCTTTGGCAGTCTCATGTTAATGTCAGTAAAACTTTTGCTCGTATTCTGTCAAGAATGTTAGAACCGAAAGTAGGACGACGTTATCAGTCCGCGTCTGAGGTTTTAAAAGCTTTAAACAATGAGGAGACCTACTTTGATGATGATTTAGCGGATTCAATGGTAACTGGAAAACGTCCTTCCAATAATCAGAATGTACCAACGATTTTTAATCCCAAGGAAAAGACGACATTTTCCTCAATCTCAAAAAATCCCCCTAGTGGTCCCACGGGAATTTCTCGCCCAGGTACTACTGGTATGGCTAAATCAGGAGGGGCAAGTGCCTCTCGTGGTTATCGCCCCCAAAGTGGCGATGATACTTTCTTACAAACCGGAAATAATCGCATAACCAAACCAGCAAAGTGGACACCGGAAACGGTGAGAAGCTCTTATGTCAGGGGACAACGAGATTTTGGCGATTGTGAATTGTCCGGTTTAAATATGCCTAAGTTCAATTTATCTGGCTGTAATTTTTATGAAGCCCGGTTAACTCGCTCTAATTTACAGGGTGCTGATTTAACCGATGCCAATTTCGGTCACGCGAGTTTAGTCCAAGCTAATTTACGCGACGCGAATTTGACCAAAGCTTATATGAGTTTAACCAATTTAGAAGGGGCTGATTTACGCGGGGCCAATTTAAAAGGGGCTTATTTGACTCGTGCTAATTTACGCGGAACTAATTTATGTGGTGCTAATCTTACGGATGCTACAGTTAGTAATGAACAATTAGCAATGGCAAAGACTAATTTATTAACGGTGCGACCGGATGGCAAACGGGGTTTTGGTTTTTAATTCAAGGAAATTACAGGACATGAACTTGTCTCTGTAATTCCCCTATTAACTATTAGTATTCTATACCCGGTTGTGCTTTTATTCCTTGTTCACGGAAGGGATGTTTAATCAGTGTCATTTCTGTCACTAAATCTGCTTTTTCAATTAATTGTTCCGGGGCCCCTCTTCCCGTAAGAATGACATGAGTATGGGAGGGTTTTTCTTCTAATCCTGTTAAAATTTCGGATATTTGTAAATAACCTAATTTGAGCGCGACGTTAATTTCATCGAGAAGAATTAACTTAAACTCAGGATTTCTGATATAATTCAACGCGTGATGCCATGCTTCTTGGGCTTTGGCGATATCTCTTTCTCTGTCTTGGGTTTCCCAGGTAAAACCTTCTCCCATCGCGAGAAATTCTAATTGATCTTCCCATTTACTAAACGCGGCTTTTTCCGCGGGTTCCCAGGCTCCTTTGATAAATTGAATAATCGCGACTCGATAACCATGTCCGAGCGATCGCAATACCATCCCTAATGCTGCGCTGGTTTTGCCTTTACCATTACCAGTATTAACAATAATTAAGCCTTTTTCCTTAGAAGCCGCCGCGACTCGTTGCTCTTGTACTTCTTTGCGTCGCTGCATTTTCTTTTTATATTGTTCGGAGTTAAGGGAACCTGTGACGTTAGGATCGTTAGCTTCGTTGATGATAGTTTCTTGTTCTAAGTTATCAGACATGGAAATGATTAGAGAAGTTTGCTCTATTTTACCATAGGGGTAATAAATTTAACCACAAAGGCACAGAGGACACAGAGGGGTTATTTTCTCTTCTTTTTTGATCACTTCATCAAGAGTTTAGTCCCTTTGCTAAAAGGGGCTTCAACACTCGATAATTATTCATTTCTGTTAGTTTTTGTCTGTTCTAAATTCTTCAAAAAGAAGCACCAATACTCTATTTTACCGGTGGCTTTGTTGGGGGATGATATCGCTTTTCATCCTTCAATCCTGCTAGGGAGAGAACATTGCCGTGTCCCTAGGGTTTTTCATAACCACGGGAACTGCTGTATCAAAAAGGGATTAAAAAGGGAGCCAGAGGCTCCCACTACCAATTTACCCCAATGAGAGGTTCCCCAAACATCTGTGTTTATTTGCCTTTAGGCATGGTGAAAAGATCCTCAAGGATTGAGAACATCATCCGTTTCAATTTCGACAAGTTCTAAGGCATCCTTGTTCATTTTTTTACACTGGGGAATTGAGGGGAAATCTTTAGAACTAAAGAGAGGTAAAATTTCATTGGTAAATGCCTCCGCAGCCTTAGAACGATAACGATTAGGATTATAAATCACAGACAAAGTACGATTAATTACAACTTGATCGATTTTTGCTTTATGTAAAGCTCCCATTTGTAACTCTTTTTCAATAGCAGAAACGGAAACAAAAGCCGCACCTAAACCAGATTGTACTGCATTTTTAATCGCCTCGATCGAATTTAATTCCATCTCTATTTTCAAACGGCGTGTATCAATTCCACAACGAGTTAACACCTGGTCAATTACTTTGCGAATAGTGGATTGAGAATCTAAAGTAATAAATTGTAATTTATACAAATCATCCCTTTGGATGGTCTCAAATTTGGCCATAAAATGAGTCATTGGAACAATTAAAGCTAATTCATCCTCTGCATAAGGTAAAATGTCTAAAGACTCACTCAATTCCGTTGGAATTTCACCTCCTACAATGGCTAAATCAATTTGACCATTTACCACACTCCAAGCCGTGCGTCGTGTTGAATGAACGTGCAATTGAACCGCGACATCGGGATATTTTTGTCGAAATAATCCGATCATTCGTGGTAGTAAATAAGTCCCCGTGGTTTGAGACGCGCCAACTATTAATGTCCCCCCTTGTAGGTTTTGTAGATCCTCGATCGCACGACAAGTTTCTTGACAAAGGGATAAAATTTTCTCTCCATAATCGAGGAGTAAATATCCCGCTTCTGTTAATTGAGCCCGACGTCCACCTCGATCAAACAGGGGTACATCTAACTGTCGTTCTAAATTTTGCACTTGCAAACTCACGGCAGGTTGCGATACATATAAACTATCCGCGGCGCGTTTAAAACTACCTTCTGCCGCGATCGCTTTGAGAATGCGTAACTGATCTAAAGTGAAAGGAAGGTCAGACATACTGCTTAACCTGTAATGTGTGAGGAGGTCTTTTCGTGTAAACAGAGAGTAACAAAAGTCAAAACGCCTCTAGGTAAGGGTTTGATTTTTGATTTTTAATTATCTCTCAATCTGTGACTGATCCTTTCAATACTTTCTGACACAACCAGGCCTAGAATCAATAACTTTCTGTAATATTCCATGTTGACTTCTGATTGGTTCACCCCTAGTCATGGGATCATGTTAGGGTTATTATGCTGTTTCGCGATCGCGCATAGTGGTTTAGCGGCGGCGCGATCGCGTGCCGAAAAAGTGATAGGAGCAAGACTGTACCGAATTTTCTTTGCCTTAGTCAGTCTGCCCCTAGCAGTAATCTTAATTATTTACTTCTTTAACCACCGATACGACGGAGTACAACTGTGGCAAGTGCAAGGACTCCCCTATATTCCCACCTTAGTATGGGTACTCAGTGCCATCTCCTTCTTTTTCCTCTATCCCGCGACTTTCAACCTCTTAGAAATAGCCGCGATCCAAAAACCCGAAGTTCATCTCTATGAAACAGGGATCATACGCGTTACCCGTCATCCCCAAATGGTAGGCCAATTAATTTGGTGTATCGCCCATACCCTCTGGATCGGGACCAGTTTTACCCTAGTCACCTCCATTGGGTTAATGTTACATCACATCTTTGGAGTCTGGCATGGAGATAGACGACTTTTAGCCCGTTATGGAGAAGCCTTCGAGAAAGTCAAAGAACGCACATCTATTATACCCTTTCTCGCGATTATCCAAGGTCGTCAAACCCTTGAATTACAAGAATTTCTCCGTCTCTCCTATCTAGGAGTCACCCTATTTATTTTAGGGTTATGGAAAGTTCACCCCCTGTTGATTCGTGCAACAAGTCTCATCCCCTGGTAGCATGATCCCAGAATATAAAAACTTAATAAAGTTTCGAGGGATCATGATCTTATCTGTTAATGAACGGACATTTCCACAAGAAGTATTAGAAGCTTCTACCCCCGTATTAGTCAATTTTTGGGCCCCTTGGTGTGGGCTCTGTCGGATGATCGAGCCTACATTAATACAATTTCACCGAGACTGGAAGGGACAAGTCAAGCTCGTGGGCTTGAACGCCGATCAAAGTTTAAGACTAGCCAATACTTATCGTCTGAGCACTTTACCCACTTTGATATTGTTTAATCAAGGTGAAGTGCTTCATCGTTGGGAACATTTTAATGGACGCGAGGAATTGCGAAGAGTTTTAGATCATTGGATGCTTACTTATCACAATGAATCTCAACCCATTCTCGAAGTTCAGAAAATGGTCTCTCGCTCTTCTTAGTGTGTTTAGTTTTTTTTCAATTATTAGGTATTACGTGTTAACACCTAACACTTAATACCTAAATTTCCCGTTATATCCTTGCCGTAATTGTTGAATAAACTTACCAGTCAAACCCATTTTTTTCTAAAACTTTCATTAATAAAACGCCAATTTTTCTGAAAATATCAGAGTTGTAATTATTAATTAAATACATAAAAAAAGATGGTATTGTAATTAAATAATGCTAGGAAAACGGTGTTGTTTATTTGTATAACCACAAAGGCACAGAGAACACAGAGGAAAGAAAAGAAAAGAGAGAGAAATTGTCCTGAAAAAAGTAGATATCGGGAGCCAAGACCCAAAAAATATCGAAAAAAGGGATGAAAGCCTTTTTTCCTATAGGTTTTACCTGGAAAACCGTTAAATCCTAGGTATAGGTTTGAGGTCATTTTACCCCCTTAGACCTATTTTCCTTGCCTAAGAACACTTTCAACCCTATTAACGCGAAAAATTGTCTTTGCTCCCACGAAACATTATGCTTAGAGCTTTGCAGGCAAATGCCTTCACCTTTAATGGTGATGCTATAGTTCTCGCGTCAGGCAAAAATGTTTGATTGGTTTAGCTTAAATGTTGCACATATTGATAATTTTTCTTCTAACCTTGAGCCGAGAAATCTTTACCCTCGTGGCGAATGCGTAAATCTCGCTGAGGATAAGGAATTTCAATTTCGTTGTCCGCGAAAGCTTGAAAGATATCACAGATCAGTTGACTCGTTACCGTCTTCTCAATTAATGGGTCGTTAATCCAGAATTTGAGCTCAAAGTCAATACTAGAATCCCCAAAACCAATAGCAAATGCTTTAGGAACAGGGTGTTTCAACACTTGGGGATGATCGAGAGCAACTTGCAAGAGAATTTTAATCACTTTTGGGGGACTGCACTGATAGCTGGCACCGACAGTCAGGGAATGATAAACTAGGCGATTGCTTCCCGTCAAAGTAGAGACGTTTTGGGTAAAGAAAATCTGATTGGGAATAATTTCTTCGGAATTATCTTTGAGCACCTGAACTGTAGTAGCGCGGATGCCCAGCTTAGTTACTTGACTCATTTTCCCATTAATGGTGATAATATCTCCTGGTTTCAAAGCCCCTTCAAACAACAGCCAGATACCACTGACAAAATTGCTGATTACTTCTTTTAAACCGAAACCAACACCAATGGACAATCCCCCAGTAATCGCAGCCAGGGCAGTAGGACTAATACCGACGTAGCCAAAAATCAAGACAATGCCCAGGCCAATCAGAAAGTAGCGCAGGAGGAGAGAGACAACCTGCGTGATTGTGGGATCTTGAAAATTTCTGCCCAAAAAAACTTTAAGGAGCAGCTTTTCAAGGAGAGACGCGCCAACAATAGAGAAGTATAAGCCAGCAACAGTAACAACGGCGGCTTTAAACGTGACTGACTCACCAAAGAGCTTAATCAAAGTAACGTCAGAAAATTCTTGGAGATCGAGGAACAAACTCAGGATTCTCCCAATTATAAATAGGTAAAATAGAGGAGAAAAAAAACGTTTTTGCTCGTGACTGACAGCATTGGCAGGAAATAGGGTATACAGAGACACCAAAAAGAGGCGATACAACCATAAATCCCCCAGAACTTCAATCCCATCACTCAGGTAGCCCGCAAACCAACCCCATTGCTCAAACCCAATTCTGAGCCAGTTAACTGCTACCAAGCTGAGGGTGGGAGTCAACAGATAACGAAGGAAGGCCGCACCATACTGCCGCCAAGAAAGTCTCTGCTCACTCATCTCAAACTCGCTCAGTTTTGGAAATCTTCGCTCTAACTCCATCAAACTCCATTGAGAAATTAGCCCGGTTAGCACGATACAGACAGCTATTCCCAAAATTTGGATTTGGACGGCGGGGCGTTGCAGGACAATACCGACTTTGATCAGTTCTGCCCAGAGATAGTTAAGATTAAAGATTGTTTGCTCAGGGATCATCTCCTCCTCATTCCCCCCATCCAAATTGGCGATTGACTTTGAGGGTAAGCCTGGTGGCGGCTTCATCAGGGGCAAGTTCCCCAGCTAACACTTGCTGGTAAATCATATCGCCGTACTCTTTGATCACCTCAATTCTTTCGGAGTCATCGAGAGAGGTGGCTACAGCAGTTTTGGATTGATCGAGCATAACGGCTCTAATGGGAAACAGGCTCCGATTGATAGTGATGTTTTTATTGGTGGGAATAAACGGGATTTCGGCCTCTACTTGCTTTTGTTGTTCGGCATTAGTCAAAAACTGAGCCAATTTTAGGGCTATGCGGCTTTGGTTGGGGTGGGAGGCTCGATTGAAGAGTAAAGAGACAGTCCAAAGTGCCGGAGTTGCTGGCTGGTTCACCCCTGCGGGCAAAAGCGTAGCTCCTAACTTATTCTTGCCCAACGCCCTGCTCAAGTAAGGAATCCATCCGGGCGTACAAGTTAGATAAGCTAATTTCCTGTCCACAAAAGCTTGCTTAAGGGCTTCGGCATCGTCGCTGAGAATAAAATTTGGTTCATTCTGTGCCTCCTTGAGCCATTCCATCCATTTCGCCCAGCCTCTCCCTTGCGCCAAGATAACTCGAGCGCGATCGTCCAATAGCCGACCGCCAAAAACCCCAGTTCCCCAAAATGTCTCGGTGAAACCCGAAAGTAAACCGACTGAATATCCCTGTCTGGCTTGTTCAATTAGCTCGGGTAATGTTTTGGGCAATTTCTTCACTTTGTCTTGGTTGTAGCAGAGAAGCTGGGTTGATAAGTAGATGGGTAAACCATAGAGTTTGCCTCGATAACGGACTCCTTTAAGTGCGTCGCGACGAAACTGAGATTGGTCAATCTCAGACTCATCAATCGCGGCAAATGCTCCTGTTTGAATTAACCGAAGGATCTTAGGACTTGAGTAAACTAGCAGTAAGTCAGGACCGGCTCCCCGTTTCGCCTGTAACTCAAAGGGTTCCAATATCTGCATTGAGGGAAAAAATTTCACAAAGACTTGAACTTGGGGATACAATTTGCTGAATTGCTCGACCATATCCGTCAGAATTTGTCGACTTTTACTGCCCTGAGCCTCTGTTAAGCGCAGTGGCATTTCTGCCCAGAGGATAATTTGCCCATGAAGGGGTTTAGGCTGCTTATTTATGCTTTCTACTTTGCTCTGAGTTTTACAAGAAGCAACGAGGAACAGAGTACCAAAAAGTAACACGGTTTTAGTAAGCCAGGGATTCGACATAATGAAGTGTAAATATTTCTTTTATTGAACTCAAACAAATTTCCAGACCAAAAAAGCTTTAACTATCTTTGGAACCGGCTGTTTTCCACCTCCCAAATATCCCCTATTTTTTCCTCTTTTTGGGGATTGAGCCGGCACAGTGATTCCCTAAAATTAGCAGTTTACCTTACTTCGGACAAACAATTGCTTCCTCTATGATGCGATCGCGCATGGGGAACCCTGATCGCGAGGACTTGGGGGCTAATCATTGTCATCCATCCCCACACCCATCACCGCGGTGTTCACCGTGAACAGATTTCAGAATTTATTTATATAGTATTTTTGCTTACCCCCACAGGGTATGTCACAATAATGAACGGTTTATGGCAAAAACAGCGGGAGTACCCTCCGGCTTCGGTTCATAAACCATTAGTGAAAAATTATAAAAGAATAAATCCGTCATGGAATCGCTTTATCAATACGCGTGGCTGATTCCGGTGTTGCCCTTAGCAGGGGCAATGTTGGTCGGTTTAGGCCTGATCACCTATAACCGGGCTACCAATAAGCTACGGCAAGGAAGTGCTGTCTTTATCATCTCCGTTTTAGGAGTGGCAATGGTACTCTCTTTTGCCCTACTGTGGAGTCAATTGAATGGTCACGCCCCCTATACCCGTATTATTGAATGGGCTGCGGCTGGCGATTTTAAGTTAAGCATGGGCTACACCATTGATCATTTAACGGCTGTGATGTTGGTAATCGTCACGACGGTTGCCTTCCTCGTCATGGTTTATACCGATGGTTATATGGCTCACGATGCGGGCTATGTACGCTTTTACTCTTACCTGAGCTTGTTTAGTTCTTCAATGTTGGGTTTAGTGGTTAGCCCTAATATTGTCCAGGTTTATATTTTCTGGGAATTGGTGGGGATGTGTTCCTACCTCCTGGTTGGTTTCTGGTACGATCGCCCTTCTGCCGCGGATGCTTGTCAAAAGGCTTTTGTGGTTAACCGAGTCGGTGACTTTGGTTTCTTATTAGGGATGTTAGGCCTTTATTGGTCCACTAATACCTTTGAATTTGAAGAAATGGGCGCTCGTCTACAAGCTTTAGTTCAAAGTGGTTCCATTAGTGTCGCCCTTGCCACTTTCTTCGGCATCTTAGTCTTTTTAGGTCCCGTCGCCAAATCTGCTCAATTTCCCCTTCATGTTTGGCTCCCTGACGCGATGGAAGGTCCTACCCCCATCTCCGCGTTAATTCACGCGGCAACAATGGTGGCCGCGGGTGTGTTTTTAATTGCTCGGATGTATCCAGTGTTTGAGCATTTACCTATCGTCATGACGGTAATTGCTTGTACGGGTGCTTTTACGGCATTTTTAGGCGCGTCTATTGCCCTTACCCAAAATGACATTAAGAAAGGATTAGCTTATTCCACCATTTCCCAATTAGGTTATATGGTGATGGCAATGGGTGTTGGAGCTTATAGCGCGGGTTTGTTTCACCTGATGACTCATGCCTATTTTAAAGCAATGCTGTTCCTGTGTTCAGGTTCGGTGATTCATGGCATGGAAGCGGTTGTAGGTCATAATCCTATCATTGCCCAAGATATGCGTGTGATGGGTGGTTTACGCAAATATATGCCCATTACCGCGACTTGTTTTCTCATTGGTAATTTGGCTATTTGTGGAATCCCTCCTTTTGCCGGATTTTGGTCTAAGGATGAAATTCTTGGTAGTGCTTTTGCCGCGAATCCTGCTTTATGGTTAGTGGGTTGGCTCACCGCGGGAATGACCGCGTTTTATATGTTTCGGATGTATTTCCTCACTTTTGAAGGAAAATTCCGTGGCAATGATCATACGATTCAACAACAGTTATTAGCGGAAGCCGCAGGGGTTCCTGTTCCCGTCTTTGGACCGGGTGCGATGAATGCGAAGGAGTTAGATCATGGTAAAGATGATCATCATAGTCACGAACCCCATGAATCACCTTTAACAATGGCTGTGCCGTTAATGGTGTTAGCGATTCCTTCGATGATTATTGGTTTTGTTGGTACTCCTTTTGGTAATTATTTTGAACAATTTGTTCACGCGCCAGGGGAGTCTCTCAAGGAGATTTTGGAACATAGCGCGGAGTTTGATTTAACCGAATTTGTGATTATGGCGGGGAGTTCCGTTGGTATTGCTTTAATTGGCATTACTTTGGCTTCTTTGATGTATCTCACTCGTAAGATTGATGCTAACGCGATCGCGCAAAAATTAAAACCTCTGTACAATTTCTCGCGTAATAAATGGTATCTCGACGATATCAATGATTTTCTCTTTGTCAAAGGTTCTCGCCGTTTAGCGCGACAAGTCTTGGAAGTTGACTATCGCATTGTGGATGGAGCGGTAAACCTCACGGGATTCGTCACCTTAATTACGGGTGAAGGATTAAAATATTTTGAGAATGGCCGCGCTCAATTCTATGCTTTGATTGTGTTTGTCGCGGTTCTCGGTTTAGTGATTTTCTCTGGTATCGGTTAATAGGAGGTAATGGGTAAGAGGTAATGGGTAATGGGTAATTGGTAATAGTCAAGTCTAAGAAAATCATGCTATCTCATGACGCTCAAAGGTAGATAATTAGTAATTAACCTAAGTTGCTAAACGATCAACGCATTTAAATCTCATAAAGTAGGACAAGCATCCTGCTTGTAATGCACAGGCAGGATGCCTGTGTTACTAATAGCAATTCTAAATGCGTAACAAAGAAACCATGTTTCTGACTTTGACTCCTCACTAGCCCCTTGAGTTAATTATTGAAATAAGTGCCATTACCTATTACCCATTACTTATTACCTATTACCTATTACCTATTACCCATCACCTATTACCGATTACCTATCACCTTTGAAGTTATTTCAAAATATGACACATTTTCCCTGGTTAACAACCATCATTCTTTTTCCAATAGTCGCATCATTGCTGATTCCCCTTATTCCCGATAAGGAAGGAAAAACAGTCCGCTGGTACGCGCTTATTGTTGGATTAATTGATTTTGCTCTTATTGTTTATGCTTTCTGCACGGATTATAATTTTAATAATCCGGGGTTACAACTGGTAGAAAGTTATACTTGGGTATCTCAAATTGACTTAAAATGGTCCGTCGGGGCTGATGGTTTATCCATGCCTTTAATATTGCTGACTGGATTTATTACAACTTTAGCAATATTAGCCGCGTGGCCTGTCACCTTTAAACCTAAGTTATTCTACTTTTTGATGTTGGCCATGTATGGTGGTCAAATCGCGGTTTTCGCGGTGCAAGATATGTTACTCTTTTTCCTGGTTTGGGAATTAGAGTTAGTTCCTGTTTACCTCATTTTATCAATTTGGGGTGGCAAAAAGCGTCTTTATGCCGCGACAAAATTTATTTTGTACACCGCGGGTGGCTCCTTATTTATCCTCGTTGCCGCCTTAACAATGGCCTTCTATGGTGATACTGTAACTTTTGATATGAGCGCGATCGCGCATAAAGATTACGCGCTCAATTTACAATTGTTATTGTATGCGGGATTTTTGATTGCCTATGGGGTAAAATTACCGATTTTCCCCCTCCATACATGGTTGCCTGATGCCCACGGAGAAGCAACAGCACCCGCCCATATGTTACTTGCGGGTATTCTGTTAAAAATGGGTGGTTATGCCTTATTTAGAATGAATGCCGGAATGTTACCGGATGCCCATGCTGTATTCGCACCGATTCTTGTTATTTTAGGCGTTGTTAATATCGTCTATGCTGCATTAACTTCCTTTGCCCAAAGAAACCTCAAACGCAAAATTGCTTATTCCTCTATTTCTCACATGGGATTTGTGTTAATAGGGCTGGGTTCTTATACTGATCTCGGTATGAGTGGGGCATTATTACAAATGGTATCTCACGGGTTAATTGGAGCGAGTTTATTCTTTTTAGTGGGATGTACTTATGATCGTACTCATACTCTCATGTTAGATGAAATGGGGGGAGTCGGTCAAAAAATGCGTAAAGTTTTCGCGATGTGGACGGCTTGTTCCCTCGCGTCTTTGGCATTACCCGGAATGAGTGGTTTTGTGGCAGAATTAATGGTGTTTGTGGGATTTGCCACTAGCGATGCCTATAGTTTCTCCTTCAAAGTGGTGGTGATATTATTAGCGGCGGTGGGTGTAATTTTAACGCCGATTTATTTGCTGTCAATGTTGCGAGAAATTCTCTACGGCCCCGAAAATAAAGAATTGGTTGAACATGAGGTGTTAGTGGATGCGGAACCCAGAGAAGTGTTTATTATTGCTTCTCTTTTAGTACCGATTATTGGTATTGGGTTATATCCGAAAGTTCTTACTCAAATTTATGATTCAACTACGGTGCAATTAACCGCGAGATTGAGAAATTCTGTGCCGACTTTAGCGAACGCGGCTCATCGTAAAGTCGCGGTTTTACGAGCGCCGAAAATTGTCGATACGGCACTTTAGATATCGGAAAAACCCGGTTTCTGGGATCAGAGTTTAGACATTTCTTTGTAGGTTGAGGTGAAAGGAACGCGATCGTGACTGGCAAGGCTGGACGCGATCGTGTTCCTTTTAGGAGTGAAGAGTGCGCAGTGGCCATCGGATTTCAGTTAGAGGTGAGGATCGTAAGTCATCTCCAGAAAAGCCCGTCAAGGGCAGGCAGGATTCTTACCCCACAACCATGATTAGAGATGTCTAATGTGCCAGTTTTGTAAAAATCCGTGAAGTTAGCACAATTTTAAGCGTAGAATTTGAAACGGCTGTGATGCCGATAGAATTCGAGGAAATAGACGCGGTTGAACAAAGTGCAGAAAAATGGCGAAAGATCAGCTTAGAAAGCCAAGCTTACGGATAACGCAAATTCTTGCCGATAACGTGCGTGCGTACAGGAAAGGCCAGAATCTTTCCCAGGAAGCACTAGCCGATATTTGTGACTTGCATCGAACCTACATTGGCTCAGTTGAAAGAGGCGAACGAAACGTCACTCTCAGCACCTTAGAAGTTATCGCCCAAGCTCTTGGCGTTAGTGTTCCAGAATTATTGACAGAGAACGCGATCAAATATGAAGACTAATAATGACGGTGTTAATAAGTATGTTGAAGCAATTAAGCAAAGTGGACTATCTATAATATATGATCCGATCAAGATAGGTGATCCTAATTTGTAGATTCCCACACCAGAATGAGAAATTTTACTCAATGATTGATTGATGAGAATTTCTCTGGCTAAAGAATGAAAAATTAATAAAGTAGTGCAGGCATCTTGCCTGCTTTCGGGCAGCTATGGGCGAAACTACCAACCCAATAATCAAGTTATTTAATTTCCATTCCTAAGAAGCTACAGGTATTGTTACCCAGTGACTTCTTCAGCAACTAGCCCAAAAGCATTCCAAACCATCTTTTCTAGCTCTGTCTGAAGAAGATCGGACTTGGGCGATGGAATACATTCGTAAACTTCCTTTGCCTTCGCGATAATTGCTTTGCTTAATGCCTTATCTGGATTAGGCAAGGGAAATTTCTCAACATATTGTGTAATGTACCGTCGCCGTCCCGCGTAGAGTTTGTTGTGAAAGCGAGTGTCATAGAATCGTTCAATAAAACTCGAATTAGCAACTGCCGCAGCCAGCCATAGTAAATCTAACTCCTCTGGTTTCTGGCAAGCAATCCAGTAGCAGTCTCCATTTACAACAGAGCCATTTTGGTCCAGCCAAAAGGTAGGTTCATTGGCAATATCACGAAAAATAAGCTTTGGCTGATTCCAAGCATCAGCATCTTGTGATACCCAAATTTCATACCATTCACGCCCAGCTTCAATAACATATTTGCGGCTTTCAAGTAGGACTCGATTCTTCTCCAAATAATTTCTGCTACAAGGGTAAGCAGAAAGCTTCACTGCACGGCGACAACCTTCCACGTTTTCATGGGGATAGAGAATGTACTTAGGACACTTTAATTCAAGCGCTTTAAATCGTCGTGGATTATGATGTGTTGTTAGGGGTCGGAGAAGTTCAGGGTACTCTAGGGGAGGTAAATTGTGCCAGTCTGAACGGATAAAAACCTGATCCGCACAAGTCTTAACACCAACACGAATTTTGCCAATATCGCGAAAAGTTCCCCACGTATGTGAATCAACTGTGGCAAGCCATTCATTTGTTGTTTTAGTTGAAATACTCCATACTCCGTCAAGTGAACCATTGGTATTAAGATTGCCATGTTGTACCGAGAATTTTCGACCATCTTTTACCTGAACAACGCCATGATGAGCAAGTGCTTGAATAGGTGTTGAAACTTCAATTTTTGCAGAAGAATCAGTTTCATAAATTGAAGTAAAGACGGGCAAGCAAGTTTTCTCATTCTTCTTGCCCTCCGCGACTATAACAGCAGGGAGTACAGCCGCGTCAAAGAGTTTAGTATCGCCTAAATCCCAGACTGAACGCAGATTGTACCTTTCCAGAAGCGCACGCCGAACGGAGGCGCCTGAGCGTGTGGTCATAAAACGGTTGGAAACAATAATCCCTGCAATCCCTTCTGGTTTAAGTACCTGGGATATCGCGAGGATAAAGGCATAGTAAAGGTCAACACGACCGGATAAGCCAAACTGCTTGGCAAGGAGTTTCGCTTGATGGGATCCCATAATTTGAGTTCGTACATAAGGCGGATTCGCAATAATTAGATCATAGGTATCAGGGGGATTTAACATTAAAAGTAACTCGTTATCAATAAGTCCAAATCGTTCTATCACGAACTCAAGGAAATCTTTGTTCTGAAAATGTGTTGTCGCGTTAGGAAAACTTTGTTGCACTCGTGTAGCCGCGATGTTGAGAGCATCCTGATTTGGTTCAAAGCCATACACTTTGATCTCTAGTTCAGGAGATCGGTATAAAAGTTGTTTCAGAAGACTGATCAGCAATTCTCCTTCACCCATAGCAGGATCTAAGATACGGAGAGGTCGTCCTGTGGGGAAACCAGTTAGAGTCTCAACAATATTCTGAGCAACAAAGTCAGATAAAGCCTTTGGGGTATAGGTTTCACCAGTTGCCTTTTCCTTGAGGACCGCCCCGTATCGTGCAGGTTTTGTGTGGTGTTCAAGTGCTTTTATCATAATTTACTCTTCTGGCTAACTGCTACTCATAGTCATCTATTTTATCTGCAATGTCAATAGTCTCCCACTGCCTAACCTGCTCCTAAGTCAGATGAATCACCTTCCTAGGCGCAAACTCCCCTTGAAACCAAACCAAACCCATCTATCAGATTAAAACACCGACACCCAACCTCATGAACAGGATACCCACGGCAACCACCAAAGAACGCGTCAGAAGATTTTTGCCTTCATTATCACCGTACTCGCTCAATCGAATAGGCATCAAAACAGCGACTCATCAAAACCAGGAAATTATTCATCGCCTGTGCCACGCAGTATTGAGATCCTGGCATAGATCACAACCCTAACCAACCTCCCAAAGCTCGATCTAGTTGCTCTGCATCCGCATCAGTCAACTTGCCAATCACCTTTATCACCAAGCTCTCATGCACTGTGTACAAACAGCGCTTCACCACGGTAGCTACGTTTAGACCTGCCGCGGACCACTCAGAAAGCACAAACTCTCCTTCAAGCAACGATCGCGCTTTGCTGGTCAAGGGCGTGATCATAATGTCTTGGGAAACGTGCGGCGTACTCACCACCACCGCAGGTCTGACCTTTGAACTCGACAAGTCTGAAAAAGGATAACGAACCAAAATGGTCTCATGCTTAGAGTAACTCGGCATACACATCATCCTCAACGTTATTCCACACTGCATCCAGTGATGTTTGACTCCCCTGTAGCCAAAACTCTGTTTCCTCATCAGGGAGTAACGTCACTAGCACTCTTGTTCCTTCTGCTAGTTCCGTGGATTCTAGCAGTTCAATTTTTCCTTGCCTAACCGTAGCCCAAAGCGTTGTTGGCATATCCATATTATCAGTAATGATGTTTAGCAAAACTATCTCAATTTTACTTTATCAAATTCCAAGCCAACTTCCCCAAGGGCAATAATTCCCCACCCTAAAGCCTCGTTGAAATTAAAGCCAACTCATCCATCCCATCAAAGCACCGACACCCAAACTCATCAACAGAATACCCGCAGCCACCAAAAAACGAGCCAGAAGATTTTAGCCCTCATTATCACCATACTCGCTGAATGTTATAGGCATCAAAAGCGCGAGCACGACTAATCAAAACCAGAACATGATTGATCGCCTATGCCACACAGTGTTGAGATACTGACGTCGCTCACAACCCTAACCAACCTCGCAAAGCCCGCTCTAGTTGCTCTGCATCCCCATCAGTTAACTTGGCAATTACCCTTATCATCAAGCTTTGGGCTATCTTGGTGCTTTCTGCCAACCATTTTTGATCGCGTCTAACTCTGTACAAAACCACCTTTCTCCCTTTGCTATATCAATAACTGTTGATTCGTAATCTTCCATACCCGGAAGGTGATAAAGCTTTTTGCCTGTGTTCATTGCTATATTGCCTTTGATATTACATCCTGGTTGTGTGATCGCGCTAATAGGAAGGGGAACACGACTGCCACGGAATACCATTGTCAAAAGCGCAATAACAGCCAGAATTAGAATACTAACAACCGTTTCCCCTAGCCCCCTTTTCCTTGATTTCTTTTTGGTTGAAAAAGATCGAGTTGTCACACCTTGAATTGAGGCTTGCTTGGCACATACTTTACCATCTAATTGAATAACTTGCTCGTACAAAATCGTATCTCCGACTTTTGGGCGGCGAAGGGCTTCCTTTAGCGCACTAATATGCAAGAAAACTTCTTTACCACCATTATTCGGTTTGATAAAGCCAAAACCTTTATCATCTTTCCACTTTATCAGTTGCCCTTTATTCAGAACAGGTGCCATAAAATCGCCTCCTAATCATACCAATTTTGTCGTTTTCCTAGATTGAGATGAAATCATCCGATTATTTTAGTCTTCTTCTAACTTTTCTCAAATGACTGGCTGTATCATACTTTCTTCTCCTGATCGCGACTCATTCACTCCCATGATAAAACTGACACCGAACGTTGTCAACAGAATGCGGCAACCACCCAAAAAAAATAATATTTTTGCCTTCATTATCACCATATTTCCTGAAATGAATAGGCATCAAAACCAGGAATTGTTCATCTTTAGCAAGACTATCTCAATTCCACCTTATCAAATTAAATGCCGAAACTATTAAGATTTGATCATGATCAGAAACTCGTCTGCTGTCATTACCTGCACACCACGAAAAGGGTGCAATAGGAGCAAATCTCTGTCACCCGTGATGATATACTGCGCTTGTCCATTTAATACCAACTCCAAAACCTTATCATCTTTACGATCGCGGCACTCTTGCACCTTCTCAATTATCTGCACAAAAACTGAACGCTCTACCAAACCTGCTAAAAATCCCTCCCTTTCTTCACTGCTGACATACCGATTAAATTTTTCGCGCCCCAATACTTCATTCAACTATTCGAGCAGTTCAAGTGATAGTAATACCTCACCGTTTGCTAAAGCATATCGAAGGGAGCGATCGGGTTTACTATATCTCCAAAAGAAACGCACTGACAATTATATTGATATCAAAAACGTAGCGCATTTTACTCCTCAAAAAGAATTGAATCCAAAATTTCTGGGGTCAATCCTCGCGCTTGAGCATTCCGACTAATCTCACTCATTACCTCCTCCAGGGTTTTTTTGCGTCGAGTTACATCACTAAGTTTCAGGCTAAGTAATGCCTCCAATTTACGGCGCTCTTCTTCAGAAGCCGCCTCAAAGATCCGAGCCACTTCAGCATTAACGCGAATTGTGATCATTTGTGTTTGCATGATGGTTAGGAAAGTCCTCACCTTAGAATTTTATACCTATTGTGAACTAGGGTGACACAGGATTTTAGTAGGATAGTAATGGGTTTCACTCCAAAGTCTCAAACCTGGGTTTTTGCCATACCTGAACAAATTTCGATCGCGCCTCCCCTCACCTCCCCTCAGCGCGACTGATCCACCGTAAACCCCCCTTGAAACCAAAACAAACCCATCCATCCTATGATAACACTGACACCCAAACTCATCAACAGGATACCCAGCGCGATCACGCCCTTTTGCTGCTTAAGCGCGAGGAGTTGGTAAGTCCCCAGAGAAATAGATCCATTGCATCCGAATTTCATCATCGTGATCGATATGATCATCACCATTAAATAGTAAAATTTAATGAGTCAATAAGGATTCAAAACTATGGCAACTCACAAGTCAAACCTAATTATTCTTTTCAGTGTCGGATTGCTATTTTTGGGTGCTTGCAGTAAAGGCGACAAAGCTCGTGAGCAAAATAGTTCAGCCCCCTCTCCCACAGTTTCCAAACCCGCGTCTTCGCCTCCCCCGGGTAAAATGGATCACCCTCAAGTATCTAAAGGAGGTCAAGTTGTGAAGTCGGGAGCCTACCACTTAGAATTTTTAGCTGAGAAAAAAGATACGGGAACTCGCTTATATTTTTATTTGCAAAGAATTGATAACCATCAAGCAGTAGAAAACGCGAATATAACGGCTCAAGTTCAATTGCCACAAGGAAAGGAGCAAACACTAGCCCTTAAATACGATCCACAAGGTAAACATTATACAGTTTTGTTTCCTGTCAAAACCCCCGGACAGTATCCGGTGAAAATCACTGCGAATATTAAGGCAGAAAAAGTGAATGGTCATTTTACTTTCAATCAATAATAATCCACGTTTTACTTGAGACAAATCTTTAATATTCGTGATCGAGGAAAATTTCCTTTTTTTCAGAATACGATCACGTCTCTTTTCGCCATCAGAAACCCTGTTTCTCACAGAGATTTATGACTCAGTTGAGATTCTGAAGAAACCCGGTTTCTAGCACAGCCCGATCGCGTCGTACCCCTCATTTATTTCTTTTGATATAAGGCTTGACAAATTAACTAAATTTATGATAATAAAATCCATCAAAGTTAACAATTAAATGATGCCGATCGCGCTACGGAAAAGGTTAAAGTTACCCAAAAAACAAAGAGATATGGGGCAAAATAGAAATGAGTTTTGCCTGCCCCAGTCCCCTATTTCAAAGAATGAGCCTTATAAAAAGTTTCTAAACTCTCGCGATCGCCAACATAACGCCAATGCCAAGGCTCATAACTAACACCTTGTATATTATTCTTCGGGAATGATAACTCAAAATTAAAAGAGGTTGCATTCGCTTGTAACCACTTAAAAGCTTGAGTATTTTCAAAATCTTGACTGAGATTTGTCGCGGGTGCATTGGCATCACCAATATCAATAGCATAACCCGTATGATGTTCACTATAACCCGGAGGGGCACTAACTTCAGCCCGTTTCGTGGTATTTTGACGGCGTTCGGCCTTAACATCAAAAAAGACGTGTTGCTGATCTGTCACCGAACGAAATGCGGAAATTGGCACTAGATAAACTCCTTGTGCCGCGGCCGCCCTCGTCATCTCTTCATAGCTCACCGCGGCGGATTTACGCAGTTTCATTCCTCCATCGGGTGTAATGGCTTGTAATTCTTCTGGAGGTGCTTCTTTATAGGGTAAATGCCCTAAAACATTCTCTACTGAGGGTGATGCAGTAGTAGAGGGAGATGAGGAAATGGCAGTTTTAGGTGATGGAGAATTAGAGACGACTGTCTGGGAATTAGATTGATCGGGACTGGCTAATGATATACCCGAAGGTGTTTGTGACTGAAAATAAATCCAGAAACCGATCCCACCACCGATCGCGCTTAATGCCAATAATCTCCAAATCAGAGGTACTGGGGCTGAGGAACGGGGTTGGGGTTGTATGGGGGGGGTATCTCGTACCGCCTCTGGAATGTCATCAACAGTTAACTCGGAAAGTTGGGCCGACTTCCCAGAGAGACTAGAGTTATCCAAGGGCACTCTCCTGCGCTTCAATCACGGCTTTACTTTAAAAATTGTAAACCTATCTGGCTTAACCTGGGAATTATCACTCGTACTAAACATGACACTATATAGTGTTAAGTGGTTAGCTTTTAGTATGTCGCGTAACATGGGAATTATTTGGGAACTCGATTTTTATAGTCGTCCGATACTGGATGATCAAGAGAAAAAACTCTGGGAAGTCTTGATTTGCGAGAGTCCAACCGATATTAACACTCAACCCGAGTCCCTGTTTCGCTACTCGCAGTTTTGTTCGAGTTCGACTGTTAATTCTATATGGTTAGGAAACGCGCTCAAGGACGCGATCGCGCAAGCCCCGAATCCTCCTGAAAAAATCCGCTTTTTCCGTCGTCAGATGGCCAATATGATTAGTAAGGCTTGTGACGCGATCGCGACACCCTCCATCGTGAGTCGTCGTACTTTCACCTTAACTCAGTGGATTGAAGAACGAATGCGGGATTTTTATCCCACACAACCAGGATATCAAGAGGGAAGTAATCCTTCGGTACAATTTCTTTGCGAAACGCCTCAACCTCTCCCTGAAGCCTTGGTTGGGGAAAAATGGGCTTTTGTTTCTTTGGAAGTTGAGGCTTTTGCGGAGATGGGAGAATGGGATATTGGTTTTGGTGAGTCTTTTAATCTCTCTCCGTTAGGGTTGCCACCACAGACTCAGATTCCTGGGTTAATTATTTACTCCTCCAGAGCTACCGCGATCGCGGGTTGGATGGCGGGTTTAGAGTTAGCTTCTCTAGTCTATGAGCCGAGTCCCCAATATCGGGTGATTTTGGAGACTGGCGCAAGTGATCGCTGGATTGTCGCCAATCTCCGCGATCAGGCGACACAACAGGAAGGAGAAAGATTTGAAGCCGCCAAGGAAAAGGCAAAAAGTGTTCATTTTCTCGCGATACAATCCAACCCTCAATCAGAATCTTTCGCGGGGTTTTGGTTAATGCGAGAATTGATTTTTTAGGGAATGGGGATTGGGTAATGGTGAATGGGGATTGGTGAATGGTGAATGGGGATTGGGTAATGGTGAATGGGGATTGGGTAATGGTGAATGGGGATTGGGGAATGGTGAATGGGGATTGGGGAATGGTGAATGGGGATTGGGTAATGGTGAATGGGGATTGGGTAATGGTGAATGGGAGATTATTTTTTAACTATCACCTATCACCTATCACCTATCACCTATCACCTATCACCCATCACCTATCACCCATCACCTATCACCCATCACCTATCACCTATCACCCATAACCCATCACCTATCACCCATAACCCATCACCCATCACCTATCACCTATTACCCATTACCCATTACCCATTACCCATTACCCATGATTTCTGAATCTCCAGAAAAGTTACTTGAACTTGCGAGGAAAGCAGGAGCCGACTCCGCGGAAGTGTTTCAATCTTATTCTCTATCGCGTCCTGTTTTTTTTGAAGCTAATCGCCTGAAACAACTGGAAACGGCACAAGCAGAAGGAATAGCCCTACGTTTATGGCGTAATGGCCGTCCGGGTTTAGCGGTAGCCTATGGCCCCGTGGATGCAGTAGCATTGGTGGAACGCGCGATCGCGATTTCGACATTAAATGAACCGGAAATGATTGAATTATCATCAGGTGAAGCCATAACTTATCCTGATTTAGGTCATTCCGTATCCGTCGAACAATTAGTACAATGGGGAGAACACGCGATCGCGCTAATTCGACAATCTTATCCTGAAACTTTATGTACCGCAGAATGGGATTGTGAAATAGAAAACACTCGTTTAATTAATACTAAAGGCTTAGATTGTTCTCATACAGATACAACTTTAAGTTGTTATGTTTCTGCTGAATGGGTACGGGGAGAAGATTTCTTAAATATTGGAGATGGGCAAACCGAACGCGGTAGTCTTAATCCTGTCGCGATCGCGCAACGTATTTTACAAAGGTTAGATTGGGCAGAAGATAATATCACGTCTCCCACGGGAAAAGTACCTGTTTTATTTACCTCCAAAGCCGCGGAATTATTATGGGGAACAGTAGCCGCCGCGTTAAATGGGAAACAAGTATTAGAAGGCGCTTCCCCCTGGGGCGATCGCTTAGGACAACTAATTACATCACCTTTATTAACAATATCTCAAGAACCAGAAATTGGCCCCTATAGTTGCCCTTTTGATGATGAGGGAACACCTACTCGTCCCATTGTTTTTCTCCAAAATGGGGTTTTACAATTATTTTATACTGATCGAAAAACCGGAAAATTATTAGGCAGTGGAACCACAGGTAATGGATTTCGACCCGGTTTAGGCAGTTATCCCACCCCCGGATTATTTAATTGTTTAATTAAACCCGGAGAACGCTCTTTTTTTGAGTTGATTTCTCAATTAAAAGATGGTATAATTATTGATCAAATGTTGGGTGAAAGTGCGGGAATTTCCGGGGACTTTTCTATTAATGTTGACTTGGGATATCGGGTACAAAATGGTGAAGTAATCGGCCGTGTCAAAGATACAATGGTCGCGGGTAATGTCTATCATTCGTTAAAACATTTAGTCGAATTAGGCGCGGATGCAGACTGGAATGGTTCTTGTTATACCCCTTCTGTCATTGTCGAAGGATTATCCGTTACGGGCAGAAATTAACCGGATTAGACAGGATTTATACTCCATAAATCCTAGGCTTTCTATGCACTTTCTCTCCCTTGTGTTGATTTTATTCTTAACAAAAAACAGCTAAAATATGTTAAATTTTGAGCAATTTGAAGTTTTGAGTTTTGATTGTTATGGCACTCTAATTGATTGGGAATCTGGACTTTTACCAATTCTCCAATCTCTGTTAGAAAAGTATCACATCAAAGAAGATGATCACGTTATTTTAGAATCTTTTGCCCAATTTGAAGCCGACATCGAAAAGGGGGAATTTATCAACTATCGACAAGTATTGAAAAAAGTCGTAAAACAATTTGGTGTCAAATACGCGCTCAGGTTTACTGAAACCGAATTAAATAGTTTAGGGGAATCTCTCAAGAATTGGCCACCTTTTCCTGATACAGTAGCCACCTTAAAACAACTCAAAGAAAAATATAAATTAGCCATTATCTCTAATGTTGATGATGACTTATTTGCCGAAACCGCGAAACATTTAGCAATTGAATTTGATTATGTTATTACCGCGCAACAGGTAAAAGCTTATAAACCCTCTACCCGTAACTTTGAAATCGCCCGCGATCGTATGGGAATAGCACCCGAAAAATGGTTACATATTGCCCAAAGTATCTATCACGATATCGTACCCGCCAAAAGCATGGGATTATCAACAATTTGGGTAAATCGACGTCAAGATAAAGAAGGCTCAGGTGCTACATTACCCGCGATAGCACAACCCGATTTAGAAGTCCCAGATTTGCAATCTTTAATCATGAAAATTAATAACGTCGCGTAGGCTTCTCACCTGCCTTTTCCTTGATTATAGATAGCCCGCTTAAGACTTTTCAGGGTTTCGGTGGGTAAGTCTTCACTAGACCTCTTGCGAAAGTGCGAACAAAAATGTGATACAATGAAAAATAACTTCAT
>JBBITB010000019.1:0-69111 GCA_037440985.1 Microcoleaceae cyanobacterium bin_387
AACCCAATCCCCATTGATTACCACACCCCGTAGGGGCGAATGGCATTCGCCCCAAATGGCATTCGCCCCAAATGGCATTCGCCCCAAATGGCATTCGCCCCAAATGGCATTCGCCCCAATTCAGACATTGACACAAAGGCGATCGCGCTCCGTTTAACTGACAGAAAGAGGGGAGAGATCGCGCTGTTTTTCTCAACTGCCAGTGGATTCTGGGGAGGTTTGTTGCCGTTGGCGTTTCATCCGCATTTTGGCAATAAAAGCACTAAATGCCAATCCACCTAATACAGTAGAAGGTTCGGGTACAGATTGGGGTTCTGGAGCAGCCTTGGAGATCGTGCTTATCCTCAATCCATAGTCTCCGTCTGGATCTGTATTATCGCCAGGATAGGGATCGGTAGTGCCAACAAACAAATAAGATGCAGAAGTTGGAACTTTGATTGTTAAGTCATTGAGCCAGAAGTCTTCAGGAATATCAGTGGCAAGCAAACCCTTCGGAGTAGGATCGGTCAAAATGTCTTCTCCAGCATTAACAGCACCAGAGACTCGATTTTGTAAATAAGAAGCTAGGAGAATATTACTGTTGCTGAACACCGCCGTCATCATATATGTAGCCCAATCCCAACTTGCATAAGGTTGCTCGGTGTAACCAGCCCCAAGGGATTCATCCCCCAGTCGCTCAAGCCTGATTAAATCACCACTACTAATGCCAAGACTCTTTAAGTCAATAGCGATACTATCTGCGGCTTGTGGATCTTGATGAGTGCGAAGAAAAGTTGCCTTGGAATTGATGCCGAATGTGAATGATGCTGCCTGTGCTGTAGCAACAGTTTCTAGAGTAAGAACTGCTGCTCCTACGATACTCATGGATAATTTCTTAATCCCAGGCATAGTATTAATTCCTCCAAAAATGTGAATGTTAACAGTAGAGATACCCTGATTCGCGATCGCACAAGCGTAGAAATAGAAGGTTGGCGAGAGGGCGATCGCACATCTTTTGCAAGGTGGCGATCGCTCTTTTATCAAAGGTTGAGTAATTAGCAAATAAATCATCTTTATCTGTTGGGATAGTTGGTTGGCGATCGCAAAGGTTTCTGTTTGTTGAATTTCTTGCTAAGGGCGATCGCTCTTTGGATAGCTTGCAGAAACAGAGGGGGCGATCGCGCGTGTTTTGGGAAAAGCGCGATCGCGCTGCCGGGAAAAAGAAACCGGGTTTCTGCGATCATCTCTGCATCACCACCGAAATCTTTGTTAAGAAACCCGGTTTCTGGGATAAGCAGATACCTCCTGGTGGCTAGGTTAAAGAAACAGAGGGGTTAAGGGGGCGCGTAGGGTGTCGGAGGCGGATCGCGACTCGCGGGTAAAAGGGAGTGGGAGTTTTTGATTGGTTGCAGGATGTTTTGAGAAGACATAATTACCTCTGAGTTTTTGATGAGATTTGGGGTGGGGAATGCTACTACAGCTAATGCCACTCTACAGAAGATTTTACCGATCCTTTTGGTATCGCATGATATAATTTCCAACCAATACCAGGCTGAGTCGATGGTTCAAATATAAGTTCCCATTTATAAGCCGATGAGATATAAATTTTTTGCTTTGGAGTGATCCCTTGATGTGAAGCTTGTACAATTGCTTTTTCCAGGTCTTCCATTACAAAAACCTCAATTTCATTTAAAGGAACATCCTCATTGAATCCAAATTTAAGTTTTGGATTGAGTTGTTCATTTGAAATATGCTTTAGGGCACCAGTGACTTCTTGTAAATCTGATTTGACATTCGATGAGATGTGGAAATTGCCAGCTTTTGTTTCCCAGATAAATTGAGATGGAACAGACATTCGAGGCAAAGGTTGGGAATTAGGTAAGGGGCTAATCTTTGAATAAAAACGGTCAGAAAAGTTTTTTGGTATTCCAACAGTTAAAGGATTTGGGGAAACACTTGTTAAACCTCGTCCAGTAGTTTCCAGTCCAAACTTTTTGAGAAAATCTTCTGGAGCAGCAGTGCCAACCTTTACAGAGCGCTGCCCGATTCCCGCTTTGAGACCGACACCCAAACCTAAAATTGCACCAGATGCTAATCCTGCAATAACAATTCCTTCCTGTTGAGATAACTTGTGAGCTTCTTCTTGAATATCTAGTGATTGATTTGAAGAATTGACAATTTTACCAGATGCTTCCCAAGCATCATAAAGAGGCTTTCCAACACTATAAAGTAACCATCCTGTCGCAACTGCATCCATTCCTACAGCTATTGGCAAAGTCAAAGGATTGGTATGCAATGCAGTCAATAAACCTGCAATTGGAGTACGAGTAGCAACACCTGATGCCAGGAAAAGTGCTAATTGTGCAGGATCAGAGAATTGCTTAAGTAGCTCTCCACCTATTTCAGCAGGCAAATTTTTTAGCCCTTCACCAAGCATTTCTTGGTAAATTTGAAATCGAGTTTTTTCCGATGATGAAGGCTGAGTTGAATGGCTGCCAACTCCTACAATACTAATACTGGTACTGGAAACGATTTGATTTTGACTATCAAGTATATCTTGATAAATCTTCTCTACCTCTTTAATAGAATTAGCAGCAATAACCTCTTTAGCTTGTGGTGAAATTAAATCAATTGTATGCAATTGATCTTCAGCAGAAAGGTGATTAAGAATTTCAATCTCCTCTTCTGGAGTCGAAACCCCAATCATCTCAATTGCTAAATCGAGCCGTTCTTCTTCATTGAGTGTGTCGAGCAGAGAAACTTTTTCTTCAATGCTCAGACCTTCCAACTCGATATCCTCAGCACAAGGATCACATTCAGGCTGAGGCGGACATTCACACTCCTCCTTCCCTGAAATCTTATCAACCATCCCCATCAAATCATTTTTCCAAAGACCCAAAATCCCATTCAAACCAGACAACCAACCCTCAATCCCGCCATCCTTAATCGCATTACCTAAGTACAAAGCGGTATTACCAACCTTACTGATATTGTCCAAAATCCCAGCAACAGCAGTATTAAAATTACCAGCAAAACTTTGACCGATCGCCAGCGCCCCATTAAAGAAGTTACCAATGGCATTCAACCAATCCCCACTTTGAATCGACTTAATACCGCTATAAATCATCTGGGGAGCCTGTTGCAAACTTTGCACCACAGACAACATAACTTTCTGTAACGGCGCACTACATTGATTGATAAAACTGCTCATCCCCGCCGATGCAGCACTCGCCACACTACCGAGAATTTGCAAGAAACCCATAATGCTTTCGCCCGACATAATCGATCGCGCACCATTAAAAGCACCAGAAACAACAGCCTGAAGGGTTTTCATCATCACTACAGCTTTTGCTGATTCACCAAGCGCTTGAGTCATACCGCCAGTAACAGCAGTTAAACCCGTCATAACCCCACTGAAAATCGCCCCCATCCAGTCACCATTTATGACAGCTTGAATGGTATTAATTGCCCCACTCACAGCACCTAAACCAATAGAGAAAGGAATCAGTGCGGGAAACGCAGGAGAGAGAATCATCAAAACTGTACTGAGAATCCCGGCGACTTGGGAAATAATCCCCAAAATCTTATTCCAAAAAGCCTTTTTCCGCGCCTTCCGTTCCGCAACCCGCCGCTCAATAATTTGGTCAAGCATTTTCTTCCCTTGCTCGGCCAAATCACTAGATATCTCAACCGCTTGTTCAGCTAAAGCGATTTTATTCAACACTTCCTCATACAACGGATTGATAATCTGTTTCTCACCCGATAATTCCTCCGCCCGCTGCAATTCTGCCAAGAATTGTTGAGACGCTCCTTGCAAATCTCCCTGTGCCGTTTGCAATAGCTGATTATCCCACTGTTCCTCTAAATCAATGCGATTAATCTCACTCTTATACGACTCAATTTGCCCAATCATCCCATCCATTGCACTTAGCAGGGATTCTTGAATATTCGCCGCTTCTTTCCCTTGCAATGCTAAGTTAATATCACCCCGTGCTTCTGCTAACAAAGCCTTCACATTATCAGGTAAATCCGGTTGCTGAGTTTCCAAATCTTTCAGCGAAGTAAGTAACCCCGCTAATTGAGTTTGTAACTGCATCGGATCTTCCGTTGGATCTAAGGTTGCTAACCCCAACTGTCCCCGCGCCTGATTCAGATTTTGTCGCAAATCATCCTCAGCTTGCAGTTGCTTCAGTTGCTCAATTTTCGCGGTAGTTTCTAACCGCTTCCGTTCCAATTCCAACGCGTCGCGCTCTTGTCGCTCTTTCACCGCTTCATCAATATTAGCCTGACGATTTTGGGCAATTTCTTGCTCTAATTGCGCCTGTGCCAAATTCAATTTTTCCAGCGTAACTAACTGAATAAATGTTTGTTCTGTTTGTTCACGAATGCGAGTAATCCCATCTAAACGGGCTTGGGCAACAGCTAATTCCTGGGTTTTCTTCTCCCGTTCCGCCTGAGTTTCGGCAACCTTAGCATTCAAATCACTTAACAATTGTGCTGCAATTTCTTGTTGCGATTGTAAAGTTTTCATCTGCGCTTCTGCGGTTCTTCTCGCTGCACCAAAGGCATCCGCTTGAGCTTGAGCGCGACGTTGCAATTCCCGATTATTTAGCATTTCGACATAATAGTGATCTGCCAAAATCTGATCGTTCGCATTACCAGCACCGCCAGCACAACCACCGCGATCGCTCGCCAAATCTTTATAATCTCGGTAATAAATCTCCGCCGCGGTCGCCATATCATTGCGCTGTGCGACATCCAACAACGCCTTAGCTTCTTGATAGCCCGCCGCCGTTGCTTGTTGCAAACGTTGTAAAATTTGGAACTCTAAATCATTGACTTCTTGCTGTTTTTGTGCAGCTTGCAAAGTGTAATTAGCATTAGATTGGGTAGCCTCCACCAACGCTTTAAGAATCTGTTGATGTTCCTTAGCAGCCTTCAACTGTTCATCATTTTGCGCCAACAAATCCGTTTTCAACTCTTGCAAAGGAGCCGTAAGTGCCTGACTAGCCGCTTCCGCTTGTTCTGCTAATCGTTGCGCTTCAGCCAAAGCAGCACGGGCATCATTTAATTGTTGTTGGAGATTACTGTAATCAGCATCGGGGTCTTGAATATAGGCATCTAACAGCCGTTGTTCTGCCAGAATCACCTCATTTTGTGCCGTCAACATCGTGCGTTTTTGGGTGAGGGCAGCTTGCTCTGCTGTTAATATTGCGGCTTTATTATTCAGCAATTCTAAAGAGCGATCGACTTGAACTAAATTAGTCTTCAAATCATCCAAAGCTTCCCCAGTCACCCCTTGATTCTGCAAATTAATAATCTGATTTTGCCGCGATCGTCGTTGATTTTCCAGGCTGGCAATGAGGGATTTAGTGCTTGCCAATTCGTCACTTAATCCCACCGTTTGACGTTCGACATCCCGTTCAGCATCCGCTAATTGTTGCTGTGTTTCAATCGCTTTGGTATTTAGTTCGCCGCGCCGTTGCAAAATGTCAGCAATAGCCGCGCGATACTCCTCAGAATTAGTATCGTATTCTTGCCATTGTTCCTGCACTTTAGCATTTTGCGCGTCAGCTTCTTGCTGCGCTTGTTCTAACTGTTGCTGAATGATAGGAAGGAGATTTTCTAAACTTGCAAGTTGAGCTTTATCCCCTGGAATTGACTCTCGTGCTGCTTCTAATTCAGCAAAGAAATTACGCGCTTCATCAATAGGAGGTTCAGCTTGATTTGCCGCATCGTTAGCAGCAATCCACTGATTTTTTAGCGGTTCAATACGTTCTTTTTCCTTACGCCATTTGTCAGCTTCAACTAAATGAGCAGTTCCTTGTGCCCGTAATTGAGGGAATATTTGTGAATATTGTTGCCAGAGAATCCAGTTATAATCAAGGTGGGTGATAGTTTCAGTATGTCCTTTCCCAGAGCGCCCCTTCACCCAACGTTGTTCATACCAGTAAGGGCCATTTTTGCGACTAACTGCCCAATTATAAGCCGCTTGTTGTTCATACCAAGCTGCTTGATTTAAAAGTGCATAACCTTGAGCTTCATGGGATGCTTGTGCGGCTTTTGCTTTATCAAATAGTGCTTGATTTGGGTTGCGCCCTTCTACTGCTTCGGCATTCAGTAAAACATCAGCTTGAGTTGCATTTAACTGTTGAGAAATTTCCTGATTGGGATTTTTTCCTTCTAAAGTTGCTGCTTTTAACAAATCAATTGCAGTACCATTTTCTGGATATTTAGCAAGGAAAGCTGCACGGCGAGTTTTTTCATCTCCTGGCGTTTGAAGATAGTCTTTCAATTCCTGAGACTCAGCACCATACCTCATCGCAATCGGAGCAATTTCTTCCCACAATTTAGCATCTTGCTCAATCCGCAACTTAATCCGCGCGATCACGTCCTCAGTAGAAGTAAAAACAGTATCCAATTCATCAGCGCGATTTTCCACCACACCCAGAGTCGTAATCCCATCTTTTAAATCAGCGTGAATGCGATTATAATTCCCATCGGGTTGTGCCAAATTATTATTAATATAGGCAATCAATTCATCAACCGACTTCGATAAATCCTGTTGCTGTGTAATCAGTGCCTTTGTCTGCTGATTTCCAGCTAACAATTGTTCTGTCCAATTGGTGACACCCAGACGCAAATCCTGATTAATTTGGTCTGCCAATAACACATGATCTAACACCGTACCAGATTTAATCGCCGCATCAGCCGCATTTTCAGAATTTAATTGAGACTGTAAAGATTCCAATCTTCCATCATTACTCTCAAGCTTTTGGCGAATCTCTAACTCTTGCTTTTGACGCAAAGGTGTCAATGCTTCTGTTGCCTGATTCAACAAATCTTCTAACTCATTAGCATTAGTCTGATTCGATGCTTTCAAAGCTTCCAAATTGCCTAATTGTGTCTTAGCTTGAGCAATCAGATTTGTCAGCGCTTGCTGGCTCACATCATCTTGAGTATTAGCTAATTCCTGCTCCCAATTAACAATCTGTTGATTTTGACTATCAATTGCATTTCCTAAGTCCTTACCCACATTATTTAACTGTTCTAACTGGGTATTGACTTGTGGCTCTACTTGTGTAGCAAAGAAATCAACATCGGACTCAGAAGCGAGAATCCCAAACCCAATTAATTGACACAAAGCAGTCGAATGTAATTCCGTTGTTTGCGATAGTTGAGAGGCTAAATTTTGCGTGCTAGTCGTTGCACCTTGGATAATTTGTGTCTGTTTATTTTCTTGAACTTGTAGCAGTTCTAATCCTTTACTAACAGTGTTAATTTGTCCTTGAATTGTGGTAATTTTCGACTCTATTTGAGGAATGCTTTGTCCCAAACCAGCTAACTCCGATTGCTTCTGAGCAATATCAGATGTTTGCTGAGATATCTTTTGATTAAGTTCGTTAATCTTTGCCAGAGTATCTTGTCGCTGTTGCCATCCACGATTACGCTGATCTGCGACAAACGAAGCTTGCTGCAAATTAGCACGATAGGCATCAGCTTCCGCCGCATTATAAACGTAGGAACTGCCATTCCATTGCCATATCCTTTGTTGATGTGCGGCGGCTTGATTGAGAGCATCTCGCTCGGCGGCCGCTAATGGATTATCGTGGTCAATTAAGCTTTGTAGCAGTAAGTTTTGATTCCCTAATTGCAGTTTCGTAAATTCCAGAGATTTTTGGGTATCACTAATCGTCTTTTGGAGAGATTTTACCTGTTCTAACGTTGCCTGAGCATCCTTCAATTGTTGTTGTAAAAGTGCTAGGCGATCGCGGTCTGGTTGTCCAGCTTTACGAATCTCTAACAACGCTTGAGTTGCTGTCGCTTGTGCCTGATTTGCGTCTTGCCAAGACTGCCAATTTTGCTGATATTTTTCCTCTAAAACTCCCGCTTTGTTGAGTAAATCTAAGCGACTTTGCAGACGATTTACTTCTGCTTGTACTTGTTCAAAGTATTTATCGGTAAGTTCAATTTCGCGATATTTCTCACTTAGCTTTTGTTCGAGATCGGATTTTTGCTGATTCAGTTGTGCTAGTTGTGTAATTAAATTCTCTCGTTGCTGTTGTTGAGTGCCAAGTTGAGTGTTTAAACCGTTTAATTGGTTCTGAGTTTGGTTGATTTGAGATTGCAGATTATTAACTTGCTGAGTAATCGCTTGCTGTTCTTTTTGCAGTTGTTGGAGTTGAGTTTGCTGACTTGCCAGTTGCGAATTGAATACCTGTTGTTCCTGAGTTAAAGACTGTTGCTGTTGTTGTAAAGTAACAATTTGTTGCTGATTTGCCGCAATTTTAGGCTGTAAAGTAGCAGTTAATTGTTGCAATTGTTGATTCGCAACATCTCGCTGCCAAGCTGCATTGTTAGCAGCAGCTTGTTCAGCATTGCGATTAGCTTCTGCTTGTGGATTATAAATCCAACCGTAAACAGGTTGCCAATTAGACTGCCAGTGTCCTCTGCCACATCCATCATCAACCCACCATCCGCGATCCTCCCAACGGACAATTCCCCAAGTGTTAACCTGACTATTCCAGTAATTAGCATTAGCTTGATGCTGTTGTCGTTGTTGTTCCAATGAATTAACAGCAGCATTGGCTTGATTAATTTGATTCTGATAACCTTGGGCGACAGACTGCTGTTGCTGAATTTCAGAAGTATTAGCAGTAATCTGATTTTGAAGATTACTAATCTGAGATTGAGTACCAGCAATTATCCCCTGTTGTTGCTGAATTTCTGCCGATTTTTTCGCTAAAGAATCTTGTGTTTGTGTTAGCTGATTTTGCAGAGAACTTAAAGAGGTTTGAGTTTGCGCGATCGCGCTCTCCGTCCCTGCAATCTGTTGCTGTTTCGCGACAAGTTCTTTTTCTTTCCCCGGAATGAGATTATCTTGCAAATTAGCTTTCTGCAAACCCAACTCCCGATATTCCTGATTCAGCTTATCTAACTCTTTTTGAGTCTGATTTTCTTCAGCTTTAGCATCAGCAAGACGTTGAGGCAAATTATCAAAACCTTCTAAGAAATTCGCGCCACTCCCTTCAACATTATGCAGGAAATCAAGGTATCGCTGTAGGGGCAATCCCCCCGTGGTTGCCCCCCCCGTGGTTGCCCCCCCCGTGGTTGCCCCTTCTAATTCTTTAATTAAGCCAGAAATCGCTAATCGCTCTGGAGAATCCGCGATCGCCAAAGCCAACTGATCCTGCTGTAATTTCGCCCAATCTAACTCCTGATTTAGAGTTGCTAAATGAGCACTCCAATAATTAAGTTGCTGACTCAAACTATCACTAGGTGTCTGAATTATTTGATTACTCAACTGCTGCATTGTCTTCTGAACATTCAGCTTTTCATCTGACAATTGCTGAATTGATTTTTGAACAGCAGTCAACCGTTCCCGATAAGGCAACAGGAAACCTGCCGTTTCCAAGAAATTCTGTAAATCCTTCTGTGCCTCAGCACGTTTTGTTTGAATGGCTTCTACTTCTGTCTGCGTTTCCTTCAACCGATTTTCTGTTAAATCCGTCGCCTGTTGTTGCGTCGGAATCTTCTGATTTTCTAACGTTTGTAATTGTTCTTCAGCTTGGGAAATTTGCAGATTCAGCGTTTGTAACTTCTGTTGTTGTACGGGTGTATGTAACGCCAGTAAATCTTTTTCTGCTTGCAAACGCAATTGATCAGCAGTAATTTCATACTCAATTCCCTGTTCTAAAACAGGCCAATCTTTCACTCTTTCAGAAAGTTTACGCACCTGTTCTTGCAGCACATTTACCTGTTGCTGAGATTGAGAAGCTAACTGTTTATAAACATCCCGTTCCTGTGCTGCTTGATTAGCCAATTGTTGCGCTTGATCGCGGGGAGCAATATGTTCAGGATAATGCACCCATCCATACACAGGTTCCGTGTTACGTCCAGAGCGTCCTGTGCGTCGAGTTCCTACCTGTTGCCAACGGTTAATTAGACTATTATTCCAATTAGCGCTAATTTGATTTTGCGCTCGTCGTGCCTCGGCTAAATTCGCCAAATTTTGATAATTTTTGGCAATATTTTCCTGATCAGCTAACTGTTTTTTCAGCAGTTCTAAAACAGTATTTGCATCATTAGTATTACCATTTCCTCGATTCAGATTTTGTTGATTATTGAGGAATTGTGCATATTGCGTTAAAGCCACGTTTTGTTGATCTGCTTGTTGAGCTAACTGTTGGAAAACTTGGACATTTTGACTAGAAATTTGCCCTTGTAATTGCAACTGAGTTTTCTGCTTCAACAAATTAGGATCATTCCCCCATCCCCAAATTTCTTGTGTCCCCCCGCAACGACGACTTGTAGATCCTACGACTTGCCAACGAGTGGGATTAATACTATTAGCCGCATCAGTGTAACGCCTTACTTCTGCCGCTTGAAAATTTGATTTATCAAGGAAATTAGCAGCCGATTGTTGTTCATTATTTGCCGCATTTTGCCAAGGTTGAGGATTAATTTGTAAATTGTCATCAACATCAGCAAAGGGATTGGCTAATTTGGCTTGTGCCTTAGCAAAATCTGATTCGGCTACTCCAATTTGCTTTTGAATATCAGCCAACATTTTTTGAGTTTCTGTCTCTAAGGCTGACTTTTGTTGCCCCAAAGTCGCTAATTGAGCTTGAACTTCTTTCTGCTGTTGTAACAGAGTTTGCAATCGCGCTTTTTCAATTTGATAATGTTGGGTTGCTAAGGCCAAAGCTTCCGCCCATTGTTGCGCTTGCGCCGTAGTAATTCCCGCGTCGGTACTAACTTGTTGATATTCGTTTAAAGCCGCAGCTATTTTCTGTTTGACTTCCGCATCTAAATCCGCTAAACTCAGAGCCTGATTACCCAAATCCGCTAAAGTTTGCCACTGTTCAAGTAAACTTTGTTGGGTATTATTTAAGGCCGAAATTGCCTTTTCTGTGTTATCTCCCGCGGCTCTGGCGAGGATTTTTACTCGTCCTTCACCACTGAAAGGAACTACCGTAACAGGGGCTTGAGTTTTGACGGTTTTGGGTTCTGTAATGAGCGATCGCGCTATGGCTTCTTTAATATCAATAATCCCAAATCCCGTTTCTTTATCCCATCCTTTCTGATTAATATCTCGGCTCGTTTCAATTAATAATTTTTTAACCTGTTGCCAACTTAAATCAGGATTAGCCGCCCAAACTAAAGACGCGGCTGCTGTTACATAAGAAGTCGCCCGTGAGGTTCCCACAAAGGCATTCGGATCATCTTGCCAACTGCCCCCCGGAGCCATTACAGTCAGTCCATCTCCATAGGCAGAATAATCGGTTTTAGATTCAAATTGATTAACTGCACCAACAGTAATAATATTATCAAAAGTCTTACTGGCTTGTCCTAAAGCCGACATCAATCCCCCCGTATTTCCCGCGGCTACTACCAGCAAAACATTATTATCACGCGCATATTGTAACGCGATTTGTTCTTGAGGGGTTAATTCATAACGGGTAGTTGTGCCAATATCATCTAATTGAGATAAATCCAGACTGAGATTCACGACTCCTCGATTTTTACCCGAAGCCCGGACTTGATCAACAAATTTCATTAATTGTTCATGCCAATTCCCATTGCTGACGGTAAATGTGTCATATTTCGCCTGAGAATTAACCGAAGCAAATAGAGAGGTTACTTTCTCCGCGTGTTGTTTTTCGGCAAAATCAATAAACCCTACTTTGGGCTGTTGGGCATTTTCGGGTAATAAATCGATCGCGTTTTGGCCATCGAGTAAAAATTGATCAAAATATGTAGAATCGGGATGACTTAATGCCTCTCCCAAGGAAACGGATAAACCCATTTCATCCGCGATCTCTGGACTTTGTAAAAGTTGTTGAATTGTCGCGATATTACTATTACTCAGTCCCAGAGATGCGAAAAATTCTGGTTGAGTTAACTGGGGTAATAACTCAGGATTTTGCTCGACTAAATCCGTCAATTGGTTTAAATATTCGTCCGCCTCTGGTGTCAATAACCCTTCAGCTAAATCGGGATATTGATTGATAATACTGGTTAATTGTCCCAGGGCATCATTGATCGATGTAATAGTAGCAGGATTGCTTTGACGCGTCGTCACAGTAAAATTAGTTGTGACAAAATTCCCTTCTTCATCGATCACCTTGACAATAACATTAGATCTTCCGGGTTGATCTAAAGCCTTTAACTGTAATTGATTTCCCTCAACGGTGACGGCTAAAGAATCACTATTTCCCCCCAAAACCACATAAGATAATTTTTGCCCTCCCACCGATGTGAAAATACTAGATAAATCGAGGACGCGATCGCGGATTTCTGGAGTGAGAGTAATATCAGTAACAGGAGTTACCTCAAACGCGTCTGGATTATTAACATTAAACTCAGTATCAATATCTCCAAACAGAGAGGGATCAAGATCAGAAACCTTGGGGGTATTTCCAGCCGGATCAATAGGAACTATCACCCCTTTCGGTAAAGTCTCAAACAACCCTTGAATATCAGTCCCCGGAATTGGCGTTGGTGCCTCCATTAACCCCAAAGGATCAAATTGAATAATCGGAGCTAAGTCCCCATCCGTGGGAGGAGAAACGGGACAAGAGCCATCCGCCATCAACCCCAAATCCAGATGTGGTAAAGAGTTGAGGATATCTTGTAGAGGATTAAAATCATGGCTCAAGCCCGGAAACATCAGAGAAGGCGTAACAATCTCTTCGAGAATAAACGTTTTACGGGGATAACGTTTTTTCTTCCCTTGGGACTTCTGAGATTTTTTCGCCTTGTCACCCTTCTTGCCAAAACCGAACCAACCCATACGCGTTACCCCTTAAAAATACACCCATAACTGTGCAACGGAATGCTTTGCCCAACCCCGACGACTTATTCAGAGTTGTACCTCCTCAGTGCGATCGCGCTTGTACTGCACCAAAAGTCCTCGCGGGTTTTTACCCCACCAAGAGAGCCCTGCACAAAGAGAGGTTTGAGCGGCGCGATCGCGTGGATGGGATATTCCACTGCGAGCCAAAGCCAAGGCCTAATGACTTATCCCCGAACTGTGCTCTCTAACCTTTTATGTGCTTAGAGGCTAAATTTTTATGCAGAAAACCCTTTTTTGTAATAAAACTTTACATATCTCTTGTAAAACCTACCCAAATCGTGAGAGCCGTAGCCTCATGCTGGGCATACTACCCCTTGTCGCGCACAAAGAAGAGGTCCTCGCGCTCCGTTGAGATTGCACAAAGAGAGAGGTTTGAGGAGCGCGATCGCGGGGTAAAGAAACCCGGTTTCTTGATCCAGAGTTCCCTGGGGATGCCAAGATTATCAAAGAAACCCGGTGGCTTTTGATGGGCATAGTTGCCTCCTACTTGAGAGTAGGAGTAATGATCTCGTTTAATAACTTATATCCGAGCGCGATCGCGGGGGTAAAGAAACCCGGTTTCTTCCTAAATATCTCCGTAGGATGTAAACGAGATCAAAGAAACCCCGTTTCTCCCAGAAACGCGATCGCGGGGATAAAGAAACCCAGTTTCTTCCTAAATATCTCAGTGGGGATGGCAAAGTTGTTGTAGAAAGCCGGTTTCTCTCAGAAGCGCGGATAACCGCGAGGACGTGCATACTTATGAAGTATCATATTAGTCCCTTGAGGACGTAAAGTATTAAAGCACTTATTTGGCGATCGTTATGCTTACAGCCGGAATTGTCGGATTACCCAATGTGGGAAAGTCAACCCTATTTAACGCGTTAGTCGCGAATGCAAAAGCACAAGCCGCGAATTTTCCCTTTTGTACTATTGAGCCTAATGTCGGGGTTGTCGCGGTTCCCGATGAAAGGTTAAATATATTGTCTAAAGTTGCTAATTCCGCTCAAATTGTCCCTACTCGTATGGAATTTGTCGATATCGCGGGGTTAGTCAAAGGCGCGAGTCAAGGAGAAGGTTTAGGCAATCAATTTTTATCTCATATTCGACAAGTTGACGCGATCGTTCAAGTTGTCCGTTGTTTCGATAATGATGATATTATTCACGTTTCCGGTTCCGTTGAACCCGCTCGTGATATTGATATCATCAATTTAGAGCTAATTTTAGCAGATTTAGCCCAAGTCGAAAAACGCATCGAGCGCACTCGCAAACAGGCAAAAACTAATAAAGACGCTCAAGTAGAATTAGTCGCGTTAGAAAAAGTCGCAGCGATTCTCAATGCCAACAAACCCGCCCGTCAATGTGATTTAACCTCAGAAGAATTAGACGCGGTTAAAGGGTTAGAACTACTTACACAAAAACCTATTATCTATGCGGCTAATGTCTCCGAAGATGATTTAGCTACCGGAAATAGTTATGTAGAACAAGTGCGCGCGATCGCGTCCCAAGAAAATGCTAAAGTAGTGATAATTTCCGCTCAAGTTGAATCAGAATTAATCGAATTACCAGAAGAAGAAAGAGCCGATTTTCTCGCGTCATTAGGCGTAGAAGAAGGAGGGTTAAAATCTCTCATTCGTGCTACCTATGAACTCTTAGGATTACGAACTTATTTTACCTGTGGACCCAAAGAAACTCGCGCATGGACAATTATCGCGGGAATGTTAGCACCTCAAGCAGCAGGAGTCATTCATACGGATTTTGAACGAGGTTTTATTCGCGCCGAAACCGTAGCTTATAAAGATTTAGTCGCGTCGGGTTCCATGAATGCCGCGAAAGAAAAAGGATTAGTTCGTAGTGAAGGGAAAGAGTATGTTGTTCAAGAAGGAGATGTCTTATTATTCCGCTTTAATGTTTAGTATTTTGTAGTCATAGACTGGCTGATATCAAGTCCGGTTAAATATACTGAATAAATCTAGGGGCTGGTTTAGGCGAACCAGCCCCTCTTCTATATTTAATGCTCATTTACTTGCTATGTGATCGCGATTCTCAAACTAGGAAATTGCCAAGGCAAATCTCCACCTCAACCACGAGACATCTCCATAAACTACTCTAGGGTAGCCATCCTGCTTGCCATTGATCCGATTTTTAGGAGATACAGCACTTTTCGATATTATGAGGTACATTAGATCCCCCCTAGCTTCCCAAGGGGGGGACAAAGAAAGTCCTCCTTCTTAAGGGGGATTTAGGGGGATCAAGATGTACTGCATAGCAGAGGAAACTGCTGTATCTACTAGCTATTTTCTAAAATATTCTTTCTGACTTCCAGATATTTTTTTCCCTGTGATGTCATTTCTAAATAATCTCTCAAATCTCCTTCATTAGGAATATCGGAAATCTTCTTGCCGGGTTTATTTGTAATTAATCCCAAGGTGCGTAACCGCCTTAAATCAACTTCAAAAGTATAGGTTTTTTTGTAGGGCAAATATTCACCTAATGACAATTGAGTTAGTAAATTCCATGTCGAATCTTCTAACAGATTCTCTAAAAAAATTTTAGTCTCCTCTTTAGACTTTTGATTGATTAGTTCTAAATGAGTCGAAACTCTGGCTTGTAAAATTTGCTGATTCGCGTCAATAGAAGCTTTTTGCTTTTTCTGTTCTGCTTCTATTTCTTTCATTTGTAATTCTATCCCGTCTTTATCTATCTTAATTTGTGTCAATTTTTCAAATAAACCAGCATTGAATAATAAGATGAGCAGAAATAGTAATATCTCATTAATTTGCAATTTTTCTGGTATTTGGTTGAGAATTACTAACAGCAAATATAAAAGGACAAAAAATGTAATAATCCCCTTGTAAAGTAATGTTTTATCCGGCATATTTTTCCTGGGGTGAGATAGGTGGAAAAAACCGAGTTTCTCAAATTTGAGATAAATTGCCTGAATGTGAAAAGAAACCCGGTTGATTGAATCGGTTTAATAATGAATGGCTTTAATCGTATGATAAGCAATTAATAATTGTGTTAAAGCCAAAGGATAACTTTGTAAAATTTCCCCCGTTGTCCCAATCAGTTTACCAATTTCAGGATTGCCATCTAAGTTACAAAAACCGCGTAAATGGGGCATTTCATTACAAAGAATCATTTCTAATTCATTGACTTGTTGCTTTGTGGCATGACTATCAACTTCTAAGACATCAACGGGTTTACCCATATCGCGATCTAATCCTAAACGGATCGCGGGTTTAAAACTAGAACTCCCTTGATCTAAAATTTCGGAAAAATCCGGGTGAGGAATGGTCGGCCTCAGCACTAAGCGCACATTCAAATTTGAGGCATCAGTTTCATCAGGTGGGTAAAATGTCACCACAACATCGGCATATTTGCGTTGGGGTCTAATATATTCCTCCGAGTCAGATTCTCGCTTTTGTAACTCTGCTAATACCTGTTCTTCTGTATAACCACGCTTCATCGTATCACGCTTAATTTTCCACTGATAACGCAGAGATTCTGGGGGGGCTAAATACACTTTAACATCAAAAGCATCACGAGTTCCACGAGTAGCATAGCCCAATAAACCCTCCATAATTACAAACTTACTGGGTTTAATATATTCAGGAGGATCGAAACTTCCTGTATTATGGTTATAAACAGGTTTTAGAATAGGTTGTCCCGTTCGCAGCAGCGAAAGATGTTGCTGCATAATATCCAAATAGTTACAATCAGGATGTAATGCTGTTAGTCCTACTTCCGCTCGTTGCTTGCGATCGTAACGATGATAATCATCTGTACAGATAACCGTAACATCTTCGAGACCTAATACCTGGGCAATGCCTCGTGTCAGGGTTGTTTTTCCCGCGGCACTATCACCCACTATACCTAAAATAATTGGACGATGACTCATTTTTTCTCTCGCCTCTCTGATCGCAAAGGTACTATAAGCCTTATATTCTATCAAATCTATCTACTGTTCTCTATCAATTTCACTCCTAAAAATAACAAAAATTAATCATAAAAAGAGAAACCAAAAAAAGAAAAAATCTTTTCTGGAGATTGGGATGACTAATTTTAGCACTTCTCCATAGTAATCATCTATTATTAATTATCAGGTCTATCAATTACAGGAAAGAAAAGCGTTATCACAAAAATATCAGGAAAATGTGTTGTGAGTAAATCAAGAGCTAAACAAAAAAATGAAAATATCAATTTTGGTTGAACAGTACCTCTATGGGATTAATGAGCGAAAAAATGCTAGGATAGAGTAATACTATTGGGAGAGAGTTGATTGGGATAAAAATGCAGAAATATTGCCTGACATGACCTTTTCAATCAAACATCCCTAATGAAAAAAACACTATGGTGCATAAAGCCCCCATCATCACTTATGAATCAGGAGCCTATTTTAACAACATCGAAACGAGATATTTTAATTGTTGACGATACGCCGGCAAATTTAAGGCTATTGACGCGGATATTGTCATCTGAAGGCTATGAAGTGCGAGTTGCCTCCAGCGGTAAACAGGCTCTTAGATCCATTGAATCTAAGCCTCCGGGTCTAATTATTCTCGATATTATGATGCCAGAAATAGATGGTTATCAAGTCTGTCAACAACTTAAAGAAAAAGGGGAGACTTGTGACATTCCGGTGATTTTTCTCAGTGCATTGGATGAGGTAACGAATAAAGTAAAAGCCTTTGAATTGGGAGGAGTTGATTATATTACAAAACCTTTTGAGCCGATTGAGGTTGTCGCTCGTGTTGAGAATCAATTACGTTTGCGAGAACTTCAGTTACAACTGCAAGAAAAAAACGTTGAATTAAAGCTGTTATTAACCGTCACTCAAGCTATTAATGAAGCGTCTGATGTGGATACCGCGTTAAATTTTATTTTAGAACAAGTTTGTCAGACATTAGGATGGGATTTTGGGGAAGCGTGGATGCCGAGTGCTGAGGAAACTTTGTTAAAATCTCATTGCATTTGGTATGGGGGAGATCAGAATTTAGTAGATGTTCTTGAATATCATCAATATTTAACTTTTCCTTTTTATATTGCTTTAAAACAGCGTATTTTCCTATCTCACAAAATAGAATTTATTGAAAATATTGGCATGGATGATTACCGAAATAATCTCCAAAATCTTCCGAAAAACTTCTTATTTAAATCAGCTTTATCTGTACCAATTTTATTTTCTAATAAACTTTTATCTATTTTAATTTTTTATAGCAAAAAATCCCAGATATTTGATCAGAGATCGCAAGATATTTTGCAAGCGATCGCGACTCAATTAGGTTCAATGATGCAGCGCAAACAAGCAGAAGCATTACTAAAAAAAGCGAACGAAGAATTAGAACGTCTTGCCACCTTTGATTGGTTAACTCAAATTCCTAATCGTCGTTGTTTTGATGAGTATTTATTTCAAGAATGGCGGCGTATGTCAAGGGAAGAAAAACCTTTATCTTTAATTTTTTGTGATGTAGATTATTTTAAACTATATAACGATCATTACGGTCATCAAGAAGGAGATGATTGTTTACAGCAAGTTGCCCAAGCTTTGCGCCGTGCGATAAAACGTCCAGGGGATTTAGTGGCACGTTATGGGGGTGAGGAATTTGCGGTTATTCTTCCCAATACGGAAGGAAAAAATGCTGTTATTATCGCGGAAACAATTCGAGAGGAAATCAAAAAACTAAAAATTATTCATGCTTACTCAAATGTGAGTGAATATGTCACGTTAAGTCTCGGTGTTTCTTGTCTGATTCCCTCCCAAAATTACTCACCGGAACCCCTGGTAACTTTTGCTGATCAAGCTTTGTATGAAGCCAAAAAACAGGGACGTGATCGTGTTATCTATCACTCTTAATATCCCATCATTGGTGCTTTATTAAAGGTTATTAAATTATAAAAAAAGGAGGTTAATTCCAGTGATTTTTCTAAAACATAATACATTATGGTCGAAAATATTGATGAATTTAGATTTGATTTTTCTATATTTTCTCACCGCAAAAATAAGTTTATTATGTGGATCTATCCCTGGTAATATTACGGCGATTTGGTTGCCATCAGGTATTTCTTTAACTGCTGTTTTATTTTGGGGTTATAAAATTTTACCTAGCATCGCGATCGCGTCAATGCTGACAACTTTCTGGGAACTATTAACGATAAAACGTGATTTGTTTGTCGGAACAACTATCTTCATTAGCTTATATCTTACCCTGGCAAATACCCTATCAATTCTCCTGATCACGTTTTTAATTAAACGATTTATCGAACCCGAAGAAATTCTTAGCAAAGTGAGAAATGTTAGTTTATTTATGTTTTTTTCAGGAATAGGGGCATTTTTTTCAGCCACTATTAGTATAATATCCCTTTGCTTAGGAGGTATCACCCAGTCAAAAAATTATGGAATTAGCGTGTTAATTTTGTGTCTTTCTTTCATGATAAGTAACTTCATTTTTATTCCTTTAAGTTTATCTTTTAAAAATAGAAATTTAGCGTTAACATTTCAGATTAGTTTAGGAAAAAAATTAGAATTTTTATTTTTATGTTTATTGAGCATTTTGGTGGGTATCAATACCTTTATTTTTGCCTATCCCGTTGGTTATATACTTATGCCACTAATTCTTTGGACTGTGATTCGTTTTGGCAATGATTTCGGGACATTGTTAGTAGTTTTTATCTCAGGAATGGCATTAGCTTCTACCAGTCATGGTTTCGGTTTATTTATGAGAAGTAACCCCTATGAATCCATGTTATTATTACAATTATTTTTGATTGTTTTGGCGATTAAAAATTTAATCTTTTCAGGAATTATGGCTGAATTAAATCAAGCTCAAAAGGATATTAAAGACGCGTATTCTCAACTAAATGAAAATCAAATGCGCTTAAATCAATTATTAGAAGCTTTACCGGTGGGTATGATAGTAGTTGATCAAAACGGTCAAAGTTGTTATATGAACCAAACGGGAATAAAAATCTTAGGAAAAGAGTTAATTTTTAACATGACTCATGAGGAATTTCCTGATTTTTATCAAATTTATCAATCCCCGACAAATCAACCCTATCCTAGTGAAAAATTACCGGGTTTACGAGCTCTCCAAGGTGAAAATATCACTGTTGATGATATGAATATTCATCAAGATGACCAAAAAATTGCTTTAGAAATGAAAGCTACACCCATGTTTAATGAACAGGGAAGCATTACAGGCGCGATCGTAATCTTTCAAGATATTACGGAACGTAAACAAGCAGAAGCGGCTCTTTTAGAAAGTGAAGCCCGTTTTCGTCTGATGGCCGATAGTGCTCCTGTATTAATTTGGGTGGCTGATACTGACACATTTTGTACATTTTTCAATCATTCATGGTTAGAATTTACGGGACGTTCCTTATCACAAGAATTAGGGAATGGCTGGTTAGAATCGGTTCATCATGAAGATGTAGAGCTTTGTCGTAATAGCTATCTTTCTGCTTTTGTTAAACGCACAAGGTTTCAAGTAGAATATCGACTGCGACGCGGGGATAATGAATATCGTTGGATGCTCAATACGGGGATTCCCCGCTTTAGTCCAGAAGGAATTTTTTCTGGTTATATTGGTTCTTGCATTGATATTACAGATCGAAAACGGGCGGAGAAAATTATCGCGGATTATTATCAAATTCTGGAAAATAAAGTTTATGAACGTACTGCGGAGTTAGCGGAAACTAATGCTTTATTAGAACGGGAAATTAACGAACGAAAACAAACGGAGAAGGTGCTGCGTCAAGAACGAGATTTTAGTCAAACTCTGATTCAAACTTCTCCAGCTTTTTTTGTCGCGCTCGATGCCTTTGGCAAAGTGTTAATGATCAATAATAGTATGTTACAAGCCTTGGGATATCGTATTGAAGAAGTCACAGGAGTGGATTATATTAATATGTTTATTCCTGAAATAGAGCGTGAGAAAGTTCAAGAGATTTTCACCCAAATTATTCAAGCAAAACAGAAGACAATTAATAAAAATTATATTCAAACCAAAGAAGAAAAACTTTTACTGGTGGAGTGGTATGGAGTGCCGATTTTAGGTGATGATCCCACGGTTGATTTCTTTTTTGGTGTAGGTTTAGATATTACGGAACGCCAACGGATTGAAGCAGAATTAAGACGTAGTGAAGCTCACCTTAAAGAAGCACAAAGGATGGCTCAAGTCGGCAGTTGTTCTTACGATTTCCTCATGAATGAAAAATGGTGGTCCGATGAACTTTTTAGATTGATGGCTTGGGAAGATCTATTATCTCCACCGGATTTTGAAACAGTCCTTATGCAAAGAGTTTATCCTGATGATCGACAAAAGTTAGAAAATATCATCGGAGACGCGATCGCGCAGGGAAAATCCTACGAGGTGGAATATCGTGCAGTTTATCCTGATGGTACAATGCGTTATATGATAGTGCATGGTCGTGTGGAATTGAATTCTCAAGGAGAGTTAGCACGGTTAAGCTCAACCACTCAAGATATTACAGAGTGGAAGCAAATACAAACAGAATTGCAACAAGCCAAAGAAGCCGCGGAAGCCGCGGCGAGAACCAAAAGTGCTTTTATCGCGAATATGAGTCACGAATTTCGCACCCCTTTAAATGCAATTTTGGGGTTTTCTCAACTAATGAATAATAGTCCGAACCTTTCCCAGGAAGAAAAAGAAAATTTAATAATTATTCGTCGCAATGGCGAACATCTCCTGGCTTTAATTAATCAAGTTTTAGATTTATCGAAAATGGAAGCAGGGCGCATGAGGCTTTCCGAAAAAGTGTTTGATCTTTATAGTTTACTTCATGATTTAAAAGATACCTTTTCTTTACAGATGAAGCAGAAAAATTTACTGTTAAAAATTGAGTCTTTTCCCGAAGTTCCCCAATATGTACGAACTGATGAAATGAAATTACGTCAGGTGCTAATGAATCTCCTCAGTAATGCTTTAAAATTTACCTCCCAAGGGAGTGTCACCCTGCGTATGAAATTAGGAAGAAAAATCCCCTCTGTCGAAAATAATAAATTTTTGATTACCTTTGAAGTTGAGGATACTGGCATAGGAATATCTCCTCATGAATTAGAGCATATTTTTCAACCTTTTGTGCAAACAAGTGCTGGTGATAAATTTCAACATGGCACGGGTTTAGGATTAACCATTAGTCGCCAATTTGTGGAATTAATGGGCGGTATTATGTCTGTATATTCTCAAGTAGCCAAAGGGACAACTTTTCAAGTGACAATTCCCGTTGACTCTTTCCCGAAAAAAGATAATTTGACAGATATTTCTGATTTTTCCGACAATGTCACTAGAGATTTTGTAGATTGTATTAACGACAATCATCCGATTATTGATCAATTTAATCTACTGCCTCTCTCCCTCTTTCCGACGGAGTGGTTAGAAACTTTTTATCAAGTTACATTAGAAGGAAATGTTCAATTGATGGAGCAGAAAATTGAAGAAATACGATCACAGAATGAATCCTTAGCCCAGAAATTAAGTTATTTTACTCAGGAGTATCAATTAGAGCATATTTTACTCTTAATAGAATCCATAATTAATGATAATTGACATTATTCTGGTAAATTTCTGTAGGTTGGGTGGCGAGATATCGTTAACGCTCGTGACAAGTTTCCACCTCAACCCAACCGAGTCTTTTTCTATTGGCGATGGAGACAATCTCACTCCTATTATTAGCCTTAAATTTGTTACGATTCATGGGTGATCCCGATATCCTATTCCCAATCATCATTAGACAGTTTATCCTCGGTTTCCCAATCATTTTTTCTGTCTTCTAAAGGCGTTTCCAATTCACTTTTTTCTGGCTTTTCTTCTATATATAATTCTAGTTCTTTTTCTGGTTGATTTAGATTCAGAGGCTCTACCACTCTCGCGATCGCGTCTTTGACAAAAGCCTTGACAAATTCATCTTTTCGTGTTAACTTAAACTGTCTTTGCACGACTTCGGTAATACCCCCATCACCCCAATCTTGATCGTGACGAAAATACTCAATAAAACTTTTACCACCAATACGGGTTAAATACGCGGCTGTTACCCCTTGAATCGCCTTTCCGATTAAAAAAGTCGCGACATTTAACTCCAAAGCCGTAGTCACTAATTTAATCGCGCCTTCGACAATCCCTAAACTGGCTAAAGTTTTTGCTAAAGTCAGGGCTAATTCTTTACCCCGATCTAAATTCAATTCACAGCCATAAATTTTTCCAATTTCTACTACCATTTGGGCATTTACCGCGGCCGTGGCTAAGACATCAACCACCGGTAAAGGAGTCACCGCGATCACTCCAGCCCCAATCCATTGAAATTGTTCAACCACTTTTTCTGCCTGTCGTCGTCTTTGGGCATCAATTAATTGACGTGCTTCTTCCCCTAAACGCTGAGATTGTAAAAGAATATTATCCGCGATTAAATCTTCCCCTTCTGCGCGTAAAATCGCGGCCATTCTCCGAATTAAAGGCATGATTTCTGGTTCCCTTTGAAATAACCCGCCTCCTTCTAAAGGAATTTGTTGGGGGTTCGCGGTAATAGCCACGACATCTTGAGCACGAATAAATCCTTTTACGCGTTGACGTAATCGCGCTAAAATTACCTCTTGATCTGAGTCAGGATATAGGTCAATTTTGTTAAAAGTTAAGAGCGAGCGCTTTCCTATTTCTGCTAAAGCTCGTAGGGGTTCATACTCGGATTTGCGTAAATCATTATCGACAACAAATAATAATAAATCTGCTTCTGTAGCTAATTGTCGGGCAATTTGTTCGCGTTCAGAACCCTCTCCACCTGCTTCTAAAATGCCCGGAGTATCCGTAATCAAAATTTCCCGCTCTAACCCGCGCAATTGCAAACTATAGGTTTCTCCCTCCACCGTTGTCCCCATCGGGGCTGCGACTTGACCTACTACTCGCCCCATTAACGCGTTAACCACTGAAGTTTTACCCGCGGAACCTGTCCCAAATACGACCACCTGTATATGCCCGCGAGATAATGATGCCTCAATTTCCCGCGATCGCGTTAATAATGCCTGTCGCGCAATCTCATCTTGAACTTGTGCAACTTGTTGTTTAACGGCATTGAGAGTTTGCGACGCCGCCTCTGTCTTTACTACTGGAATTTTCCCTTGGAAACGCTCTTTCCTTTTTCCCTTGGTGGGGACTTGTAGGAGTCTGACATAGTAAAAAAACGCGAAAATTAACAACCCCAAAAGAATAATCAGTAATAATAAGAGCAGATTCGCGAGAAAAGGGGGGGCAGACCAGGATACTTGACTATAAAGCCAAGAGAGGGATGTCACTAGCCAGATCATTAGTGCTAGAATCAGGCAGAAGGCCGCAACAAGGGTTAAGAGACGAGATAGAGGCATTATCGTAGTAATTCCTCATAGGAATTAAGCATTTTTGGGTCAATGGCGTGATTTATTTTAACCCAGACACCCTCTGTGGGTAAAACCCCTGATTGAGTAATTTTTTCTCCTTGAGAGTCTTTGAGAGCGCGATCGCACCCCAGAATTATGCAAGAGAAGGAGGGAATAAGAAGGAAGAAGGTAGGCATAAAATCAATAGTTTGGGCTATTAACACCGTTGAGGTTGCGATATCAGAATTGTCAATATTTTATCAACAACCAGCCTTCGTTACAGATTTAATGTTAATAAGAAGAGTACGTTCGCGTAGCCTGTGCGGAGCATCAGAGCGTCTCGCGTAGGAATGGTTTCGGCGCAAACCAGCAAGATGCTGGCACGGTGAAAACTCTGACAAGCTATTTAAGATTGCTATGGTATCTTAGCCTAAATACCGATTATTGCCTACCCAGGGAAGTGTCTTCCCTCGAGATCAACAAAAAACTTGAGCCAAAGGTTGTAATTATTTCTTTGCCCAACCCGTCCCACCTGTGGTACTCTGAGAAAAAGTGCAGAAGTTTTTAGGAGTAGATATGAAGTCCCTGAACAAGTTCCTCTCCTGATCGAGAAGAATTTAATCAATGTTCGGACTCCAGAAAAGTCCCTATTTCTTATCCCTGATTCTCAAGTCATCAAAAAGCTATCTTACTTAACAATAAAGGGAAATTTTACGGGAATTATCAAACCCCCGAATAGCTTAGAACAACTTGGTGACACTTAGCTCTAATATCTTCACAGAAAAACATCCTAAATTTTATTAGAAAAATTACATTTCTCATGGAACTATCACCACAATCTCCGATCATTTTAGTCGTCGATGATAATGAGATAAATTTGCATTTAATTTCTGACTTATTAGAAGGAGAAGGATTTAATATTTTGGTTGCTGAAGATGGAGAAAGTGCTATTTTAAAAGTGGCAGAACAGCCACCCGATTTGATTTTATTAGATATAATGATGCCCGGTATTGATGGTTTTGAAACTTGTATGAAGATTAAAGAAAATCCTCAGACTAAAGATATTCCTATTATTTTTATGAGCGCTCTTTCTGATACCGTTGATAAGGTCAAAGGATTGTCTATAGGGGCTGTTGATTATTTAACCAAACCCTTTCAAAGTAGTGAAGTCTTAGCCCGAATAAATCTCCATTTGAAATTACGTTATTTAACGAAAAAGGTAGAAGAAGATAATCAACAATTAGAGCAACGGGTGCAACAAAGAACGATCGAACTTAAGAGCGCATTAGACCACTTAAAACAGGCTCAATCTCAATTACAATATGATGCTTTTCACGATAGCTTAACCGGTTTACCTAATCGCGCCATGTTAATGAATAGACTCTCCCGTGTCATTCAATTAGCTCAGGCTAATGAGGATTATTTATACGCGGTGTTATTTTTGGATTTAGATCGCTTTAAAGTCGTTAATGATAGTCTTGGTCATTTAGTGGGAGATGAATTATTGAAAAGTGTCGCCTCTCGTTTACAATCTTGTTTAGGTACTCTCACGAAAATTGCCCGCTGGGGAGGCGATGAGTTTGTCGTTTTATTGCCGAATCTTCAAGATTTTGCCGACGCGATCGCGATCGCACAAGAAATTTTAGAAACCTTAAAGAAACCCTTTAAACTGAAAAATTATGAAATATTAACAGGGGCAAGTATCGGCATAACATTTAGTTCAATGGGTTATTCTCATCCCGAAGAAATATTAAGAGACTCCGACATTGCCATGTATTACGCGAAACAATCAGGAAAAGGGTGTTATCAAGTTTTAACCCGTGAGATACAGGAAACTGCCACCAGTCGTTTACATTTAGAAAATGATCTACGCAAAGGGATTATCGCAGAAGAATTTTGTTTGTATTATCAACCGATAATTTCTCTTTCTCAAGGGTGTTTAGCCGGATTTGAAGCTCTGATTCGTTGGCAACATCCAGTTCGAGGTTGGGTTCCCCCTAATGAGTTTATTTATGTGGCGGAAGAAACGGGATTAATTAATCCTTTAGGCGCCTGGGTATGGCGGGAAGCTTGTCGTCAAATGAGTCAATGGCAAGAACTCTTTTCTCATAATTTACCCTTAGCAATTAATGTAAATTTTTCCCCGGTACAACTGCAACAAGAAAATATTTTTCGAGAAATCTCGGAAACGTTTAGAGAATATAAATTATCCCCAAACAGTTTAAAAATGGAAATCACAGAAAGTGCGATATTCGATGGTATTAACGGTAATAATAACGTTTTTTCTGAATTAAAAGAAATGGGAATTAAATTATGTATTGATGATTTTGGTACAGGGTATTCATCTTTAAGTCGATTGCATGAGTTACCCATTGATACCTTAAAAATAGACCGTTCTTTTGTTAATAAAATTGAGTCAGAAGACAGCAATAATATCATTATTATTAAGACAATTATTGCTTTAGCTCATAGTCTGAAAATGGATATTGTGGCAGAGGGAATAGAAAATGAGATTCAGGTGAAAAAACTTCAGGATTTAGGATGCGAATTCGGTCAAGGCTTTTTCTTTGCCAAACCTATGAATAGTAAAGACGCCACCGAATTAATTATCAATAAGCAAATATGTACGCGTCTTTAATCATATTTCTTGGCAAAACTTCACCAAGGGGGGTTCATCCGTATTCAGGTTATGTTTTGAAGATATCGGTGAGAGATTTTTACCTGATGATAATGGTAAAAATCTCTCACCGCACCCATTACCTATTATCTATTACCTATTATGCAAATTAAATCACACTCGCAAGAACTTTCAAACAGGAGCGATTTCTCCCCTGTTTTTTTGCGTCATAGAGAGCATCATCCGCCCAACCGATTAACATTTCTGGATGAATATCATTCGAGGGAATAACCTGAGAAATTCCCAGACTGAGACTGACATATTCATCAACGGGCGATCGCGCATGAGGGATTTTCAGATCGTGAACCTGCTGCCGTATTTCTTCTGCTAAAATGAACGCGCCTTCAATTAAAGTATTCGGCAAAATCACACCAAATTCTTCACCACCATAACGCGCCACTAAATCTCCGGGGCGCTTCACCGAAGACAGAATCGCGTGAGCGACTTTCTGTAAACATTCATCCCCAGCTAAATGACCATAAGTATCATTGTAAAGTTTAAAATGATCAATATCACACAAAATCACAGACATCGGTGCATTTTCTCGGAGCAAACGTGGCCATTCTTGATGAAAATATTCATAAAAACGACGACGGTTCGCGATCTGTGTTAAATCATCAATGATCGCGAGTTCTTGAAGTCTTTGATTAGCTTTTTGTAAGGTAGCTTCCGCAGTGACGCGATCGGCAATTTCCTGTTGTAATCGCTCATTTTGTTCTTGAAGTTGCTTTTGCAGACGACGAATTTTTAATTGATTTTCCACGCGCACGATAACTTCCTCAAACTCAAAAGGCTTAGTAATATAATCATTACCGCCCCGGCGGAAGGCTTCCACCTTATCAGTGACATCATCTAAAGCACTAATAAAAATAATGGGAATATGTTGAGTTAACTCTGATTGTCTCAAAGTGTCGCAAACTTGATAACCATTCATGTTTGGCATATTAATATCGAGCAAAATCAAATCAGGGAGAGAAGCATAAATCGCCATCAATGCCATTTCTCCATTAAGGGCTTTACGAACTTTATATCCCCGCTCCACCAACATTGTTGACAAAAGTCGTAGATTATCAGGTTTATCATCAACGACTAAAATATCCTCTTTCGTAACCCTTTCTAAAATTATATTCATGGAATTATTGATTGAGTCAATGCAGTAATTTTATCAAAGTAAAAATTTCCGACCAAATTGGTAAGCTCGTCATGAACAGCATTCAGGGAAGGAGGAATATTTTCAAGAAGACGCAAAATTTTTTCATCATCACAACAAATAGCAGCCTGCTGTAATTCCCTTACCCAATCAATGGGCATGGTTGCCAAAGCCGCGATTAATTCTTCAGAATTGCTTTCCTCTGTGGTCGTAATCCGGGGTAAATTGTTATGATCTGAATCTTCATAAATATAACGTACTCCTAAATATTTGGCAATCTTCTCAAAGAATAATTCCTCGCGAAAAGGTTTACCAACAAAATCATCACAACCCGCGTTCAATACTGTAATGCGATCTTCCTCAAAGGCACTAGCTGTAAGGGCTATAATCACCGTCTTTTTCCCTTCAGGAGTGCTTTTAATACGTCGGGTTGCCTCATAACCATCCATCAGTGGCATTCTCATATCCATCCAGATTAAATGAGGATGCCAATTCTGCCAAATCGTGATACCCTCTAATCCATTAACCGCTTCACAAACTTCAAAGCCTAAAGGTTTTAGTAACTGAACTAATAAGTTACGATTTTCCTCTTTATCTTCAACAATCAGGATACGATAACTAGGTTGATTGGGTGCTAAACTAATCACACGCGTTGAGGGAAGTTTGGGTGTAATTTCCTCTGCTTGCGAGAGAGTTACCTCAATCTCAAAGGAAAAAATACTCCCTTTACCCACTGCACTAAAAACTGTAATATCACCCCCCATGAGTTTAACAAATTCTCGACTAATCGCTAAACCTAATCCCGTTCCTTCTTGGGATTTCCGTCCGCTTTCTGTTTGAAAAAATGGTTTAAATAAGGCATCAACTTCGACCGGGGAAATACCTATCCCTGTATCCGCAATTTCAAATCGCAGAAATAAGGAAGAAGAAAGAATGTTTTGAGAGGGAATAGGCTCCTTGATTCTCATATCTTCTCTTGCTTGTTTAACTCGTAACGTCACACTCCCTTTTTCCGTAAACTTAATCGCGTTTCCTAAAAGATTAATTAAGACTTGACGCAGTTTATTTTCATCAGTTTTGATATATTGTGGGAGATTCTCATCCCTTTCAATTATTAGCTTTAATTGCTTCAATTTCGCCTTAGTCGTTAACAAACTTTCCAGATGCTCAAGGAGTTGATAGAGATCAAAACTATTTGAGTGAAAATCAACTTGACCCGCTTCAATTTTGGACATAGATAGGACATCATTAATCAGTTCTAAGAGATGTTCTCCACTACGATTAATAATATTGAGATATTCCCGTTGCTCTGGGGTAAGATCGGAGTTGCGAGACATCACTTGAGTAAACCCGAGAATGGCATTGAGTGGTGTGCGTAATTCATGGCTCATACTGGCCAAAAATAAACTTTTGGTTTTATTGGCAATTTGGGCGGCTTCCGCGGCTTTTTGTAATTGTTCTTCCGCCTGTTTCCGATCGCGAATATCACGAACAATTCCCAAAATGCGCTCTTTTCCGCCCAATCCTGTCCGTTTTAAAATGATCTCAGACCAAAAAACATGACCGGAATGCTCTTTACTGCGCCATTCAAATCTTTGAATTTCCCCCGTTTTTGCCTCTTGTATTCTCTGATAAAACTCGGTTTCAGTATAGGGATATTCGGCTAAACTCAGTTGATTAAAAGTAATTTCAGTGATCGTCATACGACTCAAACCAAACATTTGACAAAATTTTTCATTAGCATCCAAAATACTCCCAGTTTCTGGATTGAAAACGACAATGCCATCATAGGAAGATTCAAAAATTGTCCGATAGTTTTCTTCACTGCGTTGACGTTCGATCGCGACTTTGGCTAAATAAACGGCTTTGTTAATTAATTCTTGTTCTTCAATGGTGGGTGTGTGAATCTCTTTATAATACATAGCAAAGGTGGCTAAAACATCACCTTCGGCCGAGAGAATAGGAGTAGACCAACAAGAGCGTAAGCCATAACTTAAGGCAAAATCACGAAAGTCAGTCCATCGGGGATCGGTGGTAATATCTGACGCGACAATGGTTTGTTTATAAAAAGCCGCGGTGCCACAGGAACCCGCGAGAGGACCGATTTTCATTCCATCTAAAGCCCGGGTATAATGATCAGGAAGACTGGGAGAGGCAGCACTACATAAAGTATTATTACTAGGATTAAAAAGGGCAAAACAACACAGAGAATTCTGTGATCGTGATTCAATAAAATGTGCTAAAACTTCTAAAACATCCTTTAAAGGTAGACCTTTCGCGATCATTTCTAAAATTTGATTATGTCCCTGTAATAATTGCTCAATTCGTTGACGTTCCCGTAAAGCGTCTTGAAGTTGTAGATTTTGCTGATCTAGTTCCCAAAGACGCTGTTTTTCCTGATCAATAAAATTCGCTTGTGCTAAAGCAATTCCCACCTGGATCGCCACGGCTTCAATTAAGTCGATTTCCTCTTCAGTCCATTGACGAAAGCGATCACATTGATGTAAACAAATTATCCCATTAGTTTCACCTCGATAGGAGGTACGCACAACTAACATAGATTTTATTTCATACTCCAGCAAAAGCTCATGGGCGAATTGTAATAAAGGCTCGTTATAGACATTAGGGGAAGAAACCGCGTCTTCTTGCGCCAAAATAAGAGCTAAATGGGGATTATGAACCACAGGAATTTCCCGCGGAAAAAAAGACTGATAAGTCGGTTCTAAATACTCTGCTACTAGGGGAATTTTCGGGGGCGATACGTTAAGATAAGTATGTAATAAACAGCGAGTCACGTTAAAAGTTATCCCGATTTGAGTGACAGCCGTTTGGAACATTTGCTGACTATCTAAGGAAGAGCGAATCTCTTGGGTAATTTGACCTAAAAGCATAGCCCTACGAATTTCTTTCTGAAGGGCTTGTTCGGCTCGCTTACGCGTGTTAATATCAACGACTGTGCCAAAATATCCGGTAATAATCCCCTGTTTTTTGATAGGAACTGCTCTGGAATAGACCCAATTAATTTTACCTTGAGGAGTGATAAAACGAAATTCTATGTTAAATTCTATTCCCATTTTAGTTACTTTTAACCATTCACTTAAAACCCATTCTCGATCTTCTGGGTGTAATGCTTTACTCCACCCGTCACCTAATGCGTCTAAGGGGGAAATTTCCGTAATTTCCAACCAATAAGGATTGACAAATAGATAGTCGCCTCCTGTATTTGTTTGATAAATACCTACGGGTGACTGATTCACTAATAAGCGAAAGAGTTCTTCACTTTCTTGTAAGGCTTGTTCTGCTCTTTGGCGAGCACTAACATCGGTCATAAATCCGATAAAATGGGTTAAATTACCTGAGTTATCGCGGACGGGTGATACAGAAAGTTGATTCCAAAATAAAGTGCCATCCTGACGATAATTTCGCAAAACAACACAACATTCATTTTCTTCTAAAAAGGCTTTCTCTAACGTTTTTAGCTCGGTTTGATCCCGATCACCCCGATGCAAAAAACTACCATTTTTACCGATCGCGTCTTCTGCGGTATAACCCGTTAAGATTTCAAAGGCCGGATTGACATAAATAATGGGATTATCTCCTTGCTGGGGAGCACTAATGAAAATCCCATTACTAGAAGCTTGGATCGCGCGTTCTAATAATCTCATTTTTGCTTCGGCTTCTTTACGCGCTGTGATATTTTCCGAAATGCACAGTGAATGGGTTACTTCACCGCGATCGTTAAAAATCGGTAATTTGATAGTTCGTAAGTAGATTCTGCCTAAAGAATGACTATCCACCGGTTCTTCTGGGATGTCAATTAATTGCCGTTTTTCCAACAATTCTAAATCTTTAGCTCGAAAGAAATCGGCTTGATTTTTGGGAAAAAAATCATAGTCGTTATGATTGATAACCTCCGCTCTGGAAAGACCAAATATTTCCTCCGCGGTTTTATTCCATACAACAAAATGAAAGTTATTTTTAATATCTTTGGTCACAACTGCTAGGGGCAAATTTTCTACAATACTTTCTAAAAATCGCTGAGTTTGCCAAAATTTATCTTCTAAATTTTTCCGGTCTGTGATATCATTAATTGTTGTTAAAATGCAGCCTTCTTCCTGAATCTGAATGAATTGTGCAGATAATAAACCAGTTCTTTCTTCTCCATATTTAGTTTTAAATTTAACTTCATAGTTGTCAATACGACCAATGGCTTCTATGGTCTTTTTGAACTCCTCACCTCGATCTATATGTTCCACAAATTCTTGGGCATGGCTGAATTTACCAACAACTTCTTCTCGGGTATAACCTGTCACTTCTAAAAATGTCTTATTGACATCAAGACATAGACCATCTTGAAATTGATAAATACCAATTAAATTGGGGCTAGACTGAAAGGCGGCTCTAAATTTTTCTTCTTCTAAACGTAAGGCAATTTCTGCCTCTTTGCTGGCTGTAATATCTCGAACAACCGTAATAACTGTATCCTCAGACATCGGTGATATACTACAACATAACCATTTTGTTTCTCCTTTAATAATTAAGCTAAATTCATAATCTATCGCTTTTTTCTGTTCCAGAGATTTCCGGACAGACTGTAAAAGAAGATCGATTTGTGCTTGAGTTAACACGTCAAATGAAAAAATTTTGTTTATTGGCCTATCCCGTTGTTCTAAAATTGCTTCAACACTGCCCGCGACTCTTATCACTCGACCATTAGAGTCTAAAACCAGGATTAATTGTTTCAGGGAATTTAATAAAAAATGGAGTTCTTTTTCTGAGGTTTTTAACTCCTCTTGAACACGATTTCTTTCCCTGATTTCTGCTTCTAATAGTTGGTTTTTGTTTTGCAGTTCTTTTTGAAAATTGTAGATTTTTAAATGAGTAGAAACTCTTGCTAAAATTTCCGCAGATTTGAAGGGTTTGGTAATATAATCAACCCCACCTATTTCAAAGGCTTTGATTTTATCATTGACATCGTTTAACGCACTCAAAAAAATAATAGGAATGTCACAAGTTTGGGCTGATGATTTTAAGAAAGAACAGACTTCATAGCCATTCATACGCGGCATCATAATGTCCAGTAAAATTAAATCAGGCGGTTTATTTTGACAAAAAGTTAGGGCTTCTTCTCCGTCAATAATACCCTCTACTTCATATCCAGAATCTTCCAAAATCAGGGATAAAAGGCTGATGTTATCTGGTTGATCGTCAACAATTAAAATTAGGGGCTTCTGGCCCTCAAGAGATAGTAAATTCATAGTAAAAAATGAGATTAAATTTCAAATTTTTTTTATTTTGATGTTAATCATTGTTTTTTAAATCATGTATGAAACGAAGCGATGATGCTCTGTTTTCTTTACTATAACTCATCTCTCAGAAGTGTCTGTGATTTCTCTCCTAGGGGCTGGAGGTGTCTGCTAGGGCGTTTTTTTGTGACGAGAATCACCTGTAGATATGACGTAGATCACTGTTACATTCCTTAACAATTTGTTACATTTGTTCACATAGCTGGAAAACTAGATAAGACAAGGAAACAAGAGAAATGACTGGACGTAAAATGACAATGGATACACAAGGCTTAATGAATAACTTTGCCATCGAGCCGAAGATGTATGTTGATGAGAGTGTTAACACTGGCTTCACCGAGTACGCGGAGAAGATGAATGGGCGTTTTGCCATGATCGGTTTTATCTCTCTGCTGGCGGTGGAAGTCTTAACAGGACATGGTTTAATTGGTTGGATTAAGATGATCGTTGGTTAAAATTTGATAATTTAATATTTCAATCGCCCTTTCTCGCCGAAACAGAAAGGGCGATTATTTTTTTGGGCTTATCTTTGTATCAATTAAGACAACAAACACTATCGCGTCTTTTTTGATGGGATGGGAATAGAACGCGATCGCGCCTTATTTTGGGCTTATCTCCTTCTTTTCCATCCCTTTTTTGTGTTGGCTTCTGTGAGCTTACCAGGTATAAATTTTTACATTGATATAATTTTATCTACTGCAAAACGCGACAATTTCTCCCGAAAAATCAGACCAAAATCTTAAAAAACAATTAAATTTTATCTTGACAATGATGGAAAAGTGGAGAAAAATGGGTAACACTAAGTATAACGGAGAAAAGATACCAGAAAAATTAGGCAGAGAAACTCGATAAACTTAATTTCTACCAAACAATACCTTCCCCATTTCTTTGTAGGTTGGGTTGAGGCACGTTCCCCAGGGGTGCGCGTAGCGCAAAACCCAACAACCATAAAAATCATTTTTTATGTTGGGCGAAGGTATTGTACCAATGAAAGCGAGTTTCTGATTTCAGACGATGGCAGAAAATGACTATTTTGGGTTGAGAAACCTAGTTTTATCCTCAGATAATTTGCCTCTGTTAATAATACTTAGCCCTATGGGTACTCATCTAAGACTGAAATGAATTTGGTGAGAAGAAACAATGGGTTTTCTGGATACTTTCTTCTTTTTCCATTAGTCATCTACATTATTCACCATTAAAAAAATGATAACAACAACTTCGACAACAACTCCGACAGTAACTTCGACAGTAACTTCGACAACAACTCCGACAGTAACTCCGACAGTAACTTCGACAGTAACTCCGACAGTAACTTCGACAGTAACTTCGACAACAACTCCAACAGTAACTTCGACACCAACTCCGACATCTGTTCCCATTATTGCCAATGGGGATGAAAAGGCGATAAAAACTGATACATCCCAAGTTTTTTTGAATGTATTAGACAATGATCAAGGGGGTTCCCAACGTCTGAAGGTACAAAGTGTTACAGCCCCTAAAAATGGAACTGTTTTAATTAATGATTTGGTTTATGTGGGAGGAAATTTTAGCAGCATTAATGGGATAAATCGTAACTTTATTGCTAAATTAAATAGCATTGATGGTAGTGTTGATCCCCAATTTAATCCTAATGCTGATAATCCTGTAGCAGAGATTGTGATTCCCCAGGATGGCAACCCGATCGTGGGGGGAAATTTCACCAAAATTGGTGGGGAGTCGCGTAACTACATTGCCAAATTAAATAGTAGTGATGGTAAGGCCGCTGGGACTTTCAACCTTGATGCTAATAATCAGATTCACTCGATCGCGCTCGATAGTAATGGCAATACGCTAATTGGTGGAGATTTCACCCAAATTAACGGAGAGTCTCGCAATTTTCTCGCGAGATTCAAGAGTGATGGCAAAATTGATAGTAGTTTTAATCCTAATCTCAATAATGCGGTACAAGCGCTCGTTTTTGATAAAAATGGCAACCCCATTATCGGGGGAAATTTCACTCAAATCGACAATACGAAACAAAATTTTCTGGGCAAATTAGATCAAAATGGCACTTTAGATTCCACCTTTAAACCCGAACCCAATAATATCGTCAATTCCATCGTCCCTGATAGCAATGGCAATTTGCTTCTTGGGGGAGATTTTAGTAAAATCAACACACAAAACCGTAGTTTTCTGGCGAAAATCAATGGAGATAATGGTCAATTAATAGACAGTTTTAATGCCAGTGCCGATAATGGGGTTAATGCCCTCGCGTTAGATGCCAATGGCAACGCGTTTGTCGGGGGATTTTTCACCAAAATCGGAGGTAAATCTCATTCCTTTATTGCCAAATTAAATACGACAACGGGAGTAGTCGATGATAATTTTAGTGTGGGGACGAATAATCTCGTCAATACGATCGCGCTTGACTCTCAAGGAAATCCGATTCTAGGGGGATTTTTCACCAAAATTGGCAATGACTCCCATAATTTTTTAGCAAAAGTAGACCCGAAGACGGGGATCGCGAATCAGAATTTTCAAGGGGATACCAATGTCTCCGTCGGCGCGATCGGCATTGATAATGCTCGTAACATTGCATATAATCCCAAACCCGGATTTAACGGAGTTGACACTTTTAATTACACCGTGACGGATGGCACTAAAACCAGTACCGCGCAAGTAAAAGTGATTGTCAATCAGTCCCCTAATCTTGATAATTCTGTCAGTCCCAATTTAACAGGTATCGGTCTTAATGATACAGAAAATAAGGGCACATCCATCACCGAATTAATCAATCGACTCGGAGGGGATAAAATTACCGATCCCGATGATAAAACTAAAGCAGAGGGTACGATTACGAAACAGGAGAAAGCGAAACAAGGGATCGCGATTACCCAACTAGATACTACAGATGGCAAGTGGCAATATACTATAGATGGTAACACTTGGCTAGATGCAACTGTTGAACCCCAGAAGGCATTATTATTAGCCTCAGATAGTTCGACAAAACTGCGTTTTGTTCCCAAGAAGGATTTTACGGGAATAGTTAATAACGCGATCGCGTTTACCGCGTGGGATCAAATTACCGGGACTAATGGGGGAACCGCGGATGTAGAGGGTGATCGGAAAAATAACGGAGACTCAAGCCCCTTTAGTAGTAATAGCGCGACAGCAAGTATCAAAGTCGGGGAGACACCAACGCCAGAGCCTTCACCTACCCCAGTGCCACCGACATCATCGATCCCCAGCTTTCCCGTTTTCACACCAACTCCCCCCCCCTCTAGTAATCCCTTTGCACCGATTTTTTCATCACCCGCGCCTTCTCCTGGCAGCTCAAACTCATCTTCTTCAGGAGGCGGGGGCTCATCAGGGGGTTCCTCTAACTCCTCATCTTCAACATCTTCTAGTACCAGTACCAGTAATTCGAGTTCGACATCCCCAAACTTAATCAATATTCTCACCCAAGCCAATACATCTTTTGCGACACCGAGTTTTGGGGATTTAGTAGTACCTGGTTTACCAGCCCAAAACAATACCCCCAGTAGTGTCGTTTTAACTACGACTAATAATTTCTATCAGGCTACAGCCCCCGGTTTAGTCTTTGGACTAGAAGGGAATGATACCCTCTTAAGTGGACTAAAGGGGGGGAATTATCTCATCGGTGGCAGTGGTAATGATTCTTTAGTGAGTCGCGGTGCCAATGACAGTCTAGTTGGGGGGGCGGGTGACGATTCTCTCATCGCCAGTCCCTTCAATACTCTTCTCTGGGGCGGGGATGGAAATGATTTACTCATTGGCGACGTAGGTGAAGATACTTTAGTCGGAGGAAAAGGAGATGACTCTCTCTATGGGGGTAGTGGCAATGACTTATTATTTGAGACTGAAGGTAATAATCTCTTAAATGGTAATCAAGGCAATGATACTCTCTTTGGAGGAGATAGTTCCGATACCCTTTATGGTGCGAAAGGGGATGATCTCGTATTTGCCTATAGTGGAGATGATTATCTCTATGGCAATGATAATAATGATACCCTTATCGGGGGTGAAGGAAATGATAATCTCTGGGGAGGAAAAGGGAATGATACTCTCTTTGGAGGGAGTGGTAATGATTTAGTTAGTGGGGATATTGGAGATGATTTATTAATAGGTGTTGATGGGAACCAGGCTAACCCCGGCCGTGGCGAAATCGACACTTTAATTGGTGGTGAAGGAAAGGATACATTTGTTTTAGGAGATGCCAATAACATTTATTACGATCGCGGTAATAATGATGGCGGTAATAGTGACTATGCCTTAATTAAGGATTTTAACTCGAAGGATGACGTAATTTTAGTTCACGGATCTCCGAGTGATTATCAGATAACGGCTGTGACTAATGGCATGGGTATTTTCTGGAAAAAACCGGGTAATAATAACGAATTAATCGCAATCGTAGAAGGGGCATCATCATTAAGTCTTCAATCAGCCCTTTAACATCTGCCTATAGAAGCGGTTTCCCTCCTATAGCATGGGTTGGGTTGAACAAAATTCAACCCAACCGACAAGTCAACCTCCTTAAGGAGTTTGCACCACCTTTTCCGTCGTTATCGTCGTCTCTTCCTCAATGGGATTACGAGGCTTAATTAAACTTAACGCGCCCTTCACCGTTTCCGGTAAAATTACCACCAAACTCCCTTGGGGAGCTTCATCTAACGCCTTATTTACCGCGATCGTTTCATCCAAAATTGACTCATAAATCGGAGTCTTGGGTAATTTCCCACCCGCGATCGCGTCCTCAATTCCCTGACAAATATACTTCGCGACATCACCACGGGGACAACCACGATTATCATTATCTTCCTTAACAATAATCCGATCAAAAAACTCCGCGGATAACTTACCCAGTAAAACAAAATCTTCTGGACGGCGATCCCCAGGCGCGCCAACAATCCCAATGCGTTCCCCAGGCCAATTTCGGACAAAACTCCCTAACGCCTCATAACTATGAGGATTATGAGCATAATCCAATAACACATGATAATTGCCCAAATTAAACAAATTCATACGTCCGGGTGTTTGGCCCACAGAAGCTTGGAAAGTCGCCAAAGCCGCGCGAATATCCTCAATTTTCACCCCTTGGGCAAAAGCAGCCAAACTCGCGGCTAACGCGTTTTGGATCATAAACGGAGCCCGTCCCCCCATCGTTAAAGGAACATTTACCGCCTGTTCAATTCTTAAGGTCCAATCCCCTTTTAATATGGATAAATATCCATTTTCATAAACCGCGGCTAAACCACCCGAAGCCGTATGTTTCACGATAATGTCATTATCAGGGTTCATCGAAAAATACGCGACTTGCGCCTTCACCCGTTCCGCCATTTTAATCACTAAAGGATCTTCAGCATTCAAAATCGCATAACCATTCGGTGTCACACTTTCCACCAACACACTCTTTAAATGTGCCAATTGTTCCACCGTATCAATATCACCAATACCCAAATGATCCGCGGCAACATTTAAAACCACCCCCACATCACAATGGGAAAACCCTAAACCCGATCGCAAAATACCACCCCGTGCCGTTTCTAAAACCGCGACTTCCACCGTGGGATCTTGCAAAATCAACTGAGCACTAGCAGGCCCAGTATTATCCCCAGATTCGATTAAATAATTACCAATATAAGTACCATCAGTCGTCGTATAACCAATAACTTGCGCCGTTTGCTTCATAATATGAGCTAACAAACGAGTAGTAGTAGTTTTCCCATTCGTACCCGTAACCGCGAGAATCGGAACCCGTGATTGTCCCGTCGGAAATAACATATCCAAAACCGCGCCCGCGACATTGCGAGAGGAACCCTCACTCGGTGCAACGTGCATCCGAAAACCAGGGGCCGCATTCACTTCCACAATCACCCCATTCACTTCTCGTAAAGGCTTAGAAATATCAGAAGTGACAACATCAATGCCCGCGATATCTAAACCAATAATTTGGGCAACTCGCGAAAATAACCAGACATTTTCCGGGTGAACTTCATCAGTCCGATCAACAGCAATTCCCCCCGTACTTAAATTCGCGGTAGCCCGTAAAAATACCATTTTTCCCTTCGGAGGAATTGAAGTTAAATCATAGCCTTGTTTATGCAATAAATCCACCGCGGATTTATCAATAGTAATTTTAGTAAGTACATTATCATGGCCATCCCCTCGTTGAGGATCACTATTAACAACTTCAATCAATTCTTCAATTGTTAATTTACCATCACCAATAACATGAGCCGGAACCCGTTCAGCCACCGCGGCTAATTTACCATCAACCACTAAAACCCGGTGATCGCGTCCTGTATAATAGCGTTCAACAATCACACTTTTGGTTTTAGATGCCGCATTGGCCAATTCATAAGCTTCTTCCGCTTCATCCAAAGAATTAATATCAATCGTAATCCCACGGCCATGATTTCCATCTAAAGGTTTAATCACTATAGGATAACCACCAACATCCTCGATCGCGTCTTGTAATTCATCTAAATAATGAATCAGCGTCCCTCTAGGAACCGGAACCCCAGCCGCGCGTAAAACCGTTTTAGTCCCTTCCTTATCACAGGCCAATTCCACCGCTAAAACACTGGTTTTATTACTTAATGTCGCTTGAATACGTTTTTGATAAATACCATAGCCAAACTGAATCATAAAACGGGCACCCAACAGAGTCCAAGGAATACCCCGTATTTCCGCTTCCTTAATAATAGATTCCGTCGAAGGACCGAGGGAACATTCATTGGCTAAATCTTGTAAATCCTTCAGATCCTGAGCCAATTCCGATTCAGGATAAGTACCCGTACAAGCAATACTTTGACAAAGACGCACCGCAGCCCTAGCCGCATACCGTCCCGCCTGCTCATGGATATATTCCATCACCACTTGATAAACCCCGTGGGTACTGGTTTCCCGGGCACGACCAAAACCAGAGGGCATTCCCGCCAAATTTTGCAATTCGATGCCAACGTGTTCTACCACATGACTTAACATCGTGCCTTGACGAACCCGTTGCAGGAAACCACCACGATGGCCCGGAGAGCAATGATGTTCAACTAAACTCGGTAATACATTGGTTAATCCCTCATAGAAGCCAGGAATCTCAGAAGTCGGCTTGTCTGCGAATTCTTCTAAATCTAAACGTATAACTATCAGCTTAGGAATGCGGATACTCCAATAGTTCGGGCCGCGTAACGTCAGAATTTTCTGTATTTTCATGGCAATCTTTGAGGGTGATGCGGGATTTTAAATTGATAGCAACACTTTATTACACTTTCAAACTTCATTGCACAATAAACTGTTCATAATGAACAGTTTGCCAATTAAGTGTTCCTGAATGGAAATAAAGAAATGGAAAAAGAGAAATGGCAAATTGCACATTTATTCTCCATTTAGGATTTTCCATTTCTATATTAATAAGCATGACGATGACCAACAGAGAAACTAGAACTGGCGTTAGGAGAGTCCGCGTGTCCAGTTTGCATATTGTAGCGATCGCCATGACAAAGGATATGCAGATGTAGATTAAATAAACTTAAGGGGTCTGTCGCACCGACATCTGGTTCATTAGTATGAGTAAAGTCGCGCGTATCAACGATCGTCACAGTCCCTTTGCCAATAACTTCGATATTGCCATCCCCTTCAAAAAGGGCACAGGTATCTTCATCAATACCAATTCCCATACGATCGGGGTAACAGGACACCGCGGATAAAAGACGAGCCATGCGGTTGCGGTTATGAAAATGCTGATCGACAATTACTTCAGGGATAATATTAAGCCCTTCTGCCATATCTACCAAAGAGCGATTAGGAGAAGTACCACTTCCACCCCCCGCGATCATGTGATAACCCATCACCGCGGCCCCCGCGCTCGTACCCGCGAGGGCGATTTTGCCTTCTCGCGCCTCAGTGCGGATTTTTTCCATCACCGGGGTATCCGCGAGGAGTCCACACAGACGTAATTGGTCTCCTCCCGTCATAAAGACTCCGGTACAATCTTCCAGATAACTTAGCCAAATGGGGTTCTCTCCCTGATCGCGATCGCGGATGTCAAGAACCTTGACCGCGTTAGCCCCCATTTCTTCAAAGATAGTACGGTAACGAGCGCTAATGGCTTCGGGGTCCCGTGACGCACAGGGGATAATAGCCAAACGAGCATTAGAAGACCCAGAACGGTTAAAAAAGGTTTGCAGAATCTCACGTCCGTGAACCTTATCTTCGGCTCCCCCTATGACCATAATAGTCGTTTTAGTTTTTTGGGGCGTTTTTTGTTCAAGGGCTTGAGGCTCTAGCTGCATCATGTTATTATTCTCAGACCGATGGTGCATCCGACGATTTGTGGACGGTTCAGTGTTGTGGCATTATACAAGATGGTCATAGACTCATGCAAGTACCTTCAGTTAATTTTTCATGAAATTTTTTACCTGTGAGGAGCATCAGGTTGTCTGGGGGGATGTCATAGGTATCCTCGAAAATCATATCCCAGATGCTTCGATCGATCTAATTTTTCTCGATCCTCCCTATAATATTGGTAAACTTTTCCATCATAGGAAAGAGCAATGGCCTTCGGATGATGCTTATTTGCAATGGTGTTATCATTGGCTGGATCTTTGTGTCCGTAAACTCAAAGATACGGGTAGTTTATATTTGATGGGTGCGACACAATTTTTACCCTATTTTGATATTTATTTGAGAGATAAAATAACCATTATATCACGAATTATCTGGCATTATGATAGTTCAGGAGTACAAGCAAAGAAATATTTTGGTTCTTTATATGAGCCGATTTTATTTGCCGTTAAAGATAAAAATAATTATACCTTTAATGCGGATGCCATTATGGTAGAAGCCAAAACGGGTGCTGTGCGTAAGTTAATTGATTATCGGAAATCTGAACCGACTCCTTATAATGTGCAGAAAGTTCCGGGGAATGTTTGGTATTTTCCCAGAGTACGTTATCGAATGCGAGAATATGAAAATCATCCTACGCAAAAACCGGAAGTGTTATTAGAAAGAATTATTAAAGCTAGTAGTAATATAGGTGATGTGATTCTTGATCCCTTCGCGGGGACTTTTACTACCTCTGCTGTCGCCCAAAGGTTAAATCGTAAGTCGATAGGGATTGAACGGGAAGAAGAATATGTCAAAATCGGATTGAGAAGATTAGGAATAGTGTCAGAAGATCAAGACCAAAAATTAGTGAAATCATCAATCCCAGATGAAACGGTTGACAACCATGATAAAATTCAGTTAGAACTTAATTTTGGGGGTAGTGAATAATGGAACATTCTTTCACAGAAGTGATCAAGCAAGTATTGAGAGAAGAATTTGATGATAAAGCTGAAAATATCTACGTTTCCTCTCCTCTTTTCCAGTATATAAATATTAAGACAAAATCTGCCAATCGTGGTTCTAAAGCGAGAAGTAGTTTTGGGAATTTATATGCTATTTATGTCCTCATTGAAGATTATCTTCAAAAAGGATTTAATAAAACCCGTAGTTATCCTGACTATGAAGGGGCAAAATTTTCTGATATTTTTCGCAGACAAAGGGAATTACCCTTTGGACAAAGTTTACAAAATCATGCTTTAAATCATAGATGTAATGAAGAGTTTAAGAAATAGACCTCTTGCGACTATATTCCTATTGTCAGAGTGGTTGAAACCAGTCGATATTGGTTTAATGAAAACTTGTTAATTATTCAAATAGACAACGAAACATATAATATTTCTTCCAGCATAATTAAAATTATTGATGAATATATCAAAACCAAGCAAAGCAATTTTGAAAATTTCCTTGAAGATTGTCAAAAAATTAAAGCCTTGCCAGAAACAGAAAAAGATGAAGCTATAGAATTTATCATTAATCTTCTCGCGCCTAATGTAGATGCCAGATTATTTGAAATTGTCAGCTATTGTATTTTAAAATATTATTACCATGATCAACGCATCTTTTGGGGATTTGATTTAGAGAATATTCAAGAGGAAAATTTAACTTTATATAAAACAGGAAGGACTAATGCCAATGATGGTGGAATAGACTTTGTAATGAAACCGTTAGGGCGTTTTTTTCAGGTAACGGAAACCGTCGATGTCAAAAAGTATTTTTTAGATATTGACAAAATTGAGCATTATCCTATCACTTTTGTTATTAAGTCTCAAGACAGTATTGAAACTATCTTGCATAAGATTAGAGAAAAGGCGATCGCGCAATATCCAGTTACAGCTATTGTCAATCGTTATCTGAATGCGATTGAAGAAATTATTAATATCCCTATTTTGATTAATCGTTTTCAGGAAGCCATCAACCAAGATTATCTAGGAGACATCCTAGAAGAGTTAATCCAACAAAGTAAAGTCGAATTTAATTATGCCCTATAATAAGTTGCTAGTTAGTATCAAAAAACAGTTTTCTCTGTTATTATGTCATCTCCTGCAAAACTTCTAAAACAGCTTTGGGGGATAATTTATCTTTAAACCAGATAATTGGGGCAGGTACATCTTTAATATTAACTCCCGCTTTTTCTAAATTTAATCTTTCCGAAATCGCTAATATTAAATTATCACAATGCGATCGGCGCACTTGAGAAAACTTTTTTTGTAAATATTCCGTGCGCCAATAACCAACAATTTCTAATAAAAAAACTCGTCCATCGGGATGTACCAAACGAAAATCAGGAATCATTACGCTCCCAGGAATGGGAATTAAATCAACTTCCCTTTCTAATTTCCATTCGGTTTTAAGTGAGCTCCAACGCTCGGCAAAAGCCGCCTCTAACATACTATCATAGGGTTTACCCGGTGGATAATGACTCACTAAACCACAATCGGAATTTAACGTAAATTTACCGGTTTTCCTGATACTGGTATAAGGATCGCGTTGTTGTAAAATTGCCTGTAAACTCCATTTGGTAACGTGGAGTAACGCGGGTAACATTTTCGCGATCGCGAAGCCATAACGAGTGCTGGGTTTAAATAAACTACTTGGACCATCTATGGTAATGGTAAATCCATGTTCGGCATCTCCTTCAATATACATCATTAATTGAAATAATTTGAGATAACGAAATAATAATTTATATTCCCCCGGATCGTTACGATGGGCTGTAATGGCAATTTCACTGGCTTTATAAAATATTCCTTGCACTTGGGATACGTTATAACGATGAATTAAAGCTTCGGGTGTAGGCGCGTCAAATTGGGTTAAAATTTTATTCTCCGATAAATCGGCATATAAACCGGAAATTATTTGATCGGGTAAGACTTCCCGTTTTAATTCTTGACTGAGCGCGATCACGACTTTTTCTAAGGTTAACTGAGTTGATGACACAGAGGGCATAACCTCGGCAGATAACGCAAAAACACGTTTTCTTAAATCCACAGGCTCAAGGGGACTAATGACTTCAAAAGTACAAAAACTGCTTTTGAGGAGATGGGCAAAACCCCGTTTTAAACGATAATCAGGACTATCTCCTTCTATTTCTTGTAAACGACTATCTAACTCCCCTTGTTTGGCTCCGACAGCTTCTTGAAAAGAAGTAATTATTAACTCGGCAAGTTCTAAATTTTTCCCATCAATTTTCAGGCGATAGGGAATAATCGACTCTCCATTTTGACGATGACTTAATAAATCACTGGGTAACATAATCTCTCTCTTTTTGTCATATTTTGTAGGGTGGGTGAGCGGGTTTATTAAGGGTTTATTAATCTACACAAACGAATGAAGACCGGGCGGTTGAAACCGCGTCTACACAGACGAAACCCGCCTGCGCGGGTTGAATTTCTTCAGTAGGGGCGAATGGCATTCGCCCAATCTTTGGGGTGCATCTCAACTTTGAAGAGGGCGAAGCATGACCGTATATAGGTTATTAGTTATAATTTGATATTTACTGCGGTCATGCTATGCGCGGCGCGCAGGCTACGCCAACGCCCCTACAGACGTATTTGCAAAAATGAGTTGCACCCAATCTTTGTTTGTGTAGGGGCGAATGGCATTCGCCCAATCAATCTAATAATAAAATATACAATTAATTTTGTGTAGGTACTTAACATATTAACATATTAACACATTAACATAATGTTCTCTCATTTTATCTTCAACCCGCGCAGGCGGGTTTTGTTTGTGTAGCCACGATTTCAATCGCTGGACTTTTCATCATTTTCATCATTTTCATCATTTTCATCATTTTCATCATTTTCATCCTCACCCCATTTTACTGAAGATTCCGCAGCCCGTTTTGTCGTGGGTTGATTTATCCCATAAAGAGGAAGGGGATTAAAAATATCTAATTGTTCAGAATTTGACGTAGATTTATTTTTGACTACAGATAAAGCTTGATAATTAGAGTTATTATTACCTTTACCACTTCGTCGCATCGAAGTTCTTTCTTCACTGGTATCTTCTGTGATCACTTCATATAAAATTGCTAATTTATTCTCTTCCGTACCTTTGCGTAAAACACGCCCTAAACGTTGAATATATTCTCGCTCACTACCCGTACCTGATAAGATAATAGCAACCTTCGCGTCGGGGACATCAACCCCTTCATTAAGTACATGAGACGCGACTAAGGTTTTATATTCCCCTGTGCGAAATCTGGTTAAAATATCATGTCTTTCTTTAATCGGAGTTTGATGGGTAATACAGGGAATAAGAAATTGTTGGGAAATGCGATAAACTGTGGCATTATCCGCAGTGAAAATTAAGGTTTGTTGGGGATAATGTTGGGCGAGTAAATCGGCTAAAACTCTTAATTTTCCCTCGGTACAAAGGGATATTTCTTTGGCTTGACGATGGGCTAACATGGCTCGTCGTCCCTCAGCCGATCGCGCACTCATCATGACAAATTGTTTCCAACCGTCCAAACTGCCTAATTTAATATTAGATTGTTTAATAAAATCATTACGGATTTTCATGGATTTATTATAATGATCGCGTTCTTCTTTTGACAGTTTTACCATGATTTTCACAATTTTATGATCGGCTAAGGCTCCCCCCGCTAAATCTTCCGGGCGTTGGCGCAAAACCGTCGGCCCAATTAATAAATTAAGATCGGAATGACGGCCATCACTTCTTTCAGGAGTCGCGGTTAAACCTAGACGAAAAGGCGCGATCGCGTCCTCAGCAATAACCCGATAAAAATCCGTGGGTAAATGATGACATTCATCAAAAATTAATAAACCATAGAGACTGCCCAAGGTTTCCGCGTGAATCGTCGCACTATCATAGGTAGCAACTAAAATAGAAGATTTATCGCGGGAACCCCCTCCTAATAAACCTAATTCGACATCAGGAAAAGCCGCGTTTAAATGGGCATACCATTGGTGCATTAAATCTAAGGTAGGCACGACAATTAAGGTACTACAACCAAGAGATTGCATGGCTAATTGGGCTAAATAAGTTTTACCCGCGGCCGTCGGTAACACAACTACCCCTTGATAACCCGCATTTTTCCAAGCTGTTAACGCATCCTCTTGATGTTGATAGGGCGGCATTTCGACACTCGGTATTAGAGATAACTCTTGATATTTTTTCGCCTCATCTTCAAAAAAAATACCCTCCGCCTTTAACGCGTTTAATAAGGGGCGATAATGAAATCCCCGAATACGGAATTTCTCTACGCGATCGTCCCAAATTGCGTAATCTATCCAACTTTTACCCCTTGGTGGTGGATGTAACAACAAAGTCCCGCGATCGTAAGTTAAAGTCGGTATTCTCACTATCAATATCCTTGATTTTCTCAAAATATCTTAACAGAAATTGGTCATACATTGTGGCGATTTTCCATAAAATATCTCTCTTTTCCTCAGAGTTTGCGCGATGGGATCTGTATCACCCCAAAAAGGAAATGATATCAACCTTTACGCCCCATAACAGAGAAACCTAGTGATGGGGAAGATTTTGTCGAGGTGGGGGGTCAGACACCCCGATCAATTCTCCTTCTCTTGAAGTATAAGTAATAGCAAATCAATTCTAATACTTTTATCCCACACCATTTTACCGTTTTTGCACAATCCTTCCTCTTCCTCCTTGTCATCTTTTATTCCCAAAATCAATGACGGGATTGACAATACGGATTTAATATTGTTGTAACAGAGAAAGCTTTACACTAAAATTCAGAAAAAGTCAATAACATTAATCACCCAAAAATGTGATTTTTGTCACTATGTGAACCACGCATATACGGAAAAATACTGAGTTTAATTGACAAAAACAAACATTTACACTAGGATGGACACTTAAGTGTTACCTGAGTATTGTCCAAGTCTTGTGTCTGCGGGTTCATAGAGTCCTACAACCTAAAACAAGTATTTGTGGAGTCGCAGATCTAGTCCGTTTCTGTTTACCCTAGGATGATTAAGCTTGAACAAAAGAACATTAGAGGCGTGTGCGCGTCTGATACTGTGTCGTGAAAAGAGGGTGAAAAAAGTGTTTTTTTTCATCCTCCAAAAAATTCCGACAAAAACCGCTCAAAACCTGGAAAGAGATTCCTAAAATCTTGTACCAGGGGCGAAATTTATCTGATTGTATCATCAAACAGGGTAAAAATATTTCCGTTTAAAACCTACTAATCATCTTTTTTATCGCCCTCATAAAAATGGCATATAAGTCATTAAATTGGGGGAAATAAAAATATCTACTTAATTAATCAGGGTAAAACCATGTCAAATCAATTAAATGTTGGATCCTACCAAAATCCCGTTGATTTAGGTGTATCTACTAATAATTTTAATACTTTTACAACAGAGTCACCTCATGCTCTGGTTTTTATTGATTCAAATGTTAACAATTATCAGAGTCTTCTGGCAGGGATCAAACCAGGGGAAGATGTCTATATTCTCGATAATACACGGGATGGAATTGCCCAAATTAGTGATATTTTAGCCAAGTATCGTGAAATTTCCCGTGTTCATATTATTTCTCACGGCACGGAAGGAAATATAAATTTAGGGGCAACACAACTTAATAGTCAAGATTTAGAAAAATATGCGCCATTACTTCAACAATGGAAAAACTCTTTAACCGTAAATGCCGATATTCTCTTGTATGGGTGTGATATTGCAGCGGGAAATGATGGTGACAATTTTGTTAATCAATTAAGTGTTTTAACGGGTGCGGATGTTGCCGCGTCCACTAATTTAACGGGAAGTGCCGCCTTAGGAGGAGACTGGAAATTCGAGAAAAAAACAGGGAGTATTGAGTCAGATTTAGCATTTAATACGGATGTCATAAATAATTATGAATCTGTCTTGGCTCCCTATCAACCAAATAAGCTATACGGTGTAACAGCTAATGGGGAAATTCGTGAGATCGATATAACTAATGGTAATAGCACTTTGAAAGGAACGCTTCCTTTTTCTGCCTTTGCAGCTGCACGGGATGCAAGAACAGGTTTTCTCTACTATATAGAGTCTGGAAACAATGGTCGAGTTGGCTATTGGGATCCATTAAATTCAACAGCATTCCCTCTATTAGCAAACACGACAGGTCTTAGTGTTGGTTTAAACAAGCTGGCACAAGCGGCTAATGGAACTATCTATGCAATGGGTAACAGCGCAACTCTTTACAAAATTGAAATCACAGGAGCAAATGCGGGTCAAGCCGTTTCCGTGGGTGATATTTCTGGTGGCGGATTTCTCGGTGCTGGAGGTGATATAGCTTTTGATCCTATAGATCCCAACTACTTATATATAACAGAAACGTCCAGTTCACAATATAAGCTCTATAGAGTTAACATTAACAATCGCACCGCTCAATTTATTACGAATTATTCTAACATAGCAAGTGCAAACGGAGCCGGATCTTTAGCATTTGGGAACGATGGCAACCTCTACGCGACATCAACACCTACTGGATTGAATCCGGGATTATATAAACTTGTTAACTATAATTCTCCTTCTGCAAACCAACAAGATACAGCATCGCGTATTGGAGACGCATTTGGTTCACCTCCAACTAATAGCGCGTTTGCGGATTTTGCGTCTTACCCTACACTAAAACCGCTCATTGATCTAAAAGTTACCAAAAGCGATGGCGTAGATAACATTGGTCCTGGCAGTCTTACTACTTACACTATTACCATCAGTAATAGCTCCGTCAATAGTTTTGATGTTGATGGTTTAACTGTAACTGATAATATTGGCTCACTTCTTACGGGAGTCACTTGGAGTGCCGCCATTATTTCAGGAGTAGGTACTTTTCCAACTCCTGCCGATCAAAGTGGTACAGGAAGTGTAAATGCAAAAGTTAACTTAACTACGGGGGCTACAGTTAAATATACTGTTACAGGAACAGTCCCAATGACCGCGGCCAATGTGATAACAAACACTGTTGAGGTAACAATACCACCAGAGTTAGAAATTATTGACCCCAATACTAATAAACCAGCCAACAAAATAACTGCGACTGATTCAAGTAAGATTTCCACTGACTTAAATATTCGTAAAATTCCCACTCCTTCCACAGTTACTTTAGGTGGAAGTCTCACCTATACCATCAATGTTGGTAACAGTGGTAATTCAGATGCTACAGGTATTGAAGTACAAGAAGAACTCCCCTCTAACTTTACTGTTACTTCCATCACTGGTAGTAATAGCTTTATCCCTACTAATACCCTCGGAACTACTATCACATTTAGTAACGGTAGTATCACATCTAAGCAAACAGCTACTTTAACCATTACAGGTACTCCTACCAGTACAGTTTCACTCACGAATAAAGCAATAGTTGACCCCAAGAATACTATTGTTGAAACTAATGAGACGAACAATACGGACAGCATTACAACCACTGTCCTAGCCCCAGATTTAAGTATTAGTAAAATTGCCACTCCTTCCCCAATTACTTTAGGTAATACTCTCACGTATACCATTAATGTTAGTAACATTGGTAATGCTGATGCTACAGGGGTTCAAGTCCTCGAAGCACTCCCCTCTAACTTCGCCGTTACCTCCATCAACGGCAGTAATAACTTTACCCCTACTAATACCCAGGGAACTACAATCACCTTTAGTAATGGTACTATCTCTTCTCAGACTACGGCTACTTTAACGATTACAGGGACTCTTACCAGTGCGGATGCCCTCACGAATACCGCGGTGGTTGACCCCAACAATAGCATTATTGAAAGTAACGAAACTAACAATACGGCCAGCATTACCACCTCGGTTTTAGCCCCGGATTTAAGTGTTAGTAAAATTGCCACTCCTTCCCCAATTACTTTAGGTAATACTCTCACCTATACCATCAATGTTAGTAACATTGGTAATGCTGATGCTACAGGTGTTGAAGTCCGAGAAGCACTCCCCGATAACTTTGTGCTTACTTCCATCAATAGTAGTAATAACTTTGCCCCGACGAATACTCTGGGAAGTACTATCACCTTTAGTAATGGTACTATCACATCTGGGACTACCGCGACGTTAACAATTACAGGGACTCTTACCAGTACAGTTTCACCGACGAATACCGCGATCGTTGACCCCAATAATACCATTCCCGAAAGTAACAAAACTAACAATACGGCCAGCATTACCACCTCGGTTTTAGCCCCGGATTTAAGTATTAGTAAACGTGCGTCATCATCGAATATTACATTAGGGAGTCCACTGAGTTATATTCTGGCAGTGAGTAATGTGGGAACTGCCAGTGCGAGTAATATAAAAGTCCAAGATACGTTATTGGGTGGATTAACAAATATTTCTTTAAGTGGAAGTAATGGTTTTACCGCTGGCAGTGTGGGTAATACGATTACTTTTACCGTTCCAAATCTCAACGTGAATGAAACGGCATTATTAACGATTACGGGGACTCCAACAACAGTGAAGACTCTGACGAATAGTGCGGTGGTAGATCCTGATAATACTATCCCAGAAAGTAATGAAAATAATAATACATCTCCTACGGTATCTGTTACTGTCACAACATTAGTTAGTCCGATTACAGTGCCGGACTTGACAATCAAGAAAAATGTTAATTCTTCCAGTATTATTCTGGGGCAACCTCTCACCTATACTCTCAATGTTAGTAATATTGGCAATGGGGCGGCATCAGGTATTGTTGTCCAAGATAGTCTCTCCTCTCCTTTGACTAATATTTCCGTAAGTGGTAGCAAAACTTTTTCGACTATTACTAATGGTAATACCATCACCTTTAGTGACATTAGTCTTAATGGGGGTGAGAATGCCATCTTAACAATTACTGGCACTCCGACGAGTATTGGGACTCTCTCTAATAATGCTGTTGTTGACCCCGATAATCTTATTAAAGAAAGCAATGATAATAATAATACAGACAAAGTTGATGCTCTGATTGGCGCAGTACCCACGCCGGAGCCTCCAACGCCACAACCGCCTGTCACGCCTTTACCTCCTACTACTCCCAATCTTCCTCCCGTCGCGAAAAATGCTAATGCGCTTGTTACTCCGGGCAATAGTGTCAAACTGACGGGACTGGGGGGATCTGACCCGGATGGTACTGTGGTGTCTTATACGATTAATACTTTACCCCCTGTAGATCAAGGCATTCTTTATTTAGGGGACCCGGCCAATGGGGGTACTCCTGTTACCGCGGGTCAAAAATTAACGCCAGATCAACTTAATCAGTTATTCTTCCAATCGAAGGGTACTTTTACTGGGACTAACTTTAACTATAGTTCTGTTGATAACCGAGGTGCTTCTTCTGTTGCACAAGCAACGGTGTCTGTGATTCGACCTAATGAACCACCTACTGCCAATAATGCTAATAGTAATGTGATTCCGGGTAATACTGTCCAACTGACGGGACTGGGGGGTTCTGACCCGGATGGTACTGTGGTTTCTTATACGATTAAGACTTTACCGCCTGTTGAGCAGGGCATTCTTTATTTAGGGGACCCGGCAAATGGGGGTACTCCTGTTACCGCGGGGCAAACACTGACACCGGAGCAAATTAGTCAGTTATTTTTCCAATCGAAGGGGACTTTTACTGGGACTAACTTTACTTATAGCGCGACGGATAATCAAGGGGCTTCTTCTCCTAGTGTCGCGACGGTTTCTCTCCTGACAGGGAATCAACCTCCCCTTACTGTTAATACTGGGGATTTTGTGACATCGGGTAGTACGATTAATCTCAAAGGCTTGGGGGGAACCGATCCTGATGGCTCTGTGGCTAATTACAGGATTGACACGCTACCTCCGGCGGATCAGGGTCTTCTCTATTTGGGCGATCCCGCCAATGGGGGGACTCCTATTACCGCGGGTCAAAAACTGACACCGGACCAACTTAATCAGTTATTTTTCCAATCGACGGGTACTTTTACTGCTGCGGATTTTAAGTATAGCGCGATCGATAATTTGGGTGTTCCTTCTCCGAGTCCCGCGACTGTCTCTATTCGGCCGCCTTTAGCAAACAAACCCCCTATTACCCAGAATGCTAATCTTACCTTGACTCCTGGGGATACAGTCAATATTAAGGGACTCGGTGGGACTGATCCTGATGGTGTGGTTGTTTCTTACACGATTAATTCTATACCCCCAACGGAGCAAGGGATTCTCTACTTGGGCGATCCGGCGAACGGTGGTACTCCTGTTACCGCGGGTCAAAAACTGACTCCTGAGCAAATTAATCAGTTATTTTTCCAATCGAAGGGAACTTTTACCAAGGCGGATTTTACCTATAGTGCGACGGATAATTTAGGCGCGATTTCTCTTAGTGATGGTATTATCTCCGCGTTTACACTCAATAATCTTCCGGTTGTCTCTAATGCCAATGGGAGTCTAACTCCGGGTAATACTATTCCTCTGAAAGGATTGGGCGGGACTGATTCTGATGGTGTGGTGGTTTCTTATACGATTAATACTTTACCGCCTGCTAATGAGGGAGTTCTTTATTTTGGCGATCCCGCAAAGGGGGGGACTCCTATTACCGCGGGTCAAAAACTGACTCCTGATCAAATTAATCAGTTATTTTTCCAGTCTGCGGGTACTTTTAAGGGGACTAGCTTTACTTATAGCGCGACGGATAATAGTGGCGCTAACTCCGCGATCCCCGGTGTTGTTTCTCTGGTGAGTCCGAATATCCCTCCTACGGCTGATAATGCGACTGGCGTTGTCGCACCGGGTAATATCTTACAAGTCACGGGTTTAAATGGCACTGATGTTGATGGCGCGATCGCGTTTTTCACCATAGATACGATACCCCCCACGGATCAAGGGATTCTCTATTTAGGCGATCCCACGAAAGGGGGTACTCCTGTAAAAGCGGGTCAAAAACTAACCCCCGATCAACTCAACCAGTTATTCTTCAAAGCAACGGGTGCTTTTAAAGGGACAAACTTTACCTATAGCAGTACCGATAACTTAGGGCTAACTTCCCCTACAAAAGGAACGGTTTCCATTTTATCGAAGCTGTTGCCAACACCAACGGTGACACCAACGGTGACACCAACGGTGACACCAACAGTGACACCAACAGTGACACCAACAGTGACACCAACGGTGACACCAACAGTGACACCAACGGTGACACCAACAGTGACACCAACGCCAACGCCAACGCCGTCTCTAGTGGCAACTGCTCAACCCCAGGCTGAGTGTGATTGCAAAGTTTTGCCAGAACCGCCCCGGATCGTTCTCCAAGCACCATTTCCACCACCTTACGTTTCTTTTGCACCCAAACAACTCCCTCAGATTGAGAAAACGTTAGATGGTACTCCGGGTAATGATATCCTTTTGGGTACTCCTGCCAATGAACGATTTTTAGGTCGTCAAGGCAATGACATCCTTTTGGGTGAAGGAGGTCAAGATATCATCTATGGCGATGATGGTAATGATACTGTCAATGGTGGCCCTGGAAATGATGTCATCTATGGAGGCAAAGATAATGACTCTATTGACGCGGGCAAAGGGAATGACTTTGTATTGGGCGATCGTGGTTCCGATACCATACGAGGCGATCGCGGTTCCGATACTTTAGTAGGAGATCGTAATGATGGCAATCCGGCAAACAATGGAGATTTAATCTTTGGTGGCTCAGGAAAGGATTTCATCAATGGTGGTGAAGGCAATGATAGTTTGTACGGAGGTAAAGGCAATGATCTCATGTATGGCGGTAAGGATAATGATATCCTCTGGGGTGAACAAGGTTCAGATACCCTGATCGGAGATACGGGAGATGATACCCTTTTTGGTGGTGTAAAGGTCTCAGACACAGCTCTTAGTGGTAATAAAACTTTAGATGGTCCTGATCTGCTCTTTGGCGGAAAAGGTAATGATGTCCTCTATGGAATGGAACAAGCAGATACCCTTGTGGGCGGAAAAGATAACGATCTTCTCTATGGTGGAAAAGGAGATGATTTACTCTTTGGAAATGCTGGTTTGAATACTCTTTACGGGGATCTGGGTAATGATACGATCGTAGGCAATGGTGGTTATTATTTATCAGAAACTAACACAAATCTTATTTACGGTGGAGGCGGTAATGATGTCATAACCTCTGGCGAGGGGAATGATACAGTCTATGGTGGTAAGGGAAATGATCTCGTCTTTGGTGGTAAAGGCAATGATCTGATCTGGGGAGATGAAAACTCTGATACTATTATTGGCGATCAGGGAGACGATACACTCTATGGTGGTTCTGTGTTACCTTTTGCCAATGGTGCTCAAAACGATAATGATTATATCCTCGGCGGTGATGGTAAGGATTTAATCAATGGCAATGATGGCCAAGATAGCATTGATTCTGGACTGGGTAATGATACCGTTTATGGTGGCAAAGGTGATGATCAACTGCAAGGGGGCCCAGGAGAAGATTTGATCTATGGCAATGAGGGCAATGATGAAATCTGTGGCGGTAAGGGGAATGATACTATCTATGGTGATGGACAAAATCAACAGTTATCTGTAGGCAATAATACTAATAATGACTGTATTAATGGCAATCAAGGAGATGATTTGATTTTCGGCGAGGAAGGCAAAGATACGATTAATGGCGGAGAGGCGAATGATACTATTTATGGTGGCAAAGGTGATGATCTCCTCTCTGGCAATGATGGTAATGATCTTTTAACTGGAGATCAGGGGAATGATACTTTGATTGGTGGTCAAGGTAATGATACTTTTGTATTAAGTCTGAATAAGGGTTCGGATTTGATTATGGATTTCCAACAGGGATTTGATAAAATTGCTCTCCAAGGTAATCTCAATTTTAATCAGTTGGAGATTAGCCAAGGTAGCACTGGCGCGATCCTTAAATTCTCAGGAAGTGGAGATGTTTTGGCGACTTTGGTAGGTATCCAAGCCAGTCAACTTCAAGCATCTAGTTTCCTCAATATATAACCAGTCTAAATGAGTCCTACAATTAACGTGGAGGCAATCCCCCCGTGGTTGCCCCGATTGCTCAGGGGTAGGCTCTCTGGCACTACCCCGACAAATCTGTATGAATGATTTAGACTGGCTATAGCAATCCTAAATAGGTTGTGAGAGTTTTCGGAGTCCACTTCGCGCTGGCTGCGAAACTATTCCAAAGCGAGACGCTCTGATGCTCTGCACAGGCTGAGTCGCGGCGCACAGGGGCTTGCGCCAACTCCGCACTCCTATTATTAACATTAAATTTGTGACGACTCCTGACGGATTGCTATATCTTAAGTACCCGTACAGAATTAATTACAAAGCCTTGACTTACTCAATCCCTTCGCCATTTTTTGTAGGTTGGGTTGAGCGATACTTAATCTAACGAAGATGTTGGGTTTGGAGCCTCAACCCAACCGACGAATCTTCCCTCTTCCTTCTTCCCTCTTCCTTCTTCCTTCTTTAATTATCAGGAGTTTTCAATGAGTTATAGAATGGATCGTCGTGCTTACGCGGAAACTTTTGGGCCGACAGTGGGCGATCGCGTCCGTCTGGCAGATACCGAATTATTTATTGAAATAGAAAAAGACCTCACCATTTATGGAGATGAGGTAAAATTTGGAGGGGGTAAAGTAATTCGTGATGGCATGGGACAATCGCCTATTTCTAATGCCGATGGTGCTGTAGATTTAGTCATCACAAATGCAGTGATTTTGGATTGGTGGGGTATTATCAAAGCAGATATTGGCATTAAAGAGGGAAAAATATTTAAGATTGGTAAGGCAGGAAATCCCTTTGTTCAAGATAATATTGATATTATTATAGGCCCAGGAACCGAGGTGATCGCGGGAGAAGGAATGATTCTTACCGCCGGAGGAATTGATACTCATATTCACTTCATTTGTCCTCAACAAATAGAAGCCGCGATCGCGTCTGGAATTACGACAATGATCGGAGGTGGAACCGGCCCCGCGACAGGTACAAACGCGACAACTTGTACTCCGGGACCTTGGTATATTCATCGAATGTTACAAGTCGCGGATTCTTTTCCAGTTAACTTAGGATTTTTAGGCAAAGGAAATAGTAGTCAACCCCAAGCCTTAGTAGAACAAATTGTCGCGGGTGCAATGGGGTTAAAACTCCATGAAGATTGGGGAACGACTCCCACTTCTATAGATACTTGTTTAAGAGTAGCAGATGCTTATGATGTACAAGTAGCAATTCATACCGATACACTCAATGAAGCGGGTTTTGTGGAAAGTACAATAGGGGCATTTAAAGAGCGTACCATTCATACTTATCATACAGAAGGAGCCGGGGGAGGACACGCGCCAGATATCATTAAAGTATGTGGAGAATTAAATGTTTTACCCTCATCAACTAATCCCACTCGTCCCTATACTATCAACACCTTAGAAGAACATTTAGATATGTTGATGGTTTGTCATCACTTAGATCGCGGTATTCCCGAAGATGTTGCCTTTGCCGAATCACGGATTAGAAGAGAAACGATCGCGGCAGAAGATATCTTACATGATTTAGGAGCATTTAGTATGATTTCCTCTGATTCTCAAGCGATGGGAAGAGTAGGAGAAGTCATTATTCGCACCTGGCAAACCGCCCATAAAATGAAAGTACAACGGGGATATTTACCATCCATAACTAACCCAGGAGAAGGGGTGGAAAGTGAGGGCATTAATGATAATTTTAGAGCCAAACGTTATATCGCCAAATATACAATCAATCCGGCAATTACCCACGGTATAAGTGAATATGTCGGATCAATAGAAGAAGGAAAATTAGCAGATTTATGTCTTTGGAAACCCAGTTTTTTTGGTGTCAAACCCGAATTAGTGATAAAAGGTGGTATGATTGCTTATGCCCAAATGGGAGATGCTAACGCGAGTATTCCGACACCTCAACCGGTGCATTCTCGCCCCATGTTTGGTAGTTTTGGTAACGCGATGTGCGCGACTTCTTTAACTTTCATCTCAGAAGTGGCATTAGATCGAGAAATTCCCGCGCTCTTAAAGTTACAAAAACCCGCGATCGCGGTGTCAGGGACGCGCAAAATTACCAAAAAGGATATGAAATTAAATGACTTGTTACCCAAAATTGAAGTTGATCCCGAAACCTATGAAGTGAGAGCCGATGGCGAATTATTAACCTGTCAACCTGCTACCATTTTACCAATGGCGCAACGTTATTTTCTCTTTTAACGGGTAATTGACAGTTGACAGTTGACAGTTGACAGTTGACAGTTAAGAGTTGACAGTTGACAATTATTAATTCTATGACTTACGCACTGCAACGGCAGCATAAGGGTTTGAGCTTGTCGCTCAACGGAATGGCGTAATTTCTTAGTGCGTAAGTCCTAAATTATCAACTGTCAACTGTCAACTGTCAACTGTCAACTTCCTTCTTCCTTCTTCCTTCCTGTATAACATGAAAAAAACTCAAGAATTTTCTTTTTTTCCTCTCATTACTGTTTTATTATTAGCAGTTGCCCTTATCTTTAGTAGTTGTTTTACCATTAACGCCGGAGAAAGAGGCGTTTTAATGCGTTTTGGAGCAGTCCAAACACCCGTATTAGGAGAGGGAATTCATTTCATTATTCCTTTAGTTAATACCATAGAAAAATTAAGTGTTCGTGTGCAGAAACAACAAATTTCAGCGGAAGCATCTTCTAAAGATTTACAAGAAGTCTTTACAGATGTTGCCCTAAATTGGCATATTATTCCCGAAGAAGCGAATGTAATTTTTCAAGAAATCGGCGATGAGAAACAAATCATTGAACGTATTATTAACCCCGCGGTAGAAGAAGTATTAAAAGCAATTATGGCGAAATATACCGCGGAAGAAATTATTAAGAAACGGGAAGAAGTCAAAGCAGGAGTTGATGAATTATTAGCCAGTCGTGTAAGTCCTTATCATATTTCCGTTGATGATATCTCCCTAGTTCATGTTCATTTTTCCCAGAAATTTAGTGAGGCAGTAGAAATGAAACAAATCGCCGAACAGGAAGCAAAAAGAGCTGAATTTATTGCCCAAAAAGCCTTAAGAGAAGCGGAAGCTAAAGTTAATTTAGCAGGGGGTGAAGCCGAAGCACAACGGTTATTAAGGGAAAATTTGACACCAGAAATTTTGCAGAAACAAGCCATAGAAAAATGGGATGGTAAATTACCTTTAATTGTTGGGGATAATGCGGCTAATCGTTTTTTAGATGTCCGTCAATTTATGCCATCCAAATAACCTTTTTTGCCAAGGAATAATGTTGACAGTTGACAGTTGACAGTTGACAATTAGCGATTATCAATTACCCAATCCCCAATCCCATACCATGAAAGCTGTAAAAAGTCAATACTAAAAGCAGATGATTTTGTATATTTAGGGAAAGATTGAAAAAAAGGTAAAAGACATCCTTTAAGCTTAATATTAAACTGATCCAATAGAGAAAAAACTTGTCATAAAATGGTAGTCACAACACAGCAATTAATTCAATGGAAACAACAAGGCCGTCCTCTTGTAGCCCTTACCGCCTATGATTATGCCTTTGCCCAAGTGCTAGATAACGCGGGAGTTGATATCATTTTAGTCGGCGATTCATTAGGGATGGTGGCATTAGGTTATGAGACAACTCTTCCGGTAACACTTGATGAAATGATCCATCATGCCAAAGCGGTTTGTCGCGGAGTAAAACAAGCTTTAGTCGTGGTTGATTTACCCTTTTTAACTTATCAAGAAAGTCGTCAACAGGCAATGCACTCCGCGGGTAGAGTTTTGAAAGAAACGGGAGCTCAAGCGGTTAAATTAGAGGGGGGAAATGACACGATCGCGGATACGGTTTTTCATCTGACTAATGCCGGAATTCCTATTTTAGGACATTTGGGTTTAACACCTCAATCTGTACATCAATTTGGCGGTTATCGCAAACAAGGGAAAACTCCTGAAGCACAAGAAAGGATTTTTCAAGAAGCGATCGCGCTAGAAGACGCGGGTGCTTTTGGGATAGTATTAGAACATATACCCACTGAATTAGCAGCAAGAATCACGGAAAAACTCACCATTCCTACCATTGGAATTGGAGCGGGTTCTCAGTGTGATGGACAAGTATTAGTAACTCCTGATATCTTAGGTTTATCGGCATGGCAACCCCCTTTTGTCAAAAAATATACTAATTTAAGAGAGACGATTACTAATGCTGTTAAAGAGTATTCTAATGAGGTGAGAAATCGACAATTTTCACCCCCCAAAAAAGATAAGCCTTCGGAATAGTACAGTATTTTTAACCATCGAGTGGAGTAAAGATAATGATAGCTCCTGATCGCTTATTTAAAGAACTCCTCACCCTGGCGGGGTGACAACCCCGCCAGCCTTTTTTCCCTAGTTTTTTATCTAAGTCCCGATATGTTAGGTTTCCCAGTGCTCAACCCAACTTACCAATGATAGTCATTTCAACGTATATTGAGAAATGAAACAATCGTGACAGTGAGAAGAAGCTAGATTTAACGAGTCTCATTTTTATTCGGTGTTCCCTGACTTCTGCAAGAAGTCTAATCTATGTTGCTAACAGTGAGTTTCAAATTTTTCCTCCCACCACATAACGATCATGAGGATAAATCCAATCAGTATCATCTGGGCCATGAATCAAAATCCCTGTAAAAACTCCATAATTGTAAATAGAGGAATCAACAATTGTTAAAATACGTTTGAGATCATCACTAATGATTTGACAGGCTAATTTAGTAATACTCAATGTATCCAAATATTTACCATAATGAATAGATGAAATAATTTTTTGCCGAATTGTGCATTGTTCGAGATCATCGGGATCGGTGAAAAAATTAATTCGCCCTGAATCTAATTCCTTAACAATTGAAATTAGAGAACCACAGGCATGAGATAATTCTCCCATTCCTTCTCGATAAACACTACCAATTTCCCCATCTTGAGAAATCGCGATGTGAGGCATAGCATAAAAGGCAAAACGACCTATATTATTAAGAAATGGGGTATAGCGGTTCTCACAAAGATGGAGTATGCCAAAACCCAGTTTTGTCAAGCGTTTCAAGTTTAAATGAATACCTCATCTATCCAAGAAGTGCTATATGACTAAGAAAGGCAGATATTCCCGTTTTTCCTCCTAAGACAAAACCGCCTAAACTGGAGAAGTTGAAAGTCTTTCCCCAATACTTGATTACTTCATTTAATAATGGTTCAGTAATCTCATCACGACAAGTGGCAATTACTCCCAAAGTATTTTCATCTTCAAACCCGTGTTGATTTAGATATTGAAAAGTTTCCTCCATATATCTTCTTAAAGGCAAAGCACCCGGAAAGTGGGTCTGAAGTCTTTCATGGAATAGGGGAAATAAAGAGGGCTGGTAGGTGGCAGAGTAGTTCATAATTTTAATCGGAAATGAGAATTTGTATGAATCATGGGATCACTTTTTCAGAAAATAATCTAAAAATCTAACCAAAAAAAGTGTCTTCGTCAGTTTTCAAATTATTTTCTTTTCGCTCTCTACTAGTGTATATGGGAATAGATACGCCATCAATTTTGATATAGCGTTGACCACGATAAGTTACTTCTTGAACTTTGAGAGAAGGTATTAGATCTACATTATCAGCAGATAATTCTAAAATTTGGAATAATTCAAGATCGGAAATTTTTCCCTCACGATAGTTCTCAAATGCTTCCACAACATCAATCAAATCTTGTAAAGAGAAATCAAAGCCCTGTTCGCGGGCAAACTCTATGAATTTAACACCTTGCTTTCCTTTAAGAGCCTCTGCTTCATCTTTATCTAATTTATTCTCATTACTAATGTCTCCATCACCTACTCCTAAGATTTGCTCTAACCTTTTTTGTATAATTTCATTATCACCACTTTGCTGCATAAATTTAATCGCGGCAATTTTATAGTGACTTCGTTTGTCTGTTGTCGACGATTCCGAGACTACTTTTTGATAGGTTCGTCCTCGTGAAAATAAATAAATTATTTTTTGTGTGGATAACAAAGCTATAGCATCACGAGCGATACCGAGAATTTTAAATAACGCAACATCAGAGATTTTCCTCTCACGATAATCGTCAAATGCTTGTACTACAGTCTGCAAATCTTGCACAGAGAAATTAAAACCCTGAGAACGGGCAAATTCTGTTAATTCAGCACCTTTCTCTCCTTTAATAGCTTCCATTTCATCCTGATCTAATTCCTTTTTATTACTAATATTGCCATCGCCTACTCCTAATATCTGTTGTAGTAGTTGTTGTAAATTTTTATCTTCGGCACTTCGCTGCATAAAGTTGATTACAGCGAGTTGAGGATTATTTTTTTTAGTCATTTTCAAAACTCCTTAATCTTTACTAGGTAGTTCTCTCATACCATATTTTTGAATAAGTGAGCTTGGTGAGAGCGATCGCTATTTCTATTGCAGGCTTATTCTTGCATCCCTTCGTATAAGAGTCGGGCAAATAGCCTTGCACCATCATGAGTCTTCAACCTTGCATTCTGAAGTTTAGTTTAATAGGATACATAGCTAAAGTCAAATGCCTGAAACTTATTACACCTATAACTTTCAGACATACCAACACTATACCTTAATAAAGCTAAGGTGGGCAGTGCCTACACTACGGATCAATAAAGGTTTGACACTATGATTTTCTCAATAATCTGGTGGTGCAAGATATGAATTATGGAATTATTGCATCTGAAATATACAGCAGTTTCCTCTGCTATGCAGTACATCTTGATCCCCCTAAATCCCCCTTAAGAAGGGGGACTTTCTTTGTCCCCCCCTTGGGAAGGGGGGCTAGGGGGATCTAACATACCTCATAATATCGAAAAGTGCTGTATCTTTGATCACACCCTCAAAAATACGGAGTAAGTTTTCTATAATTGCGTGTAAAGTATTACTATTTAGCTAGAAAATTAGATATTGCCTTTATGGGCAATCCACCCGATGAGTTAGACGAAGAGTTTACTCATATTTGATTTTTGAAATACAAACGATTGCACTTGACAATCAAGACAGTCACGACAATACTATCGGAGATTGATCATCTACAATACAACACTCTGAATGATCCGATCTCCTGCGGTGGTTCCAACGTGATCGAAAACTCTAGTTACTAACTTTAGAACTTCAATCGGCTACCTGTAGTAGTAGCTATTTTACAAAATAATTTTAACTTTTATTATAAATGAAATATTCCATAAAATCCCCTCGCATACAGTGATTTGAACTCATAGATGAACCATAACCACCTGCATTCAAAAAAGCTAAAAAATCACCCTCTTGTACTGGTGGAAGATAGATGTCTGTTGCTAAAATATCGATTGCCTCATTGATATTGCCAGCAATAGTGACTGTTATTCCATCAGAATCAATATCTTTTTCTTTCGGTAATAATAGTGGAACTACTTCTAGAGGCAGTTGATAGAAAGCTGGTTCGAGATTTATATTAAAGCCACCATTTACATAAACAAAATTGGTATCTCCTTTCCGCTCTATAGTGTTGATTTGTAACAAAAGCAGCCCCGCATCCTTGACAATATAATCACCAGGCTCAAAAAAGACATGGAAATCTCGATTAGCAAGAAACTTAGCAATAATTTTTGCCCATTCTGTCACATCAAGGCAGTGATCTTCTTGAGTAATAGGAACTCCAAGCCCACCACCAAGATTGACATATTTTAGTGTCGGCACTTGGTTGATAAACCAGTGAAGCTCATTTAAAACCATTTCTAATTTTGGTAGTTGGGAATTCAAAAATCCCCAGCCGGCGTGATAATGAATTCCACTAACTTCCAATTTGTAATTGTTTGCTAACTTTAATGCTTCAACAAATGAATCTTTATAGATGCCAAATTTGGTAGTTTTGTTTCCAGAATATCCAAGTTCTTGCTTATCAGCATAGCTTAAACCAATCTTTGGATTAACACGGATACCGATTTCTTTTCTTGAATTTAATTGTCCGACACGACGAATTTGGCTTAAAGAGTCACAGTTAAGAAAAATACTAGGATGTCTGGCAATGATAGTTAGGTCTTCGTTAGAGACTGAAGTACCTGTATAAGTAATTTCTTTTTCCAAAAAGCCCATCTGTCTAGCTAAGATAAGTTCTTGTGGAGAACAACAATCAACACCAGATAACCCAAGTCCGCGTATATATGTTAATACAGAAAAATTACGATTAGCTTTCATAGCATAAAAAATACGATAGGGCAAAGAGACAGATTCTAATGCCGAATGAAGGCGCAAAATATTCTCTTTTATCCGAGAACTATTATATACATAACAAGGTTTTGCAGCCGAACACGCAAGTTCGTAAAGATTTTGGTTTCCTAAAAATAAATGACCGTCAACATAGCGCAAATCTTGACGTTTCCACCAGTCATTATTTTTTCCTTTTTGATATGATAATTGCCGATAGGAGCTTTTTGGAGTTGTCATTATCTATTCAATCTTCACATTAATTGTTAAAGTTCATCTAGTTTCTTATCATCAATATAAAGAAAAAACAACCCACCCAATATTAATATTATTGATCGGATAAAAGGCTGAACTGAAATATTGTTAAAAAAGCCGAACATAGCACACCAACATAAAAGGATAGCAATGAAAGTGTAAAGAGTAGATAAATTAGGATAATTACATTTAAAATCATGAAATATTTTCTCCCTAACATTCATAGTATCAACAGATTTTTCAGAAGGAGTTTTTCTTCCAAATAGTAACTCCTTTAAAGAGAAGTCATCTAAGAGAAGCAATATCAGACCAATTATTAATATGCTTAGATAACGCAACAGAATTTCTGGAATAAATTTAGGGATCGGTGCTGCTAAAAGATTTATTCCAGCAACCCATGAGTCAAGTAGAAGAAAAAAACCAGCCCATATAGCAGTGATGTTAAAAAATACATAAAAAACATGAAGATTGGGATATTTATTTTTTAATTTATCGAAACATATTTGTCGCTTAATAATAGGAAAAAAACGCTTATTTTTTAAGTTTTTTAAGCTAGAAAATATTTCTTTTTGCGGTTTGATATTAGGTTCTTTCATGATAGAAAAAAAGGATTGTAATTTTTATTAAGATCAAAATGGTCTAGTGCCAAATTAGACCTTAAATTGACCTTATGTAATGTTGTGATCATCAGACTTAGTTTCGCACTTATTGACCGGGTTTCTTCTTAAATATTCAAGGATTGATATAGCTTTTGTTTTATATAATCACTTATTTTGTATTTATTTAAGATATTTTGCTGTAAATGTGCAGCTCCCTGAATAATTCCCAAACATTCCTGACTGGTACAATAACAATTAAAGCTAGTGGCCATAGACCATTCTGTCGAGGGATAGAAAAAAGTTATTTCTTCACCTACCTCTATCTTTTTTAAACAAGTTAAAACATATTTTTGGGTATCAAAGAAACTATTGGGTTGACAACTGTGATTTATATATTATTGCAAAAACTCTGGTTCCAGCATAATATGTTCATGTTCATCTAACTGTAGTGTTAAGTAGTTTGGCTCTGTTAATCTTGTTTTGCTTTCAAATCTCGAAATAATTTCGCCTGGCTGAAAAGTAATAGTGCTATAAAGAGATTTTTCGCCTGAGGGAGACTCCCATATCTCTGCAAAAGACGAAATCTTAGTGACTTTATTCTTTATAGAGTTGATTGCAGCAAGTTGAGGATTATTTTTTTTAGTCATTTTCAAAACTCCTTTTTCAACTTAATCTTTACCGGGTAATTCGTTTCTCATGCCAATATGCAGAGCATAGGCATTCTTGATCGCGGCTCTGAGAGAACCTTCAATCCAACGACGATGACTGCGATCGCAAGCATCATTAGCAAACCAAATCCGATTCACAGGACGAATCAAGTCGAGATAGAATTGGCTACTCATTTCGTAGGGACGAAATAATGGACCAATTCCTCCCGCAAAAGCATCAAGTGACCAATCGTATGAAACCCCAAACTCAAAGGTATCTTTGGCTTCGGGATGAATTTTCACTAAATCTTCTAGGGCTTGAGTTACTCGCTGTTCTTCAGATAAAGGACTATAAGCCATGCTGTCTTGCTCCCATCCATAGGAGGCAATAATTACTCCTTTTTGATAGCGATGATCTTGTCCGGCTGGAGTATAAACCACTTGACGAATTGCCAGATCGGTAATGGTGACTCCATGAGTTATCTCATACTTCTTCTCCCACCAGCGATCGCTAAATTGCATAAAAATCTTATGCGCTCTACCATAATAAGAGTTCCGAATAGCAGACCACTTGGCGGGCTCTAAGCCATTAATTTCTAAATGTCGCAAGAGAACAAAAGGAATCGTAATAATACATTCATCGGCTGTGATACTCTGAGCAAAACCGGGCGTAGTTTGAAAATAGATAACGACTTGATGATCCGTCTGGTCAATGGCACAAACTTGACTCCCCATGCGGATATTATCCATCAAGAAAAGTTCAAAGGATTTGATTAATGAATCGGTTCCGTCAGTAATATAAACTAAGTCACCAAAAACATCCTCATAGTAGTGGGTAAACCATTCCACTAATGAGAAGTGATAACGGGATTCTAAGTGAAGAACTGAACCTAATAGGGAAAGCGCTGCATCACTTAAACCTCGGAATTTAAGATAACCAATGAGGGAGTATTGATCAAAATCTCCTACTAGATGCTGCCATGCCAATTCCTTATTTTCATTTTTTACAATATCAATTAAAGGTTGAACGGCATTTTGTAATAATTGTTCTGGACTCTTATTGGCTTCATGTTGTGGTAAATTAAAATCAAACTGATTAGGATGAAAGTCTTTCCTCCGTACTGATTTGCCCTGTAGGTGGATAAAAGTGTCTTCATCGTAGATAGGAAACGGTTGAGTGGGAAGTTTAAATTTTTCGTTAATCAAATACTGTCCGAGGGGATGTTGGCGCGGAAAACGCATAGCACCAAATTCACCATACATTTTTCCCGCAAAATCTCGATAAGTGAAAATGCGCCCACCTAAGCGTTTATGGGATTCTAATATACTGACGTTATGCCCTGCTTCTTTGAGCAATAAGCCCGCCATTAATCCAGCTATTCCTGCGCCAATAATGACAATGTTTTTGGGTGCAAGGTTGCTTGGAGGCAAACCGTTTTGCAGAATTTCTAGGTAGTTAAGATGTGACATACTTTCTTTTGAATCAGTGAGCTTGGTTAGAGCGATCGCTCTTTGTGTTCCCTGCTTACTCTTGCATCCCTTCGTATAACATTCGGGCAAATAGCCTTGCACCATCATCAGTCTTCAACCTTGCATAGCTGGGAGGTTCACACATTCCCACTGTTCGCAAATCCGACAATAATTCTGGGTGAAACTGACAGGTAAACGATCACCGAATTTGTTTACTCTCAAAATCTTTGTAGATGATGCAAGTGGCAGAACATTCTGTAACTATTTCATCGCCAATAGTGGTAGAACACAAAATCTCGATCGCATCCGGTAATTTCAGTAACCATGCCAGCCGACTACCTGCTAAAATTGAGCGATGGGGAATAATGGCATCATGCAGCAAACGGTATGCCCAGTTAGCAAATAAGATGGCTTCTTGGTTAACTTCATCGGAGTGAAACATAGCAATATTCACTTCCCGCTCATACTCAATGGCTGTGTCAATTACGCCTTCATATTGATCAGCAGTAATTTCGTGAGTGGTGATTAACTCTTGGGGAATACCAAGAGCCTCGCCATCTGGGGACTGGTAGTGATGTAACCTTCGTTCGCCAACTTCTTGATGTTCATTCGGTCCGACAGCAAATTCTGGATGATCCCAACCTTCGGCAATTATCTGCCCGTTACCCTTGGTAATTTTGAGGGAACTGCCAACTTCTTCAATTTTTTCACAAACACGCTTGAGAGCCTTTAACATTTTCCCCTCGTCGTCTCTCGCGAGGGACTCTAAACTCAGCACTTGTCGAACCGCTTGTTTGATCAGATTGATATGTCCTTGGGCAGCCAATTGATGTCCCAAACAAATAAACAACGCTAAAGCACTCGTAGGCGATCGCGAAATTAACAGTTTTTCTACCAGACAATGGAGATCATTGAGGGAGCATTTGCCACCGGCAAAAGTAGTAGCATCACGGACTGAGGGATCGCCGCCTTCTACTACCACGGCTAACCCTGATGTAATCAAAGGCACTACCACATCAGGATCGAGTAGTCCAGAAGACCATACAGGAAATAAAATTGAATCACAATCAGCAATTTTTTGGGCAATATACGCAACATTAAGGGATGCCCGGACATCTTCAAGATGTGGATTTTGTCCGACGTGTTCCCAGGGTTCAATGATAGAAATGGCATTGCGAAATAGCCTGGGGTGTTTCATCAGAAATTCCAAATCTGCCTGACAATTAATCACCTTCTCTAGGGGCTGTCCGTAACCCCACTGAAATTTGGGGTTTTCTGTCAGCAGCAATGTGTCTGGTAAAGGATCTGGTGAATGGCGATCAGCTAGAAATTTACCCATGAGAACATGAATAGATTCAAAGTCAGAATCTCCCTCGCTTATATACCCTGGACGCGATCGCCAATTTTCATAGGTAATTGATTCACAGACCCTCGGCTTTGCTATATTCATTCTAGTGCTTATATATTGTTCAATGGAATGCTCAAAATGATGTTAAACTATTGTTGATTTTAAGTCAAATGCTTTATGTTCATGCTCGCGATAACTTCTGTGCATACCTGCTCAATTTTAGGAAATTAATGTAAGTCGGTGAACATAAATAAACGCACAAGCAAAATATAGCTTGTCTTTGGGCTTAATCACAATTAGGGCTCAATCCCAACTACAAACTTTTGGCTCTACCGAACCCCGAACCACGAACCCCCTAGGGGTCAGCGTAGCTTAGGGGGCGGCGTAGCCTCACTAGAATTGCTTGGTCTACAGTCGAAACAGGAAAAAGCGAGATTTGGCAAAGGTTTTATTTTCTGATAGTTCTATTTTGATAAACTTTTCGGCAAACTTTTCCTGGTTATGTTTTTGAGGGATTTCTCACATCCTAATGTCGGTAGAACCCAAGTTTTTTAAATATGCCAATAATTATGCCTACCTACTTATAATTAGTGCGGGCTGCAGCAGTGGCAAAAGTATAGTCATTTCCAATTTTCATGGGAAATGAGTATATCTCCTTTGTGTCTTTGTGGTTCATTTTATTTCACCTATTTATTAAACAAAAGCTGGCAATTTACCCTGGTTCATTGTTATTTTATAAACTACCCCCATCCCAGCCTATCGTTTTTTTGGGGAAGGTATTTTTCAGGAGCAACACCCAAAGGAACCCAGGCAAAATTCCACCCTAAAAGGTGAAATTTTGGCGAAGGTATTAGAGAAACTCGATTTCTGGCTCTAACTCATAAGACCTCTTGCGAAACTAGAGTATTTCTATTAATTTATCTCGATACTTAAGCTCA